>DATAVX010000023.1:0-107389 GCA_036267535.1 Steroidobacteraceae bacterium
TCTACACGGTGGGCCGCACGCCCGACTCTCTGCTGTTCGTGCAAGTGCCCGAGGCGCAAAGCGCGCTGGTCTCGGTCGATCCGAAGGATGGAGCGATCGTTGCGCTGGTCGGCGGCTTTGACTTCTTTCAGAGCAAATTCAACCGCGTCGTCCAGGCCCGGCGCCAGCCCGGTTCGGGATTCAAACCCTTCATCTATGCCGCCGCGTTCGACAAGGGGTTCACTCCCGCCAGCGTGGTCATAGATGCACCGGTGGTAATCGACGAGGAAGGCAAGGAACAGGCCTGGCGCCCCAAGGAATTCGAAAGCAAGTTCGCCGGCCCCGTTCGGCTTCGCGATGCGCTGGTTCAATCCAAGAACCTGGTCTCAGTGCGTTTGATGCGCGCCATCGGCGGCGATTATGCCCGCAACTATGTCACCCGCTTCGGCTTCGACAAATCGCAACTCCCGGATGATTTGACGCTCGCGCTGGGAACGGCAGAATTGAGTCCCCTGCAAGTGGCGATCGGCTACTCGGCTTTCGCCAACGGCGGTTTCAAGGTCAGCTCGTATTACATCGACCATGTCGAGGATGCCAACGGCAGGATGTTGCAGGAGGCCAACCCGGCCATCGCCTGTGCACAATGCGGCCGCCCGAGCCAGGGACCACCCCCGAAAAGCGCCGCCGGTGCGGGTCGCGCGGCCGTTTTGGACGAGGCTCCGCACGACGGCAAGACCTTGATTCCCGCCAAGGATCTGGCGCCTCAGATCATCAGCCCGCAAATATCCTACCTGCTGGCCGACATGATGGCGGATGTCATCAAGCGCGGCACGGGTCAGCGCGCGCGCACGCTCAATCGCGACGACATCGCCGGCAAGACCGGTACCAGCAACGACGCGCATGACACCTGGTTCAATGGCTTCAATGGCGATCTGGTCACGACGGTATGGGTGGGCTTCGATTCGGATCGTTTGTTAGGCGAAGGCGAGCAGGGCGGCCGCACGGCGATACCAGCCTGGACCTACTTCATGAAGGAGGCATTGGCCGGCACGCCCAGACATCCCGTCCCGGTACCCGACGGCATAGTCAGCGCGCGCATTTCGCCGACGACCGGCTTGCTCGCGAGTTCGGACGACCCCAACGGCATCATGGAAAAATTCATCGAGGGAAATTTGCCGAAGGCGGAGCTTTACGAGGGCCAGAACCCGAACAACCCGGAAAGCGATAAACCGATATTCTAAGAGCCCGTCCGACTACCCATAAAACATGCCCAAGAAATTTTCGCAGCGTGCCGAAGATTTGCGCCGCGCTCTCGCCCAAGAGGCCGCGAGAATCATGGCCGAACACGGCATTGAAGATTTCCTGCAAGCCAAGCGCAAGGCCGCGGAGCGTCTCGGCGTCAACGACGTCGCGGTGCTGCCGAAAAATATCGAGATCGAAGATGCGCTGCGTGCGCATCAGCGCCTCTTCGGACGCGACACCCATGATCACACCCTAAAGGAACAGAGGCGTATCGCACTCGACACCATGCGGATTTTGGCGGAGTTTCAACCGCGCTTGGTGGGCTCCGTGCTCACCGGGACCGCGACGAATTACAGCGACATCAATTTGCACTTGTTCGCGGACGCCTCCAAATCGGTTGCGATTCGGCTGCTGGAAATCGGCGTGCCGCACGAGTTCTATGAACGGCGCGTCAAAATGGACGCGGAACGCAGCGTGAACTATCCGGCGCTGCGCTTCGAGGCCAGCGGCCGCACGGTCGACGCCACGGTGTTCCCGGTCGACGGCATCCGCCAGTCGCCCTACTCTCCCGTGGACGGGCGGCCCATGAAGCGGGCCGACGTCCGCGAAGTCTCGGAACTGGTCGACGCCAAGTAGAGCGCGCCGCCTCGCGCGGCTCTGCTCAAGTACCCGCCTTCGCCTGCCACACCGCCAACATGTCCGGCGATCCCTGCGCGCGCACGCCGTTGTCGGTCAAGATGTCGTCCGTCGCGCCGACCAGCGCCGCACGCGAGAACACCAGCCCTTCGCCGCTCTTGCCGGCAAATTCAAGCGTCACGAATGGATCCTTCAGATCGCGCAGCAGCGCCACCAAGTGCTTCAGACTCTTCACGGGCGTACCGTTGACCGAATACACCACCGAGCCGGCCGGATTCGAGTAACCGTTGGCAAGCTTGTGCGGAAAAAACGGCGAGGAAATGACCACCAGCTCTTGCAGATCGTCGCTCGGCGGGTCGAAAGGCCGGGTCACCAGCGGGTTCTTCAGGTAACCCAGGAGACGCATCACACCGGCGTTGTTTTCAATTCCGGCCAAGAATTGCCGGGTCGCGCGTGAAAACACCAGCGGACCATAAACGAAGTAGGACGGATACTCGCCGTGCAGATCCGGCACCAGGGTCGGGTACTCGGCCGAGACGGGCAGCTCCACCTTCATCGGCTTGCCGGCGCGCACCACCGTCAGCGGCAGTTTGCCGTCCTTCGCCAACTTCTGAATCATGTAGGTGAAGTGCACGCGCAGGTCCTTGTCGATCTTGACCATGCCTTGATTGTCGATCGGTGTGCTGCCGATATGCGTGATCACATCCCATTCTTTCAACGGATAGTCGGCCTCGGACCTATCCGGGCGGTGCACCACCATGCCCTCCACGCTCTTGTCCAGCTTCAAGTATTCGCGCAGTGCCGGATTCTCCAGTGTCTGCAGGTCATCGTGCATGCTGGGCTTGCCGATGTAGCGGCCGGCGGCAATGTCCTTGAGGAAGAGTTCGACTTCTTCGTTCGGAATGATGTAGCCGATGTTCTGACTGTCGCCTCCCAGCCGGCTGAATGCGAGGCCGATCATTTTGTCGCCGGCAATGGCCGGGCCGCCGCTGTTGCCCGGGTTGATTGCCGCGTCGATTTGAATTCGCAGCCCGGAGACCGGATAGTTGTACGAGGCGAATTCGATGCGCGAGACGATGCCTTTGGTGATCGACAGGGATGAACCGCCGGCCGGAAAACCATAAGCCAGCACCGCATCCTTGATCTGCGGCAGTTTGCCGGCACGCGCGACGGGGGGATGCGTGTCGAAGAAACTCGGATCGTCCAGCTGCAGTACGGCGAGGTCGATCCCGGGCGCGACCGCGAGCACGGTCGCCGGCAGCTTATCGCCGGCGGCGTTCGCCTGAATTTGCACCTGGCTGGCGTACAGCACCGCGTGGGCGTTGGTCAAAATGCGCTTGCCTTCGATCACCACACCGGAGGCCGTGGCCTCGCTCGGTGCTTGCTTGGTCCAGGGCTTGAAAGGGTCCGGATAGCGCATGGTCGAGAAAATCTTGACCACCGAATTTTCCAGCGCCGGCTGGGCCGGATCGGCCGCAACCGCGGCGCTCGCCGCTGCCGCCACATATAAGCCCACCGCCAACCATCCCAGCCGCATGCAACGTGCCTTGAAAATTAATTGCGCCATGAATATTGATCGCGTCCTTTTTCCGTGCACCTATTTCCCATCCACTGAAAATGCCAACAGCGCGTTGCCTGAATTGACATAGACGCTGCCGTTCACGATGGTCGCCCCGCCGTGATCCAGCGGGCTGCCGCTCGCGCGAACCGCGTTTAGCGTCTGATAGGTCTTGACCGTGTCGAAGTCCCAGAGAATTTTGCCGTTGATGGTCGAGTAGGCGCGCAGGTGCCCGTCCATCGACCCCGAAAAGACGGCGCCCGGCATGACGGTGACCGCTTGAGTTTGTGCGTGCGAGCACGGAGCTTCGGCCGCGGCGCACGCGGGCGTGGGCGCCGGCGTATGCCAGCGCGCGATGCCGGTCTTCGGGTCGAGCGCCCACAGGCTGCCGTTGGTATTGCCGGGCTGCGCGAAGGATCCGGCGACTGCAACGAACAGGCTGCGGTAATCGGCGGCGGCCCCCCAAGCGATGCCGCCGGCGTCCGTGTCCGTGCCCAGCCGGCTTTGCCACAAGATATCACCGCCGTGATCGGGATCGAGCCCATACACTACGCCCGACCTTTGTGCCGCCAGAATAACGTCATTGCCGCTGCTCAAGGTGCGCAGGACCGGCGGGCTGGTAAAGGCGCTGCGGCCGGGCGCACCGCCCTTTACCGTCAGCTGCTTGACCCAGCGCAGCTTGCCGTCATTCAGGTCGAATGCTGCGATCGAATCGGTAAGCGACAGCTCCAGCGAGGTTGTGGAACGGCCGGTGCCCACATAAACCACGCCACGCTTCGGATCGACGGTGGGCGGCGAAGCAACCGCCGCGCCTGCGGGTCCGAATTCCTGCGCGCCGGCGCTGTTCTTATGTGTCGGTTGCGGCTCCTCGAGCACCGTGTAGGTTTTCCATAAGAGCCGGCCGTTGGCGATGTCGAGCGCCGCCACGCTGCCGCGAAAAGTGCAACAGCTGTAGTTTGGGTCGGCGGATTTTTTCTCCTCGTCCGATCCCACGGCGACATACAGCCCTTCCTTGTACAAGGTCGGCGCCCCGACGATGCGCGCCGAGGCGTGCGTGTCCACCTGGGTCTTCCACAGCAGCGTTCCTTTTTGCGCATCCAGGGCGTACACCGCGCCGCTATCATCGCCGAAGAAGGCCGCGCTCGGCGCCTTGATGACGTCGAGGTGCGCCAGGGTCCGTTTCAGTCTGCGCGGGATGGCTGCCCGCTTCGCCTGCCCCAGCTCCCCGATCGAGATTGCCGTGCGACTTCCCGCGGGTGCGTCATAGGTCCAATAGGTGCAGCCGCTCTTGGCGTCGAGAGCGTAAATGCGGCCTGCCGAGCTTGCGACGAACAGTCTGCCGTCCACCAGGGTGGGCTGGCCGAACTCCGTGCCCGCCTGATAGCCGAAGGCCCACTTGAGCGCGAGCTTCGGCACGTCCATGGCTCGAATCGCGGGTTCCGGTTGATAGCGCGTGTTGGAAAGATCGCGCCCCCAGCCGTTCCATTGCACGCTGCCCACGGCTACGGGGTCCGCGCGTGCCGCGCAAAGATTCTTCTCGGGTAAAAGCGCCGCGGGAGGTTGGGCAGCAGCGCTGGTCCCGGCAGCGGCCGGCGGCGACTGCTCGCTGGGTACATCCTGGGCCGCCGCGATGCTGGCGATCAAAACCAACAGCGGCGCGCATTTCAAGGCCGGAACTGAAGCCCTCATCAGCGCTTGTCGATCGGCTGGTAGTCTCGCTTGGTGGGACCGGTATAGAGCTGACGGGGGCGGCCTATCTTCATTTGCGGATCTGAAACCATTTCTTGCCAATGCGCCACCCAACCCGCGGTGCGCGCAATCGCAAACATGACCGTGAACATGGAGCGCGGAATTCCCAATGCGCTGTAAATGATGCCGGAATAGAAGTCGACGTTGGGATAGAGCTTGCGCGATACGAAGTAGTCGTCCTTGAGCGCGATTTCTTCCAGCTTGAGGGACAGGTCGAACAACGGATTGTTCCCCTTGCCCATCTTTTCCAGCACCCGATAGCACATGCCGCGGATGATCTTCGCGCGCGGGTCGAAGTTCTTGTAGACGCGGTGGCCGAATCCCATGAGCCGAACGCTGTCGTTCTTGTCCTTCACCCGGGCAAGGAACTTATCGATGTTGGCCACGGAGCCGATGCTGTCCAGCATGTCGAGCACCGCCTCGTTTGCGCCGCCGTGCGCCGGGCCCCACAGGGCCGATACGCCCGCCGAGATCGCAGCGTAGGGATTGCAGCCGGTGCTGCCCGCCAGCCGCACGGTCGATGTGCTGGCGTTTTGCTCGTGATCGGCGTGCAGGATGAACAACAGATCCAACGCTTCGGCGGCGACCGGATCGATCGCATAAGGTTCGCAGGGAACCGCGAAGAACATGTTGAGCATATTGGCGCAGTAACGCAGGTCATTGCGCGGATAGATAAAGGGTTGTCCCAGCGTGTGCTTGTACGCCGCGGCGGCGATGGTCGGAAGTTTCGCGATGATTCGATGCGCGAAGATTTCGCGGTGCCGCGGATCGCCGATGTGCGTGGTGTCGTGATAGAACGCCGCCATCGAAGCCACCACTGCCGAGACCATCGCCATCGGGTGGGCATCGTGGTGAAAACCCTTGAAAAACCCGAGCAGTTGTTCGTTGACCATGGTGTGACGCATGATCGAATTGGTGAAGGCGTCGAGCTCCTCTGCGGTCGGCAGTGAACCATTGATGAGCAGCGTCGCGACCTCGAGAAAGCTTGATTTCTCTGCGAGCTGCTCCACCGGATAGCCGCGGTACAGGAGCACGCCGGCATCGCCATCGATGTAGGTTATCTTGCTTTCAGTACTGGCGGTGGCCATGAACCCCGGATCGAAGGTAAAGACGCCTTGATCCTTGGTCAGATTCGAAATGTTGATCACATCGGGACCGATGGTCCCGGACATGGCGTTTAACTGGCTCGTTTTTCCGGTCGTGAGATTCTTGAGTTCGTATTTCGTGCTCATTCGCTGTGTCCGACGGTATGTTTCGATTGTTTCAGTCCGCAGCCTTGCACGGCCTCACAACGGAATCAAGCGCACACGTCGCCGAAGCGAAATCCCGCGGCGAGATCGCGAGCGAGTTCGCAATGGCACACTTCAAGCTGCACGGCGCGAGCGCCGCGCGCGATGGAAAACCGCTCTAGGGTTTCGCGGCCGCCGCGTATTTCTTGCGGAACTTATCGACGCGGCCGCCGGTGTCGACGATCTTCTGCTTGCCGGTGTAGAAGGGATGGCAGTTGGAACAAACTTCGACCTGCAAATCTTGACCGATGGTCGAACGCGTCTCGAACTTGTTGCCGCAGGTGCAAGTGACGGTGATCTGTTTGTATTCGGGATGGATGCCGGCTTTCATGGGAACCTCTGATTTCGTTTGCGGCAGAATCGAAGCGCCTTTATAAAGAAGCAGCATCGCCACGCCGATTAAGACCCTTACGTGTTGGCGAGATCGCAGGAAATCAATGCCAAAAACAGGGCCGCGCATCATATGCGCACTGCCGTGCGCCGACAAGGGTTATTCGGTGCAAAGATTTGTCCACAATAACTGTGGATAAGTCTGTGGACGGCCTCCTGCCGGGGTAACTGCCACGGCGTAATTTCGCGTAATTGTTAATTTGATCAAAAAATAGCCAGGCTACTTTGTCGCTATTTTTCAATGAGTTGCCGGATGCATCTGACCTACTGCAGATGCAATGTGCTGTAGGTCTCACTTTGTGCGGGGCACGGCGGCCCGTGTGCATAAACCTCAGCCTAGGAAACTGGCCTGAAGATCGTTGAGAAAGCTCCGTCCCAGCTCTGTGGGCCGCCAACCTTGGGCTATGGGTTCGAGCAGGCCCCGATTTTGCGCGCGCACGAGCTTTTCATCGAGAATTTCCAGCTCGAGGCCGGTCCTCGCGCGGTAGCAGGCGGCGCTGAATCCATCGTTTAAGCGCAAGGCATTCAGCATAAACTCGAACGGCAGGTCGGCCGCGGCGATATAGCCGCTCTCGCCGACTGAGCCGGTTGTCTGCGCGAGACGCGCCTGATAGTCGCGCGGCTGCTTGGGCTTGGCGGTGCGCAGAATTTTATCCGGCACACTCATGCTGATCTTGCCGTGAGCTCCCGCGCCGATGCCGGCGTAGTCGCCGAACAGCCAGTAGTTCAGGTTGTGCCGGCATCGCGCTCCCGGCCGGGCATAGGCTGAAACTTCATATTGCGCGTAGCCGGCCTCCTGCAGCAGCTTTTGTCCGGCGATTTGGATCTGCCAGGCTGCATCCTCGTCGGGCAGCAGCGGAGGACGCGAATGAAATATCGTTCCCGCTTCGAGCGTGAGCTGGTAGTAGGAGATGTGCGCAGGCGCCAGCGAACACGCGATCCGCACATCGCGTTCCGCCTCTTCCAACGACTGGCCGGGCAGCGCATACATGAGATCGAGATTGAAATTGTCGAGCTTCGCTTGTTTAAGCTCTTCGACCGCGCGCAGCGTGTCCTCGGGCGAATGGATCCTGCCCAATACCGCAAGCGCCCGGGCATCGAAGCTTTGCGCCCCCAGAGAAACGCGATTGATGCCGGCCTGCGCGTAGCCCAAGAAACGGCCTCGCTCGATCGTCCCTGGGTTCGCCTCCAAGGTGATTTCAGCATCGTCCGCAAAGGCGATGCGCTCTTTGAGCGCGCAGAGCAAGCGCGCGAAATCCGCAGGAGCGAACAAGCTCGGCGTGCCGCCGCCGAAAAAAACCGTCTCGATGCGGCGCCCCTCGAGGCGCGGCGCTTCCGTTTCGAAATCCCGAATCAGCGCATCGATGTATGAGGCGTCGGGCCGGCCCGACTTCAGTTGATGCGAGTTGAAATCGCAGTACGGGCATTTGCGTACGCACCACGGCAAATGCACGTACAAGGCCAGCGACCCGTCCACGCCGGGCGAAGCGTCCATCACTGCGCAAGCTCGAGCTTGGCGCGCGTTTGCAATTGCTCGCGCAGCGCCCGCATCGCCTTGCCGCGATGACTCAAGCGGTTTTTCTCAGCGGGCGCCAGCTCAGCCGCGGTCTTGTTCAAGTCCGGCAGCCAAAAGTAGCGATCGTAGCCAAAACCGCCGGTGCCCTGCGGTGCATCCAGAATGAATCCCTCCCAATCTGCCTCCGCGACCAGCGGCTTAGGATCCTGAGCATTCTCGGCAAACACGAGCGCACAGCGGTAGCGCGCCTGCCGCCGATCGCGCGGTACACCTCTAAGCGCATTGATCAGTTTTACGTTGTTCGCCTCATCGTCCGCGCTTGAGCCTGCGTAGCGGGCCGAATAAATGCCCGGTGCGCCGCCCAGAGCATCGACTTCGAGTCCGGAATCATCAGCCACCGCCGCGCTTTCGCTCAAGGCCGCGGCATGCCGCGCCTTCAGCAGTGCGTTTTCCAGGAAACTGCCGCCGGTCTCCTCCGGCGAAGGCAACTTAAGCTCGGCGAGACTGGTCATCGCGAACGGCAATTCAGCGAGCAGGGCGCGGAATTCGCGCAGCTTGCCGGGATTGGCGCTGGCGACGATCAGTCGCCTACGCGGCGCGGCAGTTGAGTTGCGCGGCATGCAATTGCGCGATCCCACGGGTCGCGAGGTCCAGCAACTGGTCCAACTCATGGCGGCGAAAGGCGTGGCCTTCCGCCGTTCCCTGCACTTCGACGAATGCGCCGCCGCTGTTCATCACCACGTTCATATCGGTTTCCGCGTTAGAATCCTCGGCGTAGTCCAAGTCGAGCACCGGGGTGCCCCGATAGATGCCGACCGACACGGCAGCCACCTGTCCGTGCAGCGGGTTCGCCGTGATCAATCGTTTGTGAAGCAGGGTGTCGACGGCATCCGCCAGGGCTACGAAACCGCCGGTGATCGCTGCCGTGCGCGTGCCGCCGTCGGCCTGCAAGACATCGCAGTCGATGGTGACGGTGCGCTCTCCCAAGGCTTTCAAGTCAACGACCGCGCGCAACGAGCGCCCGATCAAGCGCTGGATCTCTTGCGTGCGGCCGGATTGCTTGCCGCGCGCGGCTTCGCGCGCCGAGCGCGTGTGCGTGGCGCGAGGCAGCATGCCGTACTCGCCGGTCACCCAGCCCTGGGCTGCACCGCGCAGAAATCCCGGCACGCTGTCCTCGATGCTCGCGGTGCATAGCACGCGGGTGGCGCCGAAACTGACCAACACCGAACCCTCGGCGTGGCGGGTGAAGCCGCGCTCGAATTTCAAGTCGCGCAGCTCATCGGCTGCGCGCCCGCTGGGACGAATGCTCACGCCGCTTTCCAGCGAAGTGCGGCGGCGCTCGTGTTGTCGCTGTAGGGTGCCGACGCTCCCACCGCTTGCTCGCCCAAGTCGTTCAACGTGTCGCGCAGCGGTTTGCCCTGATTCTGCGCGAAGCGCACGAAATCCTGATCGCGCAGATTCGCCCATAAGCCGTCGGTGCAGAGCAGCAGCACATCGCCGGACTTCAGCTTGCGCCGCGACGAGATGGTCATTTCCGGCAACGCGGCATCGCCGCCCAAACAACACTCGACATAGTTTCTCATCGGATGGCCATGCACTTCCGCTTCCGTGATCAGTCCCTCGCGCAACAGCACTTCCACATGGCTGTGATCGCGCGTGCGTTCCAGTACCTGCGCCTGGCGCAATTGATAAATCCGGCTATCGCCGACATGGGCCCAGTAGGCCGCCGAGTCCTGCACCAGGCAAACCGCGCAGGTTGCGCGCGGCCGCGCTTCGGCGCTCAAAGAGGCGCCAAGCTTCACGACTTCTTCGTGCGCGCGCCCCAACGACAAATGCAGGAAGCCCAAGGGATCGAAAACCGGATGCGGCGCTTGCCAAAAAAGCTCCAACATGGTCGACAGCGCGGTTTCGGCGGCGCGCGCACCGTCCGCATGGCCTCCCATGCCGTCGATGACCACCAAAAGCACGGCTTGCTCCGCGGCCGCGATCGCGACCCGGTCCTGATTTTCTTCGCGGTGCCCGATGAGGCTCACGTCCGCGGTTTCGATCTGCAATGCCTGCTCCTCGTCTGGCTTGCGAATCATGTAGTATCGCCCATTTTAGCGACGACCCCTATGATTCGTAGCATGACCGGCTTTGCCCGACGCGAGCGGCAGTTCCCTTGGGGACTGCTTGCCTGGGAACTAAAGACCGTCAATCACCGATTTCTGGAACTGGGCTGCCGCTTGCCCGAGGAATTCCGCTCCGCCGAAGCGGAGTTCCGGGCCGCCATTGCCGCCGCCGTGCGCCGCGGCAAGGTCGAGTGCTCGCTGCACTTCAAGCCCGCGGTGACGGCCGCCGCGCTCGAAGTCGATGCCGAGTTGCTCGGCAGCCTCACAGCCAGGGCGCAGCAGGCCGCGGCGCAGGCGGGGATTGCGGCGCGCATTGATGTGTTGGATTTGCTGCGCTGGCCCGGGGTCATCCGCGATGGCACACGCGACACCGCGCCCATGATCGCCGCCGCGCAAGCTTTGCTCGGCGAAGCACTGTCCGAGCTGAGCCGCTCCCGCGATAGCGAGGGCGGCCGCTTGCGCGACGGCTTGGCTCAGCGCTGCGACGGATTGCTGGAGTTTTCCGGGCTGGTTGCCGAGCGGCTGCCGGAGATCCGCAGCCGCCTGCGGGCGAAGCTCTTGGAGCGCATCGCGCAACTGGTCAGCGATGTCGATCACGACCGGCTCGAGCAGGAACTGGCCATCCTGGCGCAGCGGCTCGACGTCGACGAGGAGATCGACCGGCTGCGCGGCCATGTCGCGGAGGTTCGCAAGACCTTCGCCGGCCAGGAGCCCGCGGGACGGCGGCTGGATTTCCTCATGCAGGAACTCAACCGCGAAGCCAACACGCTCTCATCGAAGTCCCAGGACATCGAAACCACGCGCGCCGCGGTGGATATGAAAGTGCTCATCGAGCAAATGCGTGAGCAGGTGCAGAACATCGAATAGCTTCCGGAGGCGTTTGGGGCGGCCAAGAGGCCGCGCGGCAACGATCCTTGAGCCGCGATGAGCTCGAGCGGCTGTTCAAGGCGCTGCGAGACTCATCGAGTTTCGGCGGTACCAATCTGTTGACGATCAATTACTGCTGGCCCTCGGCGTGCGCAAAGGCGAATTGCTGGGCGCCAAGTGGAGTGATTCAAAAGGATCCACCGTCACTGACGCTGTTGTTTGCCGTGAATCAAACAGAGGTCTATGCATCACCCGGTCGGACCAGGAAAGTTGCTACTTTCGGAAGCGTGGGATCACGCGGTGTAAGGGTCCAAAGACGTCGGCTTTAAGGTGATCATCCTCCACCACAACGCGGTTACCGGCGGTAAGCGAACCGCGTCAATGATCATTTCCTTGACCTTATTTTGCAATCGCCCTGTCCCTTTTGCGCGCGCTTCTACGATTTATTCGGTAGGAGCTGCATAAAAGGAGAGATGTCATGCTTCCCCGATTTCACACGGTAGCGTCGGCTGCGTTTACGTTTGTTGGGTTGGTCTCCGCGCTGAGCGCTCCCGCCTCGGCAACCGAGCTCGATTCGGCTTTCGCTGCGGGCGGATCGCTCGATGTATCCCTCGAGGATCTCGCCCTCAGCTCCGGTCCCGGCGCTACCGTATTTTTCTTGAATGCAGGATGCGCGTTCTTGTTCGCGGTTTACGCGTTCTTGGCGACGCGGCCCAAAGGGCGCGATGCGACGCGCATCCCTTTCCACGCCACGTCGAATTTCGCCGGCTGATTTTCGCGGGCTGATTGCCGCTTCCCCGGCTTCGACGCTATGCATATGTTAGATTCTGGTTTGGGAAAACCGTGCCCAGCTTTCGCAGCCATCGATGCCACAAGGACGCCTTTACGTAGTTGCGGCACCGTCCGGCGCCGGCAAAACCAGTTTGGTAAAGGCCTTGATGGAGCGCGAGCCGCGGATCCAGTTTTCGGTCTCTTACACCACGCGCGAACCGAGGCCCAACGAAATTCCCGGACGCGACTATCACTTCGTGAGCATGGAGCGCTTTCAGGAAATGATCGCAAATCACGAGTTTCTGGAGCACGCGCAGGTTTTCGATAATTGCTACGGCACCGGCGTGCACGCCGTTCAGGAAGCCTTGTCGAACGGCGAACAGCTGCTGCTGGAGATCGATTGGCAGGGCGCGCGTCAGGTGCGCGCCAGGATCCCCGAGGCTGTGAGCATTTTCATCCTGCCACCTTCGCGCACGGCACTCGAGCAGCGCCTCAAAGGACGCAGCACCGATTCCGATGAGGTCATTCAGCGCCGATTGCGCGACGCCGCGGAAGATTTGGGGCATTGGCGCGAATTCGACTACGTCGTCATCAACGATCGCTTCGAAAAGGCCCTCGCGGACTTGCAGGCCATCGTCGAAGCTCGCGGCGGTGCGCTGGCGGCAACCCGCCCCGAAGTGCTCGAGCTGGCGGCGGGACTGGTCAATCCTTGAGCAACCCTTAAGCAATTAGGCCGAAATAACCGCATTTGACGGTGCGGCGCACGCTTCGCGGCTGGCGAGAGCAGCCTCATTTCTGCTATGATTTGTTTTCCCTCCATTGGAAGAACCTCAAGCATGGCGCGTATCACAGTCGAAGACTGCCTTCAAAATGAACCCAACCTATTCAATCTGGTGTTGCTGGCGGCCAAACGCGCCCGGCGCCTTGCGAACGGCGCGGAAGCGACCGTGGAATGGGAGAACGACAAGCCGACCGTGGTAGCGCTTCGCGAGATCGCTGCCGGAAACATCACGCTGGAAATGTTGGAAGAGCCCGAGGAGCCGGCCCAGCCGCCAGTGAGCGAGCTCGACATACCGTCGGATTTCCGTGCTCCGCAACTCGGGCTTGGGGACTAGCACAGCCGGCCCCTTCAAAGAGCGACGATGGACTATGCGTCTTCCATACTTGGTTTCTTGCCTGGTGGGAGACGCTCCACCGGGATCAGTCAGCTCTTAGACAAGCTCGAAGCCTATCTATCGCCCGCCCAGGTGGAGCGGGTGCGCGAAGCCTACGACTTCGGCGCGGAAAAGCACCAGGGACAGAAGCGCGTTTCGGGCGAACCCTACATCACCCATCCGGTGGCGGTGGCCGACATTCTCGCGGACCTGCGTTTGGATGCCGACACCCTGGTGGCGGCAATCCTGCACGATGTCATTGAAGACACCCCCACGGCGAAAGCCGAGATTGCCTCGATATTCGGGCAGGTGGTCGCCGAGCTGGTCGATGGCGTCAGCAAGTTGGACCAGATCCAGTTCAAGAACCGCCAAGAGGCGCAGGCCGAGAGCTTTCGCAAAATGCTGCTGGCCATGGTGCGCGACATCCGCGTCATCATGGTCAAGCTTGCCGACCGCATGCATAACATGCGCACCTTGGGCGCCATGCCGCCGGTCAAACGACGGCGCACCGCCCGCGAAACCCTCGAAATTTACGCACCCATCGCCGAGCGCTTGGGCCTCTATGCGGTCAAGCTGGAGCTCGAGGATCTGGGTTTTCGCGCGCTCTACCCCTACCGCTACAAGGTCCTCGAGCGCGAGCTGAAGCGCGCCCGCGGCAATCAAAAAGAATTCATCAAAAAGATCGCCGAAACCTTCAAGGGCGCGCTCACGAAGGCGGGCATCGAAGGCGCGGTGGAGGGCCGCGAAAAGCACTTGTACAGCATCTACAAGAAGATGCAGAACAAGAAGATCTCGATCAACGAGATGGTGGATGTGTACGGCTTTCGCATCATCGTCGAGAACGCGGATGTGTGTTATCGCGCGCTGGGACTGGTGCACAGCGTCTACAAGCCCATGCCCGGGCGCTTCAAGGATTACATCGCCATTCCGCGAGTCAATGGCTATCAATCGCTGCATACCACCCTGTTCGGCCCGAATGGCGTGCCCATCGAAGTGCAAATCCGCTCCGAGCACATGCATCGTGTGGCGGAGTCGGGCATCGCTGCGCACTGGAAGTACAAATCCGGCGGCGACACCTTCGGCGGCGTGGAACACGATCGGGCGCGCGAGTGGCTCGCGAGCCTGGTGCAAATCCAGGAGGGCGGCAGCTCAGAAGAATTCTTGGAGAGCGTCAAGGTCGACCTGTTCCCGGACAAGGTCTACGTCTTCACGCCCAAGGGTAAAATCCTGCGCCTGCCGACCGGCGCCACCACCGTGGACTTTGCCTATGCCATCCACACCGACGTGGGTAATCGCTGCGTCGCGGCCAAGGTGGACCGGCGCTTGGTGCCGCTGCGCACGCCGCTGCGCAACGGGCAGACCGTGGAGATCATCACCGCGAAGGGCGCCAAGCCGAACCCGTCCTGGTCGAGCTTTCTGGTGACGGCGAAGGCGCGCGCCGCGATCCGCCAATATTTGAAGAACCTCAAGAAAGGCGATGCACTGGAGCTCGGCCGCCGCCTGTTGGGGCTCGCGCTCGAGGAATTCTCGTTGAACTTGAAGAAGATTCCCGCGGCGGAAATCGACGCCGTGGTCAAGGAACTCAATCTGCGCGACGCCGATGAACTCTATGAAAAAATCGGTTTGGGCGAGCGCCTGGCACCCTTGGTCGCGCGGCGCCTGCAGCCCGCGCAGGCGAATGGCGAGCCCGGCAGCGCCAATGGCGGCGGACCGCTCATGATCGCCGGCACCGAAGGCTTGCTGGTGACGTATGCGCGCTGCTGCTTTCCCATCCCCAACGATCCCATCATGGCTTACTTGAGCGCCGGCCGCGGCGTCATGATCCATCGGCAGAATTGCGGTAATCTCGCGGAGTACCGCAAGCAACCCGACAAGTGGCAGTCGGTCGCCTGGGAGTCCACGCGCGGCCGCTTGTTCAGTTCCGAGATCCAGCTTGAGATCAACAACCGCGTCGGCGTGCTGGCGGCGGTGGCCTCGAGCATCGCCGGTACCGAAACCAACATCGACCAAGTCTCGCTGGAAGAGCGCGACGTGAACAGTTCATCCTTGAAGTTCCAAGTGCAGGTTCGCGATCGCAAGCACCTCGCGCGCGTCATCCGCACCGTCAGGGCAATGCCGGACGTGCAGCGCGTATCTCGCACCTTGGCCTAAAAAGTTCCGCTGCCGACGCCGCCCATAATCGGTACTATCATTCTCCGGTCACCACGATCAAAAGCGCATGAGCAAACAAATCATTTCGACCAGCAACGCGCCGGCCGCGATCGGCACCTACTCACAGGCGGCGAGAGTGGGAAACACCATTTGGGTTTCCGGCCAGATTCCCTTGGATCCGGCCAGCAAGGAATTGGTGAAGGGCGACATGGAGGTCCAGGTTCGTCGCGCCTTCGATAACTTAAAGGCAATCGTCCTCGCCAGCGGCGCCACGCTCGATGATGTGGTCAAGGCGAATATTTTCATGACCGATCTGTCCCACTTCGCGCTGGTGAATAAGATCATGTCGGAGTATTTCCGCGAGCCGTATCCGGCGCGGGCGGCGGTCGGGGTAGCTTCGCTGCCGAAAGGCGCACAGTTCGAAGTGGAGTGCATCGTCGCGCTGTGATCGACTTGAAGCCGGTAACGGTATTGCGCGGCGTCGGTGAGTCGTTGGCCGGGCGACTGCGTATCTTGGGCGTGGAAACGACCCAGGATCTCTTGTTCCTACTGCCGCTGCGCTACGAAGACCGTACGCGCGTCGTTCCCTTGGGCGAGCTTCGCTTGGGCCAACGCGCCTCCGTGGAAGGCGAGGTGCAGCTCACCGAAGTCGCATTTCGCGGGCGGCGGCAAATGCTGTGCAGAATCGCCGACGGCTCGGGTTTTCTGACCTTAAGATTTTTTTATTTCACCGCGCAGCAGCAGCAAGGTTTGGCGAGGGGCGCTCGCGTGCGCTGCTTCGGCGAGGCACGACGGGGACCGAAGGGCTTGGAAATCGTGCATCCCGAATATCGGCGCATCGACCCCAACGCCCCGCAACCGCCTGAGGAACATCTCACGCCGATTTATCCCGCGACGGAGGGCGTGACGCAGGGAAGGCTGCGCTTGCTGGTGAAACTGGCATTGGACCAGGCCGGACCCGAAGATCCTAAGGATTGGTTGCCGCCGACGGTGCTCGCCGACTCGCGCCTGCCATCGTTGCGCGAGGCCTTGCTCTACGTGCACCGGCCGCCCACCGACGCGCCGGTGGACTTGCTCTTGAGTTATCGTCATCCGACCCAGCGCCGCTTGGCGTTCGAGGAATTGCTGGCGCACCAACTGTCGCTCAAGCTGCTGAGACAACGGATCCAGAGCGATCCGGGTTGGCCCCTTAGAGCGGCGGGGGACCTGAAGGCCCGCTTTGTCGGCGCGTTACCTTATCGCCTGACCGCCGCGCAGCAGCGCGTGCTGCGCGAGATCGAAGCCGACTTAAGGCTGCCCAAACCGATGTTGCGCTTGGTACAGGGCGACGTGGGCTGCGGCAAGACCCTGGTTGCGGCACTGGCGGCGGTGCAAGCCATACAAATGGGACGCCAGGTGGCACTGATGGCCCCCACGGAATTGCTGGCCGATCAGCATGCGCAAAATTTTCGCCGTTGGTTCGAGCCGTTGAGCGTCGCCGTCGCCTTGTTGAGCGGCCGCCTGACCGGCAAGGCACGCAGCGCCGTGCTCGAAGGCATTCGCGCAGGGCACGCCCCCATCGTCATCGGCACGCACGCGCTGTTCCAAGAGAGCGTCGAATTCTCTTCGCTGGCACTGGTCGTGGTCGATGAGCAGCACCGCTTCGGCGTGCATCAACGCCTGAGCTTGCGCGAGAAGGGCGCGGCGGAAGGCCATCAGCCGCATCAGCTGATCATGACCGCGACCCCGATTCCGCGCACGCTGGCGATGACGGCCTATGCCGATCTCGACGTCTCGGTGATCGATGAAATGCCGCCGGGACGCACGCCGGTGAAGACCGTGGTGCTCGCCGAGACGCGGCGCGACGAAGTGGTGCAGCGAATTCGCACCGCGTGCCTGGAAGGGCGGCAAGCCTATTGGGTCTGCCCGCTCATCGATGAATCCGAAGAGATGCCCTATCAGGCCGCGGAAGAAACCGCCGCCGCGCTCGCCGCCGCTCTGCCTGAACTCAAGGTAGGATTGGTGCATGGGCGCATGCCGCCGCAGGCCAAGGAAGGCACCATGCGCCGCTTCAAGGACGGCCAGATGCAGCTGCTGGTCGCCACCACGGTGATCGAGGTCGGTGTCGATGTGCCGAATGCGACGCTGATGGTGATCGAGAACGCCGAGCGCCTGGGATTGGCGCAACTGCATCAGCTGCGCGGCCGCGTCGGCCGCGGCCAGCACGCCAGCACCTGCCTGCTTCTCTATCGTGCGCCGTTGTCGGCGCTGGCGCGCCAGCGCTTGGGCGTCATGCGCGATACCAATGACGGTTTCGAGGTGGCGCGGCGTGACCTCGAGCTGCGCGGACCCGGCGAGCTGTTGGGAACCCGTCAAACGGGACTCGCGCAAATGCGTGTCGCCGATTTGTTACGCGATGCGGATTTATTACCGCGCGTGCAAATCGCCGCGGAGACACTGCTGCGCGACTGGCCTAAGAACGTCGCGCCGCTCATACGTCGATGGGTGGGACATGCAGAGCAATACGGCCGCGTGGGGTAGAATCGAGCGGATGAGCCGAGGCAACGCACGTCCGATCGAATCCATTCAATGGCAGCCCCAAGAGCGCTTGGGGCAATTATCCATGGATGCGCAACTGCGTCCCTGGCTCATCGGCAAGGGCCTTTTGACCCTGCGTTTGCGCGCAGCCTGCGGCAACCGTTTCGCGCTGCGCTTGGTGGATCAATGGACCGGCCTGTTGAGCGGGTCGCATAAGGCCGCGCTGCGTCTCGAGGACAACGCCGGCTTGATTCGGGACGTGGAAATGTGCTGCGGCGAGAATGTGTGGGTGTTCGGGCAGACCGTCGTGCCTGACTCCACGCTCTCCATGCATCCTTGGCTCGCGGAACTCGGCGACTCGGCGCTGGGTGAAACCTTGAGCGACCTGTCCGGCGTCGAACGCAGCTCCTTCGAGTACGCCTGGCTCCCGGCGGAAGAAGCGGCGACGGCACGTGCGCTGCGCAATGCCGAGATCAAGCCCGCGGGGCTTTGGGCCCGACGTGCCCGCGTCACGCTGCGCGGAGCGCCGTTGCTGATGCAAGAGTTGTTTCTGCCCGCCATGGGCCGTGTTTAGGCAACTTCCCGCGTGCCACTGCCACGCAACGGCGATGAACTGGCCCAGATGATCATGGCGCGCTTGCGGTGGTATGCCTACCGCATCCGCTTTCATCCCTGGACCACGGAGGAGCTGCCGAAGATTCTCGGCACCGTCCACGACTATGTTCGACTCACCCGCTTGGATCGCCCGATCGGCATTTGGCTGCTGCTCTGGCCGACGCTGTGGGCGGTATGGATCGGCAGCCGCGGCCGGCCGACGCCGCTGATATTCATCATTTTCGTGGCGGGAACCGTCCTCATGAGATCTGCCGGCTGCGCCATCAATGACTACGCCGATCGCAGTTTCGATCCGCAGGTTGCGCGCACCAAGGATCGGCCCTTGGCCGCCGGCCGCCTTTCGACGCTGGAAGCCTTGGTGCTCTTCGCCATTCTGTCGTTGGCTGCGCTGGTGCTGGCGCTGCAGCTGAATCGCCTGACGCTGCTGTGGGCGGTGGCCGGTGCGTTCATCGCGGTCACATATCCGTTCGTGAAGCGATTCCTGTCGGTGCCTCAGCTTTATCTCGGGTTGGCCTTCGGCGCCGGGATTCCCATGGCGTTCGCGGCGCAGATCGAATTTGTGCCTCGGGTCGCGTGGCTGCTGCTGCTCGCCAATGTTCTGTGGGTGACGGTTTACGACACCATGTACGCCATGGTGGACCGCAACGACGATATAAAAATCGGCGTGCGCTCGAGCGCCATCCTGTTCGGCGATTCGGACCGGCACATCATCGGTGTGCTGCAGGTCATGACGCTGGTGACGCTGTACCTGGTGGGGAAAACCATACATGCGGGCGCGTGGTACAACGGCGGCTTGGTCGCGGGAGCGCTGTTTTTTATTTATCAGCTCTGGCTGATCCGTGCCCGGGACCGCGAGGGGTGCTTTCGCGCCTTCCTCAACAACAATTATTTCGGCATGTCCGTGTTCATCGGGCTGGCGCTGGAGTATCAGTTCGCGCGCTTAAGCTAGATGCCGCTTCAGCCAGGTGCCGCTTCAGCCAGGTGCCGCTTCAGCTGCGTCGCAGATGCTCGAGCACCAGCTCGTTGAATTCGTGCCGCGCTTCCATGTTGGCCATGTGCCCGGCCTTGGGTATCGTCCGTAAGGTCGCCTGCGGCATATCGGCCGCGATGCGCTGAGCGATATTTTGAAAATCAGGCAGGTCGAGCTCACCGACGATCATGAGCGTCGGCACGGCGATGCTCGCCAAGATCTCGGCCGAGGGCGGCGTGGGCGTCACGTCCGGGTCCTGCTGCCACCAGTGCCAGCCCGAATAGCGCGCGAGCATTTCCTGAAGCGCCGCGGCCACCGCGGGCTGAGCGCGTGCGGAGTCAAACAGCGGATGTTGAAACCAGAATTGCTTCGCCCCAAAAATGTCGTTCTGCCGCGCGGCCTGCGTCATCTGCGCCCAGCGCTGCAGCCATTCCTTGCTCCACGCATGCCCATCGAGCGCGGTATTGACGAGCGTGAGCGAGCGCACCGCCATGGGTTCCTGCGCGGCGATGCGCAACGCAAAGCGGCCGCCCATCGACAAGCCAACGATGTGCGCGGGGCGAGCGCGCAGGAATTCGCTCAGCGCCAAATAGTCATCGACATGCGAGTACGCCGTTTGCGGCATGCTCGAGGCGCCGTAGCCGCGCAGGTCGTAACGGATCACGCGGTGGCTTGCGGCAAAGGTCGACCATTGCGGCTCCCACATCGCTGCGTCGAGCCCGAACCCATGCAGAAACACCACCGGATCGCCCTCGCCGGCCATCTCGTACTTAAGCCGGCTGCCCGGCCGTTCGAATTGTTCTGATGTCATTGGCTCTTCCCGAAAAATCAGCTGTGCGACGCGCCGCGATTCTAGCCGCTTGCCCTGGCAGATCTGGTAAACCAGTCGCGCATCATGCGGTTGACTAGAAATCGCGTCGCCCGAATACTGGCGCACCCAAAGTGAGGAGGCGACGTGAGCCTACGCAATGACTGGACAATGGCCGAGGTGGGCGAGCTTTTTAGCTTACCTTTCATGGACTTAATATTCAAAGCACATGAAGTTCACCGCCGCTTTCAGACACCCAACACCGTGCAGATCAGCACGCTCCTCAGCGTCAAGACCGGGGCCTGCCCGGAGGACTGCGCATACTGCCCGCAGAGCGTGCGTTTCGATACCGGCCTCGAGCCCTCGGAACTGCTGGAACTCGAAGAGGTAGCCGCTCGCGCCCGCGCCGCCAAAGATGCCGGCGCGACGCGCTTCTGCATGGGGGCGGCCTACCGGTCGCCTAAACAAAAGGATCTGCGCAAAGTCGCCGCCATGATCCGCGCCGTGAAGGCGTTGGGCCTGGAAACCTGCGCCACGCTCGGCATGTTGAGCCGCGATCAGGCCGTCGAGCTCAAGGCGGCAGGTCTCGATTTCTACAATCACAATTTGGACACCTCGTCCCGCTACTACGAAAAGATCATCAGCACGCGCACGTACCAGGATCGGCTGGACACGCTGCAGTCGGTGCGCGACGCGGGCATCAACGTTTGCTGCGGCGGCATCGTCGGGATGGGCGAAAGCCCACAGGATCGCGTCGAGCTGCTGCATACGCTCGCGACTTTGCCGGAGCATCCGCAAAGCGTGCCGATCAATCAATTGGTGCGGGTCGCGGGAACCCCATTGGCGGACGCCGCCGCGCTGGATCCATTTGATTTCGTGCGCATGATTGCGGTGGCGCGCATTCTCATGCCGGCGAGTCACGTGCGCCTCTCGGCGGGACGGGCTGAAATGAGCGATGAACTCCAGGCCCTGTGTTTCATGGCGGGCGCGAATTCGATTTTTTACGGCGAGAAGCTGCTCACCACGGGCAATCCCGACACCCAGCACGATCAGGAGTTATTTCACCGCCTGAAAATCCGCGCCGAAGCGACGCCCGACGAGGCCCGGCATTCAGCGCCCGGCGCGGCCGCCTGGTCTCACGCCGCGGGAGCTTCTGTGGCATCGTAATCGCTTATGAGCGATGAAATCGGCGCGTACGCCCTCGAATCCCGCCGGGTAAGACGCTCCTTTGATCGGGCGGCATCCACCTTCGATGCTGCGGCCGTACTGCACAGCGAAGTCAGGGAAAATTTGCTGCAGCGGCTGGAGTTCACCAAGCTGGACCCGCGCGTGGTCTTGGATGCCGGCGCCGGCACGGGCCACGGCAGCCGCGCACTCAAGCGCCGCTATCCGAGCGCCCTCGTGGTGGCCCTCGACTCCTCGCCGCAGATGCTGAAGGCGGCCGGCCTGCAGCAATCCTGGCGGCGCAAGTTCGAGCGCGTCTGCGCCGATGCCGAGCTTTTGCCCTTGGGCGATGGCAGCGTGGATTTGATCGTCAGCAATTTGATGCTGCACTGGTGCCATCCCGACAGCGCATTCGCCGAGTTTCGCAGGGTCCTGGCGCCGCAGGGACTGCTCAGCTTCAGCGCCTTTGGGCCTGACACGTTGCGCGAATTGCGCAGCGCCTGGAGTCAGGTCGACGCGCTCAGCCACGTGCATCAATTCATCGATATGCACGATCTGGGCGATGCCTTGCTGCGCCACGGTTTTGCCGCACCCGTGCTCGATGTCGAGCGATTCACGCTGCGCTATTTGGACGTGGGCAAAGTCGCCGCGGATCTGAAGGCGACGGGTGCGCGCAATGCCACGATGGGGCGGGCGAGGGGTCTTACCGGTCGGCGCAAGTTCGCCGCCCTGCAGGCAGCGTATGAGCGCTTCCGCCAAGATGGCCGGCTGCCGGCAACGTATGAAGTGGTGTTCGCCCACGCGTGGGTGCCTGCGCGTGCGCAGCGGCGCGCTGCCGCGGAGCCGGCGAGCGTGTCATTGGAAGAAATCAAGCGAGAATTGCGCGCGCGGCGCGACAAATAGGGTCCTCGCCGATGCCCGCGCAGCCTGCGCTACGATATTCTTGGCAGCATGGAACAGCGCATCACGCTCGCGCCGAATTGTTCGCTGACGGTCTCGGGAGCCAGACTGTTCTTCGCTGCTACGTGCCTGTTTTCCTTGAGCTTTGCGCTATTCTTTGTCCTACAGGGATTTTGGCCGGTTTTGGTGTTTTGGGCTTTGGAGATGCTGGCCCTTGGGATAGCCTTGCACGCCAGCATGCAACGGCGAAATTACACCCAAACGGTGTTGATCACCGATTCTCGGGTGAGCCTCGTGACTCGTTCCCGCCATGGCGAGGCGAAACAGGAGTTTGCGAGGCATTGGGCGAAGGTTAGACTTCGCAGTCCGCCACGTCGTCTTGGCACGAGCAGGCTCACCATCGAGAGCCACGGCCGGGCTTACGAGATCGGCAGCTTCCTCACCGAGGAGGATCGCCGCTTGTTGGCGGAACGTTTGGGTAGATTAGTCGGCGGCATGAATGAATCGCCGCCGCTTGAAGTCGCGAAATAGGGGATCCGTTTAGATGAGACTCATCAGAGGCAGTATCGAACGCAGCACTTTTTGGCAGCGCAGGCTGAGCGGCGCAGGAGTGCTTTGCGCGGCCGCTCTTGGATTGGCCGGCAACGCCCATGCCAATACCTCCGACGGCTATAACTTGCCGACCGGTGTGACGGATCTGGCGCGCGACATGTACGGCTTGCACATGGAGGTCTTTTGGATCTGCGTCGGCATCGCGGTCGTCGTGTTCGGCGCCATGATTTACGCATTGGTGAAATTCCGCCATTCGCAGGGCGCTGTGGCCGACATCACCATGCTTCATAGCACCAAGGTGGAAATCATCTGGACCATCGTTCCGGTGCTGATCCTGGTGTTCATGGCAGTCCCCGCGGCCGACCTCATCCTCAAGCAAGAAGACACCCGCAATTCCCAATTGTCGATCCGCGTGACCGGATTTCAGTGGAAATGGGAATACTCCTATATGGACACGGCCGAGGGCGTGGATTTTTTCTCGACGCTCGCGCGCGACTCGAATTTTGCGCGCCAGGTGGGTTCCGGCATCGACCCTAAATCGGTTCCCAACTACCTGCTGGAGGTCGACAAACCGCTGGTGATTCCCAGCGGCACGAAGGTGCGGCTGCTTCTGACCTCGCAAGACGTGATTCATTCCTGGTGGGTGCCCGATTTCGGCGCCAAGCGCGCCGCGATTCCTGGCTTCGTCAATGAACTGTGGTTCAAAGTCGATCCCGGCAAGGAAGGACTCTACCGCGGACAATGCGCTGCTCTTTGCGGGCGCGACCACGGCTTCATGCCCATTGTGGTGGACGTGCGCACGCCCGACGAGTTCAAGAAGTGGGTGGAGACGCAGAAGACGGCTGCGAAGCAAGCAGCCCTGCCTGCGGCGGCCTCACCGGCACCATCGGCAACGGCACTCGCGCCGGCCGCCCCGCCACCCACCGCGCAGTCACGGCCCTAAGCAGTCACAGCCTTAAATAGACACGCAGCAATATCCCAAGAGAGCAATCCGACTATGGCCAATGTTCACGCTAGCAATACCGCGCAACATGATCACGCGCATGACGATCATGACCATCATGGTCCGGCCACCGGCATCAAGCGGTGGATCTTTGCTACCAATCACAAAGACATCGGCACCATGTATCTGCTGTTCAGCCTGATCATGTTCTTCGTCGGCGGCACGATGGCCATGCTGATCCGCGCCGAGCTCTTCAAACCCGGTCTGCAACTCATGGACCCGGTGTTCTTCAACCAGATGACCACCAATCACGCGCTCATCATGATTTTCGGCGCGGTCATGCCGGCATTCGTCGGCTTGGCCAACTGGATGATCCCCATGCAAATCGGCGCGCCGGACATGGCGCTGCCGCGCATGAATAATTTCAGCTTCTGGATTCTGCCCTTCGCCTTCACCTTGCTGCTCTCCACCCTGTTCGTGCCGGGCGGCATGGCTGCGGCCGGCTGGACGCTGTATCCGCCGCTGTCGCTGCAGACAGGCGACAGCTTCCCCATGCTGATCTTCGCCATTCACATGATGGGCGCCTCATCGATCATGGGCTCGATCAATGTGATCGTGACCATCATGAACCTGCGTGCCCCGGGCATGCATTTGCTGAACATGCCGCTGTTCACCTGGTCTTGGTTGATAACCGCATACCTGCTGATCGCCGTGATGCCGGTGCTCGCGGGCGCCGTCACCATGCTGCTCACGGACCATTTCTTCGGCACCAGTTTCTTCAACGCGGCAGGCGGCGGCGACCCGGTGATGTTCGAGCACATTTTCTGGTTTTTCGGGCACCCCGAGGTGTACATCATGATATTGCCTGCCTTCGGCATCATCTCGGAGGTTCTGCCGACGTTTGCGCGCAAGCCGCTGTTCGGCGCGACCTCGATGATCTACGCGATCGCCTCGATCGCGTTTCTGTCCTTCATCGTGTGGGGACACCACATGTTCGTCGACGGCATGCCGGTGGCCGCGCAATTGTTCTACATGATGTCCACCATGCTCATCGCCGTGCCGACGGGCGTGAAGGTGTTCAACTGGACCGCGACGTTGTGGCGCGGCTCGCTCTCCTTCGAGCCGCCGATGCTGTTCGCATTGGCGTTCCTGTTTCTGTTCAGCATCGGCGGCTTCTCCGGATTGATGCTGGCCATAGTTCCCGTGGATTTCCAGTACAACCAGACCTACTTCGTGGTCGCACACTTCCACTATGTGCTGGTGCCTGGCGCGATATTCGGCATCATGGCGGGGGTGTACTACTGGATCCCGAAATGGACCGGCCACATGTACAACATGACTCTGGCCAAGTGGCATTTCTGGCTGTCGACGATTTTCGTCAACGTGCTGTTCTTCCCGCAGCATTTTTTGGGATTGGCGGGCATGCCGCGGCGCATTCCCGACTACGCCGTGCAATTCACCGACTGGAACATGGTCTCCTCGATCGGCGGCTTCTGCTTTGGAGCCTCGCAGATCTTATTTGCGATCGTGATCGTGCAATGCATTCGCGGCGGCAAGAAGGCAACCGCCAAAGTGTGGGATGACGCGCGGCCGAACGGCCTGGAGTGGACGCTGTCCTCGCCGCCTCCATATCACAGCTTCACCACGGCGCCCGAAGTCAAATGAGCGCATCGCAAGGCGCACGCCATACCCACGACACCCGAAAGTTACGGATTAGAAACGCCGCTCTGGGATTGGCCACCTTGGCGCTGGCGTTTTATCTTGGGTTCATCGCGCTGTTGATCTTCCGAGCTCACCATTGATGGATCGCAGGCGCGCCAATCGCAAGCTGGTCCGGGGGCTGCTCATCATGACCGCTGCCAGCTTTGCGTTCGGCTGGGCGCTGGTGCCGCTGTACGACGTGTTTTGCCGCGCGACGGGCATCGGCAATGCCGAGGCGAAGGCCGGTCCATCCAGCGTCAAGGAAGCGATCGACCCGAACCGCGAAATCACCATCGAATTCGTCGCCGCGCCCGCCTCGGTGGGCAGCTACGAGTTCCGGCCGGAAGTGGCCTCGATGCGCGTGCATCCCGGCAAGCTGTACGAGACCGAATTCTATGCAAAGAACCTGACCTCGGAGCCGTCCGTCGCGCAGGCCGTTCCCAGCATTTCGCCATCCGGCACGTCGCAGTACTTCCACAAGACCGAGTGCTTTTGCTTCAGTCCGCAAAAGTTCGGCGTGGGCGAGGGCCGCGATATGCCCGTGCGATTCATCGTGGACCCGCAGCTGCCGGTCAATGTCGACCGGCTCACACTGGCGTACACCTTCTACGATACGACTCAACAATCCACAACACAGCGTTGAGTTCACTGGCTAAACTATTGTCGTTCCTAAACCGTTAGAGATTGAATATGGCGCAAGCGCACACGGAAGCAGATAAGTACTACATTCCCCACAGTAGTCCCTGGCCGATTTTCGGTTCGGTAACCCTGTTTACGCTCATGTCGGGCGGCGTCTTGACGCTCAATGATTGGCTTCCGGCTTGGTCGTTGATTCCCGGCTTCACCCTGCTCGCGCTCATGTTCATTTTCTGGTTCCACACCGTCATCGGTGAAAACCAGGCTGGCATGTACAACATGTCGGTAGACCGCTCCTTCCGCATGGGAATGATGTGGTTCATCTTTTCCGAAGTGATGTTCTTCGGCGCCTTCTTCGGCGCCTTGTTCTACGCGCGCAACTACTCGGTCCCCTGGCTCTCGGGCGACGGCGTGAAAATTTTCAGCAAGCTGCTGCTGTGGAACAACTACGGCGGCGACTGGCCCACCAACGGACCTGCTGCCTTGGGGCCGCGCCCCGACGGCACGTTCGAGACTGTGCCGGCCTTGGGTCTGCCGCTGGTGAACACCGCGATCCTGCTGTCGAGCAGCGTGACGGTGACGATTGCGCATCATGCACTGATCACCGGACACCGCGCTCGGCTGAAGATTTTCCTCGCGCTGACCTTCTTACTGGGTTTCTCGTTCGTCGCCTTACAGGCGACCGAGTACCACGAGGCCTACACGCAGATGGGTCTGCAGCTGCGCACCGGCATCTATGGAACCACGTTCTTCATGCTGACCGGATTCCACGGCCTGCATGTGACTGTGGGCGCCATCATGCTCACGGTGATTTGGTTCCGGGTGATGAACGGGCATTTCACGCCGAAGCGGCATTTCGGCTTCGAAGCCGTCTCGTGGTATTGGCACTTCGTCGACGTGGTTTGGCTGGGCTTGTTCTTCTTCGTCTATTGGCTGTGATGCGCCATGTGCAAAGGTTCGATCCAACCGCTGTAATAGGCGACGATTAGCAGCACGAACAACGCCACCGAAAGGCCGATACGCCAGGCCAGGGCCACGACCATTTTTTTCCCGTCGTCTTCGCGGCTGCTCGTCAAGTGGAACAGCGCCTTGCCGAGGCTGATCAGAATCAGCGCGAGCATCACGAGGATGAGATATTTGAGTGCCATCCGGCGCGTCTGGGTTTTAAAGGACCTGCAGTATATCGTGCCCATCCAACTCGGTAATCGCACTTTCGCGCCGCGCCCCTTCACGACGCTGCTGACCATTATCTTGCTCGTACTCTTGGTTTCGCTCGGGCGTTGGCAGCTGCATCGTGCCGATGAAAAGCGCGCCTTGTTCGACTCCTTCGCCGCCGGCAACGGCACGGCGCGCCCGATCGAGCTCAAAACGCCGAAACTGCCCCGTTACAGCCAGGTCGAAGCCGCCGGGCACTTCGATGATACCCGCCAGATTCTGATCGACAACATGGTCAACGCAGAGCGCGCCGGGTATTTCGTGATCACGCCCTTCGCTCTGCAAGGCGGCGGCTGGGTGCTGGTCAATCGAGGTTGGGTCCCCTTGGGCAAGAGCCGCGCCGACCGGCCGGCCATTCCGGTCGCCGCCGACACTCGGCGCATCCGCGGCCGCGCCGACAATTTGCCGAGTCCCGGCATTCGTTTGGGGGTGCCGGCGCCACTCGCGCCGCCTTATCCGGTGGTGGCAAGTTTCCCCAGCCGCTCCGACATCGCGCAGTTGCTCAAAGAAAACCAGTGGACCTCTGCCGCCGACTCGATCCTGCTCGACCCGGCCGAGCCGGACGGCTATGTGCGCAACTGGGCGCCGCCGGGTTTCCCTCCGCTGCGCCACATTGGCTACGCCGTGCAATGGTTCGGATTGGCGCTGGCCTTGGCCGTGATTTACGTAATCACCAACTTTCGGCGCACACGGCCCGATCGCGCATGACCGAACGTACCGCGCGTGATCGCAGGCAGCGGCGCATGCTGATCGGTGTGGCGCTGATGTTTTTCGCGCCCCTGGCACTCGCCTTCTATTTGTACTACGGCAAGGGATGGCACCCCCGCGCCAGCGTGAATGCCGGCGAATTGATCGAGCCCGCCCGGCCGCTGCCGGTGCTGGCGCTGCCCCTCCAGGGCGGAGATGTGCAAACCAAGCCGCAGTTTCTCAAGGGCAAATGGACCTTGCTGTATGCGCAGCACGGGCGTTGCGACGATGAATGCCGCAAGCATCTGTACGATACGCGCCAGGTACGCTTGGCGCTCGATCGCGAGATGGATCGGGTGCAGCGGGTATTCATCGGCGATGCCGATTGCTGCGATTTTGCTGCGCTCAAACAAGCGCACCCGGATCTGATCATGATTCGCGCGGATTCCGCCGATGAGCCACTGCTTGCCTTGTTGCCGATGCGCGCCGGCGCCACGAATTCTCATCGCGTTTATCTCATCGATCCTTTGGGCAACGCCATGATGTTCTACGCCTCCGATGCAAAACCGAAAGGCATGCTCGAGGACATGAAGCGTCTGCTGCGCCTGTCTTCCATCGGTTGAGGCATGGACGCACAACGACGCCTGCTTTGGTTTCGACGGCTGGCGCTGGCGGGAGCCGCGCTCGCGGTGACGGTGGTGGTTCTGGGTGCCTGGGTGCGCCTCACGGACGCAGGTCTCGGCTGCCCGGATTGGCCGGGCTGCTATGGACATATCTATCCGCAAGCGGATCAGCATTTCAGCAAAGCCATTCACGAGATGATTCATCGCTACTTTGCGACCACGTTAGGTGCGATCATCGCCGGCCTGTTGGTGTGGGCGGTGTGGAACCGCAAGGTCCGCGGCCAACCGCTGCTTTTGGTCGTGCTGCTGTTCATTCTGGTCTGCCTGCAAGGCGCGCTCGGTGCCTTGACGGTCACTTTGCTGCTGAAGCCCTTGATCGTCACCGCACATCTCCTGGGCGGACTCACCATCCTGGGGATCCTGTGGTGGCTATCGCTGCAGCCTCCACCGCGCGGGCTATCGGCGCCGGAATCGGCGCGGGAATCGGCGCGGGAATCGGCGCGGGAATCGCGGCTGCGCAAGTTTGCGCTGTTGGGGCTTGCGGCACTCGCGCTGCAAATTGCGCTCGGCGGCTGGACCAGCAGCAATTATGCGGCGGTGGCATGTCCGGATTTTCCCACCTGCCAGCAATCTTGGTGGCCGCACATGGATTTTCGCGACGCCTTCGTGCTGTGGCACGGTCTTGACATCGACTATACCGGCGGCGTGCTAGCCAATCCGGCGCGAATCGCCATTCACGTGACCCATCGGATCGGCGCGCTGATCGCCGGTTCGATCCTGATCGTCGTGGGGGCCATGACTGCCGCTCGCGCCCGGTGCCGCGGTGTAAGATTAGTAGGCGCCTTGGTGATCTGCGCCGTACTGCTGCAGATCGGCATCGGAATCACCATGGTGCGTCTAGGGATGCCGTTGATGGCGGCGACCGCCCACAATGCCGGGGCCGCCGCGTTGGTAATTTGTACAGTCGCGCTGCTGCGGCTGCTGCGGCCGGAACCCTGAAGTGGGCATGGTACCCTTGCGCCATGCCTACCGTACCCGATAGTCCGCCGATTGCCGGCGCCGTCCGGGGCGGCTGGCGGGATTATTTGGAGCTCACCAAGCCCAAGGTGAGCCTGCTCATCGTATTTACGGCCATCGTCGGCATGGTGCTCGCTTCGCCGGGTTGGATACCGCTGCATGCGCTGATCTTGGGTTCGCTCGGTATTGCCTTGGCCTCAGGGTCGGCAGCTGCCTTTAATCATATTTTGGATCGGCGCATCGACGGGCAAATGGCCCGCACGCGTCGCCGGCCGCTGCCCACGGGCCACATGCAGGAAAGTCACGCAATCATCTTTGCCGTGGTGCTCGGGACCGCATCGATGCTGATTTTGTTGGCCGGAGTAAACGCGCTGACGGCCGCGCTCACGTTCTGCTCATTGATCGGCTATGCAATCGTGTACACGGTCTGGTTGAAACGCGCGACGCCGCAGAACATCGTCATCGGCGGCGCAGCGGGTGCGGCTCCGCCGATACTCGGTTGGGCCGCGGTGACCAATACCATCGACCCCAATGCGCTGGTCTTATTCCTCATCGTATTCACCTGGACGCCGCCGCATTTTTGGGCCCTGGCGATCGCGCGGCGCGACGATTATGCCAAGGTGGGCATTCCGATGTTGCCGGTCACCCATGGCATTCCCTATACCCGTCTGCAGATCGTGCTGTACACCATACTGCTGGTCTTGACGACGCTGCTGCCCTTTCTCACCGGCATGAGCGGCTTGATTTACCTCGCGGCCGCCGTCGCCCTGAACGCGCGGTTCATGTATTTCGTGGTGGCGCTCAACAAGGGAACACGGCCGGAACTGCCGATTCGAACCTTTAGATTTTCCATCACCTATTTGATGCTGCTGTTCGCGGCGCTGATCATCGATCACTACTGGTATTTTCCCGCCTAGTTTCGCGAGACGCGGCCTGGTTGGTCAAGGCGCGCGTACCAGGGCCTTGCCCGGGAATGTCGCCGGCAGCAGCTTGCCTTGATCGACGAGCACGCTGCCGCCGACGATCACGAACTTCATGCCCGTACTCGGCTCGCGAGGAGCCGCAAAGGTGGAATGATCCACGACCGTGCGCGGGTCGAATACGACGATGTCGGCGTCCGCACCTTCTTGTAGACGCCCCTTGCGGCGGGCTGCCGGCGTCGACTTCTCCAAGCGTTGAGCCGGCATGAGAGCCATCTTTCGAATGGCATCCATCAAGGTAATGCTGCCGCGCTCGCGAACATAGCGAGCCAGGATGCGCGCGTATGTGCCGGCGTTGCGCGGATGCCCGTCGACACCGTCGCTGGCGATCATGACCAACGGCTCGGCGATCACCGCGTCCACCATTTCTTGCGTGTTGGTGAAGATGAGCACCGTGCGATCGCCGGACGCCGCGTGCAATGCATCGAAACGTTCTTTCGTGAGCCTCTCGCCGGTGTCAGGAAGCTGCAACGCGTCATATCCAACACCCAGCTTTTCCCGCCAACCCGGATTGAACAGCGCGGAGTTGATTGCCGTCATGCCGGCGATATAGGGATAGGCTTCGGTCGTGACGTCGAGTCCGCGGGCGCGTGCACCCGCCACCATCGAGACGCACTCGAGCCCATCCTGGTTGCAGCTGCTGTTGATGTGCACGATGTGCAACGCTGCGCCCGAGATCGCCGCGGCGCCGATGACCTCGCTGATGGCTTCGATACCCGAGCCGGGTTCGAGACGGCCAAAGCTGCGCACATGTGTGAATACCGGCACGCGGCGCGCCGCCGCCAAGCGGAACATCTCGATCACCTCGTGACGGGTCGCACCGGGCGCATACTGAATACCCATGCCGACGCCGAGCGCTCCCGCGTCGAGTTCCTCATTTAGCCGGCCTTCCATTTTCTGCAGCTGCTCGGGAGTAGCCGGCAGGTTGGTCGACGGACCCGACTGCGGAAGGATGGTGGGATCATGGATGGGTGCACCGAATGCAAGCGCCCGAGCCGCGAGATGACTTGCCGTCGTGCCGTAATTGATCAACGAGCGGCCGTTCTTCTTCTGTAGGAATGCCGCGACGTCCGGAACGCCGATTTCCATTTCCAACGCCGTGGTAACGCCGTCGAAGGCTTTGAGACGGCCGCTGGCCGCGTCCTGCCCATGCTCATGCAGGTCGATGAACCCAGGCGCGACGACCAGTCCCTTGACGTCGATGAGGCGTTTACCCCCAAGCTTCTCCTGCGATATGCGCACTACTCGGCCTTGCGCAATACCGACGTTGCGGACCGCATCGACGCCGGTCTCGGGATCCATCACGCGACCGCCGCTGAGCACGATGTCGTAATTCTCCGCGAAGGCCGGCGCGCCGAGCAACATGCAAACGCCGAGCATCGATGAGCGCGCCAGCGCCAGCCCCGCCCTCTTCATGGCGAAATTCTCTATGCCGATGCCCTTCACGCCGGCGGGGCATCGTTGGAGATATCGACCACGCAGCGCCATTCGCCGTCCCCATCGCGCCGCCAGACCGTCACCGAGCGGCCGTGCGTGCTCTCGAGTTCACCGTTGGCTCCCGGCGCCGTTGTCTCAACGGTGCTCAGCATGTAGGCCATCTTGCCGTCGGGCGAAAACACCGGTTTTTGCGACGCCCACTGAATCTTGAATCCGGGAATCTTCAGACTGGTGGTGACGAAGGCACGAATTGCCGTCTTGCCCTCGATCGGCGGCAGTCCCGGCTGCAACACATGTGCATCGTCGCTCCAATAGGAGACGATTTTCTCGATATCCTTGCCCTCAAAGGATGTTTTGGACCAGTCAGCATCCCGCTGCGCCAGTTTGGCGCCTTCAACCGCGGCATCGAAAGGCGGTGGAGCGCAGCCGGCAAGCAGCAAAGCCGCGCCGGCGACCAATGCATGAAGTCGAATCATGATGCCTGACTCCGTTTCTTATAATTTGAATCACAATGGATCGTACATCGACCAGAGGCCTTCGTCATGACGCAAATTACGATTTACCACAATCCCGCCTGCGGCACCTCGCGCAACGTCCGATTGTCGTGACGTCCCGAGGCGTCAAGCTCTGCAGGCCGGCGGAAAAGGTCATGGATCTGCTGCCCAAAAGGCTAGGCGTGGGCGATCGCTCGTAATGGACTTCATCGAATACCGGAGGATTCGCGCCAACGGCATCGACTTCAATGTGGCGATGGCCGGTTCCGGAGAGCGGCTCGCGCTGTGCTTGCACGGATTCCCCGAATCTTCATTTTCCTGGCGTCATCAATTGCCGCTGCTCGCGCGCTTGGGGTACCGCGCCTGGGCGCCCGACTTAAGAGGCTATGGCGGCAGCACGCGGCCGCTCGGTGTCGGCGCGTACGCATTGAGGCATCTCGAGGAAGATGTGGCCGCGCTGATCGAAGCAGCCGAGGCCAAGGAGGTGGTGCTCGTGGGCCACGATTGGGGGGCAGTCATCGCTTGGTATTACGCGATGTTCGGCCGGATACCGATCTCGCGGCTGATCATCATGAATGTTCCGCATCCCGCGCTGGCCGAGAAGGGTCTGCGCACGCTGCGGCAGCTTAAAAAATCCTGGTACATTTTTTTCTTCCAGCTGCCTTGGATTCCTGAGTGGGGCCTCGCCCGCAACGGCTGCGAAGCGATCGGCCGCGTATTTCGCGGCATGGCGGTCGACAAAAGCCGCTTTCCCGATGAAGTCTTGCGCGTCTATCGGGAAGCCGCGGCCGGTCCGGGCGCGCTTACGGCGATGCTGAATTATTATCGCGCCTTGCTGCGGGGGTTTCGCCGCAACCGCCGCCGCGGCATCGCCAAGATCCACGTCCCCACCCTCATGATCTGGGGCGAGCTCGACACGGCGCTCGGCAAGGAGCTCACGTGCGGAACCGATCGCTACGTGAGCGATTTGACCTTGCGCTACCTGCCCAATGTGTCCCACTGGGTGCAGCAGGAAGCGCCCGCCACCGTCAATGCCATGATCGAATCCTGGCTCTTGGGCGCGAGCGTCCCCTATGCGCCGGGCGCCCCCGCGCCGGATTGCAGCCCTCAAGAACCCCGTGCCAAGCCTTCGACCTTCAGCGGCGGCAGCTGATCTGCGGGCTTGAACCCAAAAACTTGTCCATAGAACGACAATTCAGCCTGCACTGAATTGATGATGTGCTCGGGGTTGCGGAAGCCGTGCCCTTCCCCCGGATACAGCACATAGGCCACCGGTACATGCCGCGCGCGCAACGCTTCGACGATGCGCTGCGATTGATTGGGAGGAACGATGGGATCATCCGCACCCTGCAATACGAGCACCGGCACCTTGAACCCGTCCAAATGATTGAGCGGCGAACGGCTGTCGTAAACCGCCTGCGCTTGGGGCAGCGGTCCTATCAGTGAATCCAGATAGCGGCTCTCGAATTTATGCGTGTCGCGCGCCAGCGCCGTCATGTCGGAGACGCCGAAATGATCCGCACCGGCGCGGAACACATCGCTGGTGCTCAATGCGACCAGCACGGTATACCCGCCCGCGCTGCCGCCGCTGATGGCGGTGCGCGCAGGGTCGGCGCGCTTCGTGTCGATGAGAAAGCGAACCGCCGCGATCACATCCTCGACATCCACGACGCCCCAATTGCCGTTGAGTTCTCGCCGGTAAGCGCGGCCGTAGCCGGAGCTGCCGCCGTAATTCACGTCCACCACGGCAAATCCGCGGCTGGTCCAATATTGAATGCCGGAGCGTAGCGCCGCCGAGGACTGCGAGGTAGGACCACCGTGCACCAGCGTCAGCAGCGGCGGCAAGGCGCCGGGCACTGCTTCGTATCGAGGATTCGTGGGCGCGTAATAAAATGCGTGGGAAGTGCGGCCATGCGCGCTCGGAAAATCGATGGGGACCGCGACTGAAATGGCATCGGCCTCCAACGGAGATTTGCCCGCCGTGCGCAAGGTCGTCACTTTGGCGTTGGCGATATCGATGCTGACGATGGATAAAGGCAGCTTGGAGGCGCCTGCGACAGCCGCGATGTGGCGCGAGTCAATTTTGGTCAAATGGCTGAAATCGACGTACGGCAGGTCCAGCTCGCGGCCGGTGCCCGCCTTCAGATCGAGAACTGCAAGGCGCGAAATGCCTCGGTCCCTGAAGCACACCACGGCTCGCCCATCGCCAAGCAGAACATAGTTCGCTTGTCCGAATGACCATAGCGGCGCGGCAAACTCGGCAGCCCGCGGCCACACCGCATGCACGCCGCCGGCGCGCTGCGCGTACAGATTCCAAAAGCCGCTGCGATCGGACATGAAGTACAGCGTGCCGTCGCTGTCCCATTGCGGTTCGAGCACGGACTCCGCCGCGCCCCCGGCAACAACCCGCATTGCTTCCAAGCCCTGCGCCGTCAAATCCGCGACTCGCAGTTCAGTCCCATCCCAAGGCATGTTGGGATGATTCCAGGCAATGAACGCGAGCCGCCGCCCATCGGCGCTCAAGCGCGGATAGGAGACGAAATCGCTGCCGTCGAACAATACCTCGCCCGCGCCGGACACGGGCAGGGGCAGACGCACCAGCGCATTGCGCACGTGGGCAGGATCGGTGTGATCCTCCCGCACGCAGATGAGCGCGGCCGATTCTTGCGGCGCCCCCGCGCGGGCAACGCAATCAGCATAACGATACTTGGCGGGCGTCACGGGCGCCGGCCTGCCGCCTGCTTTTAGCGCATACAGCCGCTGATCCGAGAACTGGCTGTAGAAGACCGTGTCGCCATCCACGATGAAGGGCGCTCCGCCGTACTCATGCACCCGCGTGCGCACGTATGCATCGTCCGGCGTCACTTGCGAGGTCGCGTGCCCGGCCAGACTGAACAAGGAGATCGCGCCCGCGCGGGAGGGCACGTTCTCGGTCCAGTACAGGCGCCCGTTGGCGCTGCGCAGATCGCCGAAGCCGATCCCGCCGGCCGCGAGGGCTTCTGCGCTCAAGGGGGAGGCCCATGACCCGTAGGGTGCGACGCTCCGCGCCGCGTTCGACTGCGCGCTCAAGCTTGCGCCCGCGGCGAGAAATAGAAGCGCGCCGCGGCCGGCGGCGGTGAATCGGAAACGCGCGATGCTGTAAATGTGTGGCTCCTCGGTGGCACACCGAATGTTAGGATGTTCTCATGCCCGCCACATCAAGTTTTTACTCAAGGGCTTTTGCGCTTGCCGTCGCAGCCATCTTAGGTTATGCACTGTTGCTGATTTTCAAGCCGTTTGCGCTGCCCATGACGTGGGCGGCCTTTCTTGCGTTCCTGCTGTATCCCATCAATCTCAGCTGGCGCCGCCGCTTCAAGCGTAAATCGATTGCCGCCGCGGTGCTTACGGTACTCGCGCCCATCGTCATTCTCCTGCCGCTGAGCGCGCTGTCGGTGAAGTTCGTGTCGCAAATTTCCGTGCTGCTGAAGCAACTGCAGAAATCCGCGACCGATATGGACATCAAGTCATTCTCCGACCTGCAGCAATTTCCGTGGATCGCCCGGGTCAATACCTGGCTGCAGGCGCACGCCGATATCTCCGCGGCGCAGGTGCAATCCTGGCTCGTCTCCGCAACCCGCGAAGTGATGCAGCGCGCGGCCAGCTGGGGCGGATCGTTGTTCCTAGGAGCGCTCGGCTCCTTGCTGGCGTTCGCGATCATGCTATTTCTCTTGTTCTTTTTTCTGCGCGACGGCGACGCCATGATCGCGCGCGGCCGGCGCTTGATTCCGATGGCGGAGGACCGCAAGGAACGCCTGTTCACTCAACTGGGCGCGGTCACCCGCGCCATCGTATTCGGCACCACCGTCACGGCAGTGCTGCAAGGACTCATGCTGGGGGTCGGCTTTGCGATTGCGGGGCTGCCATCGCCGGTGGTATTCGGCGTATTCGCGGGTTTGCTCTCCTTGTTGCCCGTGGGCGGCTCAGCCCTGGTCTGGATACCGGCCGTGATCTGGCTGTTCATCGATAAGCATTGGGGCTGGGCCATATTTTTGCTGGTTTGGGGCTCCGCGCTCAGCAGCCTGGACAATGTGGTTCGGCCCTTCCTCATTTCCGGGCGGGCGCGAATCTCCGCTTTGGCGGTCTTCGTCGGCGTTTTGGGAGGCATCCCGGCATTCGGCGCCATCGGCGTGATCGCCGGCCCGGTAATGCTCTCCCTGGCGCTGGCGCTCGTGGAATTTGCTGAAGAAAGTCGCCTGCAGAGCACCTGAAAATCTCTTAAAACGCAAGCGGCTGCGTGAGGGCGGCCTGCAGTACAATCCGCGCCCTTATGGACGTTTCACACCTTCTCGACGGCCTCAACGAGGATCAGCGGCAAGCCGTTGGCTCGCCCTTAGGGGCTGCGCTGGTGCTGGCGGGAGCCGGCAGCGGCAAGACCCGGGTGTTGGTGCACCGCGTCGCATGGCTGATCCAGGTCGAAGGCGCCTCGCCGCACGGCATTTTGGCCGTGACCTTCACCAACAAGGCCGCCGCCGAAATGCGCAGCCGCATCGAAACCCTGCTGGGGCTGCCCAGCGGGGCGATGTGGTTGGGAACCTTCCACGGCTTGGCCCACCGTTTGCTGCGCATCCATTGGCGCGACGTTGGATTGCCGCAGAGTTTTCAGATTTTGGATTCCGAGGACCAAGCGCGGGTACTGCGCAAGGTATTGAAGGCGCTCGATCTTGACGAGACGCGCTGGATTCCGCGCGAAATTCTTTGGTTCATCAATGCGCAGAAGGACGAGGGGCATCGGCCGAAGCACATCAAGGACGACGGCGATCCGACCCGGCGGCAGTTGATCAAGATCTATCAGGCCTACGAGGAAGCCTGTCAGCGGGCGGGTGTCGTGGACTTCGCCGAGCTGCTGCTTCGCGCCTATGAGCTATGGCGCGACAACCCGGCATTGCTGCAGCACTACCGCACGCGCTTCCAGCATGTGCTGGTGGATGAATTCCAGGACACGAATGCCATCCAGTACAAGTGGCTCATGTTGCTTGCCAAACCCGACGGCATGCCGTTCGTGGTGGGCGATGACGATCAGTGTCTCGCGGCCGGCACCCAAGTGACAATGGGCAATGGCGCCAAGCGTCCGATCGAGTCAATCGTCCCGGGCGATTTCGTGCTGTCGAACCATGGCGGCGGCGATCTGCGTCCGGCGCGGGTGACCGGGTGCTTTGCGAAACGACGCCAAGGACCGCTCGTCTGCCTTCATCTGCGCTCCGGCGCCGTCATCAAGAGCACGCCCGAGCACGTGCACTTTGCCGGCTACGTATTGGGCGAGACACCCCAGACCTACTTTCTGTATCTCATGCACAAGGAAGGCGTGGGTTACCGGCTAGGCACATCGCAGGTGTACACCCAAGGTCAGGCGAGACCGATGGTTGGATTCAAGCAGCGCGCCTTGCAGGAACATGCCGACGCGCTCTGGATCATCCGCACTCATGCCAGGGAGAACGAAGCGCGTATCGATGAGGTGCTGACCTCGTCGCGTTTCAGCTTGCCGACCGGTCCCTTCGTGTCTCGCAAGGGCAAAGGGACCAACGGCATCTCGCACGATGCGGTATACCTAAAACGAGTATTCGGTTCGCTCGATACATTACTCGCCGCGGAACGGCTGCTGGAAGAAGCCGGCCTCGACGTCGACCGGCCGCACCACCTTCCGCAGGGCCGCAATTCCAATCGGCGCAACATAGTCATCACCCTGTGCGGTGACAAGCGAGGCAGCGCACCGATGCATCGGATCTCCGTCTCGGGTGTGAACCTCAAGGACCGTGCGGTCCTGGAATCCTGTGGCTTATCCGTGCGCGCGGCGAAGGCGCACGGCGGCAGTTGGCGGTACGAAACCGTCCGTGCGGACTTCGGCGAGCTGATGTCAATTGCGCGCTCCATTCGCGAGCGCCTCGAGGGACGGTACGTGATGCTGGCGCAAATGCTGGATAGGTCGCTGCCCTTCGTCACGGCTGCGAGCATCCGCCCCGGCATGGTGATGGCGATCGACTCGGGAAAGTTCGACGTGGTCGAGCGCATCGAGCGAGAGACCCACGATGCCGGGGTCTACGACATCGATGTCGAGCGTACGCATAATTTCGTCGCGGGCGGCATTGTTACGCATAACTCGATCTACCGCTGGCGCGGAGCGCGCGTCGAAAATCTAAATCAATTCCGCCGCGACTTTCCCAAAGCCGTTCTCTACAAGCTGGAACAGAACTATCGTTCCACCGGCACCATTCTCAAGGCGGCCAATGCGCTGATCGCCAACAACGCCGGGCGCTTGGGCAAAACGCTTTGGACCAGCGGCGAGGACGGCGACCGGGTCAAGTTGTATGCGGCCTTCAACGAGCGCGATGAAGCGGATTTCGTGGTGAACCGCATTCGAGAATGGGTGGCGCGCGGCGGCGCGCGGCGCGAGGTCGCCGTGCTGTATCGCTCGAACGCCCAGTCGCGCGTCTTCGAAGAGGCCTTCCTGAATGCGCGCATGCCCTACCGCGTGTACGGCGGCCTGCGATTCTTCGAGCGCGCCGAAATCAAGGATGCGCTGGCGTATCTGCGCCTGGTCGCGAGCCGGGCCGACGACACCTCGTTCGAGCGCGTGGTGAACCTGCCGGTGCGGGGCGTCGGCGCCAAAACGATGGATCAGGTACGCGACACGGCGCGCTCCAACAGCACCTCGCTGTGGAACGGCGCCATCGCCGGCGCCCAAGGCGCGCTGCCGCAACGGGCCGCTCAGGCTTTGCAGGCGTTCATGGAACTGATCGATCGGCTGGCACGCGAGGTCAATGGCCTTGAATTGCACGAACAGGTCGACCATGTCATTCAAATGAGCGGTCTCATCGAGCATTTCAAGAAAGAAAAGGGCGAACGCGGCGAGGGACGTATCGAGAACCTGTTGGAATTGGTCAGCGCAGCGCGCGGCTTCTCGCCGGAAACCGAGGCCGAGGCCGAACTGTCGCCGCTCGAGTCCTTTCTCGCGCATGCCGTGCTCGAATCGGGTGAGGGTCAAGCGGACCCTTACGATGACTGCGTACAGATGATGACCCTGCATTCGGCCAAAGGACTGGAATTCCCGGTGGTGTTCCTCGCCGGCATGGAAGATGGCCTGTTTCCGCATCAGCGCTCGGTGGCGGACCTGGCAGGCTTGGAGGAGGAGCGCCGCCTTTGCTATGTCGGCGCGACGCGCGCGATGCGCCAGCTCTATGTCACCTACGCGGAACAGCGCCGGCTTTATGGGGTGGACACCTACGGACAGCCGTCGCGCTTCATCGGTGAATTGCCGCCCGACCTCGTCGAGGAAATCCGGCCGCGATTGCAGGTGTCCCGTCCGGTGTTCATCAAACGCAGCAGCACACTGGACGAGACTCCTGCGTCCGGAATGCGCATGGGCAGCCGCGTCCGGCATTCGAAGTTTGGCGACGGCGTGGTGCTCAATTTCGAGGGCAATGGGCCGCATGCCCGCATTCAAGTCAATTTTGAGAGGCAGGGCACGAAGTGGTTGATGCTGTCTTACGCCAATCTCGAGGTCGTGTAGAGTAACGCCGCTGTGAAAATAATCATTCTAGGTGCCGGGCAAGTGGGCCGCACGGCGGCGTATCACCTCTCGCGCGAGGAAGCGAACGACGTCACGGTCATCGACCAGAATGACGAAATTCTGCGCGATCTGCAGGATCGGCTCGACATTCGCACCGTCAACGGCAACGCCTCGAGCCCGCGGATTCTCGAGGCCGCCGGAGTCGCAACCACGGATATCCTCGTAGCGCTCACCAACAGCGACGAAGTCAACATGCTGGCCTGCCATATCGCGTGGACGCTGTACCGTACGCCGAAAAAAATCGCGCGCGTGCGCTCCGCTGATTACACCGAACGCGACAAGCTGTTTGGCGAGAACGGCATCGCGGTCGATGTGTGGATCAGCCCCGAGCAATTGGTGACCGAGTACGTTGCCCGCCTGATCCGCTACCCGGGCGCCCTGCAGGTGCTGGATTTCGCCGACGGCCGCGTGCGCCTGGTCGGCATCAGGGCGCTGCAGGGCGGCCCGCTCGTGGGCCAAACTTTGAGCACCTTGCGCAAGCACATACCCTCGGCCGACGCGCGTGTCGCGGCCATTTACCGAGCCGGCAAGAGCATCAAACCGGAAGGCACGACGGTCATCGAAGACGCCGATGAAGTGTTCTTTCTTGCGGCGCGCGAGAACATCCGCGTCGTGATGAAGGAATTGCGCCGCGAAGAGGCGCCGGCGAGACGCGTGGTGATTGCCGGCGGCGGCAACATCGGACTTAGGCTCGCCAACGAGCTGGAAGGCAAGAATCAGGTCAAGCTGATCGAGCGCGACAGCAAGCGGGCGCGGCGCGTATCGGAACAATTGAAGAGCACCACCGTGCTGCACGGCGATGCCGCCGACGAGGAATTGCTGCTCGAAGAGAACATCGACAGCGCGGACATTTTCGCGGCACTGACGAATTCCGAGGAGGCGAATATTCTATCGGCCATGCTCGCCAAGCGCTTGGGCGCGCACAAGGTCATGGCGTTGATCAACAAGCCTTCCTACGCCGAGCTGATCGAGAGCGGCTCGATCGATGTGGCCATATCGCCGCAAACCGTCACGATCGGATCTCTGCTCGCGCACGTGCGGCGCGGCGATGTGGTGCGCGTGCATTCCCTGCGCCGCGGTGCCGCCGAGGCGCTCGAAGTCGTGGTGCACGGCGATGCGGACAGCTCCAAGGTGATCGGGCGGCGCATCGAGGACATCTCGCTGCCGGAGGGCACGACATTGGGCGCCGTGGTGCGGGGCGATGAGGTCATCATCGCGCATCATGACACCACGGTGCAGCCCGACGATCACCTGATCCTGTTTCTCACCGATCGCCGCCACATCGAAGCCGTTGAAAAGCTCTTCCAAGGCTCCGCCTCCTTTCTGTGAAAGATATTTTACTGCCGGTCGCTCACGTATTCGCCCTCGTCATGATGGTGTTCGCGGCGACCATGCTGGCGCCCTTGATCATGGCGATCTGGGAGCTGGACGATGCGCTCAAGTCATTCATCATTTCCGCGCTGGCGACTTTCGTTCTCGGCGCCCTGCTATGGCTTGCCACACGGCGCTTCAAGCGCGAGCTGAAGACCCGCGACGGCCTGATGCTGGTGGCGCTCACCTGGGTGGCTTTGCCGGCGGTGGCCGGCTTTCCCTTGTGGGACTACCTGCCGATCAATTTCACCGATGCCTATTTCGAGGCGGCGTCCGGTCTCACCACCACCGGCGGCACAGTCCTATCCGGTCTCGAATTCTTGCCGCGATCCATCAATCTCTGGCGTCATATTTTGAGCTGGCTCGGCGGCATGGGCATCATCGTGCTCGCCGTCGCGATCCTGCCGATGCTCGGCGTCGGCGGCATGCAGATTTACCGCGCCGAAATGCCGGGACCGATGAAGGACAGCAAGCTCACGCCCCGCATCGGACAAACCGCAAAGCTGCTCTGGGCGGTGTACACGGGATTGACGGGCGTTTGCATTCTGTTCCTCAAATTCGCGGGGATGAACTGGTTCGACGCCGTGTGCCATGGCTTCTCGGCGTTGTCGCTCGGCGGCTTTTCGACCTACGACGCGAGCATCGGTCATTTCAATTCGCTGTCCATCGAGCTGGTCATGACTGCATTTTCGATCCTGGCCGCGCTGAACTTCGCCACGCATTTTCTCGCCTGGAGCCAGCGGGGCGTGCGCGCGTATTTTCGCGATGCCGAAGCCAAGGCGATACTCGGCGTGCTGGCGGGGAGCTGCATCGGCGTGTCGCTGTTTTTGTTCTACAAGGGCACGTACCCCGACTACCCGTCGGCACTGCGCAACACCATTTTCAACCTGGTCTCGATCGCCACCGACAGCGGCTTGCACACGCAGGATTATTCGCGCTGGCCGATATTCGCGCCCATGTGGATGATCTTCTTGAGTTGTCTGGTGGCAAGCTCCGGATCGACCGGCGGCGGCATCAAAATGATCCGCACGCTGGTGCTCGCCAAGCAGGCGCATCGAGAATTGAATCAGTTGGTGCACCCGAATATGGTGCGGCCGCTGAAGGTGGGCGGCATCGTCATCGCGAATCGGGTGGTCTTCGCCGTGCTGGCCTTCGTGTTCCTGTACTTCATGAGCATCGTTACGCTGATTTTTCTGCAGCTGGCGAGCGGCCTGGATTTCATGACGTCGTTTTCCGCCATCATCGCCTGCATCAACAACGCGGGCCCTGGCTTGGGGCTGGTGGGGCCCGGCAGCAACTATGGCGTGCTCACCGATTTTCAAACCTGGGTGTGCTCGGCTGCGATGCTGTTGGGGCGGCTCGAAGTGTTCACCATTCTGGTGCTGTTTACGCCCACACTGTGGCGCAAATAGACAGAAACGCATCGATCGCCGCGATGCACTCGGGTTCGTCGAGCAGGGGAGCGTGACCGCGCTGCGCGACTTCGAGCTGTTGAAGTGCTGGATTCTCCGCTTTCATCCTGGCAAAGGTAAAGGCCCGCGTAGCCGCAACCCCTCGTGGCTCGACCAAGTGGTTTCTATGTAGGATGAAGGCAATCGTGCGCTCCGTAGAAGGTGGCCGTCATCTTCCCAAATTCATTGCAGAATCGCTCGACCGAAGGCCGGACCGCTCAAGGTGTAGTCGAGGCAGAGCAGCGGTCAGTATTGGCTGTTTTAAGCCACTTGTGGCGTAAATCGTGCTAGCGGGCCTCCTTATTTTCCCACTTATGTATGTTTTTGTACCGGAGAATGAAATTTTTGTTTCATGACGCACAAGGATGATCAATTTATGGATAAAGTGGCTTGTATGATCCTCTACGCGGTCGATTCTCAGAATAAAGTGGGATTTTACCAGGCATGATAGGCCTGTTGCAGCGTGTCTCGCGGGCCGAAGTTGTCGTAGAGGGCCGGCGGGTGGGCGCCATCGGCCCAGGTTTGCTCGTTCTGATCGGCGTAAGGCCCCTGGATGACGAGGCCAGCGCACAGCGGCTGCTGGGGCGCCTGCTGCAATATCGGATCTTTCCGGACGAGGCCGGAAGGATGAATCTGAGCCTCGCCCAGGTTAAAGGCCAGTTGCTGCTCGTGCCCCAATTTACCCTGGCCGCGGACACCGCCAAGGGACTAAGACCCGGCTTTTCGACGGCTGCTCCGCCGGAGCAGGGCCGCCGGCTCTACGACGCCATCGTGCAGATGGCTCGTGTGCAGCATGGGGGCGTCGAAAGCGGTGAATTCGGCGCCCACATGCAGGTATCCCTGACCAATGATGGGCCTGTAACTATCTGGCTGGAAAGTTGATTAAAGCGTCAAATGCGACCGAACACGCATCGGGTTGGCGCGGTCAAATGTCATAATATCTTTGGCGTATCATTGGCGCCCAATTGGTTACACGTGGAATCGGAGAAGCGAGATGTTCGATTCAAAAATGCTGATAGTCGTTTTGCTGATCGCCTTGGTCATTTTCGGCACCAAGCGCCTGCGCAGCATCGGCTCGGATTTGGGCGCGGCCGTCAAAGGATTCAAGTCGGCGATGAACGAGGGTGAAACCGAAGAAGCCGCGAAGCAGCTCAAACAAGACAAGGACGCGGATTTCAGCTCCGGCGCGAACGCGCAGAGCGATGTCAAGGTACCGCCGAAAACGAACGCCTGATTTCGCATGCTTGATGTTGGATTCTCGGAGATACTGCTCACCTCGGCCATAGCACTCGTCGTGTTGGGTCCGGAGAAACTCCCCAAAGTTGCGCGACAGGTCGGCAATTGGGTTGGGAAAGCCCGCGCCATGGCGCGTCAATTGACCGAACAATTGGAACGCGAAGTCAGCGCGGAAGAGCTGATGAAGCAAACCAAATCGACTGCCTCGAGCAGCTCAAGCGCCGCCTCGAGCTCCGCACCTGCCGCTTTTGACACCTCTCACGTGCCGAACGAGCCGCCTCCCGTGGTAACGCCGCCGCCCGCGTACTCGGCGGATGCAGCGGCAAACGTCCACGGTGCAGATTGGCAGCCCACCCCGCCCGACAACAAAGCAGCCAATGAATGAACCCAGGGACCCTGGCGAACTCGCCGAAGGGACGCTGATCTCGCATCTGTTGGAGTTGCGCGACCGGCTGCTGAAAGCGATGTTGGCGGTCGGTATCTGCTTTGTGCCCTGCGCCTACTACATGAATCAGATCTTCAGCTTCGTGGCGGAGCCGTTGATCCACAAGCTGCCGGCGGGCGCCACCATCATCGCGACCAGCGTGGTCGCCCCCTTCACGGTGCCTTTTAAGATGGCGCTGCTCCTGGCGGTCGGATTGGCGATGCCGTTCGTGCTCTACCAAGCCTGGGCTTTCGTGGCCCCCGGTCTCTATAAACACGAAAAAAAGCTGGCGGTGCCGCTGCTGGTATCCAGCATCATTCTGTTTTATCTCGGTGCCGCGTTCGCCTATTACCTGGTCTTTCCGGTGATGCTGAGCTTCTTCGTCGCCACCACGCCCCACGGCGTACAGATGATGACGGACATGGGCGCGTATCTGGATTTCGTCATGGTGCTCTTGCTCGCCTTCGGTTTGGCCTTCGAAGTCCCTGTGGCTACGGTACTATTGGTTTGGACGGGCTTTGTGAATCTCAAGACCCTGAAAAAGAATCGCGGTTTTGTGCTGTTGGGGATATTCATCTTTGCCGCCTTTGTCACGCCACCCGATGCGGTGTCGCAAAGTGCCATGGCGGTGCCGATGTACTTGCTCTATGAAATAGGGATCATCATGGCCGGACTGTTGCTCAAAGAAAAAATAGCGGCACGCGAGAAAGAGGCAGCGGAGCAAGCTCAGCGCGAAGCCGGGGCCTAAATGGCCGCCACGTTTTTTGGTCACCCACGCGGGCTGGCCACGCTGTTCCTTACGGAGATGTGGGAACGGTTCACGTTCTACGGCATGCGGGCCGTTCTCATCCTCTTCCTGGTCGCCTCGGTGGCGACGGGCGGTCTCGGCCTCGACGACAAGACCGCCGCGGCGATCTACGGCTTGTATAACGGCGCCGTGTATCTCGCAGCGCTGCCCGGCGGATGGGTCGCCGACCGGCTGATCGGCGCACAGCGGGCCGTGATGCTCGGTGGTCTATTGATCACCGCCGGCAATCTGTTGTTGGCCATTTCGACCAGCCCGGCAGGTTTCTACATTGGCCTCTTGGTCATCGTCCTCGGTGTCGGGTTGCTTAAACCCAATGTCAGCGCCATCGTGGCCAGTCTATATCCCGAAGGCGGGGCGCGGCTCGATTCGGCTTTTACGATCTTCTACATCGGCATCAATATCGGCGGCGCTCTCGGTCCATTTTTCATTCCTTTGGCGCAGAATTTCTTCGGCCTGCGCGCGGGTTTCGGCGCCGGCGCGTTTTTCATGCTCCTGGGCGTGGCACAGTTCGTTCTAACGAGAAAGTTTCTCGGCGAGGCCGGGATGCGCGCCTCGACCGTGCACGCCGCCGGCAGCGACACCCGCACCGTGCCGCGTTCCAAGGAGTGGCTGCGATTGTGGATCGGTGTGGCCGTGTTAGCGCTCGCGGTTGTCGGCGCCGCCGCCGGCTGGATTCCGATGAATGCGCTGCAGCTGGGCCATGCCGCCGCCTACATCATCGCCGGCACGGGAATTCTGTACTTCGGCTACTACTTCCTGTTCGCGGATCTCACCACCGAAGAGCGCAAGCGCGGGATCGTGCTCGCCGTGCTATTCGTCGGTTGCGCGCTGTTTTTCTCGGGATTCGAACAGGCCGGCTCGTCTCTCAATTTGTTCGCCGACCGCTATACCGACCGGATGATCGGGTGGCTGCACTTCGAGATTCCGACCGGCTGGTTTCAGTCGCTGAATTCCATTTTCATCGTTTTGTGCGCGCCTTTTTTTGCGTGGCTGTGGATTGCCTTGGCGCGGCGCCATTTAAACCCTTCCGCACCGGCCAAGTTCGCGCTCGGCTTGATGCTGATGGGTTCCGGATTCCTGGTCATGGCGGCGGCGGCGGAAATCGTTGCTCACGGCTCGAAGGTGCTGCCCTATTGGCTGCTGATGACTTATCTGTTGCACACCTTCGGCGAACTCTGCCTGAGCCCGGTTGGTTTGAGCTATTACACCAAATTGGCCCCCAAGCGCTTCGTTGGCCAGATGATGGGCATGTGGTTCCTGGCGACCTCGCTCGGAAATCTCGTCGCTGGGCTGATTGCAGGCGAATTCGACGCCAACAACGTCCCGGCCATGCCCGGCCAGTACATGCACATCGTCTATATCACCGTGGGTGTGGGCGCGGTCATGTTGATCATCAGCCGGCCGGTGAAAAAACTCATGGGCAACGTCGAATGACGCGCCGGCACCGCCGCGCGGCGTAGTTTGCGCGACCCGCGTCATTCCACGAAAGTATTTTTTTGCCTCCTCATCGTTTATCTGGTGTGGGGGTCCTCTTTTCTGTTCACCAAAATAGCGGTCGAGAACCTGCCACCGGCACTGTTCGCCGGCATTCGCTTCGTTACGGCCGGTGTTCTCTTGGCCTTGATCGCAGAGATACACGGACACAGCCGCCTGCCGCGGCGGCTGGCCGAGTGGCGCCACGTCACCATCGCCGGATTCTTCATGGTGTTCATCAGCAATGGCTTGAATACCTGGTCCATACAATTTCTAGGCAGCAATGAAGCGGCACTGCTCAACGGCACGTCGGCATTTTGGATCGCGGGCTTGGGCGTGTTCGGCAAACGCGGACACCCGCTGACCAAATCGGCGCTGTTGGGATTGGTGATTGGGTTCGTCGGCGCGGCCTTGATGCTGGTTCCCAAAGGACCGATTTTCTCCAAAGGCTCGGCCGCTCAAGCGGGCATTCTCGCTGCCAGCGCGTCATGGGCGCTGGGCACGCTGTATTACCGCAGCATCACGACGCAGTTGGGTTCGATGATGTTCATGGCGCTGCAAATGCTGATGGGCGGCTTGATGCTGCTGGCGTATGCATTGGCGCACGGAGATTCGATGCCATGGCCGCCGAGCACGCCCGGACTCGTCTCGCTGTGCTACCTCACGTTTCTAAGCTCCGGGCTCGCGTATACAGCGTACGGCTGGCTTACGATGCACACCACGCCGACGGTCATCAGCACCTACAGCTATGTGAACCCCGCCATCGCCGCATTCTTGGGATGGCTGGTGCTGCACGAGCATCTATCCGGCTTGCAGCTCATCGGCATGGCAATCATCATCGTCGGGGTGTGCATTTTGACGGTGCCCGGCGGAAGCCTCACCGATCCTAAAACTTTGGCGGAGCCGAAGACGCAATGATGCGTGACGCAACGCGAGGCGGCGCTGCTGGGGTCATCGGTTATGCGAACGCCGCGCGCAACTTCGAGTCCCCCGTCTGAAGGCATCGATCGTACTGCTCATCGCCTTGATCGTCTTCGGCGCTCAACCCCGCCTTCTGATTATTTCGACCCGGCCTTTGCCGCCCACAAACCAAGATCCGATGAAGCTCACCAGACTCACCAGAATCGAAGTCCAAAATGCGGCGGCGAATCCGGCAATGTGCATGCCCGGCACCATCCAAGCCACCAGCGCGACCATGCCGGCGTTGATGACCAGCAGAAACAGGCCGAGCGTGAGTATGGTCATCGGCAGGGTCAGTAATATGGCAATGGGCCGGACGATGGAATTCACCACGCCCAACAAAATGCCCGCGAGAATCAAGGTGGACGGGGTGTCGATCGAGACGCCGCGAACCCAATCGGTCGCGAGCCATAGGCCGAGCGCGACCAGCGCTGCGCGGATGAGAAACCCAAGCATTGCCCTTCTCCTTATTCTTTCGTAGCCGCTAGGCTGACGTAAGCATATCAAGGAGCAGTTTCGGGGCGCGCCGTCAATAATCAAGGCCGGGGAGCGGCGGATCCTTGGGCGTAATTTTTGCCGGTTTCTTCGGGACGGGCGGACTCTCCAGCGTCACCTTGATGCGCGCCATGAAGCGCTCCCAGCCCATGCGGATGCCCGCGTAGCCTCGGTCCCATTCGGGCGTCTCGGGAATGCCCGATCCGAGCAATCGCAGCGAGGTCTTTCCTTCCCCGCGACGTGTATCGAGGATGAAATCATCGACTGCCGCGCTGTCGCTCGGGGGCGAGTCCTTGCCGTTGAGATAGATCAGCCTGAGGCGCCGATTCACCTCAAACACATCGATGTGCGCCTCCCGCGCGCTGCCGCTGCGCTTGCCGATGCGATACATGCCGCCTTGGCGCGGATCGATCTCCGCCTCTTGACCCGACCAGATTTTAATCAGTCCCGGCTCAGTCAGCGCCCGCCACACGCGGGCGACGGGGACGTCTATCTCGACCAGGTGGGCATAGCCACGGGTGCCGTTTCGGGAGGATTTACGCGGTAAGCTCATTGGATCTCGATCCTGACGGAAAACTGCCGCCGACGGAGTGCTAGAATCCAATAACAGCGGAGGAAGTTCCATGGCTTATGTCGATATCGTGACTGCGCTCGCACTTCTGCAGTTCATTGTGTTCGGCTTCAAGGTCGGCGCGGCGCGGGGCCGCTACGGCGTGAAGGCGCCGGCCATCGCGGGCAATGAGATCTTCGAGCGGCTGTTCCGCGTCCAGCAGAATACGTTGGAGCAGCTAATTGCCTTTCTGCCGGGTATCTACCTGTTTTCGCACTATTTCAGCCCCTTCGTGGCGGCGGCTCTCGGGGTCGTCTATTTGATCGGCCGCGAACTCTACGCCTACACTTACGTCAAGGATCCGGCCAAACGCGACGTGGGCTACGGCATGACTTTTTTGCCCATGGTGATCTTGGTGGTGGGCGGCTTGATCGGCGCGGTGCGCGCGCAATTTTTCAGTTAGCTTTTTATTTGGGATTTCTTGAAACAAACGCTGGGGTGGCCTCGAGGGCCTGAGATGCTGGCAGCTCATAGCCCACCAGCAAACCCATTGAACCTGATCCGGTTAGTACCGGCGGAGGGAGCATGGGTAATCGTCATTCCGCGCTTTGGTGTCTGTTCGCCGCACTCGGCCCGGCCGCTTCGGCGCAAGCTCTAGATCCCGACAATCTACCGCTCGATGAGATCGTCGTCACAGCGACCTTAAGATCGGTTTCCCTCGAGCAACTGCCGGGCAGCGCTTCGGTCCTGACGGGAAAGACCCTGCGCGACGCCGGACAGGAGCATTTCGAGGACGTGCTGCCCCTGGTTCCCAACCTGAATTGGGCCGGCGATACCTCGCGCCCGCGGTACTTCCAGATCCGCGGCATCGGCGAGCTGCAGCAATACCAGGGAGCCCCGAACCCTTCCGTCGCATTTCTAATCGATGACATCGACTTCAGCGGCTTAGGCTCCGCCGCCACGCTATTCGACGTCGATCACATCGAAGTTCTGCGCGGGCCGCAAGGCACGCTGTACGGCGCCAACGCGCTCGCCGGGCTTATCTACGTCAAAAGCGCCGATCCGGCCGATGAGTTCGGCGGCCGTGCCGAATTCGACGCCGGAGACTACAACGAGCATTCCGTTGGTGCGGTGCTCACCGGCCCGGTGAGCAGCCTCGACTCCGCGTTCAGGCTGGCAGTGCAGCATTACACCGGCGACGGCTTCTATCACAACGCCTATTTGAGCCGCAGCAACACCGACAATCGCGATGAACTCACCTTGCGCGGCAAGTGGCGCTACCAGCCCACTGATCGGTGGCGCGTCGATCTGACCCTGCTGCGTGCGCAAATCGACAATGGCTACGATGCCTTTGCCATCGATAACAGCCGTACCACGGAGTCCGACCATCCCAGTGTCGATCGGCAATATTCCACCGGGCTGTCGGCCCGCTCGACCTATTCGGGATTGGGAGCGGCGACGCTCACCACCATCGCGACCTACGCGGACACGAAGGTCAACTATGGATTCGACGGCGACTGGGGCAACCCGTTCCAATGGGCGCCCTACACCTATGACTTCAGCGAATATCAGGTGCGCTATCGCTCGACGCGCAGCCTGGAGTTTCGCCTGGGCGATACCACCGCGAGCGCCGTGCAACACGGCCTCTCGTGGCTGGTCGGTATCTATGCATTCGAGCTGCGCGAGTCGTTGACCGATACCAGCGCCGGGACTTACCTCGATCCCTTCGACTCCACGCAAAATTCCGATTCCTCGAGTGTCATCTCCAGTAACTACCGCTCGCGTAACGGCGCGGTGTACGGACAACTCGACGGCGACTTGGGCCGTGCGCGCTGGTCAATCGGCTTGCGCGGCGAGCGCCACACCAGCCGCTACAGCGATACGACCACGAATCTCGATGCACCGGCGACCGCGAATACTTTCGGGCCGGCCGACAACCTCTGGGGCGGCCAGGCCTCGATCGACTTGGCCGTAGCGGACGGTCAGCATGTGTATGCGCTCATCGCCCGCGGCTACAAGGCGAGCGGTTTCAATTTGAGTCCGGGATTGCCGGCCGGCCAATTGCGATTCGGACCTGAATCCGACCTGAATCTTGAAGTGGGTCACAAAGCGCAATTGGCGGAAGGGCGCGTGCGAGTCGACACGTCGCTGTTCTACATGGTGCGCCACAACGAGCAGCTGCTCACGGGCGAACAGCTGGATCCCAGCAATCCCGATACTTTTATCTTCTTCACGGGCAATGCTAAATCCGGCTTCAACTATGGGCTGGAAAGCAGCCTGAACTGGGCTGCGACACGAGCGCTGACATTGGGCGGCTCATTGGGCTTGCTGCAGACCCAATACCGCGGCTTTGTGCAAAACGACGTCACGCTCCCCGACCGTGCCTTGCCGCACGCGGCGCCTTGGCAGGCCGCACTCAATGCAACGTGGCGCGACCCTCGCGGCCCCTATGCGCGGCTGGACATCACCGGCATGGGTCCTTTTTTTTATGACCTGCCGCCGAACGACACCCGCTCGAGCGCCTATGGACTGATCAATGGCAAGCTCGGCTGGGAAACCCCGCGCTGGGAAGCCTACCTCTGGGGCCGCAATCTACTCGACAAGAATTACACGGTGCGCGGATTTTATTTCGGCAACGAACCGCCGGACTTTGCCAACAAGCTGTACGTGCAGTTGGGCGAGCCGAGAAACTGGGGCGTGCATTTGACTGTGCGTTTCTAGCGCGGAGGTCGCCGGCGCGCCGCTAGCGGGCGTTGGCGGCGCTGCCGAGTTCTCCGGTGCTTTTCTTCGGATCCGCAGGCGCATCGTCCGGCAGCAAATAAGAATCGATCACCTTGCGGGCGATGGGAGCTGCGTTGGATGCGCCGAATCCCGCGTTCTCGACCAGCACCGAGATGGCGATCTTCGGATCATCGACCGGCGCAAAGGCAATGAACCAGGCGTGCTCGCGCTTACGCTCGTCGGCATTCTTGTGCTTGGTGCTTTCGGTCTGCTTCACGGTCACGACTTGTGCAGTGCCCGTCTTGCCGCCCCATTTGTATTTCGCACCCGCACCCGCGACATGCGCCGTGCCGGTGGTGACCGCGCCCTCCATGCCGTCGAAGATCACGCTCCATTGCTCGTCGGTCGCGATGTTCACCGGTTTCATGAAAGTGGGGCTGCGCGGCACGACAGTGACCGTGCCGGGCGCACGGGTTGCCGCCACCAGCCGGGGCGTGGCGATGATCTGACCGCGCTCGGCGATCTCAGCGGCAAAGTGCGCCTGCTGCAGGGGTGTCACGGTGATCGGACCCTGACCGATACCCATGCTGACCGTTTCGCCGGGAAACCACACCTGGTCGGCCTTGTGCTTGAACACGCGCCGCTTCCACTCGGGCGAGGCATACAGGCCCGACTTTTCACCCGGAATATCGATTCCGGTCAATTCTCCGTAGCCGAACGCACTCATGAATTCGTGCATGCGATCTATGCCCATTTTCTCGGCCAACCGGTAGAAATACACGTCGCAGGATCGCGAAATGGCGCTGCGCATGTCAACGTCGTGATGCACCTCGTCGTCGCGATACCTGTTGCTGCTGCCGGGCAGGGTGAAGTAGCCAGGACAGTAGGTGGTCTGCTGCGGAGTCATGATCCCGTATTTCTGCGCCGCCAGTGCATACAGCGGCTTCACGGTCGATCCAGGCGGATAAGCGCCGCGCAATGCACGATTGAGCAACGGCACATCGATATTGTTGGACAGCGCCGCATACTGTGCGACGGAGAGACCGCGGACGAAATCGTTGGGGTCGAATCCCGGCGTACTGGCCAGTGCAATGACGTCCCCGGTTTTAGGATCGAGTGCGACCACCGCGCCACGCTTGCCCGCCAGCGATTCCTCGGCGACCTTCTGCACGCGCACGTCCATCCCTAAAATCAAATCCTCGCCGGCAACCGGCGGACGCGTGTTGAGCTTGGTGGCGTAGCCGCCCTGTTTGTCTACCGGCCGTCCGGCGGCGTTGACCTCTATTTCGCGAAAACCGGGCTTGCCATGCAGCTGCGCCTCGTATGCGCCTTCCACGCCCAGCTTGCCGATGAGGCTGGTGCCTGCATATTCGGCGCTGTCGATTTGCTTCAGGTCCTGCTCGTTGATGGCGCTGACATAGCCGATGGCGTGAACACCCATCTCGTGCAACGGATAATGGCGGGCCAGCCGCGCGCGGATGTCCACGCCGGCGAATTGGTAGCGATGCACCGCAAAGCGCGCCATCTCCTCTTCGTTCAGCGAGAGTTTGACCGGCACGCTCTCGTACACCTTGTGCAGCAGGATGGTGCGGCGGACGTTGCCGACCTCTTCAAGGCGCAACAGTCCGATACTGACCAATTGCGCCAATGTGGCATCGAGAGCCTTGGCGTCGCCCACCTGTTCGCGGACCAGTTCGATGTTGAACGCCGGCATGTTGTCGGCCAGCACCACGCCGTGCCGGTCGAGGATCAAGCCGCGGCTGGGCGGAATGGGTTCCGTGCGGATACTGTTGCCTTGCGAGAGGCCGGAGTAATAATCGAATTTCACCACCTGCAGGTAGAACAGGCGGCCCGCGACGGCCAGGAGCAGCACGGCGGCGAACACGCCTGCGACGATGCTGCGGATCGTAAACAGCCGGTTTTCCGCGAAATAGTTTTTGATCCGCGATTGGCGGCTTCTCACCGTTTCGGCCCAGCTTTTTGGGTAAGGTGTCCCGGCATCCGGCGATTGTAAGCTAGTTGAGCGGCCGCCAACCGCTATGGAGTACGCAGAATTCCATCCGCCAAGTTCATCGCTCGCGCCGAACTAGCGGATCGATACCTGGAAGCGCGGGTTGGAGGAGTTCGCCATCCACGTCTTGATGCGCTGCGCATCGGCAACGCGGGTGTACTTGCCGAATGAATCCAGCAGCACGATGACGACCGAGCGGCCCTCGATGACGGCGGCCATCACCAGGCATTTGCCGGCTTCGGCAATGTAGCCGGTCTTCTGCACGATGATGTTCCAGGCGGGATTCGCAACCAGATTGTCGGTGTTGCGGAACTCCACCAAGTGCCTGTGCACGCGCACGGCATAGTTCTTGTCCGTCGAGAATTCGCGGACGGTGCGATTCTTCGAAGCGGCGATGACGAGCTTGGACAGATCCTCCGGACTCGCCACATTCTGGCTCGACAGGCCGGTCGGCTCCACGAAGTGGGCGCTGGTCATGCCGAGCGCCTTCGCCTTGGCGTTCATCGCCGCCACGATGGCGGGCATGCCGCCGGGGTAGTTGTTGCCGAGCGCGTGGGCGGCGCGGTTCTCGGATGCCATCAGTGCAAGATGCATCAAGTCGCCTCGCGTCAATATCGTGCCCACGGTGAGTCTGGAATAGGCGCCCTTGGGATAGTCGCGATCGGCTTCGGTAATCTGAATGGGTTCATCCAGTGGTTGCTTGGCATCGAGCACCACGAGCGCCGTCATTAGTTTGGTGATGGATGCGATGGGGGCCGCCACATCCGAATTGCGCGAATAAAGCACCGAGGAATTGCTCTGATCGACGATGAGCACGGAGCTGGATTTGAGCTTCGGGGCGTTGAGGCTCTTGAGGCTGAGGCTCTTGGCGGAGACCTGAAAGCTCAGAAACCCCAAGAAAACAGTGGCCAGTGCGAGTTTGGGAAGCCGCCGCGCCGTGCGCTCGGGCGACGTTTTTCGATTGACTGACCGCATTAACCCTCTCTTAACCACGCGAAAGGAGACAAGCTCACCATATGTAAAGCATGCCCCGCCGTGATGCAGGGCTAACTTTGCCATTATTTTTTGGAAAGTCCAGCAGTTTCAAGTCTTTGGCTGAAAGGATTCAAGCATTGGCTTCAGCCCCCGGCATCCGCCGCAGCTCTTTGTCGCGGTACATCCGGTCATCCGCGAGGCTTCGGAGGTCGCGCATGTCGCGCGCATCCTTGGGATAGTTCACGACGCCGATGCTGACGCTGCATCGAATCATGCGCGATCGCAGATCGAGGGTGGTCTTGTAGACATTGTGCCGAACGCGCTTGATGACGGCCTCGGCCACCTCGGCCGCCGCGCCGGGCAGCAGCACCGCGAATTCATCGCCGCCGAGCCGCGCGGCATGGTCGGTCGCGCGAATGCTTCTCTGCAGGCACTGAGCAACCAGGGTGATGGCGCTGTTCCCGGCCTCGAGGCCGAAGACGTCGTTAATTTCCTTGAGTTTGTCCATGTCGATCATGAGCAGCGAATACACGCCGCGGTTGCGCTCGCAAGCATCATGTTCGCGCTGCCACACTTCGTTGAACATGCGTACGTTATAAAGTCCGGTCAGGGAATCGGTTTGCGCGAGGTTCTCTATCCGTTCCCGCGCCTCGGTGATATCCGCGGACAAGGTGGTGGTCAGATATGCAACGAGCAGAAAAGGCGCGAGTTGACCGACAACCTGGCTGGCATAGAACAACGAAATCACATCGAGACCGGGCGTCGTCATCGCGAGCAACAGGTGACAAACCGCAATCGCGGCCACCTGCAGCAGCGTGATCACGCGGCCGAGAGTCAGCGCACTCAGAATGATGGGCAGCAAGTACAAATTGAACAGCGGACTTCCGCCCTTGCCCGTGAACCACAGCACGCCGGTGATGAACACCACCATCGACCAGGATTCGATCAGGAGCTTGGAACGAGTGCGGCCGGGCAGGAAACGGCGGCCGCGAAATCCGGCAATGGCAAGCGCGAAAGCCGCCAGCAGGCCGAGTACCGGCCACATCTCATTGGCCAGTGCGCCGGACCAGATTAGCACCAGGGCGGCCAGGGCCAGGCACAGTATCTCGATGGAACGCGTGCTGCGCATGGACTAGAGCCGCGCCGCGGTCGTCACCGCGCCCGGCCGCGCGCTGGGCGAAACCTTCAACTCCTCGAGGGCGCGTTTCACCTCCGCATCACGCAGCTTGAGCGGCGCATCCGCCGGAAGCGGTGTTGACGGCTGCTTCGGATTCCGCTCGAGCTCGATGTCGGGTGCGATGCCCCGATGGTTGATCGAGACTCCCGAAGGCGTGTAATACAGCGATGTGGTCAGTTTGACGGCCCGATCGTCGGACAATGGAATGATGGTTTGCACCGACCCCTTGCCGAAGGTGGTGCGGCCCATCAGTTTCGCGCGATGCTGATCCTTGAGAGCGCCCGCGACGATTTCCGCGGCCGACGCCGAACCGCCGTTGACCAGCACGACAATGGGAGCGCCATTGAGCGCGTCTCCGGGCGTCGCATCCATTTCGAATTTCGAGTCCGGCGTCCGCCCCTTCGCGGTTACGATGACGCCGCTGTCGAGAAAAGCGTCGGCAACCGCGACCGCCGCCTCGAGCACGCCGCCGGGGTTGTCGCGCATGTCCAGCACCAGTCCCTTGAGCGGCGCGCCATTGCGTTTACGCTGCTCCTTCAGCGCCGCGTTCAGATCGTCGCCGGTGGTTTCGCTGAACTGAGAAATCCGCACGTACGCGTAACCCGGCTCGAGCATTTCCGCTTTGACGCTGTGCAGGTCCACGCGCTGCCGCTTCAGCGTGAATATCATCGGTTCCGCATGGCCTTCGCGCATGATGCCGATCTTCACCACGGAGCCTTCCGATCCGCGCATTCGGCCGATGGTTTCCGCCAACGTATTGGTATTGACCGGGACGCCGTCGATGGTGACGATGATATCGCCGGAGCGGATGCCGGCCTGCGCCGCCGGCGAACCGTCGAACGGCGCGATCACCACGACTTGTTCATCCTCGATCGAGAGTTCGATGCCGACGCCGAAATAACGGCCCGAGCTGCTGATCTTGACCTCATCGTATTCGTCGCCGTCGAGATAGGCGGAATAAGGATCAAGCGATGCGACCATGCCGCGAATTGCCGCCTGCAGCAACTGATGATCGTCCACGGGATTCACATAGTCATGCTTTACCCGTTCGAGCACCGCCGCCAACATGCGCGCGTCCTGCCATGGCAGATCGCCGCCCAGAGCCAGAGCGGCGGGTTTCTCGGCGAGCACACCGCGCGCAACCCCGAGCGACAGGCCGATCGCGATGCCGATAGCCAACAAAAGAACACTGGCGGGTTTCTTGAACATCAGAACGCGAAGCATACGTGCGGAGGGAGTTTGCCGCCAGACGCCTGCCGATAGTGTTAAATTAAAATTATTGGCTCATGTTAAGGGGTTGTCTTCAGCCAGAGCTTGGGATCTACTGTTTTGCGTCCCTCGCGGATCTCGAAATAGAGCTGCGGTTTGGCACCCTCGGTATCGCTCAAGGCGGCAATCACGTCGCCGGGTGCGACCCGGTCGCCCACGGATTTATAAAGCACCTCCGCGTGGCCGTACAAAGTCATGAAGCCGCCGCTATGTCCGACGATCATCAGCAATCCAAAGCCTTGCAGCCAGTCCGCAAACACGACCCGCCCAAAAAAGGGCGCCCGCACCTTGGCTCCGCGTGCGGCCTCGATCATGACCCCATTCCAACGTACGCCGCCGCCTGAGCCGCCGCGCGAAGTCTGATATCGTGCCGTCAGACGGCCGACCACCGGCCACGGCAGCTTGCCGCGCAAGCGATCGAAGCTCTGCGAGGGGTCGGTGGGAAAATCCTGCATCATGCGGGCGAGATCGGCAACCAATGCTTCCACCGCTTGTTCCTCGCGCTTCAGGTTGCCGAGTTCCTGGTTGCCGCTCTCCAATTTCTTGGTCAATGCCGCAACCGCGACGCTGCGTTCGGCGCGTGCATGCTGCAGGCCTGCGATCTCCTGCGTAGCCGCGTCTTCCAGGTTGTGCAGCTCCTGCGATTGCTGCTCGATTTGCGCAACCAGTTGCTGCAACCGTGCCTCATCCCCTTGGATGGATTTTATTTTCTGGCTGCGCTGCTCGGCGAAGTAAGCGTAGTAGGTGAGCGTGCGCCCGAGTGTCGCCGGATTGCTTTGATTCAGCAGCAGCTTGAGTTCCTCCTGACGGCCGAGCATGTACGCTGCCCGCGCTTGTGCTGAGAGCGAGGCGCGCTCGGCCTGCAGCGCGCTCAAATTACGGGCTTCCTCGGCGCGCAATTCCGAGCGGCGTTGCTCCGCGGCGCTCTGCTCGCCATGCAGCTCTTCCACGCGCTGACGCTTCGAGGCAATGACGAGTTCCGTTTCTCGGACGCGCGCACTCAAGGAATCGCGTTGCGCCAGCTGCGCGCCCATTCGCCCCGTCAATTCCGCAATTCGCGCCCGCACTGCCGCAAGCTTGGCTTTCGCCTGCGCCGAATCCGCAGGCTGCGTGGCCGCCGCAGGCCTGCTCGCGCTCAAGGCGGCAAGCAGCGCGGCGCAGGCGGCGGCTATGTAGCGTCGATTCATGGCCCTTTATTCATCCAGCACCCAAGCATACAAGCCTTGTGCCCGCTGCTATACTTGCGCGCCCAAAAAGCCTTAAATTGTGCGAGCCGCATGCAGCGATTGCTTGAATACATTACCCATCATCCCTTGCTCGCGGGCGCAGCGCTGCTGGCCGCAATCGCGGTTCTGGTTTTCGAGCTGCGCGCCCGTGTGCACGCCTATGCGGCTTTGAGCGCCATGCAGGCTGTTCGGCTCATGAATCAGGGCGCCCTCGTAATCGATCTGCGCAGCAAGGAGCTTTACGACGCCGGCCACATCGTCGAGGCGCGAAATGTTCCGGCGGCCGAGCTCGAATCGCAGGCTGACACCTTGAAGAAGTGGCGCGACAGGAACGTCATTACATATTGCGAGAGCGGTGCCCAAGGCGCGGGCGCCGTCCGTTCCTTGATGAAGCTCGGCTTTACCAAGGTGTTCAATCTTCACGGCGGTTTGAACGCATGGGTGAAGGACAATCTGCCGCTGGCGAAGACGGGCGGGGGTAAGAGCACCTCCAAATGAGGCAGCCGGCCGTGACCATGTACGTCGCGGATTGGTGTCCGTACTGCCAGCGAGCGAAGAGTTTGCTGAAGCAAAAACAAGTGGCGTACAACGAAATCAATGTCGAGGAAGACGAGAAGTCGCGGGAAGAAATGCTGACGCGCAGCAATCGGCGCACGGTGCCGCAAATTTTTATCGGCGACAAGCATGTCGGCGGCTTCGATGAACTTTATGCGCTGGATCGCAGCGGCGAGTTGGATCGGCTAATTCAGGGGGCAGGATGAACGAGGTCACAGCTGGGGGGTCGGAAGCCAATATCGGCGGCGTCCAAGTAAGTCTGCAGAGCGTGTACTTGAAGGACTGCTCCTATGAGTCGCCGAACGGACCGCGATTGCCGAGCAACCAGGCTTGGGAGCCCAAATTTCAACTCAATATGAATACCTCGACCGAGGAGCTTTCGCCCGAGGCTCGGGAAGTTTTGCTGACCGTGACGGTCGAAGCCAAGCAGGGCGATGCGACGCTATACCTGGTCGAAGTCAAGCAGGCAGGATTGTTTTCCATCACCGGTGCGTCGGTCGAAGATTTGAAGCGCCTGATCGGCAGTTTCTGTCCCAGCGTGCTGTTTCCGTATGCGCGCGAAGTAATTTCCGATTTGATCGTAAAAGGCGGATTTCCCAACTTCCTTCTGCCGTTGGTCAACTTCGACGCCTTGTTCAGCCAGGCGCAGCAAGCTCCGCAGCCGAGTCTGGTGAACTAGAGACCGGTATGCAGACCCGGCGTACGGAACCGATGACGGTCATCGGCGCCGGCTCCTGGGGCACGGCACTGGCGGTCTTGCTGGCACGGGAAGGACACCCTACGCAATTGTGGGGCCGCGACAGGGCCCAGCTCGATGCGATGCGCGCCGCGCGGCGCAATGTGCGCTATTTGCCCGAGGCGGCATTTCCGCAGAGTTTGCAAATCGCGGTCGATTTGCCGCAAGCATTGAAAGTTTCGCGCGATGCGCTCATCGCCGTGCCCTCGCACGCTTTCAGAGCGACGTTGCAGGACATTCGGCCGCACCTGGCCGCGCATGCACGGGTTGCCTGGGCCACCAAGGGATTCGAGATGGCGACCGGACTGCTGCCGCATCAGGTCGTGCGCGAAATCCTGGGACAAACTCCCGGCGCGGTCCTGTCTGGACCTACATTCGCCAAGGAAGTCGGCGCCGGGCTGCCGACCGCCGTGACCATCGCTTCTCCCGACGAGGAATTTGCCAAGGAGCTCGCACTCGTCATGTCGGGTCCCACTTTCCGCGCTTATACCCAGACCGATATCATGGGTGTGGAAGTCGGCGGGGCGGTCAAAAATGTCATCGCCATCGGCTCGGGGATTGCCGACGGCATGGGCTTCGGCGCCAACACGCGCGTGGCCCTGATTGCACGCGGTCTCGCGGAAATGATGCGCTTGGGAGTAAGGCTCGGCGCTTTGCGCGAAACCTTCATGGGTCTCGCAGGTCTTGGCGACTTGGTGCTGACCTGCACCGATGATCAATCGCGCAATCGGCGTTTCGGAATGGCGTTGGGCCGCGGCGAGTCCCCCTCGCAGGCGCAGGGCGAGATCGATCAGGTGGTCGAGGGCGTGCCGGCGGCCCGCGCCGTGTACGACGTGTCGCAACGCTTGAAGGTGGACATGCCGATCTGCCGGGAAATATACGGGATCATGTACGAAAACAAGCCGGTCGGCGCGGTGGTGCAGGCACTGATGGGACGCGAAGTACGTTCCGAGACCGAATAGCATTTCAATTCACGCGCAACCAACGCGACCAAAAGGGGAGCATTTGGATGCCGCGGTCATCATTCGGCACGACGCACGCGATGGCGAGAAATTGCCGGTTTTCCCCGCTTCCGCGAAGTAGCCGCCGCCATGCTAACCTTTTGGCCTATGCAAAAAACCACACTCATCGCTCTGTTGATCGCATGCTCATTCACCGCGGCCGCCAAGGATTCGGACTCCGTGACGGCCCGGATTGCCGCGCAAAACGCACTCTTCGAGGAACAGTACCAGGCTGACCTCAAGAGCCACCCGGAACGCGCGACCGCCATCGGCGATTACCGCTACAACGACCAGCTGGATGATTTTTCTCCGGGCGCCTACCGGCGCCAGGATGCGGCCGACCGGAAATTCCTCTTCCGGTTGAAGGCGATACCGACCGCGGGTTTTGGCGACCAGGACGAGTTGTCTCATGAAGTGATGCAGCGTTTCTTGGAACAGCGCCTGGCAAACTTCAAGTTCAAAGAATACGAGATGCCCGTAAATCAAATGGAGGGGCCGCAAACGCGTCTGGCGGATATGCCCCTCGCGGTGCCGCTCGACTCCGTCAAGCACTACGAAGATTACATTGCGCGATTGCATCAGATTCCGCGCGCTTTGAGCCAGTCCGAGGAGACTTTGCGCGACGGCGTGAAGGACCGCCTCATGCCGGTGCGCTTCCTGTTGGAGAAAGTACCTGCGCAGTGCGACGGCATCATTGCCGCGGATCCTTTCCTGCTGCCGACGAAGAAATTTCCGGAGAGTATTTCGGCCGACGATCGGCAGCGGCTGACGAAAGCCATCACCGACGCGGTGAACAACGAGATCCTTCCGGCCTACAAGAAATTCGGGGAATTTATCGCGACCGATTACGCCCCCCATGGCCGCAGCACCTTGAGCGTGACCTCGCTGCCCGGCGGCAAGGAGCGCTACATCAACGATATTCGCAGCCGTACCACCATCAGCACCCTCACCCCGGATCAGATTCATGCCATCGGGCTGCACGAGATCGAACGGATTGAAGGCGAAATGCTGGTCATCGCCCGCAAGCAGGGCTTCACCGATGTAGCCTCCTTGCGCGAATCGTTGAAGACCAATCCGAAGTACATTCCGACTTCGGCCGAACAGATTCTCGATGACTTCCGCAAATACATCGCGCAAATGCAGCCGAAATTGCCGCAGTTGTTCGGCTACGTCCCCGGCTCGCCGGTGACTGTCGAGGCGATACCGCCGTTTCAGGCGGGCTCCGCCACGCATTATCAGACGGGCACGCCCGACGGTAAGCGGCCCGGCCGGATCAGCGTGGCGACGTCGAATTTTGCGCATCGCTGGCTGATCGATGACGAAGCTACCGCCTATCACGAAGGCATACCAGGACATCACATGCAGCTCTCCGTGCAGCAGCAGATGACCAGCCTGCCGAAATTCCGCCAGCACTCCGGGAACTCCGGTTACATCGAGGGTTGGGCGCTGTATGCCGAGCAATTAGGCAAGGAAGTGGGGTTCTACCAGGATCCGGTCAGCGACTACGGCCGGCTCAGCAGCGAATTGTTCCGGGCCGTGCGTCTGGTGGTGGACACCGGTATTCATTCCGAAGGTTGGAGCCGCGATCAAGTGGTCGAATTCTTCCGCAAGTATCAGCCCGTCGATGAGCCGACCATCCAATCGGAGACCGACCGCTACATCGCGTGGCCGGCACAAGCGCTCTCATACAAGCTTGGCCAGCTGAAGTTTCGCGAGCTGCGCGAACGCGCGCAAAAAGAATTGGGCGCCAAATTCGACATTCGCAGCTTTCACGATGAGATGTTGAATGGCGGCGTGCTGCCTCTCGACCTGCTGGACTCGCGCACGAATGACTGGATCAAAGCGCAGAAAGCGGGAATCAAGTCCGCCGCGAATTGACGCCTGAACTGAAGCAGCGGCCGGGCCGGCCCGGTCGCTAACCCGACGATGACAGCACGAACTGGTTGCCGTCGGGGTCCTTGAAGATCGAGAATTCTACGCGCGTTCCGGAATTGCCGATGCGCGGCCCGATCCAACGCTGCTTGGCGTCGAAGACCTACGGCGGGATTCGCCGAAGTCTTGGGAGCGCTATACTAGGCGCGAGCCTTGCGAGGTCGCCAAGATGAATCATCTGCTGAAGGCCATGGGCTTTTGGATATGGGGCTTGGTCGCCATCGGACTCTCGCTGTCCGTGGTGTCCGTGAGCTACCGGATGCTCTCTGCATATCGGTCGCACAGCCTCGCGGGCAATTCCGAGTCACGTTCAACGGTCGATCCAAAGGTTGAGGCTGCCCCTCCGCGGGCGGCATTCGGCGAGCAGAGCCCACATGCGCCGGCTGCATTCGAAGAAGCCGGCGTCGACGCCTCGCGCCAACGCGCAACCGCTGCGGAAGAACTGACGGCGGCGCGCAACGCAGCGCCGGCGGAGCAAACGGCGCTGAACAGTTTGGAAGCGGCTGCACCCAAGGCGCCGCCGCCGACAGTTGAGTCGAAACCGGTCCAGGAAGCCAGAGGCAATTCGAGCATCAGTCTCGACAAGCTCAGATCCATGCAATCGGATTATGAGGCCGCCCTCTCGAGAGGCGCTTATAAAGAGGAAGAGCTGGTAGGCGTATTCCGCCTGCTGTTTCAATTGGCCGCAACGCTGCACGAGGACGCAAAAGCGATTGACTACGGCCAAAAGGCCAACCATCTCGGCGCCTTGAAGTCCAACGACATACTGATCATGAGCCAGATCTATTACCAAGAAAAAGACTGCAAGAATTCCGGGATTTGGGGTGATAAGGCAATTGCCGCCTTCAAGAAGGCGGGTGAAGCGCCCAAAGAAGTGCTGTACCAGCTGAAATTGCAATGCGCCGGCGATGTCAACGACGCAGCCGGCATGAAGGCCGCGCTCTACGAGTTGGTGCGGCTCACCAACAAAACAAGTTATTGGAATAATTTGCTGCGCCTCGAGCGCCAGGATGAGCGCGACGATCGCAACACCCTGATGATCTACCGGATCATGTACGACACGCACTCGATGAATGCCGATACCGATTACATTGAGATGGCGCAATTGCTCGGCGATGCGGGTCTGCCGGGCGAGGCGCAGGCGGTGCTTGAAAAGGCGGTGAGTTCGGGCGCCCTGAAGGAAGAGCACAAGGAGCGGGCCGCGCGCTTGCTGAACGCGCTGAAGACCCGTGCGGAAGCCGATAAGGCGGGATTGCCGGCGCTCGACGTGGAGGCGGGCAAGAATCCGGCGGGCCAGCTGGATGTGAAGCTGGGAGAGATTTACTTCGGCGCCGGCGATTATCAGGATGCGTCGGCAGCGATCACTCACGGCCTCGGCAAGGGACAGATCCAACAGCCGGACGAGGCGTACGTGTACCTCGGACGCGACTGGGTCGCCCAAAACGAACCGAAGGAAGCCAAAAACACTTTCAAGCAGCTAAAGACACTGCCGAACATCAGCCCACGTGTGCTCACTCTGTGGAATTTATACGCGGACACGCTCCCCGAGACCGTGTCGCAGCCGCTCTAGCTCGAAATCCCCATCCATCCGACCTGCACACTCCGCCGGCCATCGGATGACGGTACAGCCTGGGCGCGGGCCGGTTTTTCAGACAGCGATGGCGGCGGCGAAGTTTCTCCGGTATTAAGGGATGATTCTGTTCGCGTGCCTCTTAGGCGCAGCAATGACGAAAGATAAGAACCGCAAGGGGACCGATAAATGAGCAGCCCAGCCAAGCCCGCACCGCTCGCCACGCCACGCGTCGAACTGACGCTGCGGGGCCTGGTTCTCGGCGTGATCATCACCGTGGTGTTCACGGCGGCCAACGTTTACTTCGGGCTCAAGGCGGGGCTAACCTTCGCGACCTCCATCCCGGCCGCGGTCATTTCCATGGCGCTGCTGCGCGGCCTCAAGGGCATGACCGTCCAGGAAAACAACATCGTGCAGACGGTCGCCTCGGCGGCCGGCACTCTGTCCTCGGTCATTTTCGTGCTTCCCGGCATGGTGATCATCGGTTGGTGGACCGGCTTTCCGTACTGGGTTTCGTGCGCGATCTGCGCCCTGGGCGGAATCCTGGGCGTGATGTATTCGATTCCGCTGCGGCGGGCGCTGGTGACGCAGTCCGATCTGCCCTACCCGGAAGGCGTCGCCTGCGCCGAGGTGCTCAAGGTCGGCGGGGGCGAGAACGCCGACGCTGCGGCGGTGGAAGAAAGCCGCGCCGGTTTGGCGGCCGTGGTCTGGGGCGCCATCGTTTCGGCGGCCTTTGCCTGCATCGTGGCGACGCGCATTTTCGCCAGCGACGTGGTGCGGTATTTTCGCATCGGCGGTCGGGGCGGCGTGACCGGTTTCGATTTCTTGCTATCGTTCGCGCTGTTCGCCGTCGGCCACCTCGTGGGCCTGTGGGTCGGCATAGCGATGTTCGTCGGCGCACTGATCGGCTGGGCCTGGGGGGTGCCGCACTTCTCGGCGCTCGCGAACGGTGCAGGGGCGATGGCGCAGCTGGCCCAGCACACCTGGAGCCAACAGGTGCGTTTCGTCGGCGCCGGCACCATCGGGGTGGCGGCCGTGTGGACGCTGGCGAAGCTCGTCAAACCGGTGATCGCCGGTCTGCGGACTGCGATGGCCGCCTCGCGTGCGCGCGCCGCCGGCAATGCCGCACTGCTGCCGCGCACCGAGCAGGACATTCCCATCGGCTATGTCGCAGTGATCTCGCTGGCCTGCATGGTGCCCATCGGCGCTCTGATCGCCAATTTCTCCGCCGGCAGCGGCCTCGGCGACCATATGTTCGTGATGGTGATCAGCGCCCTGGTCTACATCGCCCTGATGAGTTTTTTCGTGTCCGCGGTCTGCGGTTACATGGCCGGGCTCATCGGCTCGTCGAACAGTCCGCTGTCCGGCATCGGCATCCTGGTGGTGATCGGCGCGGCACTCCTGCTGGTTCCCCTAATCCGCTCCGGCCTGCCCGCGGGCGCCGGTACCGCGCTGGTGGCCTACGCGCTGTTCGTCACTGCGGTGGTTTTCACCGTGGCCGCCATCGCCAACAACAACCTGCAAGACCTGAAAACCGGCCAGCTCGTCGATGCAACGCCTTGGAAGCAGCAGGTGGCGCTGGTCATCGGAGTCGTGGCCGGCGCCGCCATCATTCCGCCGATCCTCGATCTACTCAACCATGCCTATGGGTTCGCCGGCGCTCCGGGCCCGCACCACGAGCACCCGCTGCCGGCGCCTCAGGCAGGCTTGATCTCGGCGCTTGCGCAGGGCGTGATTCAACACAACGTCGACTGGAGCCTGATCCGCATCGGTGCGCTGATTGGCGTGGTGGTAATAGGCGCCGACGAAACACTGCGGCGGGTTACCAAGAAGGCGCATCTTTCGCCGCTCGCCGTGGGTTTGGGAATCTACCTGCCCACGCAGAGCACACTGATGGTCGTGGTCGGGGCGATCGTAGGCTGGTACTTCGATCGGCGTGCGGAGCGCGCATCCAAACCTCAGGCCACCAAGCAGCTAGGCGTGCTGTTAGCCTCGGGCATGATCGTAGGCGAGGGCTTGGTGGGCGTGATCATCTCCGCCTTCGTCGCATTCTCAGGCAAGGACTTTCCGCTGGCTCTGGTCGGCGATGAGTTTGCCGATAACGCCGCGGTGTGGATCGGGAGCGGCGTGTTCGCGCTGACGGTGTTTCTCTTGTATCGCTGGGCGGCGCGGATGCGGCCTTAACCGTTTGCCGTTGAACCGATCGATCACATCGGCGAACTCTGCGGTCTCGGGACTCCGACCACCCTGCGGCATCACTTCCGCAACAAAGTCGGCGTAAGCCCGGCGCAATATAGAAGAAGGTTTGCCTAGGTTTGCCTTCCCGCAAAGCCGATCTGCCGCCAGGCTTCGAAGAGAACCAACGCGACCGCGTTGGACAAGTTGATGCTGCGGCTCTGCGGCTTCATCGGAATGAATAGACCCTGGCCCGTGCCCGCCTGCTCCAAAGCGGCTTGCGGCAGACCGCGCGTTTCGGGACCGAACAAAAAGGCGTCGCCGGCACGATACTGCACGTCGCCGTAGCAGCGGCCCGCACCGGTCTCGACCGCGAACAACCGCGCACCATTGAGTTGCTCAAGGCAGGCATCGAGGTTCGAGTGCACCTTGACGTCCGCCAGGTCGTGATAATCCAGTCCAGAACGTCTCAGGCTCTTATCGTCGAGCCTGAAGCCCAAAGGCTTGATCAGGTGCAGCGTTGCGCCGGAGTTCGCGCACAAGCGGATGGAATTGCCGGTATTTCCAGGAATCTCCGGTTCGAACAGGATGAGGTGAAACATGCGGCTACCCGTCGGATGCGGCGCGCTGTCTATCGAATAAGAGCAGCTGCGTCGGGTATGCAAACTCGACCCCGAGCCGCCGCAATTCATCGATGATGCGAAAGTTCACCGCTTGCTGCAGATCGAGCAGCGGATTCTCGGCCGGTTGCTGCACGAAGTAGGATAGCTCGAAGTGAAATGAACTCTCGCCGAGCGTTTTCAAGTGACAGCGTTCGAATCGCGCCTGCGCGTGCTCGCGAACGATGTCTTCGAGCAGTTTCGGCATCTGCTTGAGCGTCTCGGTGGGAGTGTCGTAGTCGAGGCGAATCGTCGCCAGAATCCGCTGCTGCGACAGTCTGCCGAAGTTGCGCAGCCGGCTCTTCAGGATATCGGCGTTCGACAAAATAATCTGCTCGCCGCTTTCGCTGCGCAAGCGCGTCGTCTTGATGCCGATGTGCTCCACCTTTCCGACGAAGGCATCGATCGTCAGGCTGTCGCCGATCACGAAGGGCTTGTCCAGCGCGATCGACAGCGACGCGAACAGGTCGCCGAGCACATTTTGCAGGGCGAGCGCCACTGCGACGCCGCCTACGCCCAAGCCCGCCAGCAACGCGGTTATATTGACGCCGAGATTGTCGAGCGCCACCAGTATCAGCAGCGACCAGATGAGCATGCGCGCCACGAAATTGACGATATCCAGAGAGCCGGAGAAAACCCGGTCGGCGCCGCGTTCCAGCTCCTTCATCTCCAAATAGAAGCGCACGGCTCGCCCGGCCCACAGGCCGGCCTGGATCAAAATCAAGATCAATGCCGTGTTGGCTACGACGTGCTGAATCCGATCGGGCAGCGTCAGGGTTTGCTGCGCGGCATCGAGCGCCACGGCAAAGAAGAACATCTGCGTGGTGCTGCCGATCAGATAGGCGAGCAGCCGGAACAGCGTGGGATTTTGCGAGCTGGAGTATTTCCGGTAGCGTGCGGCGATCAAGTCGCGCAGTATCCACAGCGCCGCCCAGACGATGACGCCGACGATGCCGGCGATCAACTAGTCGGTCGGCGGAATTCCGAGAAGCAACGCCTGCACGGCGCCGAACTTTTTGGCAAGAAATTCGCGCATGCCGGAATTATAAACCGGCGCACGCCGAAACTCGTCGTTAGCCGAGGTCTTGCATGCCTAGTTCTTTCATTTTGCGCGTCAAGGTATTGCGGCCCCAGCCGAGCAATTTAGCGGCATCCTGCTTGAGTCCGTCGGCTTTGCGCAGCGCTACGCGAATGAGGATGCGCTCCACCTCGGGAACGGCTTGATCGAGCAGGCGCCGTGTTCCTGCCTCCAATTCCTGTTCCGCCCAATGCGATAGCTTGGCCATCCAATCGTGATTCGCCGCTTGACCCACGGGCAGTCCGCCGAGATCGGGCGGAATGTCCTCGGCGCGAACTTCGCGCCCCGGGGCGGTGACGGTGAGTCTGCGGCAGGCGTTCACGAGTTGGCGGACATTGCCGGGCCAATCGAATGTCACGAGGGCGGTTTCGGCAGACGCCGTCATCAGCTTGGGCTCGACGCCGAGTTCCTGACCCGCCACCGACAGATAGTGCCGCAGCAATTCCGGAATGTCCTCGCGCCGCTCGCGCAGCGGCGGTATCTCGATGCGTATCACGTTGAGCCGGTGCAGGAGATCTTCGCGAAAGTGGCCGGACTCGACGCGCATTTCGAGGTCCTGATGAGTTGCGGCGATGACCCGTACATCGACCTTGACCGGGGTTTGTCCTCCGACCCGGTAAAATTCCCCCTCGGCGAGGACGCGCAGCAAACGCGTCTGCAGGGCCGGCGACATGTCGCCGATTTCGTCCAGGAACAGGCTGCCGCCATCGGCTTGTTCGAAGCGCCCGCGGCGCAAGGAGTCGGCGCCCGTGAAGGCGCCTTTTTCGTGACCGAACAACTCGGATTCCAAAAGATCCGCCGTAAAGGCGGCGGTGTTGAGCGCCACAAACGCTTTGTTCGAGCGCGGACTGTGGCGGTGCAGAGCGCGGGCCACGAGTTCCTTGCCGGTGCCGGACTCGCCGGTGATCAATACCGTCATGGAGGAGCGGGACAATCGGCCGATCGCGCGGAACACCTGCTGCATCGCTATGGCCTGCCCCAGCAGCTCCGGAATGCTGCGCCGGGCCGCTTCCGCGTCGGTCGACAGGTTGGCCTGTTGCGCGGCGCGCCGCACGAGGTCCACGGCTTTGTCGATATCGAAAGGCTTGGGCAGGTATTCAAACGCACCGCCCTGGTAAGCCGCCACGGCCGCGTCCAGATCCGTGTGCGCCGTCATGACGATCACGGGCAATCCGGGCCGGGAGACCTGAATCTCCTTGAGCAGATCCAGGCCGCTGCGGCCGGGCATGCGAATGTCCGTCATCAGGACGTCCGGCGCATCGGCGCGCAGCGCAGTCAAGACATTGTCTGCGTGCTCGAAACACTTCGCCGACATGCCGCTGCCCTTGAGCGCCTTCTCGAGCACCCAGCGGATGGAAGCATCATCGTCGACCAGCCAGACTTGCAGCGGCTTTGGAATCATGCGGAATCCATCGGTAGGGAAATGACGAATGTCGTTCTCCCCGGTGCGCTGTCGAATTCGATCAGGCCGCCATGACGGCTGACCAGATCCTGCGCAATACCCAGGCCAAGGCCGGTGCCGTCGGCACGGCCGGAAACCAGCGGATAGAAAATGGTCTCGCGGATCTCGTTGAGGACACCCGGGCCGTTGTCCTCGAACTGGATCGACGCCACGAGCCGGTGGCGATGCGCGCCGACGCTGGCGTTGCTCGTGGCACGGGTCCTCAAGATCAAGCGCGGTGAAGTTTCCATCGCGGCGCTTGCGAGGGCTTGAATGGCATTGCGGCCCAAATTGAGCATGGCCTGAATGATGTGATTCGGATCGAGCGTCAACGGCGGCAGGCTGGGATCATAGTCCCTATCGATGGCGATGTTCGGCGGAGCCTCGCTGCGCAGCAGGTGATACACCCGTTCCAGCAATTCATGCACATTGACCAGCTGTTTCGACGGCGGCCTTCCCGGACCCAGCATCGAGTCGAGCAAATTCGCGAGCCGGTCTGCCTCGCTGATGATCACCCGCGTGTATTCCCGCAAAGCCGGATCCAATAGCTCGCGCTCGAGCAACTGCGCCGCGCCGCGTAAGCCGCCGAGCGGGTTTTTTATTTCGTGCGCGAGCTGCCGGACCATCAAACGGCTTCCGCCCAATTGGGCCAGGAGCGCGTTTTCCCGGGTCAAGCGCCGATGCTGGGTGATGTCTTCGATTTCCAGGAGTAGCCGTTGATCCTTGCCTGCCAAAATCACCTGCGTCACGGCGCAGTCGAGAATGCGGTCGACGCCCCCGGCAGCAGGCCATGCGAGTTCGCGCTGCACGACGCCTTCGCCGCCTTGGCGCACGCGTTCGAACATCGGCAATAAGCCTTCGGCACCGCGCGTCAGATCGACAATCGAGCGCCCCAATGCTTGATTGGGGCCGAGTCCCAGCAGCGTCTGCGCCGCGGCATTCAGGTACATGACATTGAGGTCTTGATCCAGCAGAAAGACGCCGGTCACCAAACCGTCGAGCAGCTCGGCGCCGTCCATCGCCAGCGTGCCGATCTTAAGCTCAGCGGACAAGCCGAGCGCCTCGAGATTGCGAGCGCGGAGCTACTTGCGGAGCGGCGATGCCGGCGAAAGAGCCGAGGGCTGGCGCACGAAGAAGGTGACGCCGTTGCTGTTCTGCGACTCGCCGGTTTGCTGATCCGTGATGGTCGCGGTCAACGCATACGTACCGCGGTCGAGGCGCGGCAGCGCAAATGAAACCGAGTCCGGCGGAAAATCCAACTGCTTGCCGTTCAAGTGCCAGGTGATGGCCTGATTGGGACGAAGCGCGGGCGAGAGCGTCAGGTGCACTGCAACGACATCGTCGCCGAAAAAGGCTTGATCCGGAAGCGGCGAGCTGATGGAAAACTCGCTGTAGTTGAGACCCTTCGGTTCCGCCTGCTGCGGCATCTGGAAAGTTGCCGCGGTGCCGGAGCGCGGTCCCGCCGCACCCGCCGCCGATGATGTCGCGGTGACGATTTTTTCGGCGCCCGGAGAAGCCTGGTCGGAATAGTGCACGACCCCGTCGGCGTCGACCCATTTGTAGATCACGGCCGCCTGCACCGACAAAGCGGTCAACAGGCCCAGGGCCAACCATGACTGTCGCGGGTGCATATTTCCAAAGCATAGCCCTATCGCCTCCGGACCACAAAACGAGGTGGCGGCGACGTGACCGCCGTCACCTTAAGGCCTAAGCACCCTAGGACTTACAAGCTGTAATACATCTCAATTTCGATCGGATGGGTGGTCATCCGCAGGCGCGTCACTTCCTTCATTTTCAATTCGATATAGGCATCGATGAGATCGTCGGTGAACACGCCGCCGGCCTTCAAGAACCCGCGATCCCTGTCCAGGTAATCGAGCGCCATGTCGAGCGAATGGCAAACCGTCGGAATTTTCTTGTCTTCCTCCGGCTCCAGATCATATAGGTCCTTATCGGCGGGATCGCCGGGATGAATCTTGTTCTGAATACCGTCGAGGCCCGCGAGCAACATCGACGCAAACATGAAATACGGATTGCCGGTTGCATCCGGGAAGCGCACTTCGATGCGCCGGCCCTTGGGATTGGAAATCCAGGGAATGCGAATCGAGGCGGAGCGGTTGCGCGCCGAATACGCAAGCTTTACCGGCGCTTCGAATCCCGGTACCAGGCGCTTGTAGCTGTTCGTGCTGGCGTTGGTGAACGCGTTGATTGCGCGCGCATGCTTGATGATGCCGCCGATGTAGTAGAGCGCGATGTCCGACAGTCCGCCGTACTTGTCGCCGGCGAACAAAGCCTTGCCGTCCTTTTGCAGCGATTGATGCACATGCATGCCGTTGCCGTTGTCGCCGACGATGGGTTTTGGCATGAACGTCAGGGTTTTTCCATGTCCATGCGCGACGTTCTGCAGCGCATATTTCAGGATCTGCACCTCGTCGGCTTTTTTGGTCAGCGTGTTTGCCGCGACGTTGATCTCGCCTTGTCCCGCGGTCGCCACTTCATGGTGATGGACCTCGAACTTCAAGCCCATCTCCTCACAGGCCATCGACATGGCGGTGCGGATGTCCTGCTGCGAGTCGACCGGGGGAACCGGGAAGTAGCCGCCCTTCACGCCGGGACGGTGCGCGCGGTTGCCCTCTTCGTACGCCTTGCCGGAATTCCACGCGCCCTCGTACGAATCGACCTCGTACGAACAGCCATTCATGCCGGAGCTGACCGTGACGTTATCGAAAATGAAGAATTCATTCTCGGGACCGAACAGCGCCGAGTCGGCTACGCCTGAGGCCTTCAAATGCGCTTCGGCGCGCTTTGCCAGTGAGCGCGGATCGCGTGCATAACCTTGCATGGTCATCGGCTCGATGACGTCGCAGCGCAAATTGAGGGTGGATTCCTCGTAGAAAGGGTCGATGATCGCCGTCGTCGGATCGGGCATCAAAATCATGTCCGACTCGTTGATGCCCTTCCAACCGGCGATGGAGGAGCCGTCGAACATTTTGCCGTCCTTGAAAAAGCCCTCATCCACCAGCCGTGTCGGGACCGTTACGTGCTGTTCCTTGCCAATTGTGTCGGTAAAGCGAAGATCGACGAATTTCGCGTCTTTTTCTTTGATTAATTTCAGAACATCGGCGGGGGTCATTTGCGTCCTCGCGAAGTGGTACAGAGGCCTTGGGCGGCCGGGGCTCCTTGAGCATGCAGCTAGTGTGCCATTGCTTCGGCACGCGGGATCAAGCACTTAGTGCCGCTCAGTCTACGCCGCGCATCATAATGGATCATTTGATGAAAAGCTGCGCCCTGAATTGGTGCAAAGCCAGCCGCGACGGCGCAATCCCGGCTTGCGCTGCGGAGCTGAACCTCAAGCGCGGGCCAATAGAGTGCACGCGGAAGCCTTGAGGACACCTCTACGGCGCGTCGTTATACTCGCTGACTTTGCCTATTTCGAGAGCGTCAATGCCTCACGCTGCCGCGCCACCGCGCACCTTTCAAGACCTGATCTTTGCGCTGCAGAAGTACTGGTCCGATCAGGGATGCATTGTGCTGCAGCCCTTCGATATGGAAATGGGCGCGGGCACGTTCCACGCCGCCACCTTCCTGCGGGCCGTGGGACCGGAACCGTGGAGTGCCGCGTACGTGCAGCCTTCGCGGCGCCCGACGGACGGGCGCTATGGCGCCAATCCGTTCCGGCTGCAGCATTATTATCAGTTTCAAGTCTGCATAAAACCCTCTCCGGATGATTTTCAGGAGCGCTACCTCGACTCGCTGCGCTACTTGGGCTTCGATCCCTTGACGCACGACATCCGCTTCGTCGAAGACAATTGGGAATCCCCGACCCTGGGAGCCTGGGGCTTAGGGTGGGAGGTTTGGATCAACGGCATGGAGGTATCCCAGTTCACCTACTTTCAACAGGTCGGCGGATTGGATTGCCGCCCGGTGATGGGGGAAATCACGTACGGACTCGAGCGCCTTGCCATGTACATTCAAGGCAAAGAAAGCATCTTTGACATCGTTTGGACCGATGGGCCGTCCGGCGTGACTTACGGCGATGTGTTTCATCAAAACGAAGTCGAGCAATCGACGTACAACTTCGAAAAGGCCGACACCACCGTGCTGGCGGCCGAGTTCGATGCCTGTGAAGCTGCCTGCCGGCGGTTGTTGCAGGATAAATTGGTGCTTCCCGCCTATGAGCAAATGGTCAAGGCCTCGCACGCGTTCAATCTGCTGGATGCGCGCCACGCCGTATCCGTCACCGAGCGCCAACGGTTCATCCTTCGCGTGCGAACCCTGGCACGCGGGATCGCCGAGGGCTACTTGGGCAGCCGCGAAGCGCTTGGCTTTCCGCTGCTCAAGAATACTGCGCAGCGAGTTGCGTGATGAGCGCAAAAGACCTGCTGTTCGAGCTGCGCACCGAAGAGCTGCCGCCGCGCACGCTCAAGGCCCTGTCCGATGCCTTGACCGAAGGCCTGGTCAAAGGTCTGGCTGCCGCAGCGGTTCCGCACGGCAAGGTTCATGGCTTTGCCACGCCGCGCCGCCTCGCCGTTTGGATCGAAAAACTGTCCGAACGCCAGCCCGACCGGCAAGTCGAGCGTCGCGGACCGCCGCTCGCCAATGCTTTCGACGCGCAGGGCTCGCCGACGCAGGCAGCGACGGCATTCGCCAAGAGCTGCGGCGTCGCCGTAGAGGACTTGTCCAAATTCACGACCGACAAGGGGGCGTGGCTGCAATTTCGCGGCACCGAGCGCGGCGCGGCGATCCCCAGCTTGTTGCAGCCCCTGTTGGACCAGGCAATCGCGGCCTTGCCGATTGCGAAGCGCATGCGTTGGGGCGCGGGCAGTGCCGAGTTCGTGAGGCCGGTGCATTCGGTCCTGCTGCTGTTCGGCGATGACATCGTGCCGGTTGAGGTGTTGGGACTCGCCGCCGGACGCATCACCTCGGGACACCGTTTCCATTCCCCGAAGCCAATTTCTCTGAAAAACCCCAAAGGCTATGCGGGCAAACTGCGGCGGGCCAGAGTCATCGCGGATTACGCCGAACGCCGCGAGCTCATTCGCACCGGTGTAAGCGCCGCGGCAGCGCAAGTCGGCGGCGAGGCGCTCATCGACGCGGCGCTGCTCGATGAGGTCACGGCATTGGTGGAATGGCCGGTGCCGCTGGCGGGTCAATTCGAACCGCGCTTTTTGAGCCTGCCGCGCGAGGTCATCGTCGCGACCGTGCAGGACCATCAGCGCTATTTCGCCGTGCAGGGACCCGACGGGAAACTGTCTTGCTGGTTTGTCACGGTAAGCAATATAGAGAGCCGCGATCCCTCCAAGGTGCGCGAGGGCAACGAGCGGGTGGTGCGTCCGCGCCTGAGCGACGCTGCGTTTTTCTGGGATCAGGATCGTAGAATTCCGCTGCAGGCGCATGCCGCAAAACTCGCCGGCATGACCTTTCAGGCCAAGCTCGGCAGCTATGCGGACAAGACCGCGCGCATCGCCGAGCTCGCGCAGCTGATCGGCGCCCGCATCGGTGCGGGTCCGGATCTCAAGCCGGCGGCCGAGCTGTCGAAAGCTGATTTGATGACGGCCATGGTAGGTGAGTTTCCGGAGCTGCAGGGCACGATGGGCCGCCACTACGGTGAGGCACAAGGCTTGCCGCACGACGTCACGCTCGCGCTCGAGGAGCATTATCGACCGCGCTTCGCCGGCGATGCCCTGCCATCGAGCCCTATCGGCCAAGCCGTTGCCTTGGCCGACAAGATCGACACTTTGGTCGGAATCTTTGCAATCGAGCAGCGCCCAACCGGCACCAAGGATCCCTTCGGCTTGCGCCGTGCGGCCTTAGGCGTGCTGCGCATTTTGCTCGAGGCCCGGTTGGACTTGGATTTGGCCGACGTCCTGGCTGCCTCGGCGGCAGCGCAACCCGTACGCCGCGCCGCAGCTGCCGTCGAAGTCTACGATTTCATCGCGGAACGATTGCGCGGCATCCTGCTCGAGCAGCCGGGCACGACGCCTGAGATGCTCGATGCCGTGCTGGCGAACCGTCCTGGTTCGCCGCTCGACGCGGTCACCCGTCTGGAGGCCCTGAAGGAGTTTCTGCTGCTGGCGGATGCCGCAGTGCTGGCGGCAATCAACAAGCGCATTGCGAATATCTTGAAAAAAACCCAGGTGAACGCCGATTGGATCGTTGATGCGCAAGCGCTCACCGAAGAAGCCGAACGCGGGCTGCATCATGCGCTCGAGAGCTTGCGCGATCCGGTGCTGAACGCCTCCACTCAGCGCCGCTACGCGGACAGCTTAAAGGCGCTCGTGAACCTGCGCACACCCGTGAATGACTTTTTTGATCGCGTCATGGTGATGGACGAGAACAGCGTCAAGCGCAATAACCGTCTCGCGCTGCTGCGCGATGCGCAGATCTTGCTGAGCGGCGTCGCCGACTTGTCGCGCCTGCCGGGCTGACCGAATGCAATTGATCAAGTCGCTGTTCTTCACCGCATTCATGATGGTGTCGGCGCTCGTGTTCGGCGGCTTCATGACCTTGTGCTTTTGGTCGCCGTACGGAACGCAATTTGCGATCGCGCGCACCTGGGCAAGATTGCAGTTCTGGCTGCTCGCAAGGGTCTGCGGATTGAGCTTCAGCGTGGAAGGGCGCGAGCGGATTCCGTCCGGCAACCACATCGTCATGAGCAATCACACCTCTGCATGGGAAACCATCGCGCAATTTCTGATTTTCCCCCCGCAGGTGTGGGTCTTGAAGCGCGAATTGCTGTGGATCCCCCTCATCGGTTGGGGACTGAAGCTGCTGCGGCCGATCTCCATCAATCGAGGCGCCGGCCACCGGGCGGTAAACCAAGTCATCGAGCAGGGCAGGCAGCGGCTCGCGGCCGGCCTGTGGATCATCATTTTTCCCGAGGGAACGCGCGTCGTCGCAGGCGAAACGCGCAGGTACGGTGTGAGCGGCGCGCTGCTCGCAACCGCAACAGGCAAGCTGGTGGTGCCGTTATCGCACAATGCCGCGGATTTCTGGGTGCGGCGCGGGATCCTCAAGCAGCCCGGCACCATCCGCGTGGTCATCGGCGAACCGATTGACGCCCACGGTAAGGACGCGCGCGAACTCAACGACGAGGTCAGGCGGGCGATCGAAGCGGGGCTCGAACATATCGCGCAGACCGCTCCGGCCCAACGGAGCCATAGCATGGCGGCCCCGCGCGGATCGTGAAATATCGCCTCGAGCAGAACACGGCAGGCGTGCGGCTGCGCTGCCTCGTACTTTGCGTTCGTGCATGCTCGCTGTTGCGGTTGTGCCAGCGTGCGTGCGGTTGTGCTAGCGTAAGGCGCCATGAAAAGAATCATCTTCGCATTCTCGAGCCTGGTTTCTCTCGCCGCGGCAAGCCATGCCTGGGCTCACGCTCCAAAAACGCATCGTCTCGAGGCCACGCCCTCGACCGTGGCCTATGGCTACTATTGGGCGGATGCGCCGCCGGTGCTGCGAATCGACTCCGGCGACATCATCGATGTCGACACTTTGCTGACCAACACGCCGGCGGGGTTGGCAAAGGCAGGTGTACCGGACGATAAGATTCAGGCATCGCTGAAGGCCATCGTGAATGAGGTGACGGGGGAGCGCCGCGGCCCGGGCGGGCATATCCTAACGGGTCCCGTGTATGTCGAGGGCGCGGAGCCCGGCGACGTGCTGCAAGTCAAAATCCTTTCGATCGAGCTGCCGCTCGATTACGGCTACAACGGCTGCAGCGGCTATCTGCCGGAAAACTGCGAGGCCGGCGTGCCATCGAAAATCATCCCCTTGAATCGTAAAAACATGACCGCGGAATTTCTGCCCGGAATCCTCATTCCGCTCAAGCCTTTCTACGGCAGCATTGGGCTGGCGCCGGCGCCGGAAATGGGCCGCCTCAGCAGCAACCCGCCTGGGCGGCATGCCGGCAACCTCGACAATCGCGAGTTGGTCGCCGGCAGCACGCTCTACATCCCTGTGTTTGCCCGCGGCGCGCTGTTCGAAATCGGTGACGGCCACGTGGCGCAGGGCGACGGCGAGGTGGACCAAACCGCGATCGAAACGAGCCTGCGCGGGCGTCTGCAGCTCACGGTGCGCAAGGACATGAAATTGAAATGGCCGCGCGCAGAAAGCGCCGCTGACTACATCAGCATGGCAACCGACCCTGATCTGGTCACCGCCACGAAGGCAGCGATCCAGGAGATGATCGATTTTTTGGTGTCGGACAAGAAGCTGACGCGGCACCAGGCCTATCAGCTGGTGAGCATCTCGGGAAACGTGGCGATCACCCAGCTCGTGGACAAGCCCAATGTCGGCGTGCACGTCAAGCTGCCGAAGAGCATCTTCGCCGGCAATAAGGGCCGCTGAAGCCGCAAGCCGCCGTGTCAGCCGAATACCGCGACCATTTGACGGCCGATCGCCGCGGGAACGCCGTTGGGATCGAGCAACATGCAGGACTCGCATGAATATCCATTGCCGGCCGAGTTCACCTCGGCGTCGATCCGCCACCAGGCTTGCGGCGCAAAACTATAATCGTGGCGAAGGAATTGCAGAGTCCACGTCAGGGAACTCGAAGGCACGACGGCGCTCAGGAGCTGCAGGATCGCCGATGGGATGCAGTCGATCATCGCCACCACATGAGATTCCGTGAGCGGCGCAACGTCTTTGTGGCGCACGTAGATTTTCGATGTGCGCAAAGTGGTGCCGCTGAAAGGACGCGCGCCCTCCGCCCAACGGAAATCGAAATGCCGCAAGAACGACGGGCCGCCCTCGGACACGGGCGGCGTCGGCTCCGGCAGGTGCTGCACGCCGGGCACGCCGGCGGGAAGGTTGGGTGCCAGGGAGAGAGAGGTTGCGCGCGCCGCGCCATAGATGCCGGTCAGTGCCGCGGCAATTTTGTCTTCGCTCCACAACCTTGCGTGGGCGATCGTGACGCCCTTGCCGACGCGCAAGATTTCGGCTGCGATCCGCACTTCGCCGGCCAGCGCAGGACCGACGAAGGTTGTTTCCAGTCCTCTGAGCTCCCGGTCCGCCGGGACCAGGCGACGCATCGCTTCGTTGCCCAAGGCCGCGACCACACCGCCGAAAGTCGCGCGGCCCTGGGACCAGTCTTCGCCGATGAAAGCGCGCCAACCGCCGTTCAACGGCTGAATCGACGCCAGGATGTCAGAAAACAGCACGCACGCGATGTTACCGGAAGAGTGCGCGGATCTAAACGCTAATCAGGCTGAGGCGACGGCCCGATGTAGTATGCCGAAGGACGTACGATGCGGTTGTCCTTGCGTTGTTCCACGATGTGGGCCGACCAGCCGAATATGCGTGCCGCCGCGAATGTCGCGGTAAAAAATTCTTTGGGCAGCCCCAACGCCAGGTACACCACGCCTTTGTAGAATTCCAGATTGGCGCGCAGCGAGCGCTTCTTGTGCGCCGTCTGCGCGACAAAGGCTTCTTCGACGGCCTTCAAGATTTCGATCAAACGCTTTTCGTCCGGCTTAGAAGCGATCTCTTCGGCCAGTCCCTTGACGATTCTCGAGCGCGGGTCGACAACCCGATATTCGCGATGTCCCATGCCCATCACCAAACGGCCCGAGCTTAAAGCGCCGGCCACGAAATCCGCGGCGCGCTGCGGATCGCCGACTTCCTGAGCCATTTCCAGTGCACCCTGATCCGCTGCGCCGTGCAGCGGCCCGTAAAGCGAACCCATCGCCGCCGCCAGCGCCGAGGCAGGCGCCGCCAAGGTGGATGTCACCACGCGTGCGGTGAACGTACTGGCGTTGAAGCTGTGATCGATCTGCAGGATCTGGGTCTGTTCCAGGATCCGGACCTGCAGTTCGCTGGGTCTGCGGTCATGTACCATCTGCAGGAACCGCTCGCCGTAGCGGCGGGTGTCCGGATAGACCGTGGGCGTTCGGCCCGCGCGCAATGCGGCCAACATGGCGTGCGCCGTGGATAGCCGAGCGGCGACCACGAGAGCTTGCTGCTCATCGTCGGTACGTCCGAATGCCCGTGACGGCGGAGCGAAGGCCATGAGAGGCATGGCTGCCTGCAGCGTTGCCATCGGATGGCCGCCTAATTGCGCCAAGCGCTCCAAGGCTGCGGCAAGCTCGGGCGGCAGGCGTCCCGCGTCCCATAAGAATTCCTCGAACTCCCGAAGCCGCGGTGCATCGGGAAGTTCGCCGAACACCACCAAATGCGCGACGGCGGCGAACGGGTTTTTAACCAGCTTCTCGATCGGGTGCCCGCGGTAGTAGAGGCGTCCGGCTTCGCCGTCCACCAAGGAAATCGAGGTGCTGTCGACCACCACGCCTTCCAAACCCTTTTTGATATCGACCACTGCGTTCATCACGACCTCCGGTGCCCCTCAGTAGAAACCTCGAGGAGCTTCGAGGCCAGCCCGCGCTACTGATAGAGATATCAGCCAGGCGCATAAGCGCATAACAGGCACGTCGGTTATCCTTCACCGATGCAGATTGAACGTAACGAACTGCGTTGCTTTCATGCGGTAATCGAAGCCGGCGGCTTCAGCCGCGCCGCCGAGCGGCTGGATCTGTCGCAGTCGGCCGTGAGCCAGACCGTCGCCAATCTGGAGCATCGGCTGGGCACCAGTTTGTTGCGGCGTGGCAATCCTCCGCGGCCCACGGAAGCCGGCATTCGGCTGCTGCGCTTCGCACAGACCACGTTGAACGAAGAACGCGAGACGCTGGCGGATATCAGCCAAATCAAGACCGGCGCGCTGTCGACCCTATCGCTGGCGCTTTCGCCCGCGGCCAACTCACGCGTCGGCGTGGCGCTGCTCAAGGAATTTTGCGAACGCAATCCCCTGACGCGGCTCAAGGTGGTCGTCGCTCCCAGCCGCGAAATCGTGCACGGCGTTGCCGAGGGCCGGTGGGAACTCGGCTTCGGGCCCTTCCATCACAACATGCCGGCGCACTTCGCGTTGCACCCGTGTTTCTCGGAAACACGCCGGCTCATGATCGCGCGCGATCATTCGGCACGCCTGGCACTGGAGCGCGATGCCGCCGGCACGCTGCGTGAATTGCCGCTGCTGACCTCGTTCCTCGACGAGACCGCGCGCCGCCCCACCGGCGAGCGGCTGCGCGACGCCTTCGGATCCGTCTGGGAAGTCAGCCACATGGAACTACGGCTTGCGCTGGTGGCGGACGGCAAAGGTGTAACCTATGTGTCGGATTTGCTCACGGCGGTGCCGCCGCAATTGACCCCCGTCGCCGGTCTGCCTTACTCGAGCATCGACCGGCAGGCCGGCGCCTATCACTTGAAACATCAACCCATGTCGCAGGCCGGAACCCGATTTTTGGCATTGTGTCATGAGCGATGGCCCAAGGATGGACAGCACACGCCGTGACTTTAAATACCCTCCAGCATTCCAAGGAATTGCCATGATCAAGGACCTCTTCTCCCTCCAGGGACGTGTTGCATTGATAACCGGCGGCTCGCGCGGCATCGGCAAGATGATTGCGGAAGGATTCATCGCCCAGGGAGCAAAGGTCTATATCTCCGCTCGCAAGGCCGACGCCTGCGACCGGACGGCCGAGGAACTCTCCAAAGGCGGCGGTACCTGCATTTCGATTCCCATGAATGTGGCGACGATTGCCGGCGCCAAGCAACTCGCTGCCGCAGTGATGGCGCAGGAGCCCAAGGTGGACATTCTCGTGAATAATGCCGGCGCCGCCTGGGGCGCAGCCTTTGACGAGTTTCCGGAAGAAGGCTGGGATAAAGTGCTGACCCTCAACGCCAAAACGCCGTTCTTTCTGACCCAGGCCATGGCGCCGGCGTTGCGCAGGGCGGCGAGCGCCGCCCGTCCCGCCAAGGTGATCAACATCGCGTCCATCGACGGCATTTACCTCACGCACCGCGAGACCTATTCGTACGTGACGAGCAAGGCCGGCCTCATTCAGCTGACGCGCCTGATGGCGGCGCGGCTGGTCAAGGACCACATCCATGTCACGGCGATCGCCCCGGGCGCGTTCAAGTCGGACATGAACCGCGACGCGCGCGATCACGCGGATGAGGTCGCCAAGCATATTCCCGCACGGCGCGTCGGCTCCGAGGAGGACATGGCGGGCGCCGCGATCTTCCTGGCATCGCGCGCCGGCGACTATGTGATCGGTTCAACGCTCACCGTCGACGGCGGCGTTGCGTTCGCAACTCCTGCGATGCGCGAGCTGCAAATGGAAGGTTAGTCCGCTCGATGCATACCTCGGCAACTCATTATGAGACGCACTTGGGGCCGGTGTATGCCTGGATGCTGGGCGATCTTGACGCGGCGTTCGCGCGCAGTAGCGCGGAAATTGCCGATCTGCCGCTGCCAAAGGCTTCGGGCGTGGCGGTAGATCTTGGCGCCGGCTTGGGATTGCACAGCGTGCCGCTCGCGCTGCGCGGCTTCGAGGTCATCGCCATCGATAATTGCCGGGTGCTGCTCGATGAATTGCTCAGGCGTCGCGGCGACCTCAAGGTCACGACACACAACGCCGATCTTTTGGATTTTCGCGCCTTGCTGAAAGGACAGCCGCAAGTCATCGTCTGCATGGGCGATACGTTGACGCACTTGCCGGAGCTTGCGGCGGCCGAGACTTTGTTGGCCGAGGTGGCTGCGATCCTGCCGCATCACGGGGTGTTTGCGGCGACCTTTCGCGACTACGCCGGCCGGACGCTGCAGGGCGAACAGCGATTCATTCCTGTGCGTGCAGACGAGGAGCGGATTTTGACCTGCTTTCTCGAGTACGGCGAGGAGCACGTGGTGGTCCACGATTTGCTGCACGAGAAGCAAAGGGACGGCCGCTGGCGCCAGAGTATCAGCAGTTATCCCAAGATCCGGCTGGCGCCGGAATGGGTCGCCGCAAAGTTATCGGGGCTGGGATTCGCCGTGAAACGCGACATCACGGCGGGCGGCATGACGCGCATCGTAGCCACCAAGGCGTGATCGCCGAATACTAGGTGCCGCGGATGCGCGGCGCCATGACTAGCGCGCTCCCTTTTCGATGCGCTTCGCGAGCTCATCGAGATCCGCGTTTTCTTCGATGGATATTTCGAACGCGTCGTCTTTCGCAACGCTGGGCGTGATTTCGCGGCGTTGAATCTTAGGAGGCGGGACCGCGAGGATCTCATCCACCAACGGCGCCGCCAGCGTCGGCTGCACCCAGTCTTTCTTTTGCGCGACCCAGCGCTGGTAGCGGTCGAAATTCCACATGCCGGCCTCCCCGCCGGTCTGCAATACATTGGGGATCTGACTGAATTGTCCGCCGCGGATGGTTCCCTTGGATGCGGCGCTCGGCAGCAGGATTTCGCACACCGGCACGCGCAGCCGGTACTCGCTCAAGAAATCCAGGCGCTGGCAGACGACGCCGACCAAGCAATCCGCGATCTGCGCCCGGATGCTGGCTTGGATCTCGGCGGGAAAGGACATGCAAATGCGCGTCAGGGCTTCGGCGCAGGTCGCCGAATGCATGGTGGCAATGACCAGGTGGCCGGTTTCCGCCGCGCTCAAGGTCAGCCGCATGACCTCCGGCGTCCGCATCTCGCCGATGACGAGCACGTCGGGATTCTCGCGCAGGGCATCGGTGAGCGCCTGCTCGAAGCTGGGGGAATGGGTCGGCACTTCACGCTGCCGGATGAAGGACCGGCGGTTGGTGAACACATACTCGAGCGGACTTTCGATCGCAATGATATTGCGCGCGCTGGAGGAATTGATCTCCTCCACCAGCGCCGCCAGCGTCGTGGATTTGCCGCTGCCGGTCGGACCCGAAACCACGATCAGACCCGTCGTCATTTCCGTCAGCCGCTTCAAATCCGGGTGCAGATTACAGGCCCGTAAATTGTTCTGAAACGAACTCAAGAGCCGCACGGCCATGGCCACGCCGCGCAGCGTTTGAAAAATATTGAAGCGGCAGCGCACGCCGGAAATGGTGCGCGACACGTCGGCGGAGCCCCGAGTAAGAAATTGCGACCAGCCGTCGCCGCCAAGCAGCTCGCGTCCCGCATTCGCCAGTGCGGCACTCGACATGGGTGGGCCAATCGATGCCAGCTGTCCTCGGACGCGCGCTACCGGTGCCGTATCCGCTTCGAGATGCAGATCGCTGGCGCCGAGCTCGCGTCCCCTTCGAATCCAATCCTGCACGCTCATGCTGCGGTTTCCTCGATTGAAATAGGATGATCGGGACCGGGAATTCTTTCGGGCCGAGAGTTCATGGGCTCTTAGAGAATGCGTACCGTGCCAAGAGCGTATATCTTAAACTTGCGTACGCTCGTCGGGGCCTAACTGACACTACTTCACACGAGGGATCTAAATGTTGAAGTTTTTACTCGTCCTGGCGTCTCTGATGCCGACTCTGGCGCTCGCCCAGCTGGCTCATCGCACCGGGTCAGTCCGTACCGCCGAGGTCGAACTGGCATATGAGAGCTTTGGCGCGGCGGGCGCGCAGATACCCATTATCGCGGTCAACGGCGGTCCGGGTCTTTCGCATGCCTACATGATGCAAAACGACCTGTGGCAGCGCGTCGCGGCTCATCGCCTGGTCGTTCTCTACGACCAACGCGGCACCGGTGGCTCCAAGGCGGTCCAACCCGACGCGCCGCAAAGCATGGATGCGCAGGTCGCCGATCTCGACGCCATCCGCAACGCACTGTCGCTCGATCGCATCGCCGTCTTGGGGGATTCCTACGGCGGCATGATTGCCATGGCCTACGCGGCAGCTCACCCGGAGTATGTTGCCCGGCTGATTCTCTCCGATTCGGCCGCGCCCGCCTGGAAGGGAATGGTTCATTTGCTGCCGCAGGTGTTCCCGGATCGCGAGCAGCAAGGCGCCGCCGAGGCGAAAACCCTCGCCGCGGATCCGGAGGCGGCAGCCCAGGCAGGCTTGGTCAATCACATGCGCATGATGTTCTACTCGACCGACCTGCGCGATGCTTACCTTAAGCACATGGGAGACCTAGGTTTCGTACCGGCAGTCGGCGCGGCGGTTCAAAAGGCAACCGAGAATCTCGACCTCACGCCCGAACTGGCGGGTTTCAAATTCCCGACACTGGTGATCACGGGCCGCTACGACATGAACGTCGCACCCCTTACCGCGTGGCGCATGGCCCACGCCATCCCCGGTGCCCGGTTGGTCTTTTTCGAAAAGAGCGGGCACCTTCCCGCCTACGAAGAGCCCGATAAATATTTGCAGGTCTTGGAAGGTTTCCTGTCGACCGGCAAGGCCGCGAAGCGCTAGGCGGCAGATTGCCATCCGGTCGCGCAACCATGCGACTTGCGGAATAGTTTTGGGGCCTACGGGCGCCCGTCGCTAGACATCCAGATTCGACACCAGCAAGGCGTTCTTCTCGATGAATTCGCGCCGTGGTTCCACGGCGTCGCCCATCAGCGTCGTGAAGATGTCGTCGGCCGCTACTGCGTCTTCGATTCGCACCTGCATGAGCCGCCGGGTTTCGGGATTGATGGTCGTATCCCAGAGCTGACTCGCGTTCATCTCGCCCAAACCCTTGTAGCGCTGAATAGTCTGACCTTTCTTGGCCTGCTCGAACAGCCACGTCATCGCCGCCTTGAAGCTCGCGACTTCGTGCCTGTCGTCGCCGCGCTGCACGTATGCGCCTGGACCGATCAAGTCGCTCAAGGTTTCAGAAAGCTCAGCAATGCGCAGATATTCAGCTGAGTCAAAAAACTCGCGGGGCACATGTTTTTCTGAAATCAGGCCGTGCTCGAAGCGGCGCAAGTTGATGCGATGGCCGCCCGCCGGCAGAGTATCCACGCCGACGCGGTAGCGGCGCGATACATCGTCCAGCGCATTCAACCGCTGCTCCAGGTTGCGGCACCAATCGCGCAAGGCATCGATCCTGTCGAATGCATCGGTCGTCAATTTCGGTACATACAACAGCTGTTCCACGAAGCGCCCGTCATAGCGGCGCGCCCAGCGCGTCACGATGCTTTGCACCTCGACGTACTTTCTGGCGAGAGATTCGAGACCCAACCCCGAGAGCGGCGGCGCCCCGGCGTTGACGTGCAGCTGCGCGTCTTCAACCGCGGTGTTCAGCAGCAGGGCATTGAGCTCCAGGTCATCCTTCACGTAGGTTTCCTGCTTGCCTTTCTTCACCTTGTACAAGGGCGGCTGCGCAATGTAGATATGGCCGCGCTCGATGAGAATAGGCATCTGGCGATAGAAGAACGTGAGCAGCAACGTACGTATGTGGCTGCCGTCGACATCCGCGTCGGTCATGATCAGGATGCGGTGATAGCGCAACTTATCGACGTTGAAATCATCCCGCCCGATGCCGCAGCCCAAGGCGGTGATCAGCGTGCCGACTTCCGCTGACGCCAGCATTTTGTCGAAGCGCGCTTTCTCGACGTTGAGGATTTTTCCTTTGAGCGGCAGGATTGCTTGCGTTCGCCGGTCGCGACCCTGTTTCGCCGAGCCGCCGGCGGAATCGCCCTCCACTAAAAACATTTCCGACCGCGCGGGATCTTTTTCCTGGCAATCGGCGAGCTTGCCGGGCAAGCCGGCGATGTCCAGCGCGCCCTTGCGGCGGGTCATCTCGCGCGCTTTGCGCGCCGCTTCGCGGGCGTAGGCGGCCTCGAGAATTTTGTTGACGATGGCTTTCGCTTCCTGCGGATGTTCCAGCAGAAATTCCTCGAGCCGTCCCGCGACCGCGGATTCGACCACGCCTTTGACCTCGGAGGAGACCAGTTTGTCCTTGGTCTGCGAGGAGAATTTTGGATCGGGTAATTTCACCGAAAGAATCGCAGTCAATCCTTCGCGCGAATCGTCACCGGTGGTTTGAACTTTCTCTTTCTTCGACGCCAATTCTTTTTCGATGTAGTTGTTCAGCGTGCGCGTCAACGCAGCCCGATAACCGGCAAGATGCGTGCCGCCGTCCTTCTGCGGAATGTTATTCGTGTAGCAGAACATGCTCTCTTGGTAAGAATCGTTCCACTGCATGGCGACTTCGACTTGCGTATTGCCGTCGCGGGTCTGAAACCACAGCACGGTGTCATGCACGGCGTTCTTGCTGCGATTCAAGTGCGTGACAAATGCCTTGAGTCCGCCTTCGTGCTGAAAGACTTCGGACTTTTCGTCGCGCTCGTCCACCAATTCGATGCGCACGCCGGAATTGAGAAACGACAACTCGCGCAAGCGCTTGGCGAGCGTGTCGTAGTTGAAACTGATATGCGTGAAGATCTGCGCACTCGGTTTGAAGCGCAGCGTGGTGCCGTGTTCGGCTGTATCGCCGACCGCCGCCATCGGTGCCTGTGGTTCGCCTAGGCGATATTCCTGGCGGTGCAATTTCCCGTCACGGCGAATATTCAATTCCAGAAAATCGGAGAGGGCATTGACGACCGAGATGCCGACGCCGTGCAGACCGCCGGAAACTTTGTAGGAGCTGTCATCGAATTTGCCGCCGGAATGCAGCACGGTCATGATGACCTCGGCAGCGGAACGTCCTTCCTCGGCGTGGATATCCACAGGGATGCCGCGTCCGTTATCCGACACCGTGACGGATTCGTCGGCATGGATGGTTACGACGACACGATCGCAATAGCCGGCTAACGCCTCATCAATTGCGTTATCCACAACCTCGAAAACCATGTGATGAAGGCCGCTGCCATCGTCCGTGTCGCCGATGTACATGCCGGGGCGTTTGCGCACGGCGTCCAAACCTTTTAAGACTTTGATTTTGCTGGAATCGTAAACGTCGTCTTGGGCCATGCTCGATCCTGAATTGCGACGCGGCATGTTAACATTTTCTGGCGACGAAAACCAATCATTTCGACGTTTAAATGCGTTGTAAATCAATAGGTTATATGGCTATGTGGACCGGTGACGGCAGCTTTAATTTGCGTGGCGAGTTGCGGACGGTTTTTTATCGTTTTGCGGGGAAATTGCCGAAGATAGGCCGCACCATTGCGCCGGAGGTCGGCAGCCTCTTGTTCCACGTGAAACCTTTTAATCGGCCGATACCAATCCCTCTCTCATTTGGAAGCGCCTGCCCGGTTTCCCAAACGCGCGAAATTCCCCGTGCAGCGTGGTCACAATGAGCTGCATCGATTGCGTGGACACTTCCCGAATCAGCCCGGCCAGGCGTTCATCGTCGAGCTCGGCGGCGGGGTCGTCCAGTAGCAGGGTCGGTTGAACCGGCGAGTCGTCAGGAAACAACTTGAGCTGCGCGATCAAGAGCGCCGCAGCCAAGAGCTTCTGCTGGCCGCGGGATATTCGATCACGCACCGGAGTACCATCCAACCGGATGGCGAGTTCCGCACGATGAGGGCCCACTTGTGTGGCCCCGGATTCCGCATCGTGGGTCCAACTGTGGCCCAGCGCCTCCGCCATACCCTGGTCCTTGGCCCATCCATGCCGATAGCCCAAAGATAACCCCATACCGAGCAAATTGCGGCCGATGGACTCGGCATAAGGGCTTAGCAGGGAGACGTAGCGCGCCCGGGCCGCGCCTAGGAATTCGCCAGAACGGATCAGATCGCCATCCCAAATCGAAACCACGCCCCTCGGATGATGCGCCTTGAGTGCGGCATTGCGCTGCTTCAGGGCCTGCTGATAGCGCTGCCAGTGTCCGACAAAGGATTGCTCCACGTGGAACACTCCCCAATCCAGGAAACGCCGCCGGCGGCTCGGGCCTTCCTCGATGAGATGGTGCACTTCGGGATCGATGATCTGCACCGGCAGGGACAGCGCGAGCTCGGCGAGCGAGGAGGGCTTGTCTCCATCGATTCGCGCGCGTACGCCGCTACGCGATCCCTCGACTCCCATGCCGATACGCCGTGCCGCGGTGTCCACCTCGCCAAACACGACGAACCGCTCGGCACCGTGACGAATCAGATGTTCCAGGCGGCGGGTACGGAAAGAGCGGCCCCGGCCCAGAACATAGATGGCTTCCAACAAACCGGTTTTACCCGCGGCATTGGGTCCGCTGATCAAGGTGAAATGCGGATCTAGATTTAAGTCCGCCGACTGCAAGCAGCGGAAGTCCGTTACTTGCAGTCGGCCCAAGCTCACCCGCTTACAGCCTCATCGGCATCACGACGTAGCGTGCGTTGGTGTTGCCTGGAGAACGGATCAGGCAACTGCTGTTGCTGTCGGTCAGACCAAGCTCGACCTCTTGCCCGTCGATCGCCGCCAGAGCATCCAGCAAGTAATTCACATTGAAGCCCACCTCGAGATCGTTGCCCTCATAACCGACCTCGATCTCTTCCTCAGCCTCTTCCTGCTCGGGATTGTGCGCCTGTACCGTGAGCATGTTTTTCTTGACCGTAACGCGAATGCCCCGGTATTTTTCGTTCGACAGAATGGCGGTACGCTGCAATGCCTGGCGCAACACATCGCGGTCAGAGCGAATCGCGGAAGCGGGCGCCGCAGGTATGACGCGCGAGTACTCCGGGAAACGGCCATCGATCAGCTTCGAAGTGAAGCGAATGTCGCCGATCTGGGCTCGAACGTGATTGGTGCCGATTGCTACCTCGGCGACCCCTTCGTCCGTGAGCACCCGCTGCAACTCGAGCACGCCTTTGCGGGGCACTATCACCTGCTGAGAATTCTTGGCCTTCGCGCCCAAGGCTGTTTCACACAAGGCGAGGCGGTGACCGTCGGTGGCGACGGCGCGCAGCAGCTGCCCATCGATTTCCAGCAGCATGCCGTTTAAGTAATAGCGAACATCCTGCTGCGCCATCGAGAAATGCGTTTTCTCCAACAGCCGCAGTAATTCCTTGCGCGGCAACTGCACCGTCTGCTGCGCATTGATGTCGTCAATCACCGGAAAATCCGTGGCCGGCAGGGTCGACAAGCTGAATCGGCTGCGGCCTGCCTTGATTACGACTTTCTCGCCTTCGAGGCTCAGGGCCACCGAAACCTTCTCTGGCAGGGCGCGCAAAATATCGAGGAATTTTCGACCCGGCACGGTGATGTCGCCGCTGTCCTGTGCGGCAACCTCGGTAGCCGCGACCAATTCAACCTCGAGATCCGTGGCCGTAATGGCCAGTTGTCCTTTGCGTATCCCGAGCAGCACATTGGCCAAGACCGGCATGGTTTGGCGTCGTTCCACAACGCCGATGACCGCCTGTAGCGGGGTCAATAATTTCTCGCGTTCTGCCATCAGTTTCATGGGCTCACCCGTCTTTCAATCTTAGATTTAGATTCTTAAAGAGATTATTACTATGATTAATGAGGGACCGAGATTCAGTGGATAAGCTAATAAACACTATAAAAATCAGTACCATATAACCGACCAAAACAACTCCGATACGTGTCCACAGACGGCCCGTAAACTGTCGCCGACCTGTGAATATCTTTATCCACAGGCTCGTCCACAGCTTTTCCCGGCCTATCCCGCCAGGGTTCTCAACAGGTTTAAATAGTCCTCGCCAACCCGCCGATCCGTCTCGCGCAATTCCTTGACCCGCCTGCAGGCGTGCAGCACCGTCGTATGATCCCGCCCCCCGAACGCATCGCCAATTTCCGGCAGGCTGTGATTCGTCAGTTCCTTGGCCAATGCCATGGCGACCTGCCTCGGGCGCGCGATCGAACGGCTGCGGCGCTTCGACAGCAGATCAGCGATCCGGATCTTGTAGTACTCGGCCACGGTCTTTTGAATATTTTCAATTGTGACCAGCTTTTCCTGCAAGGCCAACAGGTCGCGCAGGGCTTCCTTGGCGAATTCCAGCGTAATCGGTCTGCCGGTGAAATTGGACGTCGCCACTACCCGGCGCAACGCGCCTTCCAGCTCGCGCACGTTCGAGCGAATTCGTTTGGCGATGAAAAACGCGACCTCCTCAGGAAGGTCGACCCGGGTCATCGCGGCCTTGCTCATCAAAATCGCCACGCAGGTCTCCAATTCCGGCGGTTCGATGGCGACCGTCAAACCCCAGCCGAACCGCGACTTCAAGCGTTCCTCGAGCCCGTCGACTTCCTTCGGATAGCGGTCGCAGGTCAATATCACTTGCTGCTGGCTCTCGAGCAGCGCATTGAAGGTGTGGAAGAACTCCTCTTGGGAGCGGTCTTTTCCCGCAAAAAACTGAATGTCATCGATCATCAGGCAATCAAGGGAACGATAGGCCGCCTTGAAATCGTTGATGGTGTTGTGCTGCAGAGCGCGCACCATGTCGCCAACGAATCGTTCGCTGTGCACGTAGGCCAAGCGCGCCTCCGAATTGCGCTCCTTCAGCTTGTTGGCGACCGCATGCATCAAGTGCGTCTTTCCTAGACCGACGCCGCCGTAGATGAACAGCGGGTTGTACGCTCTCCCCGGATTTCCCGCGACTTGAATCGCGGCCGCCTTGGCGAGCTGGTTGCTCTTGCCCTCGACGAAACTGTCGAAGGTGAATTCCGCGTTGATACGGCTGCCGAGCACCACCGGCGCAAGCTTGCGCGCACGCGCGGCCGCCGCAATGCCGTCCTCCCGCATTCCCGCCGGCGGTGCCTGCACGATGACGCCGCCGCGCGTGCCGACATCGAGCGCCACTTCGGGGGCGAGGCCTTCCGCAAACGCCAGAATGAGTTCCTTGATCCGCGGCAACAGGTTCTGACCCAGCCACTCGATGACATAACGATTGGGCGCCAGCAGCTTGAGTTCACCGTCCCGTTCGATGGCCTGCAGAGGTCTGACCCAGGTGTTGAACTGCTGTTCCGGGAGCTCGCCTTCGAGCACTCGCAGACAGCGGTTCCATAGCGACTCCGGCAAGAGCGCTCTCCTAGGTTTGTGACAAGGGGCAAAGCGAACGAAAGGGCAGGGAGTCTAGCTCCAAGTTGAAGGGGCGTCTATTGACACATCCATGCACGCTCAGTACCCTTGCCGCCTTTCGTAAAACGCCCAGTGCCTTGAAGGCCTTTAGGTTTTTGCTCGAGTCCCGCTATGAAACGCACCTTTAACCCCAGTAATCTGCATCGAGCCCGCACCCACGGTTTCCGGGCGCGCATGGCCACCAAGAGCGGCCGTGCATTGCTGGCTCGGCGCCGCGCCAAGGGCCGCAAGAAGCTCTGCCCGTAACGGGCTCTTTAGGGCTCCTTCAGATCCGTAAACTGACGTTCGAGCCGCGCAAGCGTTTGCACCAGCCGGCCGAATTTCGCGACCTGAAGCGGCGCGGCAGAAAGATCGCCGATGCGTTTTTTAGTTTATCCGTCCTGGCCAATCATGAAACCTATCCGCGCTTGGGCTTGAGCATTGCGACGCGCACCTTCCGCACCGCCGTCGCGCGCAACCGCATCAAACGCCTTGCGCGGGAATCCTTTCGCTTGAACCAACACTCCTTGCCGCCGGTCGATGTTACCGTCTCGGCTCGAGAGGCGGCGCGCTTGGCGAGCCTCAAGGATTTGCGCTCGAGTCTCGAGGGTCATTGGAAGTCGATCCGGAAATGGTAAAGCCTCGGCAATGCTTCATGTGGATGATCCGCGCGTATCAACTCGCGATCAGCCCCATGTTCGGACCGCGCTGCCGTTTCCATCCCAGCTGCTCGTGCTATGCGTACACCGCAATCGAGCGCTATGGAATCTTGCAAGGCTGCTGGCTTGGCTTGCGCCGCCTTCTGCGCTGCCACCCCTTCACCGACGGCGGCTACGACCCGGTGCCGGATAAGAGGCCGACGCATGCCTAATATCCGTCTCATGCTTTGGGGCGTGCTCGCCGCCTTCTTGATTCTGAATTATACGACCTGGATGCACGACTATGAGCCGCCGGCAGTTCCGGCGCCGCAGTCCAGCACCGGCACCCCGCCGGCGACGCCGCCCGCCAAGTCATTGGGCGACTCGGTGCCGCAGGCCACGGCGACCGCTCCGGTGCCTGTCCCGCCGCCAACCGCTGCCCTACCATCGGCCACCGCGCCCAGCGGCGAAACCGCACCGGCCGCGTCCGGCGAAGCATCCGCGGGCGGGGACTTGCAGGTCAGCACCGATGTTTTCGCGATCAGCATCAACTTAAAAGGCGGCGAGCTCGATCAGGCGGACCTGAAGGAATATCCGCTGCGCAAGGACATGCCGAATATTCCGGTGAGGCTCTTGAGCCATGAGCCACCGCCGACCCTGTACCTTCTGCAAAGCGGGCTGACCGGCCCGGGCGGCGAAGCCGCGCCGACCCATTTGGCCATGTGGAACTCGGATCAAAAAAACTTTGCGCTCGCGCCCGGCGCGAACGAGCTGCGCGTACCTTTGACCTGGAGCGACGGTAAGGGGTTGACGGTCACCAAGACCTTCACCTTCAAGCGCGGCCAATACGCCATCGCGCTCGACTACGACGTTAAAAATGACACCGCGGGGCCGCGCAAGTTGGCGTCGTACGCGCAGTTCCTGCGCCATTGGGAACATGCCTCGCGTTCCTACTTCGACGTCGAGACGTATTCTTTCAAAGGCCCTGCCGTTTACGACGGCACAAAGTCCAAGGATCTCAACGTCGAAAGCGATACCGACTCGAAGTACTCCGCGGCCATCACCAATGGCTGGACGGCGTCGCTGCAGCACCAATTCGTCGCCGCCATCGTTCCGCCCGCGGGCCAGCCGTATCAGTATCAGCTGCAAGTCCGCAATAACGAATATTTGATGAGCGCTACCGGACCCATCGTCGACATCCCTGCCGGTGCCAGCGTGCAGTTTCACGAGGAACTGTTCGTCGGTCCCAAACTGCAATCGCAGCTGGCTGCCGTGGGCCGCAATCTGGAACGCACCGTCGACTTCGGCATTCTCACCGTGGTGGCGCAGCCGCTGTTTACCGGTCTCAATTGGGTCCACAAGCTCACCGGCAATTGGGGCTGGTCGATCATCATCGTCACGGCCTTGATCAAGCTGCTGTTCTATCCCTTGAGCCAGTCCACCGGCCGTTCCATGGCCAAAATGCGCGCGGTGGGTCCGCGCATGAAGCAGATCCAGGAAACCTTCAAGGACGACCGCGAGAAATTGGGCCGCGCCATGATGGAGCTGTACAAAAAGGAAAAAATAAATCCCATGGCCAGCTGCCTGCCCATGGTCGTGCAGATACCGGTGTTCATCTCTTTCTATCGGGTGCTGCTCGAGAGCGTGGAAATGCGCCAGGCGCCGTTCCTGCTTTGGATCAACGATCTGTCTTCACGCGACCCGTACTTCGTGCTGCCGGCGCTGATGGGCGCGGCCATGTTCGCGCAGTTCAAAATAAATCCCGCGCCCGCGGATCCCATGCAGGCCAAGATCATGCAGTTCATGCCGCTGATCATGACCGGCATGATGGCCTTCTTCCCGTCCGGACTCACCCTCTACTGGCTCACGAACACGGTGCTGTCGATCGTGCAACAGTGGCGCGTGAATAAGCTGGTCGAAACCGAGGCCGCCAAGCAGCGCTCTTGAAAGCCGTGGCCCGGGAGCCTGTCTGAGCCCAACCGACACCATCGCCGCCATCGCCAGTGCCTTAGGTCGGGGTGCGGTCGGGGTGATTCGCATTTCGGGCCCGGCGGTGCCGCAAATCGCGCTCGAGATGCTCGGCGACCTTCCAGGGCCGCGCACCGCGCAGCTTTCGAGTTTCCTCGGCAGCGATGGCGAGTCGCTGGACCGCGGACTGGCCTTGTACTTTCCTGCTCCGGCCTCCTATACCGGTGAAGACGTGCTGGAGCTGCAAGGGCACGGCGGCGCCTTTGTGCTCGACGCGCTGCTGAAGCGGCTGCTCGGATTGGGCTGCCGCCTGGCACGGCCCGGCGAGTTCAGCGAACGCGCCTTTTTGAACGGCAAAATGGACATTGCGCAGGCCGAGGCCATAGCCGACCTCATCGATGCCGGCAGCTCGGCGGCGGCACGCGCCGCGGTGCGCTCCATGCAGGGCGAGTTCTCCGCGCATATCAACGCACTGCAGGCGCAAATCACGGAACTGCGAACTCTGGTGGAGGCGGCCATTGATTTTCCGGACGAAGAGCTGGAATTCGTTCCCGGCAGCGTGCTGGGCGACCGCATGGCGAAGATTCTCATCGGCTTCGAGATGATCATGGCGGCGGCACGGCAAGGCACGCTGCTGCGCGAAGGCTTGAATGTCGTCATCGCGGGCAAGCCCAACGCAGGCAAATCCAGTCTGTTGAACAAGCTCGTGGGCGATGAGATCGCCATCGTCGCCGAGCAACCGGGCACCACGCGCGACGTGCTGCGGCAACAGGTGCACCTGGATGGAATGCCGTTGAATCTGATCGATACCGCGGGGCTGCGCGCGACGGCCGACGTGGTCGAAGCCGAGGGTGTGCGGCGCGCCTTCGCCGAGCTGGGGCGGGCGGATCGCGTGCTCTACATGCTGGATGCGGCCGCGCCCGCCGGCGAGAGCGGTGCCTCTGATCTGGCCGCGGAGCTGAACGAATTGCCGCAGGACGTTCCTGTGACGCTGGTCTTCAACAAGATCGATCTTGGCGGCGTGCAAGCGAGCGTCGACGAATCGCGCGAGCCGCCGCAACTGTTCTTGAGTGCCAAGACCGGCGCCGGTCTTGACCTGCTGCGCGCCCACTTAAAAACCACCGCGGGTTACCGCAGCGGCGACTCCGGCGCGCTGTCGGCGCGGCGCCGCCATCTCGATGCGCTGGATCGCGCCAAGGCGAACGTGGTGCAAGCCGCGGACACTCTGACCAAAACCCGCGCGTTCGAACTCTTCGCCGAAGATCTGCGGCGCGCGCAGCTGGCTTTAAGCGAGATCACGGGCGAGGTCAGCAGCGATGATCTGCTCGGGGAAATATTCAGCAGTTTTTGTATCGGCAAATAAGCGGCGTCATACAGGCGGTTATTTGGCGACCGCCATTTCTCCAAAAACGTTTGACGCAATGGCATCGACCTGCTGCGGCGTCATCTTGGCAAATACGCCGCCCCAGGCGGACGAAGTGGTGTTGTAAACGCGCTCGCCGAATGGCTTGCCGTCGTTCAGATCGGTGAAGCTGGCCTTGGCATCTATATAGGCATTGCCGGTCATGACACCAAAGAAAATACGCGAACCGATGCCGACCATTCTGTAATCGTTCACATAGACAATCAGCAGAGTGCCGGTCTCTCCGGTTGATCGGGGTTCGCCCTTCTGTACATCGAATGCCATTCCGGCCTCTTTCGCGTGATCAGCGAAAGTGGCCCGCCATTCTTGCTGGAACGCCGGCCAGTCTTTCGCCTGTGTCACCGTGGCCGGGCCGCTCATGTTCAACACGAGTCGCTTGGCGGATGCCGGCGGTGTCGTAAGGGGCGGCTCGGGGCTGGCGACTGGAGCTGATGCGGCAGCCGGCGCAGCTGCGGCGTGCGACGAATCGCTCGGTTTTGGGTTGGAGGCGCAGCCTGATAGCGCAATCGCCAATACGGATAGAAAGACGTACTTCCTATACATGGTACCTCCTGGTTATCTTGGCAAGAGCTTACCACAGCCAGAATCCTGGACCGGAAGGGCCAGACTTGTCAGCGCCGATTCGACAGCAGGCTGCTGAGCAAGCCGCCGACGATGGCGCCTCCGACCTGAAGAGCAATGGCTTCGCCGATATTGTTCAGGGACACACCCGTGCCGGCGCTGGCGGCGTCTTCTTGGTCGATGCGCGACACCACCCAGTCGAACTTGCCGCTGGTTACGGCGGCCTTGCAATAACGGCATTCGCCGATCTGCGTGAGCGCTACGGGCGCGCCGCAGCTGGGACAGGTGTTCTCGAGCGTACCGGGCTTGTTCGACGTGGCCACGCCGACCGAACGCTGGAAAGTCCAATCCTCCATGAAGGGCCTGACAGAGCGGTCGCCGAATACGATCTTGTTGCTCTCGTCGAGTTCGAAGTCGGCGGAGGACGCGCCGATGCGCACGGTGAGATCGTCGAATACTTTGCCATGCACGATGCGCACCGGCTCGATCGTACGCACGCTCAAATTTTCCATGACGTTGCGCCGGCCCTCCGCCGCCATGGTCTCGAGCTGCGCGCTCCAGGTGTAATACGCGCCGGGACTCATGAATGCGCGGCCGGCGTCCAAGTTCTGTTTGCACCAGGCATCCTGGAGTGCCAGGAATGCGGTCTTCACCCGGCCTTCGAACGTGCCCAGCGAGAAATCCTTGTCGGCGGCGGTGAGCGCGGCAACGCCCGCTGGAATGCTGACAGCCGCGATTCCCAACGACGAATCCGCCGAGTAGCCGACATAGGAAGCCGGCTGCACATCGACCACCACCCAGTCCACCGAGCCATTGGTGACGCCGGCCTTGCAATGCGTGCAGGTGCCGTCCGAGGCCAGCCGCAACTCAGCGCCGCAGGCCGGACAACGAGCCGCGATGACGCCGCCGTTTAATGCCGTGCGCGCCGCGGCGCCGCGGGCAAATGTCCAGCGCTCGGCATGCTGCTGATCTCGCCCTTCGTCGGCAACGGTTTGATTCGCATCGTCCAAGGTCTTGGCGCGATATACCAAATCGAAATGCACCTGAATGCTCTGTCCTTGCGCGTTGCATTGCGCATCCTCGACCGCAAGGCCGCGGACATTGAGGCTTTCGAGCAATGCGTGGCGATGCTGCGCCTTGGATTGCGCAATGCCCTGCGACACTGCGTTGAAGACGCCGTCGTTCAAGTAAGGCCGGATCGCCGCGGAGTCGTTCTTTTGCACGCCGCGCTTGACCAGAAAAAAAGTCATTTCCGCGCGCTGCAGGAAGGTTTCCATTTCAAATCCGGGATCGACGGCGCGGATGGCGTCGATGGCAGGCGGCAACGCGCGCCGCATCGCACCGGCGCCGGCTCCGAACTCGCCGATCGCAATCCTGCCGAGACCCGCAGCGCCGATGACCGAGCCCAAGGCCGAGAGGGCCGCTTGGGCTTGGGGCGATGTCCCGCCGAGCGGTGCGCCGGACGAGCCGCTGCGTACGCGCCGCATGATGTAACCCGCGCCGATCACGATGATGAGCAGCACGATCAATCCGCCCAAGGAACCGCCGCTGCCGAATGATCCACCGGAATGATCGCTGATGGCTGCGGCGTGACTGCCGCCGCCGGTACGTGCGTATGCTGAGACGGCGAAGCCGAATGCCGCCGCAAGGGCGCCGGCGCAGCGAAGCAGGATCGCGCGCCTCAACTAAAGCGCCCCTCCGCAATTGCCGCAGAACTTGGCGCCGGGTGCCGCCGCCGTCCCGCATTGCGTGCAATGCACGCCCTTCGGTGCCATCGCCGCGCCGCAGCTCGAGCAAAACTTTGCGCCGGGCGCGTTGGGCGCGTGGCAACTCGCGCACGCCGCACCGCCGGCGCCGCCGGAATTTTGACCGGGCGAAGCCATGCCGATTCCCCCGACCATGCCGCCCAATCCCATGCCGATACCTAGGGCCGCGGCGCCGTTGCCGCCGCCGGCGGCCGCGCCTTCGCCGATGCCTTTGAGCGCAGCACCGACGCCGTATTCGCGAAAGCCGCCCGCCAGTCGCGTGTAGGCTTGGTCCTTGCGCAGACCCTTCAAGGTCTGTTCATCCTCGGGACTCAGGCTGATGGTCATGTTGCCCAGCCGCGTGATTTTCAGTCCGTAGGGCGTCAAGGGTGCTTGAACGTCTGCGATTAGCGCCGTCTCGAGTTCTTCGGTGCGCGCGGCCAGTCCCAGCACCGGCCATTTTTCCGCGGTCAGCTTCTTCACCAGGCCGGTACGCAATGCTTTGAGGATTTGTTCCCGCGCCCAATCGGTGATCAGCTCGTTGGTGGCCTGGCGCGTGCCTACCAGTTTCAAAATCATCGCGCTCGGATCGCCGACGACGAGCGCGTATTCGCCGAATACGCGCAGGCCCACGGCGAGTCCGGTTTCCGGATCCTCGATGTTGTCGACAGGACCGCCGAACGGCAGGCTGACGAATTCACGCGTTCCAATGAAGTACAGCTCGGCCCGGTACATGTTGCCGCCGCTGGCCCAATCGACGATGTCGCCGAGGAACGGAATCAGCGCGCCATCCATGGTCGAGCGGCCCTGCGGCAGGGTGCCGGCCAGCTTGCCTTCCTTGAAAAAGAGCGCGGTCTCGTCCGGCTGCACGGTCACTTGCGTGAGCTTGCGAATGGTCATGTCCGGCCACTTGTAGAGGATGTCTTCCTTGGCGGCGTCCGGCCTCGCGATGAATTGCCGGTTCAAATCGCCCGGATGGCTGAATAAGCTCACTGTGCGTACTCCCCCTTGAAATCCTAATTACAAAAAAAATCGCCGGGTCTCCATGACTATAGAAGAACCGGCTGGCGCGTCAATTCCCGCCACTCGCGCTTCAAGGCGTTTCGGTTCCGCCCAGCTCGCGAAACAGCCAAGCGCGTGCCTTGAGCCAGTCGCGCTGTACGGTGCGCAAGGAAACGCCCAGCGCGCGCGCCGTATCTTCTTCGCCGTAGCCGCCGAAGAAACGGCATTCGACCACGTCGGCGAGACGCGGCATCTCTTGCGTGAGTTTTTCCATGGCCTCGTTGAGCGCGAGCAAACCTTCATCGGAATCGATGGACAACTCACCGATGTTCGACAGCGTGACGTGCTGTCCGCCGCCGCCGCGCTTTTCGGCGACCCGCGACTGCGCGTAATTGATCAATGCGTGGCGCATCGCCAGTGCGGCCGCGCGCAGAAAGTGCGTCTCGTCGACGAAGCTGCGCGACTGTCCCAGCCGCAGATACGCTTCGTGAACCAGCGCCGTGGTCTGCAGGGTGTGGCCCGCACCCATTCGTGCACGAGTGCGCTGGGCGATGCGGCGCAGCTGTTGATAAAAAGCGGGCAGCAACTCGGCGGCAATGCGCCGTACTGCAACGGAGGCCGTACTGCTCTCCAACCGGGTCAGTGCGTCCTCCGGCAGCGGGTGTGCCTCTTCCATGAGCCGATTTTAAGCTCAAAGGCTCGGGCAATGCGTGCGAATTTATGGCCTTACATGCGCCTGCAGCAGTGCCTCGACCGGCCTGTCGCCCTTCTGGACGATCATGATTGCGGGCGCGTTCTTGGCGCCCGGCGGCGGCTTGAAAATCGATATCCGAATGCGATCGGCGGCAGCGGTGGCGGGCGCCGGGCTGAAAGAATCGGCCGTCCCGTTCTGTGCTCCCGCGCCGAGCATTTTCAAAATGCTTTCAGGCGAGAGTTGCTTCGCGTTAGCGCCGAGTTGGCCAAAGTCGCCCACCGTGGTGCTTTGCCAGCCGCCGGGCAGATTCTTTTGGTACCAATCGACCACCGTGTCGAAAGAGCTCGCCGTGACGATTCCTGCCCCGGTGGAATAGCGGTCAGTCTGACCGGCGGGTTCATAGGTCACCGAGCTGGCGACTGCCTTGACGGCATCGGGATAGCGCGGCAGCCCGGTCTTGTCGTAGGTGAAGTCGCGCGAGTTAAAGGACTTCACCATCGGGTCATCATTGGCCGGCGGGTCATCGCCGTCGCCAAGGCCCAGCGGTTTCCCTCGCGTCAATTTCAACAAGTCCCCCGCGGCTTGATCTCCATCGCTGCCGGCGCTTGATGGCGGCGGAGGCGGCCCGTCGGGAGGCTGTCCACCGCCCCCACCACCCGGTAGATCCGCGCCATCACCGCCGAGACCCGGCCCGGCGCCGCCCCCGGGATGGTTCAGCCCGCCGGCCCCAGCGCCGCCGCCACCGCCGCCGCCACCACCGCCACCACCGCCACCGCCACCGCCACCGCCACCTGCCGCGCCATCGCCGTCGCCGCCGCCGCCGCCACCACCACCTCCGCTACCCCCGCCACCACCACCTCCTCCGCCTCCGCCCCCTCCGCCACCGCCGCCACCGCCACCTCCTCCCCCGCCGCCACCGCCGCCACCGGCCGATGGGACGGGACAGGGCGGAGCTTTCGGCGTGTGCATGCGTCCGAGCAGAAATCCCAAAATGAAGACCAAGATCAGCGCCAGCACCCACCACAGCCAGCGGCGGTTTTTCTTTGCGGTGTCAGGCTGCACGGCATTTTCGGTGCCGCAATGGGTGCAAAAGCGCGATTTCGCGCTGAGTTCAGTTCCACAGCTTGTACAAAACGCTTTCATAACGCCTTCCCGCGCGAATTTTCCATACGACTGATAACCGCGGCGCGCGCGTGAAACCGCCATGGCGGGTTCGATGAGCGCATCTGGTTCTCTTCAGGAAGATCCACGAAATCAGGAGGGCGTGATGAAAATTCTTTCGCAGTTGATCGCAGCCTCGCTGCTCGGCACGGTGTGTACCGTGCCTCTCGTAAGCCTCGCAGACGCGCCGGCAAAACATGTTCCGCAAAAGGCGGCGCCGGTGCATGCGACGCCGATAGTGGCCGAGAGTTTGGCGAAGCAGTCGCCCATTGGCCAAAACGTGAAACCGCCGAAGCCGCGCGTCGTCACCGCCGTCGCGCCGAAGTTTCCCATCAGTGCCGCAGGCCCGCACGGCATCATTTTCGTCGGCGGCAAACCCGGCGACGGCAAATCTGCGCTCAATCCGCAGCCCATTCCTCCGGGCCATGGCGGTCCCGGCGATCCGGTTCGTTAAGGCCCAATAAGGAGAACGTCGTGAACTGTCCCAAATGCAATAAAGCCGTGCCGCCCAATGCCCGCTTCTGCGGCGGCTGCGGCCAGCAAATCGAGGCGCCATCGAGCGCGTCCCCAGCGCCGCCGCAGACTCCGTCCATGGCCGGCGCGACCGCCGCCGCAAGCGGTGCCTCGGCCGCAAGCGGTGCTGCGGCCGCCACCTCGAAAGCCTGGGCGGCAGCCGCGGCATCGGCGCCGGGATTGCTGGCCCGAATCAAGAACATTGTTCTCGCGCCAAAGTCTGAGTGGCCGGTGATCGCGCCGGAGCCCACGACGATTGCACAGCTGTACGTCGGTTACCTCATGCCGCTCGCGGTGCTCGCGGCGCTGCTGGGCTTCGTGCGCATGTCGGTGCTGGGCTACAACAGCGCATTCGGCGGCGGCTTTCGCATGCCGATCGCGAGCGGGCTGACTTACACGGTGATGATGTTCGTCTCCGCGCTCATCGGAGTGTTCATCGTGGGAATCATCATCAACGCGCTGGCGCCCACATTCTCCGGGCAACGCGATCAGCGCCAAGCGCTCAAAGTGGCCGCGTACAGCCTCACGCCCGCGCTGCTCAGCTCCGTGTTGGCTCTCTCGCCGATCTTGGCAACGCTGCTGCAGCTGCTCGCCGGTCTCTACGGCATTTATGTGCTGTATCTTGGGTTGCCGGTGCTCATGCAGTCGCCGCAGGAAAAATCCTTCGGCTACACGGTGAGCGTGGTCATCTGCACCATTCTGCTCGGCGTGGTGTTCGCGGTGTTGAGCAGCGTCGCGCACATCGGCGGCAACCGCCTGGGGATGCTCGGCAGCACTCCTGCTGAGCGGGCAGCGGAACAGGCCGGCGCACGAGATCAAGGAGCCGCCGCGGTCGGCAACACCATCGGCAATATCTTGGGCACGGACGCAAAGGGCAAGGCCGGCCTCAGCGCGGCCTTGTCGAATCTCGCGAAAGCCGGAGAACAGAGCCAAGCCTCCGTGCAAAACCCGCAAAACCCCGCCGCCGCGTCCGCGATGGCCGGCCAATCGCCACCTGCCGCAGCCGACACCGCGCAAAACCCGCAGAGCGCACTGTCCGCGACCGGCGGTTTGCTGGGTGCCCTGGGCGGTGCACTCGGCGGTCCGAAGCGGGTCGATCCGGTGGATTTCAAAACCTTGACGGGGATGTTGCCGGCCTCGTTGCCGGGCATGACGCGTGCTTCGGCCCAAGGCGAGGCCCAAGGCGCCGTCGGTGTGAAAGCCTCGTCCGCAAAAGCTGACTACACGGGCAAGGATGGGACGAGCGCGCACATCGAGATCGCCGATATTTCGGGGGTGTCCGGCTTGATGGACTTGGCTTCGGGCCTGATCCAGAACACGACGTCGGAAAGCGACAGCGGTTATGAAAAAGACGTGAACTTGAGCGGCAGAACGGTGCACGAGAAATATGACGCGCGCGGCAAAAAGGGCGAGCTCAGCGTCGTCCTGGCGAAGCGTTTCTCGGTGGACGTGAGCGGCAACGGCGTCGACATGCAGTCGCTGGAACAGTCCTTGGGCCGGATCGATCTCGCGCGGCTCGAGTCGATGAAAGATGCCGGGGCCCAGCCAAAATGAATTCCTTCACGCGACTGAGCCTGTCGCTCTTGGCCGCGTGCGCAGCCTTTGCCGGATGCTCCAAACAACCCGGCGCGGGCCTCGCGCCGGCCGCAGCAGCATCCGCGTCCCCGTGCGAGGCCTTGGTGCTCAAAGCTGCGGATTTCGGCGGGCTGCTGCAGGCACCGATTACTCATGCCACGGCACTGGCCGGGGACGGGCAATCCTGTGCCTTCCTGACCACAGGGTTTTCGGCCATCACCGTCAGCGTACGGCCGGGTCTCGGCCGGGCCTCGCTCGATGCATGGGCTTCGGGCAAGATGTCGCTGGCGGTCACGCCCTTGTCCGATGTCGGCGACGCCGCGGTGTGGCAAGACACGCTGCACGAGATCATTGCACGCAAAAACGATTTGCTCTGCGACATCGAGTTGCGCGGCGTCCGCGAGGACATCGCGGTCGCCGAGGACGCCCTGCCCCACGCTCTGGGCGCTCTTTGCAATCGAATCTTTGCGGCTATCAGGTAAACTGGGGCCGCCTTGAACGGCGCTTAAGGTATGCCAACGAGCAATCACGTCACAGCCCCGCTATCTCCCGCGCAGCGGGTCCGCGTCGATGAATTGCTCGACACCTTGTTCGACCTGCCCGACGCGGAGCGGCTGGCGAATTTGCGCGCGATGCGCATCGAGGACTCCGCGGTACTCGCCGAGGTGGAAAGTCTGCTGCGCTCCGCGAGCGCCTCCGGCGGGTTCCTGTCGATTTCTCCGAAACCAGCGACCGACGAGCTGATGCCGGACGCCACCTTGGGGCTGCGCATCGGTGCCTGGCGGATCACGCGCCTCATCGGACGCGGCGGGATGGGCGAGGTTTACGAAGCCGCGCGCGCCGACGGCAACTTCGAGCAGCGCGTGGCCATCAAGCTTCTGCAGCGCGAGGCGGCGGCGCAAATGGAGCGTTTCCAAGCTGAGCGCCAGATCCTGGCGCGGCTGGAACATCCGGGCATCGCGCGGCTCTATGACGGCGGCGTGACGCAGGATGGCCGTCCCTACATGGCGATGGAGTTCGTCGAAGGCCGGCCGATCACCGACTATTGCCAGATCAACCAGGCGACGTTCGAACAGCGCCTCGCGCTTTTCATCCAGGTGTGCGACGCCGTTGCCTATGCGCACCGAAATCTCGTCGTGCACCGCGATCTCAAGCCCTCAAACATTCTCGTCACTCCGAGCGGCGCGGTGAAACTGCTCGATTTCGGCATAGCCAAGCTGCTCGATGCGCAGCGGGCGCGGGTGACGCAGGCGGCGGCCGCGCCCATGACCCCGATCTGCGCAGCGCCGGAACAGCTCACCGGCGGCGTGATCACGACGGCCACCGATGTGTACGCGTTGGGATTGCTGCTGTTCGAGCTCCTGAGCGGCATGCACCCTTGGATGGGATCCGACACCCCGGTGCTGCAGGCCATGCGTACCGTGCTGCAAAAGCCGGCTCCCAGCGTCAGCCGCACCGCCGAAGCGCAGGCGAACCCGCCCGTGCCGCCGCGGCTCATCCGCGGCGATTTGGATGCGATCGTGGCAAAGGCTTTGCGCAAGGACCCCGCCGACCGCTATGCGACCGTCAACGGCATCAAGCTCGATGTCGAGCGCGCGATGCAAGGCGCGCCGGTCGAAGCGCGCGAGGGTGCGCGGCTGTATGTCATCAGCCGCACGCTGCTCCGTTTTCGCTGGGCCGCCGCCGCCGTGGCTGCAGTGATTGTCTCGTTGGCGGCGGGGTTGGGCGTGGCAGCGTGGCAGGGGCAGAAGGCCGCGCAAGAGCGCGACGTGGCGCGCCGCGATGCAGCCCGCGAGGAGGCGGTCCGCTACAACCTCACCGGTCTGTTTCGCGCCGCCATCAGCGATCAGGGCGGAAAGTCACCGACCGCCAAGGGCATGATCGACAACAGCGCACAGCGCGTGCTCAACGAATATCGCGATCAACCGCAGCTCAAGGGCCAGATCGTCCTGACGCTGGCCGATTTGTACGGCGCGCTCGAGGATGCGAGCGGCGCGGCATCGCTGCTGGAAGGATTTCTGGCCGAAGCCAATCCCAAGGCGGACCCCTTCGCGGTTGCCGACGCGAGTCAAAAACTCGCCAACATAGAACTATTGCGGGGGCATGTTGATCGCGCCAAAGACCTGCTGGGGAAAGCCGAGAATTTCTGGCGTGCGTCGCCCGGACGCTATGCCGAGGAGCGGCTCGAGGGCCTGGGGACCCGCGCACGAGTGCAGCGCGCGCAAGGCGACATCGACGGCTCAATTGCCACGATTCGCGGCGCGATCGCCCAGCGCATCGCCTTGTCCGGCCACGACAACCGCGAGACCGCCGTCCTGTTCAACTCCCTGGCCATCACCCTCGGCACCGTGAACCGCATGCCGGAGGCGCTCAACGCCTACTACGAAACCACCGACATCTACCGCGCCTTGGGGCAAGGCGACGGCATCGATGCACAGATCATCGTCGCCAACACGGGTACGCTGGAAATGCGCGCAGGCCACTTGCGCGAAGCGGAGATGCTGCTGAAGAGCTCGGTCGAGCGGGAACGGGCCCTGGCCGGCGATTCTGCCGCCGTCGCCGCCGCCATGAGCTACTACGGCCGCATTCTCTCCATCACGAATCGGGGTGCGCCGGCGATCAGGATACTGCATGAATCGGCGGACATGGCGAGCCGCTATGCCGGGCCCGACAGCCCGGTCGCGCTTCAGGCGCGGACATTCTTGGGCGATGCATTGCTGGCCAACGGCAATCTCGAGCAGGCCGCGCGCACCCTGACCGAGGCGCACGAAGCCGCCCTGTCGCACTACGGCGCCGCACATCCGTTGACGTTGCGCACCGAAATCTCCGCCGCCGAGTTGGCGGCCAGCCAAGGCAACAATCAGCTGGCGCAGCAGCAGTTCGCCGATGCGGCCGCGGGCTTGCGCAAACTCGGCGCGCAGAGCGCCGCCACGCTGGCAATGAGCCTCGAAGGTCTAGGCTCGGTCGAGTCTGCACAAGGCCGCAACGCAGAAGCCGCAGCGTTGCTGCAGGAAGCGGTTTCGATTCGCGAGAAGACGCCTGACGATCTTTGGGAACTGGCGCAGGCCCGGGAACGGCTGGGCGAGGCTTTGCTCAACAGCGGCAACTCGGGAGCCGCGGCAATGTTGAAAAAAGCCCGCATTGACTTGGAGTCCCAGCTCGGCGCGAATCATCCGCAAACCTTGCGGGCAAAAGCTGCCTTGGCGCGGCTGGGCGCGTGATCTCAAAGAGCGCCGAGGGGGGTCCGCCGGCAAATCGATGGCGACACCGGCCTGTGCGCGATTTCGCGCCGTCCGGGTCCGCCGGCAAAACTCAAATACTCTGTTCGGTCCGGTCCATATCCTGCAATTCGACATCGATGGACCGAGCGAGCCGCGCCAACACGCCGAGCGCGGCAAGTACGCCCAGGGTCACGACCGCGGTAGTAAGCGGAAAACGCCAGAAAAGCCAGAGCATTGTGCCGGCGGACACCGTGAGAATAGCGAGTAACGCAACGATGCCCGTCCGCGCCGACGAAGATTCCGTCATACCCATTCCCTCGAGCAACGCAAACCTCGCGTTGTAAATAGTATACATACGCGCTATTGGAACGCTATACAGGAATCCCCCTATTTTGCACGGGCCCGGGCTCCAATTTAACGCTTATACAATTAGCTATCCGAGCATCGTCTCCCGCCGCCAATGGCGCGCGGTGAGCACGAACAGCAGCAGTGCCAGACCCAAGGACGCAGCCGCCGAGACCAGCACGTCGTGCAATAAAATCGGTTCATCTTTGAGGACGCTGGTCATCAATAGGTGTTGGCTCAAAGACGGTATGACCATCAGCGAGCTCTTGGTCTTGAGCGAATAAATACTGGCAAAGGCGATCGGCAGCGTCGGAACGAGCAGCACCGTGGTCAGGTAGGTTTGCGCCTCGCGGTAAGTCCGGGTGAAGGAGGCGACCAAGGTCATCAGAATGGCGCCCAACGGCACGAAGGGCAGACAGATACCGAAGAACATCAACGCGGTGCTGAAGCCCAAATTGGCGCTCATGCCGATGCGCTCGAGCGGCACGAAGCGAAACACGCAGACGAAGGCCGTCAGGCTCAAGGCCAATGAGATGCACATGTACGCGCAGGTCGCCAGAATTTTGCCGCCCACCAACGCCGAGCGCGCCACCGGCAAGCTGAGCAGCGCCTCGAGCGAACCGCGCTCGCGCTCGCCCGCGGTTGAGTCGATGGCCAGGTACAGGCCGCCCATCAACAACGCAAACAGCACGAAATAAGTCATGAATCCCAGCACCACGACGGCGCGGCCCGCGGGCGTCGCGACGTCGACTTCATTGACCGCCACCGGCAGGCTCAAGAGCGGACTCACGCCGCGCATCTCCAGCCGCAATTGCGCGATCGTGCTGCCGTAGGTTGCCAGCATTCCTCTGGCGCGATCCGCGATTTTTCGCGTCTGCGAATCCGCGCTGTCGGCAAACAGCAATACCGGCGCCGGCCTCGCCGCGGCGAAGAGCGCCGGGTAATCCGCAGGGATGAGGAGCACGACTTGGGAACCGCCGCTGCGCACCGCGCCGCGCGCTTCCGCCTCCGAGAGCGCCGCCTCCGTGATCTTGACGCCGCGGCCTTTGAGATAGCGGAGCAATCCCGGTGCATGATCGCCGCCGGATATCGTGATCTTCAAGGGCACGTCCGTCTCGACCACGCTCTGCTCCAGCATGCGCGACACCATGAGGCCGAAGAGCAGCGGTCCGAACAGCGGACCAAACAGCAAGGCCGACAGCAGCGTGCGTCGATCGCGCAGGTTTTCCAAAAATTCCTTGTCGAACACCGTCAATAGAG
>DATAVX010000024.1:0-1595 GCA_036267535.1 Steroidobacteraceae bacterium
ACACGCATGCGGGGCGTGGGTTGTACGATCTGTCCGGCGGCGAGGCTGTCCGCACAGGAGAAGCCAAGGAAGGCATCGCGCGTATCCGCGATCTTTCCGGACCTCAGACTCTGCAAACCTATCTCGATCTGACGCGAAGCCCGGGCGCGGGAAAATATCCGGGCTCGCCGTTGATCGCGGCACGGCTGCTTCGTCCGGACGATCGGCTCATCGCCATCGAGAAGCACCCCGAGGAATTTGCGGAACTGAAAAAGACACTCGCGATTTTCGCGACCACGCGCGTGGTGGAGGCCGATGGCTATGAGCGCTTGGCGGCGCTGTTGCCGCCGCCGGAGCGGCGTGGCCTGGTGCTGATCGATCCGCCTTATGAATCGGATGACGAGTTTGAACGCGCGGCGAATGCGCTCATCGAAGCGCAGCGCAAATTCGCGACCGGCATTTATATGCTCTGGTTCCCGATCAAGTCGGCTGCGGCCGCCAACGCTTTTGCGGGCGAAGTCGCCAATACCGGCGTGAGCAAGCTGTTGCGCATCGACATCGATCTCGGCACGCAGCCAAAGGGGGGCAAGGAGCGGCTGTCCGCAGCCGGGTTGCTGATCGTCAACCCGCCCTTCGGTTTTGCCGAAGAAATGCGGCAGATCGCGCGGATATTGGCGCCGTCACTTGGCCGGGACGGGCCGGCCGCGATCACCGTCAACTGGCTTTCCGGCGCCGAAAACTGAAGCGGCTTGCCATAAGGCGGCGGGTTCATTATTTGACCCGGCTACCGCGGACAGGTGGTCGAGTGGTTGAAGGCACCGCACTCGAAATGCGGCGTACCTGTGAGGGTACCGTGAGTTCGAATCTCACCCTGTCCGCCATCGCTCGAGCCAGTGACGCCCTATTGGCGGCGTCCACCTGCGGCGCTTCAGTGCATATGACAATGCGGTCTTGGGCATCCTGACGCACCGCTATTGTACCGCCGATTCTTGTGTTTATGATCCGCGGCCGCCCGGGATGATTTGATGTTCTCCGACAATCCGTTCGCCGCACTCTCAGCGACCATTTCGCCAGATATCATGCAGATTTTCGTTGCGATCATGATCGCGCTGGTCTTGAGCGGCACGCTTTTCGACATCGTCCACAAGAAGAGCGCGCGATATTTCTTCAACAATTGGCGCGAGACCAAGCGCGAGGGAACACAGCCGGTCGGCGGCGGGAAAATGGCGGCGCTCGCGGTCCGGACGGCGGCGGTAGAGGTGCTGGCGGCGGGAGAGTTCTGCAGCACGCAGCGCAGGATCGCCCATCTGCTGACGATGTACGGTTTTCTGGCCTATGTGACCGCGACCCTGATCATGGTGTTCTGGTATTCCACGCTCGATGCACCCACGCCCGACATCCTGCCGCAGATTTGGCACATCGGCGCGCTGCTGGTTTGCGTCGGCGGCTACTGGTTCTGGTTCTTCATCCGCGTAGATGTTTCCGCCGAGGGTCATTCGCCGTTTCGCGTGGTGCGCGCGGATCTCTTTGTCCTCTCGCTCGTCGCAAGCACAACACTGGCGCTGATCTGGTCCTGGCTGCAGTCGGCGGAGAGTTCGTGGGCAAACTTCTTCCTT
>DATAVX010000025.1:0-1633 GCA_036267535.1 Steroidobacteraceae bacterium
CGCCGGAATCGCGAACCATGGGCAGCAGCGCCGCCGCCAATCCTCCCGCTAGCGGCTCATCGCTTTTGATGCGCGCCACACGATTGGAAACGACGACCACACTCACGAACCAATCCTCCAGCTTGACGCTTTTTTAAGCCCGTCCGATGGCATTAACCCCTGTAACACACTTAAGTTCCATTGTCGCTGCAATGCAGCAAAAAGCGCTCCGAATTCCGGCGGAAACCGATTTCCGCGATTTTCAGGCCCAACTTCGGATACGGTAATGCTTTTGCCGGGCGACCATGCTGCAATGCAGCGATGCCTCCGTGCCCAAAGTTTTGGCCTCAGCGGGACCGGCGAAAGCTCCGGCGTTGCCGTTGTCACGCCTCCGAGTAGGCAATCGTCGACAACAGGGCTATTTCGGCATGCCGAGAATCGAGCCGCGTGTGCTGCACCACAATCGGCACGTCAGACTCGAATGTCGACGCATAAGGCGTATCGCGCGGCACCGGCGCCGGATCCTTCAGATCATTGAAGCGCAAATGCAAGGTGCGCCGCGGTTCCACAGTGATGCGATATGGTCCGACGGGCTCGCGGTCGGCGAAGAACAGCATGATCCTCACCTGCGCGGGGTGATCGCCGGCATTGAGCAGACACGCAGTTTCGTGGGACACCAGCGTTGGATCGGAAAACGAGCTTTGCGACGGGATATATCCTTCAGCAATGGCCCAGTGTCTGCGTCCAATCCCTTCCATGGCAGCCCTCACAAAGAGACATCAACAGCGGCTGAAGCACTCCGGTTCCCAGTCCAGGAACTTTCATGTTGCAGGTGCGTTCGCTAAGCGGGGTGTTCACGTATTGCCTGCCGGCTGCACCGGGAGCGCAACCAACCGGTGGATTGAGGCATGCGCGCTCTTACTGTCGCGCCCGGCACTGCGAACTCAGCGAAGGTCGAAGACATCCCCGAGCCGCCCCAATCCGACGGCCCGGTGCTGGTGCGCACGCTCGCGCTCGGCGTCTGCGGCACCGACCGCGACATCGTCTCCGGCTCGTACGGTTGGGCGCCCCCGGGCGAGAAGCGGCTGGTCATTGGGCACGAGTCCCTTGGCCGGGTGCAGGAGGCACCATCCGGCTCCGGCTTCAAGGCTGGCGACCTCGTGGTCGGCATCGTGCGCCGGCCCGATCCGGTGCCCTGCCCCGCCTGCGCGGTCGGCGAATGGGACATGTGCCGTAATGGCCGCTACACCGAGCGCGGCATCAAAGAACGCAACGGCTACGGCTCGGATTTTTTCCGCATCGAGCCCGACTACCTGATCAAGATCGATCCGGCGCTGGGCAACAATGGCGTGCTGGTCGAGCCCACCAGCGTGGTCGCCAAAGCCTGGGACCAGACCGACCGCATCGGCCGGCGCTCGAAGGCCTGGCAGCCGAAGACGGTGCTGGTAACCGGTGCCGGCCCGATTGGCCTCCTGGCCGCCATGATCGGCGCCCAGCGCGGCCTTGATGTCCACGTGCTCGACCATCACGGCAGCGGCGACAAGCGCCGGCTGGTGCGCGAAATCGGCGGCACTTTCCATCTCGGCGATCTGTCCGGTCTCGACGCCGGCGTCAAACCCGACGTGCTGATGGAGTGCACCGGCGCGCCGAGCGT
>DATAVX010000026.1:0-2235 GCA_036267535.1 Steroidobacteraceae bacterium
GCCGATGGAGGCATCGGCAAAGCGGCCAACGATAAGGTCCATCTCCCGCACGCCGCGCCGCCACGCCCGGAACAACAGCCGCCGCCGCCGCGGGTCGAGCCCTTCGCTTGAACGTTCCGTCATCGTCACTCCAAACGCCAAAAGCCCGGACGCTGCCGGGTGCGGGGGTATATAGGGGGCGACGGCGTTTTCGTCACCGGGGTTTGTATCAGCGGCGCATGGCCGCTCTCGGGGGTGGCAAAGAAGATGGGCATTGTGAGTTCGAGGCACCGGAGGAGGTCGAAGAGGAAAGCGCGGACTTGGAGGCCGTGCAGACCGAGGAGGCAGCATGAAAGGCTGTTGCACGCTGCAGTTGACGCTTGTATATCTATTCTGATATAAACGCACTCTTGAAGCCGGTCGAGTTCATAGGCGATTCGCTCGCGCGGTTGCGCGACTTCCCGCCAATGGCGCGTCGGGCGACCGGCTATCAGCTTGATCGGATTCAGCGCAGCATCGAACCGGACGACTGGAAACCGATGGCGGCAATAGGCCCGGGCGTGCGCGAGTTGCGCATTCGCGACCGCGCCGGCGCGTTCCGCGTCATCTATCTGGCGACGCTGCCGGACCGCATTGCGGTGCTGCACGCGTTCCAGAAGAAGACCCCGCGCACGGCGAAACGCGATATCGAGCTTGCGGCTACGCGGTTTCGCCAATTACGGAAGGGCTGAGACATGGCACGACAGACATTCGCCAGCGTGTGGGACGCGCTTGAAGATACCGCGGCGGAAGCGGCCAACATGCGGGCGCGCTCGGAATTGATGATCGCCGTGCGCGGCAAAGTCGAAAACTGGAAGGTCCGCCAGACCGAGGCCGCCGGGCGCTTGGGCCTGACACAGCCGCGCTTGAACGACCTGATGCGCGGCCGCATCGACAAGTTCAGCCTTGACGCGCTGGTCAACGTCGCCGAGCGGGCCGGCCTCGCGGTGCGGCTGCAAATTAGGAATGCTGCCTGAACCTCGTTTGATTGTCCGACGATGTCGCCCGACACCGGCGAGAAAGGCCTCGCCGAGGCGCTGCCTGGAATAGCCACCCAATGAGCCTTTAAATAAAGCTGATGGGTCAGCCAATCATAGACATCGGTATCTTGACCATTCGGGAGGATGAATTTGCAGCCATTTTGAAGGTCTTTCCGAACGAGCATGGCATTTACAGGAGTCGGCACCGCGAATACGCGTTGAGAACGGCGGATGCCGGTCAGGGCGCGCGCTATCGCCTCGCGATCCTCCGCCAGATCGAGCAGGGCAACGGCGAAGCACAAGAGGCCGCGCGTGATCTTTTTGACGATTTGCAGCCATCGCAGATCCTTGTGGTCGGCATTGCTGGCGGCTTACCGTCAGATGAAATTAGCTTAGGCGATGTTGTGCTCTCGACCCGAATCCTTGATTTTAACGTTGAGGCGCGCAAGTTCCAAGACGATACTACATACAATGTCGGTGGCGGTCCGATCGCCAAGTCGATCGCGGCGGGCGTTGCGAATCTCGGCGCGCGCGAGTTGGACTTGGGCGATTGGTGCTCGGAGTTGCCAGCAAAGCCGGCCGTCAGTTCGGCCTCAGTTGGTGAAGCCATTGTGGCGTAATTTGCCTTTCGTCAATTCAATGCACAACGGCTACGACTTTTCGTGGGAGCGCGAATGGAGGATTCTAGGCGACCTAAAATTCAGCAGCAGATATCGTCTGCCTCATTCTTCCGACAGACCGTGAGGAGCTATTAAGAACGCATGGCCGAAAATGGCCTTGCCGTCATCTCGCCTGGTTGGGACCTACGCAAATCGTGGCGGAACTCGCGTATCAACAACGCGGGACTCGCTCGCTTGCAAAAGCCCTTGGGAAATCGAGTAAAAGGCTCGCCATATTCCCTTCCACAATTCGAAAAACAGCGCAGTCTCCATAGGTTAGCGCAAAATACGAATCATCGCAGGCTTGGCACATTTGTCTCGCCGCCGCATCAAACAAACACCGAAAATTTTTCATCAGCTCAAAGAGTTAGCGCGGCTCGGCGGATTTCCTTGAATCAGCACCCCGCGGTGAACTAAAATAAACCATCCTGTTCGACCCAAGGGACGTCAACCGGTGACGGCCGATTGATGCGAGCGGGAGCGGTGCCCGGGATGGGGTTCGTAACCTTGTCCTGCGGCGGTTCGGAAACTCGCCCGGCCGGCCACGTCGCCGGTCTGCCAGGAGCTGGCTGCCCGGG
>DATAVX010000027.1:0-1694 GCA_036267535.1 Steroidobacteraceae bacterium
TTCGCTCGCGATCGCGTTGCCGCTCGCCTTCATCGTGTCCGGCGCCGTCGGCATTTTCATCGAGCGCACCGTGATCCGCTTTCTCTACGGCAGGCCGCTGGAGACGCTGCTGGCGACCTGGGGCATTTCGCTGGTCATGCAGCAGGCGGTCCGGGTCATTTTCGGACCGACCAACAAGGAGGTCGGCAATCCGTCGTGGATGAGCGGAGCCTTCAACCTTGCCGGCATCTCCATCACCTATAACCGGCTCTGGATCATCGTTTTTACGGGGATCGTGTTCGTCGCATTGCTCGCGATGCTGCGTTTTACGCGGTTGGGACTTGAAATGCGCGCCGTGACGCAAAACCGTTCGATGGCGCGCGCGATGGGAATTCGCACGGCGCGCATCGATGCGCTCACCTTCGGGCTAGGCTCCGGCATTGCCGGTATCGCCGGCGTGGCGCTGTCGCAGATCGACAACGTCAGCCCCAATCTGGGCCAGGGCTACATCATCGACAGCTTCATGGTGGTGGTGTTCGGCGGCGTCGGAAATCTCTGGGGTACGCTGGTCGGCGCGCTGACGCTTGGGGTTGCCAATAAATTCCTCGAGCCCTTCGCCGGCGCCGTGCTCGCCAAGATCGCCATCCTGGTGTTCATCATCCTGTTCATTCAGAAGCGTCCGCGCGGCATGTTCGCGCTCAAGGGCAGGGCGATCGAAGCATGACCGCCCATCCGCTCATCCGTATTCTCGATAAAAGCGCCATCGTCTTTCTGGTGCTGCTCGGCGCATTTGCCGTCGCCATTCCCATACTCAATCTGCTTGTGCCGGCGGGATCGGCGCTGCATGTCTCGACCTATCTGGTGACACTGTTCGGAAAATACATCTGCTACGCGCTGTTGGCGCTCTCGATCGACCTGATTTGGGGCTATGTCGGCATTCTCTCGCTCGGCCACGGCGCGTTTTTTGCGCTCGGCGGTTACGCGATGGGTATGTATCTGATGCGTCAGATCGGTACGCGTGGAGTCTACGCCAATCCGGTGCTGCCCGACTTCATGGTGTTCCTGAATTATTCCGAACTGCCGCTTTATTGGTACGGCTTCAACCATTTCCTCTACGCCGCTTTGATGATCCTCTTGGTTCCGGGTGTGCTGGCCTTCGTGTTCGGCTGGTTTGCGTTTCGCAGCCGCGTCACCGGCGTTTACCTGTCGATCATCACGCAGGCGATGACCTATGCCCTGATGCTCGGATTTTTCCGCAATAATTTCGGGTTCGGCGGCAACAACGGCCTGACCGACTTCAAGGATATCCTCGGTTTCAATGTGCAGTCGGAGGCGACGCGCAACGTATTGTTGTTCGTGTCGTGTCTGGCGCTGGCGGTTGGATTCCTGATCTGCCGCGCCGTGGTCAGTTCCAAGTTCGGCAAGGTGCTAGTCGCCATTCGCGACGCGGAGGCGCGCACGCGCTTCCTTGGCTATCGCGTGGAAGCCTACAAGCTGTTCGTGTTCACGCTGTCGGCCTGCATGGCGGGCGTTGCCGGTGCGCTGTATGTGCCGCAGGTCGGCATCATCAATCCCGGCGAGTTCGCGCCCGGCAATTCGATCGAAGCCGTGATCTGGGTGGCGGTCGGCGGCCGCGGCACGTTGACCGGCGCGGTGCTCGGCGCCTTCGTCGTCAACTACGCCAAGACCTACTTCACGTCCGGCATGCTGGCGCC
>DATAVX010000028.1:0-2231 GCA_036267535.1 Steroidobacteraceae bacterium
GTCGGACTTGTCCAGCAGCGTTTTGATTTTCTGCCGTGCCACCGCCGCGGAATAGGGGGCCGGGCCGGTCACCTTGAACTGCGCGAACCCGGCGACGGCCGCCGCCAGAAACACGCCCACGCCGAGGAATGCGGAGCGTAACCTTGGGTGGAGAACGGGACTCATGGGGTGAGGTTGGACCCGCAAGATCGAGTCACCCCATTTTACGGTCGGAGCGCCGGTTAGAGCAAACCGCCGTGCTCCCGTCGATGCTCTTCGAGCCGTGCAGGGACGGTGAATTCGAGGGGATGTTTTAAGGCTTCTGATCTTCAAAGGGCACTTCAAAATACAGGAACTGTTTGCCCGATGCCGCGTCCGATATTCCGTTGATATAAAGATAGGCCCCAGGCCGCAGCGCGCTGTCGAAATAGAAGAACCCATGCACCGAGCTGCGTTCCGGCAGCAGCTTGGCGGCGAACGCGAGCCCGTCGATCTCCGGCACGTCCAGCGGACCCTTGGTGTGGTGCGGCAGCGGAATCGGAGTCGGCATGGGCATGCGGTAATCCTTGTTGCGCGCTCCATCCCAGAGCCGCACGTCGGACGGCCTCATCGGGTCAGCCCGGTCGTTTTGCAGATCCACCAATTCGGTTTGCAGATTTAGCCTCAGAGCCTTGCCGGTATCGTTCTGGATCACCAGCAGAATCGGCAATACGCCGAACTTGTAAGGGTTCGCTTTGCCGAACGCCGCCTTGACCTCGTCTTCGCGAGTATAGGGGATGGCCGCCAGCGTGATGCCGTTTACCGTCTGGTGGCCCGGGTACGAGGTAGCCGCCTGCGGAGCGAAGCGTTTGTCCTTGTCGGCGCCAATCGCCTTGTCGGCCACCACCGCCGCCGCTATACTCAAAAGAACCATCGCCACTCGTCTCATCTATTTCCTCTACCAGGTCTTACAGATCGTCTTTAGCCCTGTAGTGGCTCTGTATCTACTCTACCGGGGAATCCGCGACCGCGCCTACTTCGCTCATCTTCCGGAACGCTTCGGATTTTTGCCACCCGCTTATACAGCGACGGGTGCGAGGGTGGTCTGGTTTCACGCGGTCTCTGTGGGGGAGGTCTTGTCGGCGGTCGAATTGATCAAGCGGTGGAAACAGGACGATCCGGGGATTTGCGTTTTTCTCTCCACCACCACTTTGGCCGGCCGGGCCACGGCGGTGCAGCGCGTCAAAGAGCATGTCTTCTTCCTGCCGCTGGATTACCGGTCGATGGTCAGGCGCGTGCTGCGCCGCTTGCGACCCTGCGCGGTGGTGATTTTAGAGACTGAAATCTGGCCCAACCTGTATCGCGAAGCGAAGCGCGCGGGAGCGGCTGTGATGATGGTCAACGCGCGCATCTCCGACCGCAGCCTGCCCAGTTACACTCGAGCCGCCGGGTTCTTCCGGCATGTGCTGTGCTGGCCCGACGCGATTTTCGCCCAGACCGAGGAAGACGCGCGCCGGTTGCGTCTGGCTGGAGCGCCCGATGGCGCAGTTCAGGCCGCCGGAAATCTCAAGTTTGATTTCAATCCGCCGGCTTCAGGAATTGCTTTCGAGGTCGCGGCGTTTCTGCACCGGGCGCAACCCACAGCGGTGTGGGTCGCGGCCAGCACCACGGCGTCGAATGCAGCGGGCGATCCGGATGAAGACGACGCGGTGCTTTCGGCCTTCGCCTCCCTCAACCGGCCGGGCCTGGTGCTGATTCTTGCGCCGCGGCAACCGCAGCGCTTCGAGATCGTCGCCGAAAAACTTACGCGAGCGGGCGTACCGTTCGCCCGGAGAACGGCATTGACGTCCGCTCCCAGCGCCGCGCGGGTGCTGCTGCTGGATTCCATCGGCGAGCTCGCCGCGCTGTTTGAACGCGCCGCTGTCGTGTTCATGGGCGGCACGCTGACTTCGCGCGGCGGTCACAATATTCTAGAGCCCGCCTATTTTGGGAAACCGGTGATCGCCGGGCCGCACATGGAGAATTTCGCTGCGATCGCGGCGGAGTTCACGGCGGGTGGCGCGCTGGTCCGTATCGCCAATTCGGACGAGCTCGTCGACGCCGTCGCGAGGCTGTTGGACGACCCGGAGCGAGCGGCTTCGATCGGCGCCAAGGCTCGCGCACTGGCGCTGTCCAAACGCGGCGTGGTCGATCGGGTGCTCGCAGAAATTCGGACGCAAGCGGGCTTCGGTGTTCCGAACCCTCCGCGCACGCTGGCGGCGCGGCTGGCTCTG
>DATAVX010000029.1:0-104727 GCA_036267535.1 Steroidobacteraceae bacterium
CTTTGGGGTCGAGCATGTACGGATTTCCCAGCACGGAGCCCTGGCACGGGTTTGACGCACGGCGCCGGCTCGTACAGTTCATCAAGGCTGCCTTTGGACGATCAATTCCGCGGTCATCAGATCCAGGTGCGCACCCCCAGCGTTCTTGAAGAATGTGATGTCGGAATCCGCGCAGCGGCCTACAAGACCGCCGCTCACCAGATCATAAAGATCCCCGAGCACGTCGGATTCTCGGATCGCACCGCTGGCGATGGGCTGCAAGATGTCACCGACGCCGTCGAATGCGGACTCGCGCCGATCGACGAAGACCCGCGACCGGCGTGCAGCTTCATCGTCTGCCTCGCGAGTATCGGACGTGTAGCCGCCAACCAGGTCAAGATGGACCCCCGCTCTTAAGTTGGCGCCGAGAATCAGGGGGTGAGGCGATCGCGTACAAGTGCTGATCAGATCCGCCGCTTTGGTGCCCGCCGCCAGGTCCGCCGTGGGTTCGGCCTCGATTCCTTGGCCGCGCAGGCGTTCCACCAACCGTGCCGCGCGCTCCTTGCTGCGGTTCCAAACGAGGATGCGCCGAATGGATGGCCTGACGCTCAAGTGCGCGCGAATCAAGTGAATGGACATTTCGCCGGCGCCGACGATGAGCAGCGTTGCAGGCCGTGGCGGCGCCAGCAGCTTGGCTCCCAACGCAGAATCCGCTGCGGTTCGCCAATAGGTGATCTCGGTGCCGTCGAGGACGGCGCGCGGCTGGCCGTTGCGGCCGTCGAACAGCACCACCAGAGCCTGTACGGCGGGCAGCACGCCGGCGGCTGTGTTGGCCGGAAAACTCGTAATGAGCTTGCTGGCCATGTATCTGCCGCTGTCGACGGCGTTGCGCACGAAGTATTGCCCGTTCTCGCTGCCGAGCAGTCCGTCCTGGATCTGGATCCTCGGACGCCGGTGTCCGGCCTCTATGGCCGCAATCAGCAGCGGAAAAGTCAGCAGGTGCCTTATTTCTTCCGCGCTGATGTATCGCAAGGTGTGCATGGCAGAGGAACTATAGAGGGCCTCGAGGCGCGGCACTACATCTGCTTGTCGACGCCCTGGAGCAATGGCCCGATTCCGCCGAAGCGCTGCATGACTGAAGGGTCCGCCACGGGCAAGGATCCCTTCAGCGTGGCGGCGACGCCGCTCAAATACAGCTCAGAGGGGTCAAAGACTCGCGCATAGATCGCGCGGCACAGCGCGGCGGCCTGAACGCCCGGCCAATCCGAACGCAGCAACTGCGCCGGAAGCAAGGGATCGCGCAAATGCAGGCGGCGGTACTCGTGGATCAAGAGAGTCCGCACCAGAAAGGAGTCCCGCGGTTCCTGCTCGCGGCGGCGTGAAAGATCCGCGAGCACATTCGCGAAGCGTTCGACGAAGCGTCGGTAGCGAAGACCGAGATCTTGAAGATCCCATCCCAGCTCGACCAGGCGCTGCGGCATCTCCTCGCCCAGCGAGGCATCAAACGCTACGACTTTGGAGAGCAGTCCGCCAAAGCTGCGCTGCGCGCGCAGCGCGCGTGCGTCGAACTCCGGGTGCGCATAAACGTTGGCCGAGATTTCTCCGAAACCCCGCCATACCAATTCATCGCGGATCTCGTTCCGCTGCGGTGCCCGCATCGGCGGCACCACGATCAGCGTCCAACGGCCGGACCACTGCGTATCCGGTTCGCTGTAAATGCGCTTGGTGGCTTCGGCAAAGCGGGCGCGTCCGTTCTTCGACAGGTGGTATTCGCTGAGCTTGCCGCCGCGCCGTCCCCTCAGCCAACCGTCCTGGGCGAGCCGCGCGGTAGCGGTACGCACCAGGCGCTCGTTCAATCCAAACGGCGCCGATAACTCGATCAAGCTGCCCAGGGTGATCGCGCCGCCCCGCGGCATGATGGCATCGCCGAATAAGGTCACGATCAGCGAGCCGCCGCGCAGCGGCCGCTGCCGGCGGAAGCGGGCGACAAGCTCGGTGGAAACGGCTGTGGATGTGATTTTTGCGATTTTTGCCATAAATGGCGCCATTGGGCGGCCGTGCCATTTATGACACAACTTTCTTTGCAATTCCATATTTTTTGTATCACAATGGCTCGAAGCCGGCCAAACCTTCAGGGGCATGCATGTACACCCAAGCCTTAGATGCTCAGACCGCCGAAGCTGCTGCACAGGGTGACGAAACCGCCCTCGAAAAGCGCTTCCTCGCGCGCGTGGACGCCGAGGAAAAAATCGAACCCAAGGATTGGATGCCGGCGCGCTATCGCAACACCTTGATCCGCCAGATCTCTCAACACGCGCATTCTGAAATCGTCGGCATGCTGCCCGAGGGAAACTGGATCACCCGCGCACCGACTTTGCAGCGCAAGGCGATATTGATCGCCAAGGTGCAGGACGAGGGCGGCCATGGCGCCTATCTTTACAGCGCTGCAGAAACCTTGGGCGTAAGCCGCGACCAACTGGTCGAGCAATTGCTGTCGGGCAAAGCCAAGTACTCCAGCATCTTCAATTATCCGACGCCGACCTGGGCCGATGTGGGTGCGATCGGCTGGCTGGTCGATGGCGCGGCGATCATGAATCAGATTCCGTTATGCCGCTGCTCCTATGGTCCTTATGCACGGGCCATGGTGCGGGTGTGCCGTGAAGAGAGTTTTCATCAGCGCCAGGGCTATGACCTGATGCTGCATCTGGCGCGCGGCAGCGAGGATCAGAAACGCATGGCGCAGGATGCCCTCGATCGCTGGTGGTGGCCGGCGCTGATGATGTTCGGTCCCTCGGATGCGAATTCGACTCACACCGGCGATTCGCAGCGCTGGAAGATCAAACGCTTTTCGAACGACGAACTGCGGCAAAAATTCGTCGACTTCACCGTGCCGCAGGCGAAATTCTTGGGCCTCACGGTTCCCGACCCTAAGCTGCGCTGGAACGAAGCGACGCAGCAGCACGAATTCGGGCCCATCGACTGGAGCGAGTTCGACCAGGTGCTGAAGGGCAACGGTCCCTGCAATGCCGAGCGCATTGCCGCGCGCCGCAGCGCGCACGCATCAGGCGCTTGGGTGCGCGAGGCCGCGAGCGCCTACGCTGCCAAGCAGCGTCGGTCCGCGTCCAGCGTCGCCGCTTAAAAAACGGAGCAGCTATGGAAGACACGCATCAGTGGCCCCTTTATGAAGTATTCGTGCGAGCCCGCGGCGGCCTCGATCACAAGCACGTCGGCAGCCTGCATGCCGCGGATGCGCAGATGGCCGTCGATCACGCACGCGACTTGTACACCCGCCGCCAAGAAGGCGTCAGCATCTGGGTCGTGCCCTCGAACGCCATCATCGCCTCGGACCCGGCAGAAACCGATTCTCTGTTCGAGCCGGCCCGCGACAAGATCTACCGCCATCCCACCTTCTATGAGATTCCCGACGAGGTGAAGACCTTATGAGCGCGGCGGCGCCCAACGTCGATTCCGACGCCCTGTTTCGCTATGTATTGCGGCTCGGCGACTTGAGCCTCGTGCTCGGTCAACGCTTGGGCGAATGGGTAGGGCACTCCCCGGCGCTCGAGGAGGATTTGGGCGTGGCCAACGTTGCGCTCGACTTGATCGGCCAGGCGCGCCTGCTCCTCACTTACGCCGGCGAGATCGAAGGCCTCGGCCGCGATGAGGACAAGCTGGCCTACTTGCGCGAGCAGGGCGCGTACTTCAATGTCATCCTGGCCGAACAGCCCAACGGCGATTTCGGTCAGACCATCGTGCGGCAGGTCTTGATCGACGCCTTTCAGCTGGAACTCTACGAGCGGATGACGGCATCGAGCGATGCGCGGCTCGCCGCCATCGCGGCAAAAGCAGTGAAAGAGGTCCGCTATCATCTGCGCTACAGCAGCGGCTGGCTGGTGCGCCTTGGCGACGGCACCGCCGAAAGCCACGCGCGGGTGCGGACGGCGCTCGAATTGTTGTGGCCCTATACCGTGGAGCTGTTCGCGGCGGACGAGTTGGATCAGCGCATGGCCGAGAGCGGCGTGGCCCCGAGGCTGTCCGATGTCTACGCGGCCTGGTCGGCGCGCATCGATGCCATCTTGAGCGAAGCGACGCTCACGCGTCCGGCGGACCGTCCTCACGCCTGGCACGGCAAGCGCGGCCAGCACAGCGAGCATCTGGGCTACATTCTCGCCGAGATGCAGTACCTGCAGCGCGCTTACCCGGACGCCCGCTGGTGAACGCCGCGCAGTCCACGCGTGGGAATGCGACGGCGCCAGACGCGGCGGTACCCGGTGCGGCGGTACCCGGTGCGGCGGCGCCCGGTGCGGCGGCGCGAATCGCCGCAGCCTGGGATGTTCTCGCGGCGGTCGAAGATCCGGAAATTCCGGCGGTGAGCGTCGTCGATCTAGGGCTTATTCGATTCGTGCGCGTCAACCCGAATGGCCGGATCGAAGTAGGCCTGTCGCCCACGTACGTCGGTTGCCCCGCCACCGAAGTCATCCGGCGTTCCGTGCGCGACGCACTCGATCGGAGCGCCGTGGGCGAATTCGAGGTCACGAATGTGCTCTCGCCTGCCTGGAGCAGCGATTGGATATCGCCCGACGGCCGGCGCAAGCTGCACGACTACGGCATCGTGCCGCCGGATCGCAGCGTCTCGAACATGCGCGACGTGCTGCGTGCCGGCCGGCCCGTGGCCTGTCCGCGCTGCAACTCCGCGGACACGGAAACATTGAGCGAGTTCGGTTCCACGCCTTGCAAGGCCCTGCATCGATGCCGGGCCTGCCTCGAACCTTTCGAATATTTCAAGTGCATCTGAGATGGCGGCCCTAAGCTTCCATGCCCTGAAAGTCGTTTCGGTGGAGCGCGCCGCTGAGGACGCGACCTGCGTGACTGTCGAGGTTCCATCGACGCTGCGCGAAACCTTTGCGCATCACGCGGGCCAATACGTCACCGTGCGCCGCAGGATTCAGGGTCGCGACGAGCGCCGAACGTATTCGATCGTGACCGCGCCGGGCACCGGCACGCTGAGGCTGGGAGTCCGCACGCAAGCCGGTGGCTTGATGTCGGGCGATCTTGCGTCGAATTTGCACCCCGGCGACATGCTGGAGGTCGGCACGCCGATGGGACGCTTCCGTACCGCGATCGATCCTGGCCGCGAGCTTTTCTACGTAGCCTTTGCGGCCGGCAGCGGCATCACGCCGGTGCTGTCCTTGGCGACCGACATTCTGGCCAAGGAGTCCCGCAGCCGCTTCACGTTGATTTACGGCAACCGCAGCATTGCACGCACCATGTTTCTCGAGGAAGCGCTCGCGCTGAAGAACCGTTATCTCGATCGCCTGTCGCTGCACTTCGTGATGAGCCGCGAGCCGCAGCAGACGGAATTGCTGAACGGACGCATCGACGGCAAGAAAGTCATCGAGCTGGCGCGGCAGCTGCCGGAGATCAATCGCGCCGACGAATTCTTGATTTGCGGTCCCGGCGATATGGTGGACGACGTGCGCACTGCCCTGAATGCGCTCAATGGCACGGCGCCCGTTCGCTTCGAGCGTTTTACGACGGCCAATTCACGGCCGCTGGAAATACTCGTCAAAGCGCCGGATGCGCCCGCGCCCCAAGAGATCCTCGCCACCGTCACGGTCACCATGGACGGCCGGCGCCGCAGCTTCCCCATGGCACCGGGCGATGCGTCCGTGCTCGACGCCGCCGAGCGGGCCGGCCTCGAGCTGCCCTTCTCCTGCCGTTCGGGCATCTGCGCCACGTGCCGCGCGAGAATCACCGAGGGTGCTGCGGTCATGACGCATAACATCGCGCTGGAGCGCTGGGAGACGGATGCGGGCTTTGTGCTCTGCTGCCAGGCACGGCCGACGACACCCACGCTCGAAATCAGCTACGACCACAAATAACTTCAAGGTAACGCCATGTCATACGAGACCATACTTTTCGAGGTGGACAGCGGCATCGCCCGCCTGACCTTGAATCGGCCCGACAAGCTCAACAGCTTCAACACCCAAATGCACGGCGAGGTCCGCCAGGCGTTATCGGGCATTCCGGGCAGCGATGCCCGCGTGCTGGTATTGACCGGTGCGGGGCGAGGCTTTTGCGCAGGACAAGACTTGGGCGATCGCGCAGTGGCTCCCGGCTCACAGGGCGTGGACTTGGGCGAATCGCTCGAGAATCGCTACAACCCGCTGGTGCTGGCTTTGCACAATCTAGCCCTGCCCGTCATCGCCGCGGTCAATGGCGTTGCCGCCGGTGCCGGTGCCAACATAGCGCTCGCCTGCGATATCGTCATCGCGGCGCGCAGCGCGAATTTCGTGCAGGCCTTCTGCAAGCTCGGGCTGGTCCCCGATTCCGGCGGCACCTGGATCCTGCCGCGGCTGGTCGGCGACGCGCGCGCCATGGGATTGGCGCTGTTGGGCAACAAACTGGCGGCCGAGCAAGCCGCCGCTTGGGGCTTGATCTGGCAATGCGTCGACGATGCGGAGCTCACCGGCACGGCCGATGCACTGGCGCGGCAATTTGCCGTGGCGCCGACGCGCGGCCTCGCCGCGACCAAGTCCGCGTTGCGGCGCAGCTGGCAGCATTCCCTCAAGCAGCAGCTCGATCTCGAGCGCGACGTACAGCGCGATCTCGGCCGATCGGCCGACTACGCGGAAGGCGTGGCGGCCTTTACCGAAAAGCGCACGCCGCGCTTTACCGGTCGCTGATGTCTCCCAGCATCGCGCCGGGCGCGGCCGACAAGCTTGAGTTGGCGAAGTCCACGGTCCAATCCATGTTCGAGAGCGATCGAGCCTCGCAAAATCTGGGCATCAAGATCCTCGAGGTCTCGCCCGGCAGGGTGCGCATCGCCATGACCGTGCGTGCCGAAATGATCAACGGGCACGGGATGTGCCATGGCGGTTTCATTTTCAGCTTCGCCGACAGTGCCTTTGCGTTCGCCTGCAATTCCCATGGCGAGCCGATGGTAGCCGCAGGCGCCGCCATCGAATTTCTTGCGCCTACCGCTGCCGGCGAGCGCCTGACGGCCGTCGCGACCGAAGTCAAGCGCACCGCGCGCCACGGCATCTACGATGTCTGCGTGAGCAACGCTTCTGGCGAAGCCGTTGCACTTTTCCGCGGGCGCTCATCGCGCCTGCGCGTACCGACTCCCAACGGGGCTGATTCATGAACCTACAGAGTTATGTTTGCGCAACGTGGCACAGCGGCGGCCAAGGCACTGCCTTGCGCGATGCCACCACCGGCGATGTCATCGCGACGGCATCCTCGAGCGGAATCGATTTCGCCGCGGTTCTTGGATATGCGCGCGAAGTGGGCGGTCCCGCACTGCGCGAGCTGACTTTTCACCAGCGCGCCGCGATGCTGCGCGCGCTCGCCAAGAAACTCTCCGAGCTCAAGGAGGAGTTCTATCTGTTGTCCTATTGCACCGGTGCGACCAAGAACGACGCGCTGATCGACATCGATGGCGGCATCGGTACCGTTTTCGCGTTTGCCGGCAAGGGAGCGCGCGAGTTGCCGAACTCGTGCGTCTATGTGGACGGCGATGTCGAAGGCTTGTCCAAGGGCGGCAGCTTTGTGGGGCAACATCTGTATGTTTCGCGTCAAGGCGCGGCGGTTCACATCAATGCCTTTAATTTCCCCGTGTGGGGAATGCTCGAGAAGCTCGCGCCGGCATTCCTGGCCGGTATGCCGGCCATCGTCAAGCCGGCGACGGCGACGGCGTATCTGACTGAGCTCGTGGTGCGCCGCATCGTCGAGTCGAAAATTTTACCGGAGGGCGCGTTGCAACTGGTGTGCGGCAGCCTGGGAGACCTGTTCGATCACCTGAACTGCCAGGACATGGTCTCCTTCACCGGATCCGCGCACACGGCCGAACGGCTGCGCACGCATCCCAACATCATCCGGCATGCCGTTCCCTTCATCGCCGAAACCGACTCATTGAACTCCAGCATCTTGGGCGAGGACGCCACGCCCGGCACTCCGGAGTTCGATCTGTTCGTCAAAGAAGTGGTGCGTGAAATGACCGTCAAGACCGGGCAGAAATGCACGGCAATCCGCAAAGCCCTCGTGCCGGCCGCAGCCGCTGCCGCCGTGGTCGGCGCGCTGCAGGCGGCGCTGCAGAAAATCATCGTCGGCGATCCACGCGCCGAAGGCGTGCGCATGGGACCGCTGGTCAGCCAGGAGCAGCGCACCGATGTGCTGGAACGCGTCGCGGAACTGCATCGCGAGGCGGCGCTCGTGTCCGGCGAGCTGGGCCGGTTCGACGTCAAGGACGCGGATCGTGAGCGCGGCGCCTTCGTGCCGCCGCTGCTGCTGTTGTGCAACGACACCCAGGCGGCGCGCGCCATTCACGAGGTCGAGGCCTTCGGACCCGTGGCCACGGTGCTGCCCTATGCCGACACTGCGGAGGCCATCGCTCTCGCGCGGCGCAGCGGCGGAAGTCTCGCCGCGTCGGTTTTCTCGGGCGATGACGCCCTCGCCGCCCGGATCGTGTTGGGGCTCGCGCCCTATCACGGCCGGATTCTGGTCGTGAACCAGGCCTGCGCAAAGGAGTCGACCGGACACGGCTCGCCGCTCGCACCGCTCATTCACGGCGGTCCCGGAAGGGCCGGCGGCGGCGAGGAAATGGGCGGGATTCGCGGCGTGCTGCATTATATGCAGCGCAGCGCAGTGCAAGGATCGCCGGACACCATCACGGGCGTCAGCGGCCATTGGGCCCGGGGCAGCCGCCTGCTCGATCCGGGACGGCACCCGTTCCGTATTCCCTTCAACGAGCTGCGGCTGGGCGACACGCTCAAATCAGGCGAGCGCGAAGTCACCGTGGCTGACATCGAGCAGTTCGCGGCATTGAGCGGCGATAACTTCTATGCTCACATGAGGGAGACCGAGGCTAAGCGCAATCCCTTGTTCGGCGGCCGCGTCGCGCACGGCTACTTTCTAATCTCCGCCGCCGCCGGCCTGTTCGTCGATCCCGACTATGGCCCGGTACTCGGCAACTACGGTCTCGATGAACTGCGCTTCGTCAAGCCGGTAAAACCTGGCGATCGAATCAAGGTTAGACTGACCTGCGCGCGCAAAAGCCTGCGCGCCGACAAAGGATGGGGCGAAGTGGCCTGGAATACCGAAATCACCAATCAGAACGAGGAAACCGTCGCCGCATATTATGTGCTGACGATGGTCAGCATCCATGCGGTGCCGGACTCGGCAGGAACGAGCTGATGGCGTCCATCGATCTTGCCCGCTACGCAAAGGATTTCGCCAGCCTGCAATTTTTGAGCGAGGAGGCCGGCATTCTCGAGCTGGTGATGTCCAACAAGGGCCGCTTGAATGCCGCGACCGAGGACATGCATCGCGATCTTGCCCAAGTTTGGCGCAGCATCGACCTGGACGAAGCCGTGCGCGTGGTCGTCATCCGCGGCGAAGGCTCGAACTTCTCATCGGGCGGGGATTTCGCGATGATCGAGCGCATGATCGAGGATGAGGCCACGCTGATCCGGGTTTGGAAGGAAGCCAGCGATCTGGTCTACAACCTGATCAACTGCTCCAAGCCGGTGGTCTCGGCGATTCGCGGCAGCGCCGTGGGCGCCGGGCTCGCCATCGCCTTGCTCGCCGATGTGTCGGTGGCGGCTGAGAACGCGCGGATTCTCGACGGTCACACCAAGCTCGGCGTGGCTGCGGGCGATCACGCCGTCATCATCTGGCCGCTGCTCTGCGGCCTGGCGAAAGCGCGCTATCACCTGCTGACCAACAAATCGCTGTCCGGTGCCGAAGCGGAGCGCATCGGACTGGTGGCAGTGGCCGTGCCGGACGCGGAGGTCATCAAGACCGCCTTCGATACTGCGCGCACCTTGAGCGCGGGCAGCGCCACCGCCATGCGCTGGACCAAGCATGCGCTCAACAACTGGCTGCGCCTGGCCGGCCCGAGTTTCGACACCTCTCTCGCCCTGGAGTTCTTGGGCTTCAGGCTCAAGGACGTGCGCGAAGGCTTGGCCGCCGCGCGCGATAAGCGCCGGCCGAGTTTCGGACCCGCCGAATAGTCATGGCGGACACGAGGAGCTGGGCCGACGCGGAGCCGATCTTGAATGCCACCCGCGCGCAGCTCGACTCCTTGCAGCTGCAGCGTCTGCGCGCCACGCTGCATCACGCCTACGAAAATAATCCGGCTTATCGCAAGAAGTTCGACGCGGCCGGCGTCCGGCCGGATGACCTGCATAGCCTCGAAGATCTGGCGCGCTTTCCCTTCACCACCAAAGCCGATTTGCGCGAGGCATATCCCTTCGGTTTCTTCGCCGTGCCGATGGAACGCGTGGCGCGAATTCATGCCTCTTCCGGCACCACCGGTCAGCCGACGGTGGTCGGGTACACCCAGAACGACCTTGCCGCTTGGGGTGCTCTGGTTGCGCGCTGCATCCGCGCCTCGGGCGGCCGCGCGGGGATGAAGGTGCACATCGCGTATGGCTATGGCTTGTTTACCGGCGGCTTAGGTGCGCACTACGGCGCTGAAGCCGCCGGCTGCACCGTGATCCCCATGTCGGGCGGCCAGACGGAAAAGCAGGTCCAGCTGCTTCGCGATTTTGCACCCGAGATCATCATGGTGACGCCGAGCTACATGCTCGCCATTCTCGATGAGTTCAAGCGTCAGCGCATCGATCCACGCTCAACCAATTTGAAAATCGGAATCTTCGGCGCCGAGCCCTGGGGCGAGGGCATGCGCGCCGAGATCGAGAACGCGTTCGGCATCGACGCCTGCGACATCTACGGCTTGTCGGAAGTGATGGGTCCGGGCGTGGCGCAGGAATTCGCGGCCGCCAAGGATGGCCCGACGATTTGGGAAGATCATTTCATTCCCGAGGTCGTCGAGCCGAGCAGCGGCGCGCGCCTGCCCGAGGGCGAGGAAGGTGAATTGGTATTCACCTCGCTGAGCAAGGAAGCCATGCCGGTGATCCGCTACCGCACGCGCGATCTCACGCGCCTGCTGCCCGGAAGCATCACGGCCATGCGACGCATGGCCAAAATCAGCGGCCGCTCCGACGACATGCTGATCGTGCGCGGCGTCAATGTTTTTCCCTCGCAGATCGAAGAAATGATCCTGCGCTGCGCAGGCTTGGCACCGCACTACGAAATCGAACTCACGCGCCCCAATCGCCTCGATGAGATGCGCATTCTGGTCGAGGCGCGCGCCGAACTGGCTCCTGAAGCGCAGCCGCGGGAGCTGGAATCACTTGCCAAGAAACTCAAGGATCACATCGGCATCTCCGCCGATGTCAGGATCGTGCCGGCCGGTTCGCTGGCGCGTTCCGCCGGCAAGGCGAAGCACGTGCGCGATCTGCGTTAGAGGCGGTCAAGATCGCGCGCAAGCGTTCTTCGGTGTGCGTGCTTTGCCCCTGACCGTGGACGTCCCTGCAATCAAACCTGAGGCGGAATGGAATATGTGCCCACCGCATGCGCAACCATGCCCTCGTCGCGATCCGAGTACAAGGCGACTTCGCCGATCACCAAGACTCGCCCGACCTTGAGCAGCTTGCACACCCCCACGATCGGGTTGCGGGGCGAGGGCTTGCGCAAAAAATTGATATTCAAGTTCGTGGTCACAGCCAGGGGAACGATGCCGATGGTGCCGAGTATGGCCACGTACAGCGCCACGTCGGCAACGGCCATGAGCAGAGGACCCGACACCGTGCCGCCGGGACGCAATTGCGCAGGACCCACCGGATGGGAGACCGTCGCCGAGCGCTCACCGACCTCCTCGACCACGCACTGGCTCTGCGGAAATTCCCGCGCCAGAAAATCGACGATCTCCTGCTTGGTCGGCATGTGAGTAAAGTAGCTTATCTCGGCAGCGCCGTGTAGCCGCGAGGCTTCTTCGGAGGAAAAGCCTTCAGCGTGCAGCGCTTCTTGCCGCACTTCGAGCAGCGCATGCGCTTGGCGACGGTCTCGAGCCGCGCGTCCCAGCCGCAAAGGCGCCCCAGCGTGAGCGGCTCCGCTTTGCGTTCATGACCGCACTCCGCGCACTTCATCACCAACGTGTACTGGCCGAATTCATCGCTTAATTTGTCGACATGAAAGCCGGCGGACATTCCTTATTGTTGCGGGCCGCCAGGCCGCTCGTCCATCCAGTACCCGCAAGCCCGCAGTACTGTATGAGCAGACCCGCGCAATCCCTTGCAACGGCCGATCCGAACCGAAGCCAGGAATCGCCATAACTTCCCCATCGTTCCGGATGCACCGTTCCGCGATATGTCATCAAGAGCGCATCCTGCGGCACGGGCTCGCGCGTTATGCTATATCCCGTGATTGCATGGTAATACCCGCTGCCCAAAGCCGCATCGGTTCTTGGGCGAAGGAGCAATAGCAATGATCACACATCGGCAGATTGCCTTGGCTCTCATGGCGTTGTTCCTGGCGAGTTGCAACGGAACCGCCCCCTGTACCCATTGCGGTCCCTCGGCCGCCAATTTGCAAGGAAGCTTAAGCGGGCTCGTCGGCTATCGGCTCGAGCTGCAAAACGGCTCGACGCCCTTGAATTCATCGCTCAATGGCACCGGCGCGAACGGCGGCGGCATTCTCTTCGGCACGTCCAATTTCAATTCGACCTACAACATTACCGTGCGCACTCAGCCGACCAACCCGTCCCAGACCTGCGTGGTCGCGAACGGCACGGGAAACACCGGCAACGGCGATGTCACCAACATTGCCGTGACCTGCACGACCAATCCGCCGCGGTTCCTGTATGTGGCGAATCGCGGCGCGGGTAATATCTCCGCGTTTTCGCTGAGTGCGGCGAGCGGCGCGCTGACACCCGTTGCCGGCTCGCCATTTGCAACCGGCAGCAACCCCGTGGCGGCAGCGGTGGACCCCACGGGCGCCTACGCGTACGTGGTCAATCGATTGAGCGGCACGATCGCGGGTTTCAGCATAAATCGCACCACCGGCGCGCTGACCCCGGTCAGCGGATCCCCTTTCGGCACGCCCGCCGATCCGACCGCCGTGGCGATCGATCCGTCCAGTTCCTTTGTTTTTGTAACCAGCGGTAGCGGCGGTACCGTATCGGTGTACACAATTACGCCCGCAAGCGGCGCATTGGTGCCGCTCGCTGGATCTCTGATTGCGACGGGTCCCGCGCCCACCGCGCTCGCCGTGGACCCGCTTGGTCAATTTATCTATGTCGCGAATCAAGCGAACGGAACCTTTGCGGCGCTCACGATCGACACCACCGGCCTCTTGAGCATCGACACAGGGTCTCCGTTCGCCGCCGGCGCCGACCCGCACGCCTTAGGCCTCGACCCGAGCGGCCATGTGCTCTATGTCGCTAATTCCGCCGCGAGTACGCTGTCCGCCTTGAGCGGCGTCCCCATCAATACGACTGTTTCGGTAGCTCCCATCAGCGGCTCTCCGTACGCCGTCGGGATCACCCCAACCTCGATCGCGGTCGAGCCCGTGAATGATTTCCTGTATGTCGCGAATCAGGGTTCGAACAATATTTCGGGTTTCAAGCTGAGAGAGAGCGACGGAACGCTTTCGGCGCTCGCGGCGTCGCCCTTCGTCGCGGGAATGCAGCCCTCCGCAGTGGCCGTAGACCCTACCGGAACATTTGCATACGTCGCGAACTTCGGCGCCAACACGCTTTCGGCCTATGCAATTGACCCGGCGACCGGCGCGCTCACCGCGCTGCCCGGCTCGCCCTTTTCGACCGGATTGCAGCCTGCCGCCATCGCCATCAGCAATTAGTAATTGGCAATTGGCCGACGCGCTTGGGCGCAAACACCCCGATCGAAAAATAACTTGCGGCCGACCGGATGTTGCGGTTACTTTGTACTGCAAAGTATGATTGCTTATCCATCGTTGCGTGCCTCGACGCGCGCCGGGCTGCTGCTGCTGCTCGCTTCGCTGAGTTCTTCTTACCCCGCCATGGCGGGCGACGGATTCTTGGGTATCGATCATGAGGTGGCGCTCGATCAGCGCGGAATCTGGGCACGGAAATATCAAACCGGGCTGGAATTCGGCGTGCTGGCGACCGCCATCGGCGGCAGCCTGTTGCTCGGCAACGACGATGAATTGGGCCATACGCTGTGGCAAACCGTGGATTCCACCGCGATATCGTCGCTGGCTGCCGAGGCGTTCAAGTTGAGTTTCAGCCGGGCGCGGCCTAACCAGGGCAACGATCCTAATCAGTGGTTCAAGGGACGCTGCTGCGATAGCTTCCCGAGCGGCGAGGTCACGCTGCAGGCAAGCTTTGTCACGCCATTCATCGCAAACTATGCGCGCGACTATCCCTGGATATGGTCGCTCGAGCTGCTGCCGGCCTATGATGCGATCGCGCGATTGAAGACCCAGGAGCATTGGCAGAGCGACGTCATTGCCGGCTGGGTGCTAGGCACGGCGGTGGGCTATTGGGCCACGAAACGCAGCACGCCGCTATCGGTGCAGATCCTGCCGCGCGGATTGTCCGTGGGTTATTACAAGCGCTTCTGATCGGCGCAATAAATTCGCCCGCCGACGGGCCGTCAACGGAATTGCGGATGCGCGAGCACGTCCCCCCGCCACGCGTCGGAGTGCTCAAAGTCGCCCAGGGGAGCTTGCGTTTCGCTGCGCTGCCACTTGGCCAGCCAATCGAGTCCCAGCAATTCATGACCGTGCGCGGCAGCGGCCGCGCTGGGAGACAAGCCGATGGTCGTCTCGGCCTTGGGTCCGGTACCGCGGCCTTTGGCGACGTAGAAGCCGGCTGCCAGCATCGCCACGCGCACGCGCGTGGAATAGGAATAGGTGAACAGCTCCGCCGCTTTTCCCGCGCAGGCCCTGGCCAGTTCGCGAAACGCGTTCAAGGTCCACATGGCACCGTCGGTCTTGTACGAGAAGGGGTCAAAGAAAATGATATCCGGCGGCGGCGCTTCGAATTTGCGCTGCGTGAAATCGCCGCTCAACAGCGACCACTCGATGGCGGCGGTGCGGCTCACCCATCGATTGTCCGCCAGCAAGGTCCGCGGTGCGCCGTGCCGCAAGTGCTTGAACCAGCCTGGGTGATCGAGCGCGAGCTTGAGCGAGTCCAAATCGTTCTCGAAGCTGACCACTTTGAACGGTCGTGCGGCCGCAGGCATCGTCTGCTCCGCCTCGCGTATGGCGGTCATGGCATTCACCGCGGCACCCAACCCCACGTCCCAGAGGACCAGCGGCTGGTCCGTGCGATCCTGCAGGCGTTCGATGAGACGCGACTGCTCGACGTACAACGAACGCGCCTCCTGCTCAGGATCGCCCCCGGGATGCATAATTTCGCCTGAAGTCGCGTCGCGGATATAGCCGACCCCCTTTGTCACCAGCACTTCGTAGCGGCCGCGTTTGCGGCGGCGCTCGCGCAGCAGCGCCTTGGTCACTAGACTCGCTGCCTTGCCGTAGGCATCGCGCGCATCCAGCACGTCGCGTTGCGCCTGATAGAACGGCAGCCAGGTGCCGGCAAGAATGTGCTCGCGCATGGTGCGCATCAGTTGCAGGTAGAAATGGATGTTGTGCAGGCTGAGCAGCTGCCATCCGGTGGTTTCGTGCACCCGCTGCAGATGGAACAGGTAGGCGATCGAATACGTTCGGCACGTGTAGCACCGGCATGCAGGATCGATCGGACCTTCCATGCCGCGATAGGCCGCGCGCCGTAGGTCGCGTCTTCCGAGACTGGTGAACGCCACGCCCTGCTTGGCGAGCGAGGTCGGCAAAATGCAGTCGAACATGTCGACGCCGCGATGCACCGCTTCGAGCAAATCGCGGGTCGTGCCCACACCCATCAAGTAGCGCGGGCTGTGCGGCGGCAGCAACTCGGTGACGATTGCGGTGCAGTCTTCGCGCTGCGCACTGTTCTCGCCCACCGCAAGGCCGCCGATGGCGTAGCCGTCGAAGGGCATTTGTGCAATCGTCTTGGCGCTTTCCACGCGCAGGTCCGCGTAGCTGGCGCCCTGCACGATGCCGAACAGGGCTTGCGCGGAACCGCCGCGGGCAGCGAGGCAGCGCTCCGCCCAGCGGTGGGTCAGCTGCATGGCGGTGCGGGCCGCGGCATGCTCCACCGTCGAGGGCACGCAGTGATCGAGGGCCATCATGATATCCGCGCCGATTGCTTTTTGCGCCTCAATGCTGCGCTCGGGACTCAATCGGATGAGCGTGTTATCGACGTAGCTTGTGAACTCGGCATATTCTTCGCGCAGCGTGCAGCTTCCCGGAAGTGAAAAGATCTGGTAGCCGCCGGAGTCGGTCAACACCGAGCGCGGCCAATTCATGAATGCGTGAATGCCGCCGAATTTTTCGAATAATTCGGTGCCGGGCCGCAGCATCAGATGATAGGTATTGGCGAGCAGCACCTGCGCGCCGCTGTCGAGCAGATCCTCGCGGCGTTGCGAGCGCACGGCAGCATGCGTTCCCACCGGCATGAAGGTGGGCGTCAACACTTCGTTGTGCCGGGTGGTGAAGCGCGCGGCGCGGGCGCTCGATCCTGCCGCGGTGGCCTCGAGCGTAAAATGCAGCCGCCCGGCGGCGGCGCCCGTCACTTTGTGGCGAGCTTGGCGGATACGACTACGCTTTTGACATGAGCTAATTCGGGACGCGCGGAGTGCGCTCCGCCATCGGTGACCTCGAGCAGCTTGGCGTAGTAGGTCTGCGCTTGCCCGGCATCGCCGGCCATCTCGGCGGCTCGGCCCGCATTGAACAGCCCATTGAAACGATTCGGACTCAACACCAGCGCCTTCTTATACTCGGCCAGTGCGTCCTGCGGACGGCGCAGCTCTAAAAAAATGTCCGCGAGCATTTCGCGCGCCGGGATGTCGACCTCGCCCTGGCCGACCTTATCTTGCAGGTCTGCGGATTCCTGCATGTGCTTGAGCGCTTCAGCCGAATTGTTCTCCGCGAACGCAACCCAAGCCAGCATCTCGCCCCGCTCGACGCGCACCCACGAGGTGTCCGCAACGTAGGCGTGCGGTCCCTTTTTGATGCGTGCCATGAGCGCGTCGTAATCGGCCAGATTCGCCCGCGCTCCCTGCGCGTCGTGCAAATGACCCGCGCCGACGGTGCGCGCCCAATAGGTCAGAGTCTGACTTTCCGGCGGTGCGCCCGCGATGCCGGGCAGCGCGGCCGCGGTTTTCCAATCGCGCAACTCCAAATGGTAGAAAATCGGCAGCTTGGTGCGATAGTAGGGAAACATGCCGGTCATGTAGCGTTCGCCCATCTCCGGCATGGTCTCGAAATGCGCGATCGCCGCAGCCGACTCGTCCAGCACGGCCTTGGCGCGGGCTTCCTGCCCGCTCTGCAGATAGGCATACACCAAAAAATCATCCGAGTGGAACTGATCCATCGCGCCGCTCTGCTTTCGGTGTTCGGCGGCATGCGATGCGGCCACCGAACTCACATTGGCATCGATGTCGGCCTGCCACATTCCGAGGCGGGCAAAGATATGGCCGGGCATGTGAACCGCATGCGGCGCCGATGAGGCGATCTCGCCGTAATGCTTTGCCGCCGTCAAGCCATCCTGCGCCATCGAGGGGGTGTCGCAGGCATGAATGATGTAATGCACGACGCCGGGATGGTCGGGATATTTCGCAAACAGCGGTGTCAAAACAGCCATTGCCTTGTGATTCAGCGTCAAGCTGTCATCGTCTGGAGCCTGCGATGCCAGCAACGCCAAGGCGTAGAACGCGCCTGCGTCCGTGTCGGCCGGGTAATCGCCATATAGCTTGGCCATGTGCGATGCATACGCCTCGACCCGGGCCTGATAGTCGCGTCCGGGTCGATAGAAATCACTCAACGCGGCCACATACTCGCGTTCGCGGGCACTCTTCGCACGATGCGCCTGCGCCGCCCGCATTTCCCGCCAGCCGCGGGCGAGCAGCGAATCGTTTGGCCGATCCCAGATTTGATGATAAATGCTCATCGCCACGCCCCAGTGCGCCATTGCGCAATTGGGATCCGCTTTCGCGATTTCTTGGAATTGACGTTCCGCTTCTTCGTACCAGAAATCATGCAGCAGCGCGACGCCGCGCACGAAGTTAGCCTGAACGGCGGGCGCGCAAGAAACCGGGAACGACACGGTCCCCAGTTGTTCGGTGGCAGCAAACGCGGCCGAGGGTAGCGCCAGAATGGAAACCAGCCACAAGAAGATTGTTTTCATAGTGGCGGATTGTAAGACATGGCTTGCTTGCGCACCGGAGAATGTGCGGCGGCCTGGCCGGTGCCGTAATGTTAAAGCTAAGCTTGATCAAATCGCCGCAAAGGGTGCTCCATGGTTACCAAGTTCAAGATCCCCCCGTACCGTTCGGCTTGCCTTCTGCTACTGGCGCTCTGTGCCGGTTCGCCGGCCCGCGCAGCCGACGGTCCCGCGTATGGGCCGGAGCTGCAGGGGTTCGACTATCCGTACCCCGTAAAGGAATTCAATTTCACCTCTCAGCGCCAGCCAATGCACATGGCTTACTTGGACGTGAGCCCGAAAAGCCCGAACGAGCGCGTCGCAGTGCTCCTGCACGGCAAGAATTTTTGCGCCGCGACATGGCACACGACCATCGATGCGCTGGTGGCGGCGGGCTATCGCGTGATCGCCCCCGACCAGATCGGTTTTTGCAAATCGACCAAGCCGGAGCGCTACCAGTATTCGTTTCAGCAGCTCGCCCTGAACACGCACGCGCTGCTCGCCTCGCTCGGCGTCAAAAATGCCGTGCTCATCGCCCACTCGACCGGCGGCATGATCGCGATCCGCTATGCCCTGATGTACCCCATGGAGACTGCGCATCTGGTGCTGGTCGATCCCATCGGCTTGGAAGACTGGAAGGCAAAAGGTGTGCCGCCGATATCGGTCGATGATTGGTATCAGCGCGAGCTGAAGACCAATGCGAAAGGCATCCGCCGCTACGAGCAGGCCACCTACTATGCCGGCCAGTGGAATCCCGACTACGACGTCTGGGTGCAAATGTTGGCCGGCTTGAATCGCGGACCGGGCAAGGATCTGGTCGCATGGAATTCGGCCCTGCTCTACGACATGATCTTTACGCAGCCCGTGTTTTACGAGTTCGAGAATATCGCCGTGCCGACGCTGCTCATGATCGGCGACAAGGACAACACCGCCATCGGCAAGGACTTCGCGCCGCCAGCGGTGCGCGCGGTCTTGGGGGACTATCCGCAGTTGGCTAAGCGCGCGGTCAAACGCATCCGGGGCGCCAAGCTGGTGGAGTTTTCCGCACTCGGCCATGCACCGCAGATTCAAGATCCGGCCGCCTTTCACAAAGCGCTGTTGGCAGGTCTCGCGCAGCGGTGAAAGATGCAAAGCGCTTGGGAGTCTGCGGCGGAGAAAGTATAGTGGCGCGATGCGGCACTGTTACTCACCGCGCGGATACTGACTCATGATTGATTTGGCCCATGCCACAACTATCGTTGACCAGGCGCTCGCACACGGACGAACGTTGGGGCTGCCGCCGCTCGCGGTAGCGGTTCTCGATGCCGGCGGGTGCCTGGTCTCCTTCAAGCGCGAAGATGGCTCCAGTCTGTTGCGTCCCGACATTGCGCAGGCGAAGGCCTATGGTGCGCTCGGCATGGGAATCGGCAGCCGCGCCATCGCGCAGCGCGCCGCGGCGGCGCCTGCGTTCGTATCGGCCGTGAATGCGCTCGCCGGAGGCCGCCTCATTCCGGTGCCAGGAGGTGTGCTGATCCGCTCCTCCAAGTCCATCATCGGCGCGGTCGGAATCACCGGCGCCAGCTCCGATCAGGACGAGGCATGTGCGGTCGCCGGCATCGAGGCGGCCGGATTCACCCCTGATACCGGCGCCGATCCTCCGGGGAAGTAAGGACGCTATACCATGAAAACCAATCCGCATGCGCGCCGCCTGATTGGCGCCCTGTCCTTGGTGCTGGCACTAGGCTCATACCAGTCGCGCGCCCAGCAGCATCTGCGCGACCGTGAGATTCATGATACGGACACGCTCGCCTGGTGGCATACCACGGAGATGCTATCCAACGATGCCATGGAAGGCCGCGACACCGGGTCGGCTGCTTATCAGCGTGCCGCCGACTATGTTGCCAACCGCTTCAAGATGGCGGGACTCGAACCCGCGGGCGAAAACGGCAGCTATTTTCAGACAGTACCCATGCATGAGGTCGACGTGCTCCCTGAAGGCACTCACTTCAGCCTGGTGAACGCAAGCGGCGCCGAGACTGCATTGCAGTTTCTGCAGCAGATCAGCATTTCAGCCGCTGAGGATCTGGCCCCAAGGTTCGAAGGCGCTCTCACGTTTCGCGGCTACTGCGGCAAGGACGCCATGGCAGACATTGCGGGCAAAGTTGTGGTGTGTTTCGGCACCCAGCGCGAAGGGCTGCCAAGCGCCGCGGTACGTGCCGCCAATGCCCGCGAAGGAAATGCGCTGGGGATCATCAACGTCGATGACCCCTACTTCACCATCGAACCGCCCCGTTGGCCCTACGCCTATGCGCGCAGCGTCTCGCTGCGGCTGCCGCAACCTGGAAAGACCCATGCCGCGGCGCTCGCCTCGATGCGCCTCAGTGCCGAGGCATTCGCGCCGCTGCTTCGCGGCTCCGGTCAAGATGCCGTCGCCATTCTCAAAGCAGGCGGCGCCAAGCAGCCGCTGCCGAACTTCGAGATTCCCGGCACGCTGCGCGCGCAGCTGCTTATTACGCAGCGCGACATCAGTTCTCCCAACGTCGTCGCCAAGCTCAGCGGCTCGGATGCGAAGCTGCGGAGTGAATATCTCGTCATTGCCGCGCACCTCGACGGCTATGGCTACGGCACGCCGGTCAATGGCGACAATTTATACAATGGCACCCTTGATGATGCGGCGTATGTCGCGCTGCTGATCCAAACTGCCGACGACATCAAGGCACACCGGCTGCATGTACCGAAGCGCAGCATTCTGTTCATCGCGTTCACCGGCGAGGAAAAAGGACTGTTGGGCTCGCGCTGGTTTGTCGATCATCCGACCGTGCCCGCGGCGCGGCTAGCCGCGAACGTCAATCTCGATCAGCTGCGGCCGCTGTTCCCGCTGAAAATACTCACGGCAGAAGCGCTCAACGACACCACGCTCGGTGAGACTGCGCGCGCCGTTGCCGCGCCGCTGCACATCGAAATCCGTCCGGATGCCGAGACCGAGCGCAATTTGCTTCATCGCGCCGACCAGTATCCCTTCCTTGGAATTCACGTGCCCGCCATCAGCTTTATCTTCGGTTATGACCCGCATACCGATGCCGAGAGGCGCTATCGCGAGTGGTACCAGATCCGCTATCACCGGCCGCAGGACGATATCACCCAGCCGATGGACTTCGCCGCAGCGGCGAAATTCAACACCTTTTTCTACCGGTTGGTTGAAACCATCGCCGATGAACTCAATCGGCCGGCGATATATCCGACCAGTTCATTTGCCGCGGATAAACACTAAGTCCTCGCCTTCGCGCCGGTCCACGAAGTCCACGATCTTCTTGTTGGCATCGCGCCTGAAGATCTTGCGGTCGCGAGGTTTTCCGGGCACGAAGAACACATCGGCGGATTCCTGCGACAACACCAGGGGAGGCAATCCCTGGCGCTCGCCGACCAGATGATCGCCGTCGCGCCGGATGACATAGCCTAAATCCGGCGCCGCACGATATTTCCCCTCATATTCCGTCAGCGATTCCGGTGCTGCCTTGATTGCGGGCGGGTCCTTCGCCACGACGTACACGTGCACCAGTGCGAGACGCCAATCCGCTCCCTCTTTCAGCCAGGTTTCCGTCATCAGGTAATCGGCTTGCAACGGAATCCCGTGATAGTTTTCGCGCTCGTCGTCCTTGTGAATGACCAACGCAACGTTGCCATGCACGCTGGCCTGGTAGTCGACGATGCTGATGTGCCCACTGTTTCCCGGCGGCAGCGGCTTCAAAGCCGCCAGAAATTGATCACGGCGCATGACGGCGCCGTTTTCATCCACATAAATGGCATCCTTGCTCAGGAGCCGCTCCCACACCGTGCGGTCGCCCGGCGCGATGGCGTCCAAGAGGGATTGGTCGGCGGCACGCAATTGCTTCTGAACGGCCAACGACTCTGCCTCGACCGAGGCGGATTGAATGACGGCAAAAGCGAGAAGCGCAGGCAGCATTGGGCGATAATACCAGCGGAATTTGCGAACGCAGCGATTTAGGGAGTGCGATGCTTCTCCTCTCATGGATCAAAGGCCGAGCGGCGGTGTTCGTAGTCGCCTATCTGGCGGCATGGGCGCTCGCCACCGCCTATCTGCGCGCGCAGGGCGCCGACTGGACGCTGCCGAGTGTTTCCCTGGGCGTTTTCGGCGCCGCGTTGCCGCTCCTCAGTATCGCGCTGACCCGCCGTGCCGTGCCGCCCGCCATCGCGGTGCGCAGGCCGACTCTGGAGCTGTGGGCCCTATTGGGATTTTTAGTGCTCTATGCGGTGGGCTTTCTGGGATGGGGCATGAGTGCGACGCGCGCGGCCGTGCCTGCGGGTCGCGAGCAGGAACTGCTGGTCCTGGCGGTCAAGCTGCTCGTGCACGTCGCTGCACCGGCACTGCTCCTCGCCGCGCTGGGCGCCAAGATAGCGCCGCTCTTCAATAGCGGACTTGGGAAACCCGGTTTTTGGCTGCCGCTGCTGGTGCTCGGCGCCATTATTCTCGCATTGATGTGCGTGGTGTCGCCCGCACTCGATGAGATCGAGGCGCTGCACGCCTCCCCGGCCACATTGGCCTGGGCTGCGCCGGCGACATTCATCTGGCTGGCTCTTGAAGCGGGCCTATGCGAGGAGTTTCTGTTTCGTGCCGTGCTGCAGACCCGGCTCGCAGCCGTGCTCAAGACCCAGGCCGGGGCCGTTGTGACCGGCGCCCTGTTATTCGCGCTGGCTCACGTTCCGGGTTTGTATCTGCGGGGCCACCCTGGCGTCGACGGCTACTCGACCGATCCCATTCAAGTGATTGCCTTCACGATTGCTGTACTCTCCCCGGTCGCACTGCTGTTCGGCACGCTGTGGGCGCGAACCCGCAGCCTCTTGTTGATCGTGCTGCTGCATGCCGCAGTCGACGTGCTGCCCAACATGAATGATTTCGTGCGCACCTGGACCGCCTGAGCGGCTGACAGCGCTCACATGGCACGCGAGACAATAGAGTGAAGCAATCCCTCGGTCTAACGGCGCTGTTGGTGCGAGAGTACGACGAAGCACTGAATTTCTATGTCGGCGTGCTGGGTTTCAAGTTGGTCGAGGACACCTATATCCCGGCGCAAGACAAGCGCTGGGTGGTGGTTGCGCCTCCGGGATCCAGCGAATCGGGCCTGGTGCTCGCCCGGGCCGTCAATGCCGAGCAGTCGTCGCGCATCGGCAATCAAACCGGCGGGCGGATTTTTCTCTTTCTCTACACCGACGATTTCTGGCGCGACTACAAGGCGTACAAGGTAAAGGGTGTCGTGTTCGTGCGCGATCCCGCAGAGGAATCCTACGGCGTTGTCGCGGTGTTCAAGGACTTATACGGCAATCAGTGGGATCTTCTGCAGCCGACGATCACGGTTTCATCTCCGGATCGTAGTAATCCAGGAACACGATGAAATCCATGACTTCCGCCATGTCATGGCCCACGAAGCGGATTGAATGCGAGTCCACACGTTCCACTGAATGCAGGTAGCTGACGATTTCCGCCGTCGTATAGCTCTTGAACGAGATATCCAAGGTCAGCGGCGTGGAGACCACGTAGGGCTTGCGTTGGTCTCGATGAGTTACCGCCGCAAGCGCACCTTGATAGATCAGATCGCACGCGGCGGCGGGCGTCAGTGTTTCCGCCGAGTGAAATCCCAGCGACTTTTTGGTAATTACCGACTGCATGTTGCCGAGGCGTCCCGTAACCTCGCTGACCGCCACATCATCTCCGGAAATGAAAACAACGGGAACGCCCATGGCGCCCGCATAGGCGGCATTCAGTTCCGCCTCCGTCACGGCAGTGCCGTTCAGCGCGACACGTGTGAAGTGAGCGCTCGAAATGGTGTGGGCCCGCACGCCCTTCGGATTCGTCGTCGAGGCGTGATAGCCGACGAAGAGCGCGGCGGCGAAAGTGGCATCGAGCCCTGCCATCATTTCGCCATGCCGCGGCCACGAGCGCACGATTTTCACATCCTTCGGGAACAGCTCGATCATGAGACTCTCGCCATTACCGTGCGAATCGCTGACCACGACCTCCGTAGCGCCGGCCGCCTGGGCACCCCGGACCGCGGCCACGGCCTCATCGGTCATGAAACGGCGGAATCGTTCGTACTCAAAACCGCCGGGGATGAGCTGGTCCGCCGTGACGACTCCCGCGACGCCTTCCATATCCACTGAAATATAGATTTTTAGCGGTGTTGCCGACGCCTTCGGATTTGCGCTGTACGCACTCGGCGGCATCGCCAAGCCACAACTCAGGAGCGCGCCGACTACGAGCACTCGATATGCGAACATCCCCGACTCCTTACGCTGTTTGACTCAGCAGAGTGTCAGCGCCTCCGCCAAAAGGCAACCCGGCCTAGGCTTCGCTTTCCGGGCCCCGCAATTTATCGGTCCACGCGTTTCTGCAGATGCTCAGGATACCGCGCCCCCTGCACCGGGATCTCGGCGAGCGCGCGATCGATCGCCTGCAGATCGGCCGCGGTCAAATCGACGCGCGCCGCTCCGATATTCTCCTCCAATCGATGCAGCTTGGTGGTGCCGGGAATCGGAACGATCCACGGTTGTTGCTCCAGCAGCCAGGCCAGCGCGAGTTGTGCCGAGGTGACTTTCTTTTTCGCCGCGATCGAGCCGAGGAGTTCAATCAGGGCTTGGTTTGCCCTTCGAGCCTCCGTGCTGAAGCGCGGCACCAAATTGCGGAAGTCGTTGCTGTCGAACTGAGTCTTCTCGCTGATTGCGCCCGTCAGGTAGCCCCTGCCGAGCGGACTGAAGGGCACGAATCCGATCCCCAGCTCTTGCAGGGTCGGGAATACTTGCGTTTCCGGTTCCCTCCACCAGAGGGAGTATTCGCTTTGCAGGGCCGTGACCGGCTGAACCGCATGCGCGCGCCGGACGGTCTTCGCGCCGGCCTCGGAAAGGCCAAAATACTTGACCTTGCCCTCGCGGATCAGTTCCTTCACCGTGCCGGCGACGTCTTCGATCGGAACATTGGGGTCAACGCGGTGCTGGTAGAGCAGATCGATGACATCGGTCTTCAGGCGCTTGAGCTGGGCCTCGGCGACCTCGCGGATGTGCTGCGGCCGGCTATCCATGCCCTTTTGTACATCGCCCGCAGCGAAACCAAACTTGGTCGCGATTGCGACTTGTTTCCGGAACGGCGCCAGGGCCTCGCCCACGACTTCCTCATTCTTGAATGGGCCATACGCTTCCGCCGTGTCGAACAGGGTCACGCCGCGCTCGACGGCGGCGCGGATCAACTTAATCGCTTCCGATTTATCCACCGCCGGACCGTAGCCGTAGCTCAGCCCCATGCAGCCCAAACCAATGGCTGAGACTTCCAAGCCGCTATTTCCTAACTTACGCTTTTGCATATTTAATCCTCCAACAATGAGACCGTGCCAGGCGCGGCCGCGGGGATACGGCTTCGCTGCTCGGCCGTAAGACAGCAAGAGGTCCTATTGTGCTATTAATTCCGTCCATGATGAAATCAAATGCTTCGCGCCTGATCGCCGCGGCGGTTTTGTTGCTGTTCTGTTCAAGTTCCCCGCTCCTGGCGGAAGCATCCGCCCCGTCCCTCGAGCTCCTGGTGTTAGGCTCCGGCGGTCCTGGGGCCGCGGGACGCGCGGCGTCGAGCTATCTCGTCTATGTCGACGGAGTGGCGCGTGTCCTGGTCGATGCAGGGCCCGGATCCTTCGCGCGCCTCGGCGAATCCCGCGCCTCATTGTCCAAAACCGACCTCGTGCTGCTCACGCATCTGCATATCGATCATGTGGGCGAGCTCCCGGGTTTGTTCAAGGCACGCGCCGTGTCGGGCTCGGGGCCCATCGTGTTCAACGTGTGGGGACCTGGAGGTTCGCCTGGACACGGGCAGGACGCGTACTTCCCAAGCACGCAGCAACTCATGCAACTGTTATTTGGACGCAAGGGCGCGTTCGCGTACTTGAGCGATTTCGCCGCGCCCCTCAGCATCCGCGCGCATGACATTGCCGCCCCTGCTGCGAACGGCATCCCGGAGCAGCTCTTCAAGGAAGGCGATCTGTTGGTCAGAGCGGTCGCGGGCCATCATGGCGATGCGCCGGCGGTGATCTACCGTATTGATCATGGCGGCAAGAGCGTGACCTTTTCCGGAGACATCGACGCTGCGGGCCTGTCCGCCTTGCGCGGCATCGCCAAGGATACCGACCTCTTGGTGTTCAACAGCGTGGTGCTCGATCCACCCGACTCCCGCGCCATACTTTACACACTGCATACGCCGCCGCTCGCCATCGGACAGCTCGCGAAGGCCGCGGGTGTGCGCGCGTTATTGTTGAGCCATCTCTCGCCCGCGGTTGACACGAAGCGTGATGCGGTAGTGAAATCCATTCGACGGAACTATCCGGGCAGAGTGACCTTTGCCGACGATGGATTGCGAGCGCGGCCGTAAGCGCAGTCTAGATCCGTGCTTCGTGATCGGCCCTTCGGGCAAACGACAGGCAGACGGTTCGAGAACGTATCGCTCCCCGGGTTCCACTGCCGCGCAGATGCGGCACGCGCCAAAACACGCGTTGTTCCCGGCGCACCAGATGACCGCGGACATGATGCAAGCGCGGCGACTGGCGACCGCTGCCGTCGGCACCTGGCTCGGACATGGACACGGCATCCAGGGATGCATTGACTTCCACATGATCGAGCAGCGGGCCACGGCCGCCCGTCAACCGCTTGCGATTGATGGCGGCGCGCGACACCGGCATCAAACGCGTGGCGTCCTTCGCGCTGAGCAAGAGCAGGAAGGCGAGAACGAACGGCGCATCCCAGGCGATGGAATTGATCGACTCGCGGATCAGGCGGCGCTTGAAATCCGGATCGCCCGCGGCCTCCCGATAGTAGCCGGCCCATGAGTCCTCAAAGCGGAATCGCACATGGTCGAGCAGCGACGCCGTTGCCTCATTGCCGCCATGGGTAGCATCGAGGAACCCGCCTGACAGTACATCTTGGTTGCCCTTGCCATCCGCAAACTCGCCGCGCAAATCGAAATGGGTTTCCAAAGGAGACAGCGTCACGGCTGAGTTTTCCCCGCCGGCGACCGCATCCGCCCAAAAAGTGCGTCCTACCGCGGTCAATCCATTGGACGATGCTCGCAGCATGATGCCCACCTTGCGGCCTGCCGAGGCCGAATCGTACTCAGCGCTCGATCGCGTCGAATGAATCACCCGCTTGTGGACCTCGTCATTCCACTCGATCCACAGATGCGGTGCCGGCATCCGCAACAGATCCAAGCATCCGACCAGGCGCGCGCCGTCTGCGAAAGCCAACTCGGCGCTGGCTTGCGTTAAGTCATCACCAAGCACGTACCGCAACGGACAACTCGCCAATTGCGCTGCAAAGCGGTTAGGGCCTGAGACCTCAACGTTCTCAGCGGGGTCGCGGCTCGAGGGCAGCAGCAGCGGCGCCCGGCTATGGGCAATACAATCAAGTAGTCGCATCGGCGCGGTCATCCCCGTGTCGGTTCCAGTTGAGACTCGTGCAATGAGATACGCCGATGCGGCTCCGCGTTTACACCGCAGCGTCGAATTCGTCCCGCCCGCCGACGATTTCGTCCCAGGTTCAAAAATGCGCATCCCCGCCCGGTGTGCAGACACGGTAGGGAGGGTCAAAAGCTGCGGCAACAGAGCCGGCTCGAGCGGGATTCGGCCTGGATTAATCGGCGGTTGCCGGGCTTCGAGCGAACTCAAGAACTGAACATCGCGCGCGCCGCCGCAATTGCGTTATGTCCTCATGGCGCCGCTCGCGCCGCCTGGAGTCCCGCTGGTTCCCGGATGGGTACGCGAAGTTGGCGCTCGGCGCGCCACCTTCTACACTGCAGCGATGACAACCTCCGATTCCGCTGCGGATCGCAAAGGCGCGGAGCTGTGGCCGATCATCTGGATTGCGGGCGGGTCGTGTTGGTTGGCGATCGCCATCCTTGGACTGCTTTGGGCTTGGCCGCTCAGCGGTACGACCCTGAACGGGGACTACATCGTTACTTCCACGGCGCGCCTCATACACCATCTGCTGCTGTTCCTCTTGTCGGCCTGCGCGTACCGCATAGCCCTGGATCAGGGATGGCCGCAGAAGCGCGGCCGCCAAATACGCCTGGTCGCTGTTCAAGTGCTGCTCGCGCTTCTGATTACGCGGCTTTCCCCGCTGATCCTGACCATGACGGCGGTGATCACCGATGGGAGGTGGTCGCATCTCGGCGAGGACATCACGCCCTGGCTGCCGTTCCACCCGACTTGGATGCAGTGGGTGGGCTTGCTGCGCTCCTGGATGGTGCCGTACCTGCTGGGACTCATTGCGGTCGCCTTCATGTACACGGCGCAGCGATATCATCGCGAGTCGATGCGGCTCGCCAGGCTCTCCACTGAAATCGCGAATCTGCGCATGGCGATGCTGTCCGCTCAGCTGCATCCGCATTTCTTGTTCAACGCGTTGCACGCGATTTCAGAGCTGATCAGCGAAAGCCCCGCCCAGGCAACGACCATGATTGCGCGGCTTGGAGATTTTCTCCGCATTGCGCTCGAGAGCACCAAGCAACCCTGGATACGGGTCGAAGCAGAGGTTATCGGACTGGATGCGTATCTTGCGGTCCAGCAGACTCGGTTTCGGGATCGGCTCAGTGTGGCGCTGTTGGTCGATCCTTCCGCCCTGAACATGCTGATGCCGGCGCTGCTGCTTCAGCCGATCGTTGAAAATGCCATCGAGCACGGCCGCTGCGGCTCCGCAGGTTCGTTAGCGGTCAGTGTGCGTATTCGACGCGAGGGAGATCGGCTCATGATCGAAGTAACCAACAGCACGCCGCAGCTTGCGGCGCCTTTGTCGCGCAGCGCGTTCGGCGACGGCCTACGCAACGTCGAAGCCCGGTTGCGTGCGGCGTTCGGCGACGATGCCAGTGTGCGAATCGGTCCGGATGAGCTGAGCGGCACCCGCGCGATGCTGGATATGCCCGCAAATGCGGCGCAAGCCGAACTCGCATGAGCCTTCCGCTGCTATCCGCGATGATCGTCGACGATGAGCCGATCGCGCGGCAGCGCATTCGCCGGCTGCTCGCGCGCGAATCCGATTTTCATATCGTCGGCGATTTTGGATCGGTGGCCGAGTGCGCGTCGATGGACGCCGGCGCCGCGCCTGATCTCCTGCTGCTGGATGTGCGCATGCCGGAACGCAACGGTTTCGAGCTGCTGGCATCCCTCGAGGCGCGCGATGTGCACCCTTTCGTGATTTTCGTGACTGCTTATGCCGAGTATGCAGTAGAGGCATTCGGGATCGAAGCGGTGGATTACCTGCTCAAGCCCTTCGACGACGATCGCTTCGCAAAGGCGATCGCCCGCGCCAGAGCGATGCTCGGCAAGGAACTCGGCGCGGGCGAGGAGTCTTCAAGGACTTCCGGCATCGGCGCCAAGCAGCCATCCGCACCGAAACTTCGCGATCGCCTCCTGGTAAACGACGGCGGGCGGGTTCTGTTCGTGCCGACGCGCGAAGTTGAGATGGTGCAAGCGGCCGGCAAGCACGTGAAGATATTCGTGAATGGTCACTGCTATTTGGCACGCCAGGCGCTGCGCGACGTCGAAGCGCGCCTCGACAACAGCCATTTTGTGCGCGTGCATCGCTCCACGATCATCAATGTGGAGCAGATCACCGAGCTGCATCCCTTGTTTCACGGCGATTATGAGGTTGTGCTGAAGCGCGGCACGCGCGTGACGCTTAGCCGTCGATTCCGCAGTCGAATCGTGCCGTTTCTGGTCGGCCCCTGGCCGACTTGATCCTCACGCGGCGGATATCGGCGGCGCACGCGGCACATTCACCATGTGCGGCGAGCGGGCGACTGATCGTGCCAGGCCCAACGGACCGGAAAGTCAATTTCGACGCGCACTTCTCCGCACAGGCATTGACCCACAAATAGCTCTGAAAGTGCTAGATTATGCGGCCACGGAACGGTCTGTAGCTCACAACGCATCGCCCTCTGCTTTGCAGCATGGACACTGAATTGGCTCCAGCTTCCCCACAGCTCTCCGACGTAGCGCGCGATTCTCCCGACGAAATCGCCCGGGATGTTGCCGCGGTGAGCCGGCTGCAGGCTGTGCCCACGCTGCTCGAGGTTCTGTGCGAAATCACCGGAATGAGATTTGCCGCAGTCGCCCGTGTCACGGAAAGCACCTGGACCGCCTGCGCCGTCAAGGATGACATCGTATTCGGCTTAAAGCCCGGCGGCCAGTTGGATCTTGAAACCACCCTGTGCATCGAGTCGAAAAGGGCCAAGGAGCCCATCGTCATCGAGCATGCGAGCATCGATGCGCGGTACTGCGATCATCACACGCCAAAAATCTATCATATCGAAAGCTACGTTTCGGTACCCATCATCCTGCCGGACGGCCATTACTTTGGGAATCTATGCGCCATCGATCCGGCGCCGGCGAAGGTGTCGGATCCAAAAATCATCAGCATGTTCAAGCGCTTTGCGTTGCTCATTGCCCTGCAGCTCGCCACCGATTCGTCGCGGCAGCAAGACCAGAGCGCACTGCGCGACTCGCATGCCGACAGCGAATTGCGCGAGCAATTCATTGCGATTTTAGGCCACGATTTGCGCAATCCTCTGCAGGCGGTGTATTCCGCCGGTGCATTGCTCGAGAAGAGGATCGCCGATCCTGTGCTCAAGGATGTCGCGTCGCGAATCAAAATCAACGTGAAGCGCATGTCGTCCCTGATCAGCGACGTGCTGGATTTCGCGCGCTCGAGATTGGGTGAAGGCATGGGCGTGCGAATCACCGAGGTCGACAACATCGATGCCGGATTGAAAGCCGTGGTGCGGGAATTTCAAGACGGCCAGCCCGACCGCCAAATACTCGCCAACATCAGCGTCACCGGCAAGGTGCGTTGCGATTTGGGACGCGTGCAGCAGGTGGCCTCGAATCTCATCGGCAACGCGCTGAAACACGGCGCACCCCAGAGTCCGGTGAGAGTTTCCGCGCGCGCGGAAAACTCCGATTTTGTGCTCAATGTTTGGAACGCGGGCGAGCCCATTCCGGCCGAAAATCTGGACAAGATATGCGAGCCTTTTTGGCGCCCGTCAACGTCGGGACACCGGGAAGGGTTGGGGCTGGGGCTCTATATCTGCTCTCAAATCGTGCGCGCTCACGGCGGCAGCCTGTCCGTGACGTCCACGCCGGAAAGCGGCACCAACTTTACTGCGCGCCTGCCGTTAAATTCCAATCAGCTTGACCATGATGCCGGCAATGCTCGCCCCCACTAGCGGGCCTAGGAGCGGTACGAAAGCGTAGCCGAAGTCCGATGAGCCCTTGCCGGCAATGGGCAGCACCGCATGCATGATGCGCGGACCCAAATCGCGCGCCGGATTGATGGCATAGCCGGTCGGGCCGCCGAGCGACAAGCCGATTCCCCACACCAGAAAGCCGATTAGGAATGGGCCCAGTCCCGGGCTCAATCCCACGCCGGTGCCGTACTTCGAAGAAATTGCGGCAGCGACCAGAACGAGCACGAAGGTGCCGATGATCTCCGTTGCAAGATTCGCGAGCGGTGCTCGAATGGCGGGAATCGTCGAGAAGCAGGCCAATTTGTCGAGCGGGTTGGGGGTCTTCTGCCAGTGCGAAAAATATCCCAGCCAGACCAGCACGGCGCCCGCCATCGCACCTAAAAATTGCGCGGGAATGTACGCATGGAGGCGGCTCCAATCTCCTGTTGAGAGTGCGACACCGACCGTTACGGCGGGATTCAAGTGACCGTCGCTGCCGATCGCAAGCGCGGTGAACACGCCGGCCATCACGGCAAAGCACCAGCCCGTGGTAATGACGATCCAGCCGGATTTTTCGCCCTTGCTCTGCTGCAGTAGCACATTCGCCACTACCCCATTGCCGAGCAGGATCATGATCATCGTGCCCATGAATTCGCCAAGAAATGCCGAATGCATACTGTCCCCTTGCCGTCGTTGGTGATGTTTTGAAGACGATCGCCGAATTCTTATTGTCGGATTACTCGATCCAGTCCAAGGAGCGGCTGACGGCTCTTTGCCATGAACCGAACAGCGCCCGGCGGCGATCACCCGCCATTTGCGGCGTCCAGCGCTTGTCGACCGCCCAGTTGCTCACCAAATCGTCGCGATTGCGCCAATATCCGGCCGCCAGCCCCGCTGCATAGGCCGCGCCCAACGCGGTGGTTTCCGTGATTTTCGGGCGCACCACCGGCACATCGAGAATGTCGGCCTGAAACTGCATGAGCAGTTCGTTGCCCACCATGCCGCCATCGACCCTCAGTTCCGGGATGGTGATCGAGGAATCCCGCGCCATGGCGCCGAGCACCTCGCGGGTCTGATAGGCGGTTGCTTCCAGCACTGCGCGCGCGATATGCGCGCGCGTCACGTAGCGCGTCAACCCTATGATGGTGCCGCGCGCCCTTTCATTCCAATGCGGGGCGTAGAGTCCCGAGAAAGCGGGCACGAAGTACACGCCGCCGTTGTCTTGGACTTCGCGAGCGAGTTTCTCCACCTCGGCGCTGCTGCCGATCATCCCCAAGTTATCGCGCAGCCATTGCACCAAGGCGCCCGTCACGGCGATCGAGCCTTCCAGGGCGTAGCAGGCTTTTTCCTTTGCCATCTTGTAGGCGACGGTGGTGATGAGTCCGGCGGTCGAGGCAATCGGCTTCTCGCCCGTGTTCATGAGCAGAAAGCATCCCGTACCGTAGGTGTTCTTCGCCTCACCGGGACGAAAGCAGGTCTGACCGACGAGCGCCGCTTGCTGATCGCCCAGAATCCCGGCGATCGACGCCCCTTGAAGCGCGGGGGTTTTGGACTCGCCATACACCTCGCTCGAGGCGACGATGCGCGGCAGGACCTCGCGGGGAATCAGAAGCTCCTCGAGCAACGCAGCGTCCCAGTCCAGAGAAGCAAGGTTCATCAATTGGGTGCGGCTGGCGTTGGTGACATCGGTGATATGCAGTCCGCCGTCGCGGCCGCCCGTGAGGTTCCATACCAACCAGGTGTCGATATTGCCGAACAACAGTTCGCCCGATTGCGCCTGGTCGCGCGCCCCCGGCACATTGTCCAACAGCCACTGAAGTTTCAGGCCGCTGAAATAACTCGCCAGCGGCAGCCCGGTCTTGGCGCGGAAGCGATTCGGGCCGCCGTTGCCGGCATATTGCGCCACCAACCGGTCTACCCGGGTGTCCTGCCAGACCAGGGCGTTGTGTAGCGGCTTGCCGCTGTGCTTATCCCACAGAACCGTGGTCTCGCGCTGGTTGGTGATCCCCACCGCCGCCAGGTCGCCTGGGCCGAGACTCGCACGTGCTAGAGCCGCACCGGCGACTTCTTGGGTGTTCTGCCAGATTTCAATCGGATCGTGTTCGACCCAGCCTGGCTTGGGAAATATTTGCTTATGTTCCTTCTGCGCGGAGCTGATCATGTTGCCGCCGCGGTCGAACACGATGAATCGCGTGCTCGTCGTGCCTTGATCGATCGCCCCCACATATCGCGCCATGGTTTCCCCAGTTCTTGTTGTACCGCCCACAATCGCTTCTCAGCAATCATGCGCCGAAAATAGCGGCACCCGGCAATTGCCTGTCAGGCTGCCCGGCCAGCGGATCGGGACTTCGCTGGCTCGCATCCGTCCCAGGCCGCCCTTGAGGCCGACTGCGCCGACCGTTTGTTTGAGCATCATGAACTCTGCGGTTTCTAAGTCTCGATTCCTGCGATTCCCGCCGACTCGTCCCACAGTCGCATCGCGGCTTCAGCGTCTTGGGCAGCCGCGGTCGGCGTCGCGGTCTCGCACTGATAGAAGTATTCGCCGCTGATCGCGGCGACCTCGGGCGAGGAGGCCAGATACACGATGGTCTTGGCACCCTTTTCCGGCGTAATCGCAAACAGCGCCTTGCCGACGCGCACCACACCCGACAGCAGCCCGCCGCTGCTGTCGCCGAATCGTGTGGCCACAAAGCCCGGATGCAGGCAGTTGGCGGTCACGCCTGATCCGGCCCAGCGGCGTGCGAGTTCGCGGGTGAACAAAATATTGCAAAGCTTCGATCGGCCGTATGCCCTGATCGCCGAGTAGCCCTTGGCGGCCTGCAGGTCATCGAAATCCAGGGTGTACCCTTTGTGCGCGTCCGAGGCTGTGTTCACCACTCGCGACGGCGCTCCGGCAAGCAACCTTGCGCGCAATCCCAACGTCAGAACGAAATAGGCCATGTGATTGGTGGCGAAGGTCTCTTCCAGGTTATCCGCGGTAACCCGGCGCGCGCCGAAGAGCGCACCCGCGTTGTTGATGAGTACGTCAACGCGCGGCTCGGCCGCGGAAATTTCCGCCGCGACACGCTTTGATTCGGAGATGCGCGACAGATCGCCGTAGTACACCGAATGGCTCGCGCTGCTGCCGAGACTGGGCAATCGACTCAGCGTTTTTTGACCTCGCGCAGGGTCGCGCGCAATCAATACGATGCGGGCGCCCATCGCAGCCAGGCGCTGCGCCGCCACCTCGCCGATGCCCGAAGTCGCTCCGGATATGATCACCACTGTGCCCTTCATGATTCCCTCCAAGCTTTCTGTTGCCGCAGCGGGTCCCGCCAAATCCCTACCCCACGGATGCTGAACGTCCGATCCAATGGCGATCCGAGCGCGTCAGAGCCCTCATTGTAGCGATGTATGCCCGGCCATTGCGCTACCTCATCAATGAGGCGACGGATCCCGCCGGAATGATGTGTCCGATGGCGCCTAATGAACGCAATCCGCAGTAAATAATACGGCATAATCGGCTTGCGCTTCTCGCACGGATACCAGCTGCCGCGGCGCACGGACACAACAACACTATCAACAATGGGGAGTGCCGATCATGGCTTCACGTGATGCATTTGCCGATCAGTTCCGTCAGCTTCTGAATGATCTTCCGGACGACTACACGCTCGATCAGTGGCAACAGGCCTATCGACAGGCGATTTTTATCATGGGCATGCAAATACTCGAGCGATTCGAAGCAGCTGCAATCGCCGAACAGTTCCCCATCGAGAAGCACTCGAAGACCGGCGAGACGGCGACCACGGAACTGCTCGGGGGCGGACCCATAGTTCTACATAATTTCTCGCACGGCGGAGGGCCGGGCGGCGGTGGGAACCCGAGCCGTTTTCGTCCCTGCCGGTTTTTCCCCGACTACCCCTTGTCATTGCGGGCGGCCAGAGTGTTCAGAGGGCGCGATAAAAAGTAGGCCGACGGATCGGCGCCAATTTTTTTGATCAGCTGATCGTTGGCTCGGTTGACCTGTGCGATAAGCGCCTGGAAGTCCCCGCGATCGCGCAGCGAAGCGAAATACGGCTCGTGTATTGCCCACCATGTTCGGCGCCAGCCGAGCGCGGCCGCCTTGTTCAGATCTCGCATGGCTTGGTCGCTCTTGCCTTCGAGAGCGTAAATTTTTGCGCGAAGCTCGTAGGTAGCGTAGCGCTCAACGCCCGCGGCAAGCATTTTGTTGACCATCGCCAGAACCGTGTCAAGCTGCCGTGTCGCCGATGCCTCGTCTCCGAGCTGGATCAACGCCGCGGCCAGATCAAGCCGATAGGATATGCCTGCCGCACGCTCTCCTCGGGCATGCCACGGAGAATCTGCAAAACCCGGCGGCCGATCCGGCGCGGCCAGCATCCGATCAACGAGCCGCTTGACCGCGGGCGCGTCGTTGAGAAGCAGAGATGCATATGCCGCCTCTTCCAGCGTTATGGCGCTGCCGTCATTTAGAAGATTCGTTGAGCCGAGAAATGATCGCAACGCGGCATCGCCGCCCTCGCAAAACACGACACGCACGAGCGCGGCTTTAGCGCCGATATCATCCTTGGTTTTGTTCAGGCCTAAATCGATGCTGGTGCGCGCTTGCGCACCCAGTCCTAGCGAGAGCAGGAAGGTGGCGCGATTCCAATAGAGGTCGAAGTCGTCATTGGGCTCGGAGTCGAGCGCTTGCTGGTTCCAGCGCAACGCATCGTCAATGCGCCCGCGGGATTCCGCAAGCCAGGAAATCCGGTCCGGCACCGCCGCGCCTGCCGGATGCAGGACGCGAGCGCGCTCGCATGCATTTGAGGCGCTATCGTATTGCGCAAGATCCTCGAAAGCCGTGCATCTCTGCAGTTGCACGGTGTAATTAAGCGGATCCAACGCGGCGGCTTGGTCGTAGGCGGCCAATGCTTCCCGCGGCCGCCCATCCATCAATTGAATCCGGCCAATTCTCGCAATGGCGCCTAAATCGTTTGGATTCAGAGCGATGGCATACCGCAGGTCCTGCAGCGCCTCCCTCATTCTGGATTGATCTGCCCGCAATGCTCCCCGGACTGCATAGGCACTTGAAAAGCGGTCATCCAGCTGAATGGCCTTGGCGATCAAGGGCTCGACGACGGCAGCCGCATCCGCCACCGGCAGGTCATGGAATTGACGTTGATTGAGAAGCGCATAGGACAATTGCACGTAGGCCGGCGCAAATTTGGCGTCCGCCGAGAGGACCTGCTTGTACAAATCGATCGCGCGATCGGTCGACGAGGGCGTAATTTGCTGCTGGTAGTAGCGTGCCAACAGATACAGCTGGTAGGCCTGCGGGTCGGCTGTGCGCCGATCGACGAGCTGCCGCTCAGCCTGGAAGGTGAGCCGCACCTGCAATTTCTGCGCTACTGAGCGGGAAATGTCTTCCTGGATCTTGATTGCGTCCGAAACGGGACGGTCGAAGTCCTCAGACCATAAATGATAACCGCTGCGCGCATCGATCAACTGCACCGTGATTCTCATGTGATCGCCGGAGCGGCGGATTGATCCCTCAAGAACGTGGTTCGAACTGAGTTCTCGTCCAATCTCGCGGACATCCTCGCCCCGCCCGCGAAATGCGAAGGCCGACGTGCGGGCGACGACGCGCAGTGTCGGAATCTGGGCCAGCCAATTGGAGAGTTCCTCGGTGAGGCCATCGCAGAATGACTGATCGGACTTGCCGTCCGTCATGTCGATGAAAGGCAAGACCACGATGGAAATGGCGTCAGCCGCTGAGCGGTGCAATGACGACTTGAGGAAAAATACACCGCCGGCAATGATCGCGAGCACCGCTGCCGTGGCCAAGACAATCGAGGCCAAGCCCGGTTTGCGCGCAGGTATGGTTGGCGGCGCGGCGATGGAGCTTGCGCCGGCGGACGCGACCCCGTCGAGGGGGGCGATACGCCGCACCGGCGCGATCAGCCGATACCCTTTGCGCGGCACCGTCGCGATATAGGTGGGCTCCGGGTCCACATCGCCGAGCAGCTTGCGCAGTTGAGAGACCGCTTGATACACCGATGCGGGTCCCACGACCACACCGGTCCAGACCTCATTTAGCAGGCGATCGACGCTGACGACCTCGCCGGCGGAGCCTGCCAGACATAGGAGCAGGCGCATGGTGCGGGGTTCGAGCTTTTGAGTTTCGCCGCCCTTCGCGAGGGTATCAAGCGAGGGATTGACGACCCACTCGCCGATTTGCAGCACGCCCTCGGTATCCCCGCTCGGCATCTTGCAGAGCCTCCTGCCTTTAGTATAAGGCTGCTATGCTGAGCCGACACGTTTTTGGGAAGCCCGCATGAAAAGAATAAATATTCTGTCGGCCGCCGTGCTCATCTCGCTGTTTGCCGGCACCCTGCTCGCGAAGGACGGCGCGCCGAAAGACATTTGGGATCGGGTCGAGCATCACAATGCCGATTCAAACGGCGTCAAGATTCACTATGTCGCCATCGGCAAGGGGCCTCTGATCGTCATGATCCATGGCTTTCCGGACTTCTGGTATACCTGGCGCAAACAGATGGACGCGCTGAGAGCTCATTACCGTGTCGTCGCGGTCGATCAGCGCGGCTACGACTTGTCGGACCGACCTAGCGGCATCGAACAATACGCCATGCCCTTGTTGGTGAACGACATCGGCGCCGTCATCAAGGCAGAAGGCGGTGCCAAGGCAGTGATCGTGGGACATGATTGGGGCGGCGCGGTAGCTTGGACCCTGGCCATGACTCATCCGGATTGGCTACAAGCGCTCGTCATCTTGAATCTTCCTCACCCGAGCGGCATCCAACGTGAAATAAGGACTAATCCGCAGCAACGCAAGAACAGCGAGTACGCATTTAATTTTCAAAAGCCCGGTGCGGAAAAGAATTTGAGCGCTGAAAAGGCTCGCGGGTTGGGTCAAGGACGATGCCGCGCGGGCGCATTACATCGAAGCGTTCAAGCGGTCGGATTTCGAGGCAATGCTCAACTACTATCGGGCCAACTATCCGCGGCCCGATCAGGATGGTTCAGCAGCGCCGTCTGAGCCGGCAGCATTGCCCAAAGTCACGGTTCCGGTATTGGAATTTCACGGACTCGGCGATCAAGCGCTGCTGCCCGGCGCGCTCAACGGCACATGGGACCTGCTCGACAAGGACTTCACGCTGGTAACTATTCCCGGCGCCGGACACTTCGTGCAGCAGGATGCGTCCGAGCTGGTTTCCACCACGATGAGCGACTGGCTCGGCCGGCGCGTTCACTGAGGAAGCTGCCCGATCACGATGCGCGCGGTGTGGGCGCGAGTTGCTCCCTTAGGAAAGCAAGCGTCCGGTCCAAGGCTTGTCGCGTCGGCTCTCCGACCTCGTCGATGAGATGATTGGTGAGCACGCTGTGGGCCGGTTTGGGGAAGCCGGAGCCGGCGTATTTCTCGTCGATCTCGATCGTTTCCACCGCGGCGCCGAATTCCGCGCGCAATCGTGCAAACCGTTCGCCCGGGCACATTGGGTCCTGGATGAACCGCAGCGCCAGTATGCGTGCCCCTTGATTTTCGATTTTTTCGTGTGCCGCCTGAATCTCCTGCGCAGAGGCGTGGAGAGCCCCGCGTTTCGCTTTGGTGAAGGCAAACGGCAGCGATGGTTGCGCCAAGACCGGTGCGAGCACGGGTGCATCCAGCATCATGGCCAAGGCAAAGTTGCCCGTAAAGCACATGCCGATCGCCCCGACACCGCGGCCGCCGCACTCGCCATGCGCGCAGCGCGCCAATGCGCGCAGCCAGTCGACGATCGGGCTCGATTGATTTGCCGCGAGTACCCGAAATTCGCGGCTGATGCAGGCCTTCAATATCACGCGCATTGCGTAGCCGCGCTGCGGCGCACGCATGGGCTGGCCGAACAACAGCGGCATGAATACGGTATGGCCCGCATCGACCACACGCTGCGCGAAACTCACGACCGCGGGCGTGATTCCCGGAACTTCCGACATGACAATGACCGCAGGACCCGACCCCGCCCGGTACACGCGACGCTCCTCCCCGCCGAATATCATGCCCCGCGCTTCGAATCCGGGTACATCGCTGATGACCGTCCTCTCCATACTTAGGCCAGCATGTCACGAAACAGCGAGGTCCGGGGCAGTCATGCCGCCGATACGGCAGTTACGCCGCTGATCCCGACTCGTGCGCGACCCCGGCCACGCCGATGCCGAAGGTGGCGGCGAGCGCGACATCGATCGGTGTGTGCAGCTCGGCGCCAAGCAGTCGGCGCAACTTCGCGTTGTCCAACCGCAGCGGGGTCTGCCATAGGTAACGCATTTCCAGCATTTCATGGCACACATCGACAAAGGGTGAGGCCAGCTTCACCGCCCACCATGGGAAGGGCCTGACCTGCGGATGGCCGCCGCCGCGCGCCACGCAAGCCCGCTCGACAATTTCCACGCCGCGCTCGAACCAATGCCCGCGAAAGTGAAATACCTCGTAAGGGGCCATCGAATGATCGCATTCGGCCAGGCGCACCATGGTCTCGGCGAGATCCGGAACATAGGCCCAGGCATGGCCGACATTCGCCGGTCCGGCATAGAAAACAGTCTGCAAAGGGTTGCGCGACCTGACCATTCCGCGGGTGAGCCAGCTATTGCCTGCGCCCGGGCCGAAGAAGTCGCCGGCTCGAACGACGATGGAACGAACGCCCTGCAGGCTCGCCTGTTGCAGTTTTAATTCCATTTCCACGCGCACCTGGCCTTTGCGGGTCGTGGGAACTTGCGGGGAGTTCTCGTCCACCACCCGCGGCGCCTCAGCGCCGAAGTTGTAAACCGTTCCGGGCATGAGAATTTGCGCGTTGGCGATCTTCGCCGCTGCGATGATGTTGTCCAGCATCGGGAGCGCGAGGCCGCGCCAATTGCGGTATTTCGGCGGGTTGGCGGCGTGCACGATGAGCGTTGCGCCCCGAGCGGCCGCGACGACGTCGTTCCTTTGCATGGCATCGCCCTGCACCCACTGCACGGCGAGTCCAACCGACTTTGCTGACCTATGCGCGTCGCGGTGCAGCGCCCGCACCTGCCAGCCGCGGCTCAACAGCACCGCGGCGACCGCTCGTCCAATGCTGCCGGTCACGCCGACGACCAACGCCGTTTGGGTAGCTGCTTGCATTGCCGTATCTCCGTTAGAAAAACCAGGTGCGGCATCGTCGCAGAGCATAGCGCCAAATAAAATTGTGTATTCATGTAGATCTGCTATACATAAATGCATGGACAGCGCCGAGCCGGCCTGGGATTTGTTTCGCTCCTTTCTCGCGGTGCTGCGCCTCGGAAGTCTGTCGGCCGCGGCGCGATCGCTTGGCGTGACCCAACCTACGGTCGGCCGGCACATCGCGCAACTGCAGAAATCTCTGGGCCGGCGGGTGCTCTTTACCCGCTCGCAGACGGGCCTGATGCCCACGGCCGCGGCGCATGAACTGCGTCCCCACGCGGAGGACATGGCCGCTGCCGCAGCGGCGTTCGTGCGCATGGCCTCAGCGGACTTGGAAGAGACCGCCGGCGTCGTGCGGCTCTCGGCGGCCGACGTGATGGGCGTCGAAGTGCTGCCGCCCATCTTGGCCGAATTCCGCCAGCGGCACTCCGACACGGTGATCGAGTTGTCGCTGTCCAATCAGCTGGCGGACTTGCTGCGCCGGGACGCCGACATTGCCGTGCGCATGTTGCGGCCCAAACAGAAGGCGCTATTGGCGCGGCGCGCGGGCAAGGTCTCGCTCGGCTTTCATGCGCATCGGCGCTACCTCGAGCGCCATGGATATCCCGAACGGCTGGAGGATCTGACCCATCACGCGCTAATCGGCTTCGATCGCATCCTGCCCTTCTCGAATCTTCTGGACGCGGTGCCGCTGTCCGTGACGCGCGAATTATTTGCGTTCCGTTGCGACAACGACTTGGCGCAAATGGCCGCATTGCGCTCGGGATTTGGCATCGGCATTTGCCAGATCGGCATTGCGCGCCGTGACCCGGACCTCTTGCCGCTGCTCGATAAGCAATTCAAGGTCGACATGGAGATCTGGATCGTCATGCACGACGACCTGAAGCGCGTCGCGCGCATGCGCTCGCTGTTCGATCATCTGGCGGTAAACCTCGCTCAGTTCGCCGCTGCGACTTGAGGCTTCGCGAGGTAAGCGCCGATGAGTCCCATGACCGCCGCGGCGGATAGCCACAAGCCCGGCACCGCGAGATTCTGCGTGGCGTGCATGAGATAGGTGCTGATCGCCGGGGTAAAGCCGCCGAACACCGCGGTGGCCAAGCTGTACGCCAGCGCGAAGCCCGCAGTGCGGACGTCGACCGGCATGATCTCGGTCAAGAATACGACCATGGCCCCGTTGTAGCTGCCGTAAATGAATGACAGCCAGAGTTCTACGGTGAGCAGCCGCGCAAAGGATGGATCCCGCACCAGCCATAGCATTGCCGGATACGCGCTCGCCAGCATCAGGATGGTGCAGGTAAAGAGCAACGGCCGGCGTCCCACGCGGTCCGACAATGCACCCATGATCGGCAGCCAGAAAAGATTCGACGCGCCGACGCATAACGTGACCAGCAAGCTGTCCGTCGAAGTGAGGTGCAGTTCACCGCCGAACGTCGGGGTATAGGCGGTGATCATGTAGAACGAAACGGTGGTCGTCGTGACCATCATGGTGCCGATCAGCACGATGCGCCAGTTGCGGCGCAGCGAGCGCAAAATTTCCGAGCTGCCCGGCCGTGATACCCGCGCCCGGAATTCATCGGTTTCCTGCAAGGAACTGCGCAGCCGAAACAGGAATGGAATGATGGCGCAGCCGATGAGCAGGGGCACGCGCCAGCCCCAGGCCGTCATCTGATCGGGCGGCAACGCGCGGCTCAAGAACACCCCCACCAGCGCCGCGAACATCACTGCGACCTGCTGGCTGCCCGATTGCCAGCTGACATAGAAGCCTTTGTGGCCCGGCGTGGCGATTTCCGACAGATAAACCGAGACGCCGCCCAGTTCCATGCCTGCCGAGAAGCCTTGCAACAATCTGCCGCAAAGCACCAGCAACGGCGCGATCAAGCCGATGCTGGCATAGCCGGGCATGCAGGCGATCGACACGATACCGATGGACATGAGAGTTAAAGTGAGCAGCAAGCCGGCACGCCTTCCATGCCGATCGGCATAGGCTCCGAGCACGACGGCGCCCAACGGGCGCATGAGAAAGCCTGCCCCGAAGGTCATGAGCGACAGCATCAATGACAGAAATGCGCTGCCGGTCGGGAAGAATGCCTTGCCGATCGCGCCGGCGTAGTAGCCGAAGACCATGAAGTCATACATCTCCAGGAAATTTCCGCTGGAGACGCGTATCACCGACCAGATCGCCGCCTTGCGGCTGGGAGAGTTCACGAGCCGATATTGACTGCTGCTCCGCACCGCGTCGAGGTGCCTGTGAGAATTGGCACCCGTACTTGAGCATGTTCGCCTACAGACGCCCGTGCGGCGATTCAACACTATGGCGCGCACTGACTAAATGACAGAGGTTCGTCATGATGAATGAAAATCCAAGCCAGCAAGCTCAAGAACTGCGCTCCCGGGCATCCGATACGGTGCAAGCCGCCAAAGACGCGGCGGCCAAGGCAAATAACATAGCTTTGGACGTCCTGAAAAACGCAGCCGGTTCGGCCGACGAATACGTGCGCGAAAATCCGTGGATGGCCATCGGCCTCATCGCCGGCGTCTCCGCATCGCTGGGATTTCTCGCTGGATACTTGGTCGCTCCGCAACGCTCCTTCATGGGCATGCTGCGACGGTAAGGAAAAGGGACCGGCGGTCTTCAACTAAGAACAAATAGAGGATAAATCCATGGATATGGTATTGCTGCTGATCATTCTGTTGGTGGTCTTCGGCGGCGGCGGCGGGATTTACTGGGGCATGGGCGCCGGTTGGGGAATCGGCCCCATCGGACTCATCGTGCTCGTTCTGGTCGTGGCCTTCCTGTTGAACGGCCGGCGCAGGCGTCTGTAAATCGTCAGCCGGCGCGGCGTTCAGCCGGTGCGGCACCGGTCACGGCAGCGAGGCGAGACCGAATACGCCGAATGATTGGCGCGGATCGGTCCACATTTCCTCGATGTACCATCCTGCGCTTTCGACGAGTGCCGAAAAGGTGCGGACATCGTACTTGCGCGACGTTTCCGTGTGAATGGTCTCGCCCGCCTCGAAATCAAAGCTCCGCCCGTCAATCGTGGCGCTTTGCGCCTCGGTGCTCACGAGATGCATTTCCACGGCGGAATTCAGGTTGTTCCAGCGAGCCTCGTGCGCAAAGCGTTCCAGCCGGAAATCGCCTTCGAGCTCGCGATTGATCCGTGCAAGTAGATTGGCATTGAATGCCGCGGTCACCCCTTGCCGGTCGTTATAGGCGGCGCGCAGCACGCGGATGTCCTTGGTCAAATCCGCACCGATCACGGCAGTGCCCTTCGCGCCCACATGCCGATGCATGCGCCGTAAGAAGGAGACGGTCTCGCTATGATCCAGGTTGCCGATGGTGGAACCGGGGAAAAACGCGGACCGCCCCTTGAGCGGTATGCCCGCGGAAATTTCGAAGTCGCCGGTGAAATCTGCCACGATGGGCCAAATTCCGATTTTCGGAAAACGGTGCCGCATCGATATGACGGCCTGGTCGAGAAAATCGCCGGAGATATCGACCGGCACATAAAGCCGCGGCGACCGCAGGGCGTCGATCAGAATTTCGGTCTTGATGCCGGCTCCCGCGCCGTATTCGATCAAGGTCGCACCCTTACCGACGAAGGCCGCCATTTCCACGGCATTTTCCCGCAGAATTCCGGTCTCGACCCGCGTCGGATAGTATTCCTCCAGCTGCGTGATCTGCTCGAACAATTCCGAGCCGCGCTCATCGTAGAGCCAACGGCAAGGCAAGGTTTTGCGCTGCTTGGACAATCCCGAGATGACGTCCTGGCGAAATAGTTGCGGCTGCGAGAGCCGATAGTCTGTCGTATCGAGCATTACGCGTCCTCTGCCAATCGCAATCCGGAGAATTGCCATCGGGCATGCGGTGCAAAGAAATTTCGATAGGTCGCCCGCACGTGATCTTCCGGAGTAACACAGGAACCGCCGCGCAATACGAACTGACCCGACATGAACTTGCCGTTGTATTCCCCGAGCGCCCCTTCCATCGGCCGAAACCGCGGATAGGGCATGAAGGCACTGCGAGTCCATTCCCAGACATCCCCGAACATCTGCCGCAACTCGCCTCGTGCCGCCGGCGCGGCCCTTGGCCGCAGGCGGCCGGAATCGGCGAAGTTGCCGCCCACCGGCAAGCCGTGCGCGGCGATCTCCCATTCGGCTTCCGTCGGCAGCCGCCGGCCGCACCAGGCTGCAAACGCATCCGCTTCGAAATAGCTGACGTGCGTCACGGGCGCATCCGGATCGATGGGCTGAGCGCCGCGCAACGTCATGGACCACATTTCATCATCACGCGCTTCCCAATAAAGCGGCCCGGACCACGCCTCGGCGACCACCTTGGCCCACCCGTCCGACAGCCACAGCAAAGGATTGCGGTATCCACCGTCCGAGATGAATTCGCGCCACTCGCCATTCGTCACCAATCGATCTGCGAGTCGATAGGGTTCGACGCGCACGGCATGGCGCGGCCCCTCGCAGTCAAAAGCGAATCCCCGCCCCTCATGCCCCATCTCGAACAGGCCGTCCGGGAAATTTTGGTAGGTCAGCGTGAGGTCCGGGGCCTCGACCGGCAACGGCACGGACTCTCGGTACGCCGGATGCAACGGATTTTGCGCAAACAGGTGCAGAATGTCCGTCAGCAACAACTCTTGATGCTGCTGCTCGTGGTGGCAACCCAGTTCAATGATCTCGAGCATGCTTTGCGCAGGCCCGCTTTGAAACAAAGCAGCCATGGCGGCATCGACATGCGCACGGTAGTCACGCACTTCCTCGAGCGTGGGCCGCGTGAGCAGCCCGCGCCGCGGCCGCGGATGCCGCTCACCGACTGACTCGTAATAGGAATTGAATAGAAAATTGAAGCGCTCGTCGAATACGCGGTAGTCCCCAGCGCCGGGAATCAGCACCATCGCCTCGAAGAACCAGCTGGTGTGGGCGAGATGCCATTTGGCGGGGCTGGCGTCCGGCATCGACTGCACCGTGGCATCCGCATCCGACAAGGCAGCCGCCAGCATCAGGCTGGCCGCGCGCACGGTCTTAAATCGACGTTCGAGCGCCGATAGTTCGGGACCCGCCTTGCCGACGGAAGCGGAGTACTTGCCTAACATCGATCGATTTATCCCGAAAGTGGACGACGCAACGAACGCCCATCGTAATCGGTGGAAATGCTTCATGGGGGACTATGTGAGATACACGCTTTCGGTCTATTTCCGATTTACGTGTAGGCAATCTCCGACGCGAAGCCCGTAACTATCGAGAATGGTTGAGAATTCGCTACACCGCTGGGCGGCAAGCTGCTTGTTGTCGACTGAGGAGTTTTTATTTCGGCTTGGCAGCCACCGGGGTGAATAAGAGATCCTGATAGTCGTAGCTGAAATCGGCGAGCGGCGAAACCGCTTTCAACGTGACGTGTTCGACCTTGCCGTCCGCGTTCAAGCCGAAGGTTACATACGCAGGCTCGATAGTCTTGTCGTCGAATTTCGTCACGAAGCTGTCGTATTGCCAATGCTGCAGGGCCCCGCCCATGCGAGGGGTCGATTTGAAATCGATGGTGAGTGCACCGTCGGCCTGTCCGATTTCAATGTTGCCGTACCACGGGTCCGCATAGGTGCCGACATAGCGTTCGAGCGGCAGCGACGGTCCGATTTTCGCCGGCTGCGCGGTATTCGCCTGGTAGGCCTTCAAGGCCTCTTGCACGCGCTCATGCTTTTGCGCGCTGATCTTCTCCGGCCAGCCCTCCTTCGGCAGGCCGAGATAATGATCGAGCAGTTCATACATTAGGCCGACGATCATTTCGCCGTCCTCGCAGTTGATTTCGATCGAGAATCCCACATGTTTGTCGGGAATCAGCACCACCGCGCTTTGCGACCCGAATACCGCGCCGCCGTGCCAGATGATCTTGGTGCCGCGATAATCTCTGACATCCCATCCCAGCGCGTAGGTACTGAACATGGGCTGGGTCTTTGCCATCACGCCCGACGGCGACGCGGTCGGCAGCAGCACCACCGGCTTCCACATTTGATTGTGAGCCGCTTCGCTGAACAGACGACCGCCATTATTCGGCAGCGCGCCCCCGTCCAACTGAATCATCAGCCAGCGCGCCATGTCGTTGGCACTGATCGCCAATCCGCCCGCGGGGGAGGCGTTGGCGCCCAAATTGTCGCGCTCATTCAGCACCTCTTGGTCGCCGACGCCGCGCAATCCGCCGTTCATGCGTGCATGCGGCTGGACACGGTCGGGACTGGAGAAATGACCCTCATCATCCGTCGTCGAATGCAGCATGCCCGCCGGCCTGAGCACATGGTCGCGGGTGAATTTCTCCCAGGTCTCCCCCGTTACATCCTCGATCAGCTGTCCTGCCACCATGTACAAAATATTGTCGTAGGCATAGGCGCTGCGAAAGCTGGTCGCCGGCTTGATATAGCGCAGCCGCCGCACCGATTCTGCGCGGCTCAAATTCGTGCGCGGCACGAACAGTAAATCGCCGGCACCCAAGCCTAGGCCGCTGCGGTGCACGAGCAAATCGCGAATGCTCATTTCGCGAGTCACCCACGGGTCATACATTTGAAAGCCGGGCAGATGATCGATGACCTTGTCGTCCCAGCGGATCTTGCCCTGATCCACCAGAATGCCGAGCGCCGCCACCGTGAACGCCTTGCCGGTCGAGCCGGTCATGAAAATCGTGTCGCCGTCCACCGGACCGGACGAGCCTAATTTCTTGACGCCGAATCCCTTCGCCATCACCACCTCGTCGTTCTCAACGATGGCGATGGCAATACCGGGGACGCCGGTTTGTTTGCGCAGTGATTCCACGCGGTTATCGAATCCGGATGGCGGCGCCGCGAATGCGGTCGCTGTGAATGCGGTCGCCGCGCACAGCAACATCTCTAACGCCAAGGCTGAAGTTTTCATGCAAGAAGCTCCGGTTGAATTGCATTCAAAGTGATGAGTTCGGCGGCCCGCTCGGCTTCGATTCGCCGCGCGATGCGATCGAGAGCGAATAGCATGGCCGCCGCAAGCGCCGAAATGGCGGTCAAGATGGCAAAAAATTCGGCGTGGCTTCGGGTCGCCCATAGCGTGCCGACCGCGCCTGCAGACAAGTTTCCGGTGGCTAGCGCGCAATACCACGCAGCCACCGTGGTGGCGCCGTACCCCGCGGGTGCGAGACGGGCAAATAACCCCAGTCCGGTGGGCAAGATGTACAACTCACCCAGGGTGAAGATCGCGCAGAACGCCGCCAGCCACAGCCAGCTGGCGCGGCCATCGCCTGCCCCGAATGCCACCGCCGCGAGCAATAGATACGCCGCGCCAACGATCAGTGCCCCGAGCGCCATCTTGCGCATCGATGATCCGGGCGCCCCCGCCGAAGCACGCCGCCGCCAATGCGCCAACAGCAAAGGGGTGAGCACGATCACAAACAGTGGGTTCAAGGATTGGAACCATGTCATCGGAATGGTCCAACCCCCGACTGTCCGGTTGATGCCGACGTCGGCCCACAACGCCACCGTATTTCCGATCTGCTCGTAGGCGCCGCGAAATACCGTGACCGAGATGATCACCGCTAACAGCAGCATTAAGGTCGCGCGGTAATGGTTTGCTCGCGGGGCAACAGGCGCTATGGCGGCTTTTTCCGGGCGTGCCTGGTCCAGCAAGTACTTGCCGCCGACTACATAGATAATGAGTCCCGCCAGCATGCCGATCCCGGCGGCGGCGAATCCCCAGTGCCAGCCGTAAACTTCGCCGAGCGTGCCGCAGATCAATGGAGCGAGGAATCCGCCCAAATTGATGCCGACGTAATAAACATTATACGCCCACGCGCGGCGCGGATCGTCCGGCCGATACAGGCCGTCGATCTGGCTGGGCAGGCTGGGAAAGAACAGTCCATTGCCCAAGGCGATGGTCGCAAGGGCGAAATAAAACAATGGTTCGAATGCCATCATGAAATGGCCCGCGGCCATGATGCTGGCGCCGATGATGACTGCGCGCCGCTTGCCGAGCCAGCGATCCGCGATGATGCCGCCGAAAATCGGCGTGAAGTACGCCGTCGCTACGTATGCGCCGTAAATGAGCGACGCCTTTTCCTGACCGAAGAGCAGCTGCTTGGTCATGTAGTAGACCAGCAACGCGCGCATGCCGTAGTAGGAGAAGATCTCCCACATCTCGGTCAAGAAAAGTATGGTGAGTCCGCGCGGCTGACCGAACCAAGTCTGCGGGCGCGTGTTCATGCGGTTTTTAGGCGCGCGTCCCGCCCCACACCTGCTCGCCGCTCCACGCGCGGCCGTCGACGTAAGTCATGCTCGGCGCTCGATCCTTGGCGAGGAAAATCGGACCGTCCAGATCGACCACGTCACAGAGTTGACCAAGCACGAACGCCGGTGCCATGGCGAGACTCGTGCCCACCATGTTGCCCACCATCACGCCCAAGCCTAAGCGCCGCGCTTCGCGCGCCATGGCCAGCCCTTCAGTCAAGCCGCCGCACTTGTCCAGTTTGATGTTCACGACATTGAATCGCCCGACCAAGTCTGCAACGTCCTTCAAGCTCAGGACGCTCTCGTCGGCGGCGATCGGGATCGGCGATTTGAAGCCCGCAAGATCAGCTTCGCGGCCGCGTTTCAACGGTTGCTCGAGCAGCGAGACGTTGGCGTTCACTAGGACGCCCAGCAGGGAATCGAGCGCATCGACCCCGTAGCCCTGGTTGGCGTCGACTCCCATCCACACCTCGGGACGCGCGGCTCGCACCGCCTTCACCCGCTCGATGTCTGCCGGCAAATCGCCGGTCAGTTTCAACTTCAATGACCGTGCCTGGGCGAATTTACGCGCGCCGGCCGCCATCACCGCCGGATCGTCCGCGCCCAGAGTGAACGTCGTGACCAGGGGCTTCGGCTCTGCCAGGCCGGCAAGTTTCCAAACGGGGCCGCCCAAGCGCTGCGCGTCGAGTTCCCACAAGGCGCAATCCAGCGCGTTACGGGCACCTCCGGGCGGCAACAATGCCTGCAGTGCCGCGCGATCGACGCCGCGCTCAATGGTGCGGCGCGCCGACTCGATCTCGGCCACCATGGTGGGCGCGGTATCGCCCAAGTAGTACACGCCCGAGGCTTCGCCGCGGCCGCGATGCGCGCCGTCCTCGAGGGTCGCGACGACGACGTCCTGCTCCTCGAAGACAAACCCCGAAATGCGAAACGGCGCCGACAGCGGCAGCTTCTCGACCGCCACATGCAATTTCATACCCGGCATCAGTAATTGACCCCAAAGCCGATCAGATTGAAGGTAAAGGCAACCCAGAGCACGATGAATGCCGAGAGCGCCAGCACGATGCTCCATAGCTTGGCGGGCCAGCGCCGAGCGCCGCTCCACACCGTCCAAAGATTCCATACAATCAGGGCGGAGCCTATGACGAATGCCAGAATGCCGAACACCTCGGCAAAACGGATGTTGCCATTGAAGCTGTTGGTGAGGTTGTTGAAGTCGTTGAACATGCGCACGACGGTGAATCCCCACAGTGCCAGCGCCGCCACCAGCAAGATCGATCCGATCTTGCTGAAGCGATAGGCGCGCAGTGCCTCTGGACTCAAGGCCACGGTCGCGCCGAAGCGGCGGCGTACGATGGCCGTGATCAGCCAGAACACCGCGGTCAGTAACAGCGCTCCCATGGCGCAATAGAACGCCGGCAGCAGCCAGGCGCCATCCTCGTACCCGGGGACACGGTCGAACACCATGAACGGCGAAATGCCGTCGATGCTGAATCTCACCGCCTTGCCGTCCACCACCTTGGCGGCCAGACGCTCGTGGCTGTCCTCATCGCGCCACACAAAGGGTGCCGTTTCGACCCAGTGCCGCGGCTTGCCGTTCAATCCGTCGAACGGCGTGACGAGTTCGCCCTTCGCATTGACCCCGAGCTTGGTTTGACCGATCAAGCCCACCACAGACAAGAAGCTCGACTGCGAGCCGCGCGAATTCACCCAGCGGCCCTTGAGGAGCGCCGCATGCGCCGCGGAGGTTTTTTCGTCGACCTTCGCGGCGCTGGTTTCCGCAGCCGGGAAATATCGATCCGAGAAGTCATCGAACAACGCGCCACGCAAGGCGCCCGCGGCGCCCGCCTTCCCCAGGCTGTTGAACGAGACGTAGAAGCCCACGTTGTCCTTCAGGAACAAATGCAGCGAGGTGTGGAAATTCTGCGTGTCGCCCAAATGCGCGATCACTTCGCGGCCGTTGATGTTGGTTTCAAAAAAGCCCAACTCCATGCGGTTCAGCGGCGGCAGGATGGTGAGCGGACTGTTGTGCATCATCTCGGCGGTTTCGGCTTTTAGAATGCGATTGCCGTGATATTCGCCGTTTTGCAGATGCGCAATCATGAAGTGCGCCATGTCCTCGCCCGGCGACGACAACGCGCCTGCGGGCGCCGGACCGACGATCTCGAAGGGTTTGGCCGGCTCGGAAGCCTCCGGGTAGCCCTTGGACATCAGCGGCGCCAGATCCGCGGGCAGCGGCTGGCGGAAGGTCGAATGCTGCATGTCGAGCGGCGCGAAGATATGCTTATCGATGTAATCGTCGAAGGATTCGCCGGACACGCGCTGCACGATGTAGCCGGCGAGCGATGCGCCATAGTTTGAATAGGCGGGAGTGCTGCCCGCGGCAAACACGCGCTCGGGCACCCATTGCTTGAGCAATGCCTCGAATCCCAGCGCCTTCGGATTGTCCGACATGATGCCCTTGGCTTGCTCTTCGAAGCCGGCAACATGCTGCATGAGCTCGCGCATGGTGACCGGCTTGCCGTCGCGCGCCGGAATTTTGAAATCGATATATTGATTCACGTCGGCGTCGAGATTGATCTTGCCCTGCTCGACCTGCTGCATCACCGCCGTCCAGGTAAAGAGCTTCGAGACCGATCCCGGTCTGAACAAGGTGAGCTTCGGATCCACCGGCGTGCGCTTCTCGACGTCGGAATAGCCGAAGCCGCGCTCCACGAGAATCTGACCGTCCTTGACCACCGCGACAACGGCGCCGGCGAGGTCGCCGGTGCGCATCGCGTAAGGCATGTAGCCATCGAGCCAGGCGTTCACATCCTCCGCCGTCAGCGGCACCCCGGCGGGCACCGCTGCGCTCGACGCTGCAGCAGTCGCCTCAGCCGGCGCCCCCGCGGCCGGCGCCGCGGGGGGCAGTGCGGCAGCGGACGGGGGATGCTTTTTCTGTGCGGCGGCGGGCAATGCCGCCAGAGTCAGGACCGCAACGGCCAGCAGGGTGAACGTACGCATGGGTTCTCTTCTTGCGACCGGGTCGCTGTTATCTACGAAATCAGTTCGCGCGAATCGATCATCACGCGAGACATTTATCCACGAGCTTCTCGAAGGCCGCGCCGGCGCGCATGGGATCGGCGACCGGCACGCCCAGCCGTGCGCTCTCGGAAGCAAGCAACTGAGCGGCCTCGTTCGCACTCATGCCGGACGTATTAAAGCTGACGCCTGCGCACCGGATCGCTGCATTGGTACGGCGGCCCAGCCGCAAGTTCAAATCGATGGTATCGAACACGTCCGGCAACGCATAGCCCGGATGTCCGAGCAGCTCCCGACGGCCGATGTCATGGCACACCACGATCACGTCGGGTTGGCTGCCGTGCAGCAGGCCAAGCGATACGCCGGCATAGGCCGGATGGAACAACGAGCCCTGGCCCTCAATCACATCCCAATGCTGCGCCGGTGCATCCGGACTCAACATCTCCGCCGCGCCGGCCTCGAAATCCGCAATCACCGCGTCCATCGGCATGCCGCCGCCCGCGATCAAAATGCCGGTCTGTCCGGTGGCGCGAAAGTCCGCATCAACTCCGCGTTGCGCCAGCGCGCGCGCCAGCGCAAGCGCCGTGTACTTTTTGCCGACCGCGCAATCGGTGCCGACGGTGAGCAGACGCTTACCGGAACGTTTGGCACCGGATGCTATCGGGATGTTCTTCGGTGGCGTGCGCACATCGATGAGGCGCCGGCCATGGCGCTCCGCGGCCGCCTTCAGCTGCGGCACATTGCCAAGTTTCGCATGCATGCCGCTGATGACGTCGAGTCCCGACTCCAGCGCCTCGACCAGCGAAGGGATCCAATTGTCGCCGATCACGCCGCCGGTGTTGGCCACCCCGATGACCAGCGCGCGGGCACCCCGCGCGCGCGCCTCCTTCGGCGTCAACCGCGGCAGATCCGTGGTGACGGTGGCACCGGCGCAGGCCCATTCGCCGACGCAGCGATCGGGCGCCCAGTCGCGCAGCCCGAACGCCGTCTTGGCGTAGCCCTTTTCCGTGGTGTCGCCCAAAAAAAGCAGATACGGGTGGGGTAAATCCAGCACCTGCGGCATTCGCGCCTCCGGCTTCAATTCGCGTTTCGTGTTCATTCCTTGGGCTTTAGAACTTCGCAGACAGCGTCACACCAATCGTGCGCGGATTGATGATGGTCGTTTCACCTGCCAAGCCGGGAGCGCCGCTGCTGCCGTAAGCGGCAATCCCACGCTGATCGGTCAGATTCTTGGCGAACAGGGTCATGCGGTACACATCATTCTCGAAGCCGACCCTAGCTTCCACGGTATTGTAGCTAGGCAAACCAACCTGGACGCTTTGTGTGACATCGCTGCCGAAGTCAGTGCTTCGGGCGCCCACGTAGCTCCAGTTGCCGCCCACAAAGCCTTTGTAATTTGTAGACAGACTCCAGTCATACTCGGCGCCGATCGCAGTGCCGATCTTCGGTGCGTACGGCAGACGGTCACCTGTTACGCCATTCACTGCGGGAGCATCCGTCGTCAGCTTCGCGTCCGTGTAGGCACCGGTCCAGGTGAGCGTAACTCCCTGCACAGGAACGTAGCCGAAGGTCCATTCGGCACCCACGCTGCGCGCCTTGCCGCCGTTGCCGTTGATGCCGGTGTTGTCGACTTGTTCCAGAAGTTGAATATCCTTCCAATCGACGTGAAAGACTGCAAAATCGAGCGACAGTGCGCCACCGAGCAGCGTCGAGCGGACGCCGAGTTCAATATTGGTGGTTTTATCCGCGCCATATTGACGCGGGACATCGGGTGGTGCGATCGGAGGCAGTGCATTGGGTCCGCCGGGACGATAGCCGGTCGCGACACGTCCGTACACCATCGTATCCGCGGTCACATGCCAGCGCGGTGCCACCGAATATGTGTAGACATGGCCTTCCGAGGGTGTGCTGAAAATTTGCGGCACGACCAACAGGCCCGTCAGATTCTCGGTGACAGCCTGTTCGTTCTTCGAATAGCGGCCGCCGGCTTGAATGTCGAACTGCGGAATGATGTGGAACGTCAGATTGGCAAAGCCGGATGTTTCTTTGTACGTGGAATCGAGGGCAACGATTTCCAAGCCCGGCAGAGGTGCGATGGCGGCGCTCGGCAAATTCACCGCCAATAGATGTTGCGACAGTGCGCCGGTTTCACGCGTGAAATAGCCGCCGACCTGCCACTCGAAGAAATCCGTCGCCGGTGAGGATAACCGTACCTCCTGCGTGAACTTATGCAGCTCGGCGCGGTTATCAAGAAACGCGCCGAGTCCCGGCCCAATCGCCGCCCCGAGTAAATCTCCCAAGGTCGTGCTCGGCGGAGCCAGCACTGCGTTGGTAAAGTCGTTGACCTGATCGGACTTCAATATGCTGTAGGCAGTATTGGACAGAATGCTGAACGGCCCTACGTTCCAATTCAACGTCGCTGCGTAGTTCTCGTATTTGAAACTGCTCGGCTCGTCCAGATTGCGCTCTTGCGTCAGATCGCCGTGTACCGGCTGCAAAGTGCGAGGGTCGGCATCGACGACATCGGTGGCGGCATAGCGCGATTGTTGTTGCGTCGCCGTGAGCCTGACGGAAATGTCATCGGTCGGCTCCACTAGAATGGATCCCCGTCCGCCGTATTTGTGGCCGGTGTTGACATCGGTTTTGCCGCGCAGCACATCATCGACGAAGCCCGGATCGTCCTCATCGAATCCGCTCAAGCGGATCGCCACCTTGTCGCCGACAGGCAGATTCACCATGCCGCGCACGTCCCCGCCGGCCGAGCCGCCGACGATGTTTCCGGTCACTTCGGCCGCGCCTGAGAACTTGCCGAGTTCCGGCGCGTTGGTGACGAATTTTAGAAGACCGCCCTCGCTGCTCGCGCCATACAACGTGCCCTGAGGGCCGCGCAGCACTTCGATGCGCTGCAAATCCCAGGTATCGAAGTCACCGCTGATGATGGAACCATTGAGCAACGCGCTGCTCGAGCCGAACGGCGATTCGTCCAGGTAGACCGCCACGGTGGATCCGACACCGCCCGCATTCTGACCGCGCAAGGTCAAGCGCGTGAGGCCGGGCTGTGATGTCACCAGCGATAGACCCGGCACCATGGCGGCGTAGTCGCTGAAATCGCGGTACTGGAATTTATCCAGCGCACCGCCGCCCAAGGCGGTGATGCTCATCGGCACGTCCTTGAGGTTCTCTTCGCGTTTTTCCGCCGTGACGACGATGGTCTCCAGCGCATCGCTGTCCGCCGGCGCGGCTGCCGCAGCTCTACTCTGTTGCGACAACAGAGTCACCGTTGCCGCGAGGGCGGCAAGGATGCCAAGTTTGCAGATCGAATTCATGGTTCTCCCCTTTCTTTTGCTAGCTCTATGTCCAGGTGCTTCCCAGCAAGCGGCGGAAATTGCCGCCGAGCACTGCCTGTATGTTCGAATCGCTGTAGCCGCGGCGGATCAGTGCCGCGGTGAGGTCGTACATCTTGCGCGGATGATTGAAGTCATCGGTATCTATCTTGTCGCGGAACGCATAAGAAGCTTTGTAGCCCGCCTTCAGCTGCTTGTACTGATCCGCCGGCATGTGGTCATAGCCCATGAGATCCGAATCGGTGCCGATGCCGACATGTTCGATGCCGACCAGCTTCACGACGTGATCGATGTGGTCGACGATGTCCTCGACCGTCGTCGGCTCCTTATCCTTGACGAACATGCGCACGCCCGTGATGCCCATGACGCCGCCCTTCGCAGCCAGCTTCTTGATGGCCTCGTCGGTCTTGAGGCGCGGATGATTGTTGAGTGCACGGCAGTTCGAATGCGTGAAGGCGATGGGTTTGGGCGACAGCTCGATTGCATCCAGCGTGGTGCGATCGCCGCTGTGCGAGACGTCGATGAGCATGCCGACTTCGTTCATCGCCTTGATGATTTCGATTCCGTAGTCGCTGATACCGCCGTCGACGCGCTCAGTCGAGCCGCTGCCGATGAAGTTTTGGCTGTTGTAGGTCAGCTGCGCGCAGCGCAGCCCAAATTCGTAGAACGCCTTGACGTCTTTGGGCTCGCGGAATTCGTCGGCGTTTTGCAGGCCCATGATGACCGCGATCTTCTGAGTCGTCTTGGCATGATCGATGTCCTGCACGCGTCCTACCAGCGAGAAAACATCGCTGTTGCGGCCGCAGAATCCGCTCCATGCGGCGATGAATTGCAATGCATCGTCATAGGCGCCGAAGCCGCCCACGCCCACGGAGTTGTGAAACGCGGTGATGCCGCTGGAGCGGAACATCGCCGCTTCCGCGTCCGTCAAAGGCACTGCATACGCCTCGGGCCGGAAATCCAGCTTCAGCGGCCCGAGCATGTCGATCACGATAGAGCGCTGCACCAGATCCAAGACCTTGGCGGGATATTTGTTCCTCGGATCCTTGGCAGCGCCGCGCTGTGCCGCGTCCACGCCGCCGAATGCAAGAGCAGCAAGGCTTCCTGCCATGACTTGCAATGTGTGGCGCCGAGTGAGGCGAGGGGAAGAGTCGGACATCGTTTGCTTTATCCTGATATCGTGTCGCAACCAAGCCAGAATAATCCTGCATAGACAATTGTCAATAAAATTCTCTATACAGGTCGGTCGCCGTCCCGAATGATGCGTATTATGTTTTGTGCGCTCCGAAGCGGTTGACCTGCCGAATGCGCTAGGTATGCTGCGAGCGGCCAACGGAAAACGACATTTCAAGGGCGGCTCAGGATGGACATGAATACGCGTCACCCAACGCTAGGAAGCCTGCTGCGATCTTTGCGGGCCCGCAATGGCTGGACCTTGAGCCAGATGAGCCAACGCACCAGCATTCCGGTATCCACCCTGTCCAAAGTGGAACATGACCGCCTGACGTTGAGCTACGACAAACTGGTGCAATTGAGCCAGCGGCTCGAGATAAGGGTTTCTGAATTATTCGCCGATCCCACAGAGGCCGAGCCCGCCGTGACCGCACGCCGCAGCATTGGCCTCACCGACGATGCGGTGCGCGTCAATACAAAGAATTACGACTACTACTACCTGTGTCCGGAACTGCGTAGGAAGCGGATGATTCCGATCTTGACGCGCATCCGCGCCAAGAGTGCGGAGGAGTTCGGCGAACTGGTGCGCCATTCGGGCGAGGAATACATTTACGTTCTAAAAGGCGCGATCAAGGTCCTTACCGAGTTCTATGATCCGGTGGTCTTGAATAGCGGCGAGTCGATCTATCTCGACAGCAATATGGGGCACGCCTACGTTACCGCGGAGGGATGCGACGAAGCGGTCGTGCTCGGAGTGTGTTCGAGCAACGACGAGGGCTTGATACACTCATTGATGTCATTGCACGGTGAGACCGAGGCGCCCGAGTTGCCCCCAAAATTCCAGCAACCGATGCGAACTCCGGCCAAAGCGGCCAAGAATCGCAAGGGCTAGCCGGAGCGGCGGCTGTTTCTGACGCGAAATCAAGCCTCCGGCTCATCGAGGCTGGAACGCTCCGGTGATCTTCGGCGCTGAAATCCTGAAATCGAACTAGGCATCCCGATTTGGTATCGAGGTGCAAGGAGCCTGTTCGCCGCTTCAGGCCATCCGCACATCCCAGTCACACGCAGTTTTTCATTGTAGAAAATTTCTCTTAATGTAAACATCGTGCCAATCAGCCAGCGTAGCTTCTCCAGGGGATAACAAATGTCGCGTCCATGCCCGGCCCTTTTCTTGAGTTCCTTGCTTCTCGGTTTACCCTGTTTCGCGCTGCCGGCCGGCGCCGCGGATGCAGCGCCCCCGCCTGCGCCAAGCTCGAGTCCTGCGGTGACCCATACCCTCGAGAAAGCCGATCTCGAACCGTGGCTGGATGGCTTCATGCCCTATGCCCTCGAGCGCGGCGATGTTGCCGGTGCGGTGGTTGCAGTGGTCAAGAACGGCGAGCTGATATCCGCAAAGGGCTACGGATTCGCCGACGTCGAGAAGCACAAGCCCGTCGACGCCGAGCGCACCATGTTTCGGCCGGGCTCGATTTCCAAGCTGTTCACCTGGACTGCGGTGATGCAATTGGTCGAGCAGGGCAAGCTCGATCTCGACAAGGACGTCAATGAATACCTGGACTTCAAGATCCCGGCGCGTTCCGACGGCCCTATCACGCTGCGTGACATCATGACGCACACGCCGGGTTTCGAAGAGCAAATCAAAGGCCTGATCGTCACCGACCCGAAACTGTTGGTGCCTCTCCGGGCCTATGCCGAAACCAAGACTCCGGTGCGCATTTTCAGGGCAGGATCGACGCCCGCCTATTCGAACTATGCAACCGCGCTCGCGGGCTACATCGTCGAGCGCGTTTCGGGGCAGCCGTTCGACGACTACCTGGATTCGCATCTTTTCAAGCCGCTGGAAATGTCGCATGCCACTTTCCGGCAGCCGCTGCCCGCGGCATTCGAAGCCGACATGTCCAAAGGCTACGCGCTCGGATCGCAGCCCGCGAAACCCTACGAGATCGTCGTCGCGGCTCCGGCCGGGAGCCTGGCGGCCAGCGGCGTCGATATGGCGCATTTCATGATTGCGCACTTGGAAGGCGGCGAGTATCACGGAGCGCGCATACTCGGCGCGGCAACGCTGAAAATGATGCATGAAACGCCGCGGGATATGATCCCGCCGCTGAATCGAATGATGCTCGGATTTTACGAGCAGAATTACAACGGTCACCGCATCATCAGCCACGGCGGCGATACGATTTACATGCACAGTTATCTGCATCTGCTGTTGGATGATCACGTCGGTTTGTTCGTATCCGTCAACAGTCAGGGCCGTGAAGGTGCCGCGGGCGCGATTCGCGGCGCGTTATTCGACGATTTTCTCGACCGCTACTTTCCCGCCCCGCCGGATACGCGCAGCGTCGATGCAAAAACTGCCGCAGCGCACGCGAAGCTGATGACCGGCTATTACGAGAGCTCGCGGCGTGCCGACACCTCGTTCGTGAGCATCTTGAGCTTTGCGAGCCCATTCAAGCTCAGCGTCGACAAAAATGGCTATCTGACCGCGGCGGCCTTCAAGGGCCGCAACGGCGCGCAGCGCCGCTATCGCGAGATCGCGCCTTTCGTGTGGCGTGATGTCGACAGCGGCTGGCGCCTGGCGGCCAAGGTGGTGGACGGCAAGGTACAACGCTTCAGCATCGATGAAATTTCACCCTTCACGGTCTACGAACCGAGTCCTTGGTGGCGTTCAGCGAGTTGGCTGGTACCGAGCGTGGAAATCGGCTTTACTGCGCTCTTGGTGACGACGTTGCTCTGGCCCGTCGCTGCGATCGTGCGCCGCAGAAATCAACTGAAACTCGATTTGGCCGGACGCGATGAACGCGGCCGCGTGCTGTCGCGCGTGGGAGCAGCCGCCGTGACGCTGGTGTCGCTTGCATGGATGGCGCTGTTTGTGCTGCTAAGCTCCAGGACCGCGCTGCTCGGACCCGGGCTCGATCCGTGGCTGTTCCTCATGCACCTCCTCTCGATTCTGGGCTACGTTGGCGGGGCTGCCCTGCTGATCTGGGCCGCGGCGATTGCGTGGTCCGGCAAGCGCAGCTGGCAGGGCAAGATTTGGACCTCAGTGCTCGCCGTGTCTGCGGTAGCGATGCTGTGGCTGGCGTGGGTGTATCACTTGACCTCGTTTACGTCGCGGTACTGATTCGTCTCTAAACAGGCGCCGCCAGCCGCGGCGCCTTTTCTGCGCGCGTACAGCTGCCACACTCCGACTGTCATCACGGGCAGGACGAACACGGCCAAAAACATATATGCAAGTCCGCGGTAGCCGCGCGCGATCAAGGTCACGAGGCCGAAGCGCGCCGCCAGGAATATCGAGCCGAGCAGCAGCACGCCGGTGATCCAAAGGCGAGCGGATTTCGACAAGCTGCCGCCTTTTCGAGCCGCGTACGCTTCGGCGATGCGCTCGTTGAACGCGTGCACGCAGCCCGTGCCGCTCTCCAGCAGCGCGAGGAAAATCATCAGCTGAAACAGGTAGTGGAACGCGGGAAAATTCAGCCGCTGCAGCAGAAAATCCGACGGCAGCGCTTCGTCGCCTATCTGCGGGTAATAGGCGATCATACAGATGAAAAAAAGCAGCGCAGGCAGCATCGCGAGAGGACCCGCCAGGGCGCCGGCGATCAGCGCATTCTTGCGGCTGCGCAAATGCCGCAGCACCGGCAGGATGATCACGGCGCCGACCACGTTGTAGCCTGCATAGGTGAACCCGCCGAGCACCCAGCCCGGATGCGGCGTCGGCGCTGCCAAGCTCGCGATCATCCGATCGCCGAACGCAAAAAACGACAGCACCACGAAAATTGTGTAGACGGCGTACAGGAATATCGAAACCCACTTGAACAGGCGCTCGACCGAGGCCGTACCGTAAGCGGTCACAAAACTGATGCAGGCGATGAGGCAGCAGGTTCCGATGAGCGGCGGCCACCCCATCAACGCCGTGCCGATGGCGCCGGCCGCAGCGCCGAACACGGCGAGAATCAAGATGATGAAGAGCAGATAGCAGACTTCGAACACGACCCAACCCGGTCCCAGCAGGCTTTTGAAAAACGTTCGGTAGCTCCAGCTCGAGGTGGCGTACGCCAAAGCAAAGGTGACCGCGCAGACCACGCTCCAGATCACCATCGCCAGCACGATGGCCAACAATCCGCCGCGCGGTCCGCTCGGCAGAAAGAACTCGGCGAGTTCTCGGCCCGTTGCATAGCCGCCGCCGATGACCACCGCCTTGAAGGCAAATCCGGGCAGCAGGTAGCGCTGAAACCAGGAAGATTCGCCGCCGGCGGCGGTCGCGGGAATCGCACTCACTGCGGCGCATGTCCTGCGGCCGGCTCGTAGCCCGCCCCGCGCAACACGTTCCCCGGCTTCGCACCGGTGTGACGGCCCTTGTCGACCACCAGTTGCCCGTTCACGAGAACGTAGTCGATTCCCGTCGGATAAGCCGTCGGATTTTCATAGCGCGCGACATCATCTATGCGATCTTCGTTGAAAATGGTGATGTCTGCCTTCAGACCTTCGCGGATGACGCCGCGATCGTACAGCCGCATGCGGGTCGCCGGCCAGGAGGTCATCTTGCGAATCGCATCCTCGAGAGTGAGGACGTGGCGCTTCTTCACGTACTCGGCGATGACGCGCGGAAAATTGGCATAAGCGCGTGGATGCGGCAGCCCGATCGCATCGATTTTGCCCGGCGCTTCATTGGCGCCGGCATCGCTGCCGATGCTCATCCACGGCCAGCGCAATGCCGTCGCAATGTCCGCCTCGCTCATCATGAAATACAAGCCCATGGCGCGGTTCGGCTGCGCACCGAGTACGATATCCCAGGAAACATCGGCCGGGTCCTGGCCCAATTGCTTGGCGATGTAGTCGATGCTCTTGAAGCGATAGCGGTCGTATTTCGGATTGAAGGCGTTGGCGAGCACGATGTGATCCCAGCCGCCGCTGGCCTCGATGAGATTCGACCAGCCCGGCATCGATCCGGCGGCGACTTCCTTCTTCAAGCGCGCGCGAACCTTCGGGTCCTTGAGGCGTTCCAGACCTTTCTTCGCGCCCTGCTCCCAAACCCAATTCGGCACCGTGATATCGAGCCCGGTGCCCCCGGCGGTGTACACGTACATGTCCGCCGCGATATTAACGCCGCGGGCGCGGGCCGCTTCGATGAGCTGGCCCGCTTCGGGCACCAGCTTGCCCCAGCCGGGCGCATAGGCGCCTTTGAAATGGAAGATCTCCACTTGGATTCCGGTCTTCTCGCCGATCTCGATGGATTCGCCGATCGCCTGCAGCAGTTTGGCGCTTTCATCGCGCATGTGGCTGGCATAGATGCCGCCGCGCTTGGCCGCCACACGCGCGAGTTCGACGAGATCCTCGGTGCTCTGAAAACTGTCCGGCGGATAGATCAGCGCGGTCGCAATGCCCATGGCACCGGCGCGCATGGCGGTATCGACGCGCGCCTTCATGGCGTCCATCTGCGCAGCGCTGGGGTGGCCCGCCACATCGCCCATCACTTCGACGCGCGCTTGGCCGCTGCTGTAGTACGTGCCGAAGTTCAATGAGATCCCTTGGGTCTCGAGCTTCTTGAAATAGTCGCAGATCTGCGCAGCCGGTACCGGCGTACCGCCTTCACCCGCGATTGCGGAAGTCACGCCTTCGCGGAGCTTGTTCTCCGCCAGGCCGTTCTTCAGCAGCACCTCGCCCGACTGGTCCATCATGTCGATCCAGCCCGGAGAGACATAGTCGCCTTGCGCGTCGATCTCGCGCGCACCTCGGCCTTCGACCCGCCCGATCTTCGCGAAGCGCCCATCCTTGATCGCGACGTCGGCTTTGACCCAGGGGTTGCCGTCGCCGTCGAGGACGCGGCCGTTTCGGATCACGACATCGTAAGTCGCGGTCTGCTGTGCGGGCGCGGCGGCAGCTGCGCCCAAGAAGATCAGTCCCATGAGCGGCGCGGCGAATCGCGATGTCATTGCTTGAACTCCAGCGATTGTGTTTGCGGACGTGCCTCAAAGCGCGCCCGCAAAACTAGCACAATTACAGCCGCTGGTTTTCTGTTTAGGAGCGTGCGCGCCTAAATCAGCGCTTTTTCTACCAAAGCCGTCACCTGCCCCCAGGGCAGCGGCCCTTGATGCATGGCGAACACGGTGGTCACTTCCAAGCCTTCGCGCTTCACCGCCTCCATCACCTCGCGCATCAGTTCCGGATCGTACAAGGAGCCGTCCTCATTGAGCGCCAAGGTATCGCTGGCATAAAGCAGATGATGTTCCGGGAAATACACCATGTACTGCCGTTCGGTGCAGGCCCCGCGCAAGGGATACAGCTCGATGCGATTCGCGCCGGAGCCCACTTGGACTTTCTTCGACACGATGTGCCATTGAGGCGTACGCGGGGACTGCGCGAGCAAGTCCGGATTCAAACGGCGCGGTGCCGCGACCAGCCGGTCGAGCAGCGGCTGGTTCAAGTCCAGAATATAGACCGGCAATCCTAAGGCGACGACCTGGCGCACACCGCCGATATGCGGCCAGGAGTCCGAGGTCGACAGCACTCCCTTGACGGACTGCCCCGGATTCTCCGCTTTAGCTTTGTCTATGATGCCGCCGATATAGGTCCCCGAAAGCGGGGATTCCAACAGCACAACGCCGTCATTCTGCTTGACGAGAGTGGCATTCCAGGCGCCCGGAAACAAGGTGATGCCGGGTGCCAGCGTGATGCCCTTTTGTGCCTTGAAGGGCGATTCCCAGCCTTTCGATTGCAGGCCCTTCTGCGCCGCCTGGGTGTCCATTTTGAAGGCGGCTGCATCGAGCACCGGATTTAAATCGAGGCGCAGCACCTGTCTCGACTCCCACAACACTCCATTGCGCTCTTCAACCTCGTTGGTGGGATAGCGAATGCCATGAAAGGTTTGCCAATTGTCCCAATAGACCCGCTGCCGGACATCGCCCCACTGATACCAATGATCGTAAAACACGGCGACCGATTCGACGGCGTCGGGCAGATGATTGAAGGGATTGATCAAGACACGCACGGTCCGGCCCTTCCAATTGAACGCCAGCACAGGATGCAAGGTCTCACGCACGCGCTGCGGCGTCTCGAAGTGTAAGTCGGCAGCGCTCGAAGCGGTGAGCAGCAGGCGCATCGGCCCGAGCGCGAGCTCGTATTGCGCAGCCTCGCGATTGGAACGAGACGCCGGGCTGTCGGTTTTCTCCCCGCGGTTGACGGCGCCCTCGGGTCCCACCACCACGGTCGAATCGGATTCCCATTGTCCCGGATCGGACTCCGGCCAGGTGAGATGCGTCTGCAGCATTAGCCTCTGCGCCGCAAAGTCAATCTCTTGCTTGGTGCGCGCATACGCCGCGATGAAAGGCTCCTGACGGTAAGACTGCTCCACCAGCAAGGTGTGCTGCAGGCCTTCCAGACGCAGACTCTTGACGGCTTCGATGCGCTCGCGGCCGCCCATCGCGGCAAGCGCGAGTGCCGCGCAATCTTGCGGGGTCGGCGCGCACTGCTTGACCGCGGTCGCAGTATTGCCGGCGCGGACGTGCATGGCGCCAAGACAGAAAACAACCGCGCCGATGAATGCGGAGAAAATCTGTTTGCCGAAAAATATCCGTGGCATAAAACTTCCTGTGGGATGGGTAGCTGGCTTGATGCGCGTGAAAGAATACAACAGCGCGGGCAGTATTCCGACCCGCGCGCGCGGCGGTTTGAGTCTTGCGATGAAGTTGCCTGAACTAAAAAGTAATTTGCAAATCTGTAGGACTAGGCTGACCTAGTTTGCCAAGCCTGCGTCCTATCACCGGTACGCTGCGCGCTCTAACTTGCTGGAACGCAATTAAACTGTGATTCACCTGATTGGGAGGTGCCACGATGCATCCTGAACATAGATCAATTGGCGAGCTCGCTTACCGGCTCTGGCTGGCGCGGGGCTGTCCGGACGGAACAGCCGAGCAAGACTGGTTGGAAGCGGAGAAGCAGCTCAAGACCACCCGTCCGGCACGCCCGCATTCTTCCGAGGCGCTCGATGACTCGCTCAAGGGCACATTTCCCGCCAGCGATCCGCCGGCCAGTCACCTGCCGGACGTGCCTCCGGCGAATGCCGCAGCCAAGTGGCAAGCTGCGGAAAGCTCTCGCGCCGACACTCCTCGCGCCGACGTTCCTCGCACCGATACTCCTCGTGCCGAGCCCCCTCGCCTGGACACCTCTCGCGTTGAGGTCTCCCGCGCCGACAGCTCGCCCGCGGAAACCTCGCGCAAGAGCCAGCCGCGTCGCCGTTCGCAGGCCAAGTCCGGCCAACCCGCGTCGGGCAGCGACGCTAAGCCCAAGAGCCAATCCAAGCCGCGCAACGACTCGGCGAGCTGACGGCCGCAGGTGACTGCGACGCGGGATGAATCGTGGGATTAACCCTGTGCCGGGTGACGGCCTACCTTCTGGTCCTGTTCTGCCTGTTCGGCGCGCGGCCGGCGAGCGCGCAAACGCCCTCGCCGCTGCAGGAGTGGCAGTATTCCGGCGGCGTGATTCTCGCCAGGCTGTTCGATCCCAACTTGCCCGCGTGGCGGGTGATGCTGGGTGCTGCGGCTGAATCGGAGCCGGTGTACTCCGGCGCCGCCGCCTATCGCGTGCGGGGCGGCCCTGTCATCAACATTCAATATAGCGACATCGCTTTCTTGAGCACCGGCGACGGCCTCGGCGTGAATTTTCTGCGCGGCGATCACTACCGAATCGGCGCCGCCATAGCCTATGATTTAGGCAGACGCGAGCGGGATGACTACAACAGCTTGCGCGGCATGGGCGATATTTCAGCCGCGCCGGCGGCCAAGGTCTTCGCCTCCTATGTCCTCTCGAAAAAATTCCCATTGATCTTGCGAGCGGATATGCGGCAACTGCTGGGCGGCGCGAACGGCACGGTCGGCGATGCCGGAATATATATGCCCCTGCCCGGCAGCTCGAGGAAGTTTGTAATGTTCGCCGGCCCTTCGATCACGCTCGCCACCCATCGTTACCTGCAAAGCGAATTTGGCGTCACACCCTCGCAATCGCTGGCCTCGGGCCATCCGGTGTTCGATACGCATGCCGGCATGGTCGGGGCCGGCGTGGGATTCAGCGCGACGCGATTTCTCACCGCCCACTGGCTTGTGAATCTGGACGCGGCGATCAGCAAGTTCAAAGGCAGCCCGGACGTCAGTCCCCTGACAGAGCGCAGCACGCAGCGCGAGATCGCGCTATCGGCCGCTTACCAGTGGTAGGCGCGTTCAGATCATCCCAAAAATCCTTTAGATATATTATGTATCTCAAGATAGATCCGCGATTGCGCGTTCAGTAACCAGTGAATGCCCGAGCAATGCCCGATCAAGCACCTGTCTGGCTGTCGATTACCTCGGGTGACATGACCGCTGAAATCAACCCTCAGGGCGCACAGCTGTCCTCTTTGCAGGACCGCTGCGCCGCCGATCTGTTGTGGAACGGCGATCCCAAGGTGTGGGCCGGCCGCGCCCCGCTGTTGTTTCCAATCGTCGGCGTGCTCGCGGGCGGCGTCTATCGGTTAGGTTCGCATAATTATGCGCTGTCGCGACACGGCTTCGCTCGCGACAAGCGTTTCTCAGTCGAGGCTCACGGCGTATCTACCGCCTCGTTTAGATTGGACGCGGACGATGCCACCCTCCGCGTCTATCCCTTTCGCTTCGAATTGAATGTGCGCTATGAATTGCGCGGCGCGACCCTGTCGGTGACCACGCATGTGCGCAACCGCGGCGACGTCGACATGCCCGCGAGCTTTGGCTATCACCCCGGCTTTCGCTGGCCGTTGGCCATGGGCCAACCGCGCGAATCACATTTCGTTCAATTCGAATCCGACGAGCCTGCCGCCGTACGAAGAATCGATGCCGCGGGATTGCTGACGCCCGTGCGCCACCCCACACCGATTGTCGATCGCCGCTTGAAGTTGACCGACGCACTGTTCCAGCAAGACGTTCTGATTTTCGATCAGCTCAAGAGCCGCTCGGTCACTTATGGAAGCAGCGGTCCCCGGCTCCGAATCGATTTTCCCGATGCCGCGTACCTCGGTATTTGGACCAAGCCGGGTGCCCCCTTCATCTGCGTTGAGCCCTGGCATGGCATCACCGATCCACAAGACTTTTCGGGTGACTTTTTTCAGAAGCCCGGCGTGTTCGCGCTGCTGCCCGGCGCGACGCTGGCGGCGAGAATGGACATAACGTGGCTGGCCTCGTAGAGATCCCCGGCTGAAGAGCTGCCGTTCGCGGCCCGAGAAATACCGTCCGCGCCGCGGAACCGCTGATTCGGCGCAATTTCCTCGTGCCCCCTGCCGGCTCACTAAAGTATCGCCACGGTTCAATTTTTCCCGGAGATAAGTCATGAAGGCCCTCAACAGTTTCGCAGCCCTGTCGCTGTCGCTGATCTTAGGATTGGTGCCCTTCGCAGTCGTCGCGGTGGACGATATGGCCGTCGCCAAGGCCGAAGTTTCCACCACGGTCGCCGCCAATCCGGGGCATGCGCTAGGGGTCGAAGGGCGATAGACTTAAGCGAATGAAGCCCTCTATGCAGGCTGAAGCGGAGCGGTTTTCGCCCTTCGACGGGACGGAAGACACCGTGATCGATTTCTTGCGGCGGCGCTTGCCGATGACGCTCGCGATCAACACCATCATCGCTCTGCTCATCGCCCTGCTGCTGCATTCCTGGGACGAGGTCATCCCGAACCTCGTTATCGCCTACTGCATCGGCCTCAGCATTCTCGCGTTGGTGGCGATGGTGCGTTGTACGGTCATGCAGCGTTTCCGCGGACGCATTCATATGCGCTTCGCGATTTACTTCGTTCTGATCGTGGCCGGCGCCATCGGCGGCGAGTTGCTTTCGAAGATGTTCCTGCCGCGCCAGTCGCCGATGTACAGCCTGCACGAGGGCTACATTTGGCTGGTAGCCGTGGTCTTCTCGCTGGTGGCGGGCAGCATCGCACTGTTCATCAACTTCAGTTGGGTGAGACTTGCGCAAAGCCGGCGCGACGTGGAACGCGCGGAGCGCGCCGCCATTGAAGCGCAGCTGCGTGCTCTGCAGGCGCAAATCGAGCCGCATTTCCTGTTCAACACGCTGGCCAATCTCGACGCCCTGATCGCCACCGACGCCGGCAATGCGCGCTGTCTGCTGGGCAATTTAATCCGCTACTTGCGGGCCGCCCTGACGCATGCGCGCAGCGAAGCGGCGACACTGCAAACGGAAGTCGAGCTGCTGAAGTCCTATCTTGCGATCATGGCGCTGCGCCTGCCGAATCGCCTGACCACCGAATTCGATTGCGACCCTGACTGCTTGCGCCTGAAGTTTCCGGCCATGCTGCTGCAGCCGCTGGTGGAGAACGCCATTACTCACGGCATCGAGCCCGCCTCCGACGGCGGCAATATCCGCGTCAGCGTGCGCTGTTCGGGCGACAAGCTCATGGTGGCGGTCGATGACACAGGCGTGGGTCTCGGTAACGCCGGCACGGTGGGCACGGGAGCCGGGATTCAAAACGTGCGCGCCCGGTTACAGTCGCTGTTTGGCAGCGCCGCGCGCTTGGTTCTCGAGCCTCGCGCACCGCGCGGCACGCACGCGGCCATCGAGGTGCCGCTGAACTTGCTGTCCCGCCCGGCTACATGAGCCCGACCTATAGCTACATCATTGCCGAAGATGAACCGCTGCTCGCCCGGGTGCTCGCGCAACAATTGACCGAGCATTGGCCTTCTGCCCATTGCTCCGGCCTGGCAGCGAATGGCGCCGAAGCCGTGAAGCTCGCCGACGAATTCTCCCCTGACGTTGCCTTTCTCGATGTGCGCATGCCGCAGCTTGACGGTCTCGAAACGGCACGGCAGCTCTGCTTGAAGGGACGTCCGCCGCTCATCGTGTTCGTCACGGCTTATGATGCCTATGCGCTCGATGCTTTCGAGGCCGCGGCAATCGACTACTTGCTCAAGCCGGTCGAGATCCCGCGCCTGACCAGGTGCATTGAGCGTCTGACCGGTCAGCTGAGCCGTGGCAGCGGCGATGTCACGGCGGACGAGATGGCAACCCGCATTGCAGCGCTGCTGGGCAACACCCCGCGCAAGGACAAGCTGCGCTTCGTGCGCGCTGGCGCCGGCACCACGGTCAAGCTGATTCCAGTCAATGAAGTGCTGTGGTTCGAGGCCGAGGATAAGTACATCACCGTGGCAACCCGAGACGGCGACAGCATCATTCGCATGCCGCTGCGGGAACTGCTCGAGCAGCTGGACGAGGAAATTTTCTGGCAAATTCACCGCGGCACGGTCGTGAACTCCGCGCACATCGCGCACGCCAAGCGCGACGAATTGGGCCATTTGACCCTAACGCTCAAAGGCCGCAAGAATGAGATCGCCGTCAGCCGCCAGTTTGCACATCTCTTCAAGCAGATGTAGCCGCCGCCGCGGGCCCATCTTGCGCGACGCAATCGATCTCGATGTTCATGCTTTGCCGCTCCTCAATGAGTATGTAACCGGCCGAGGACTATACTTGGGCCCGCGGCCGGGACTGACAGGAGTGCATCGAAGATGACGATCCGATTCATCGCTGCGAGCGCCGGTGCGCTCGCCATCGCACTGTTCTGCCTCGCCGCCGCCGCCATTTCCGCCGAGCCGGTCAAGTTGAATCAGATTCAGGTGATCGGCACGCACAATAGTTATCACGCGGGCCTCGCGCCGAGCGAAGCCAAGCTGCTCGAGCAGAAAAATCCGAAGTTGTTTCAAGCACTCGAGTATCGGCATCGACCGCTGGATGCGCAGCTCACCTCGGGCGTGCGTCAGATCGAACTGGATATCTACGCCGACAGCGAGAGAGGGCGCTATGCGCATCCCAACGGGATCGATGCGGTGGCGGCGGCCGGCCTGCCGAGAGACCCGGAGTTCGATCCGGAGGGTCTGATGAGCAAGCCGGGGTTCAAGGTGCTGCACGTGCAGGAACTCGACTACCGCAGCACCTGTCAGCAACTCATCGCCTGTCTCAAAGCCGTACGCGGCTGGTCGCAAGCGCACCGGGATCATGTGCCCATTTTCATTCTGTTGGAGACCAAGGAGTCTCCTTTGCCGCCGCAATACCGGGCGCGCAACCCGGAGAAATTCAGCTCCGCCACCTTCGATGCGCTCGATGCGGAAATCCGCTCCGTGTTCACGCCCGGCGAGATGATTACGCCGGATCAGGTGCGCGGAAAGTACGCGACGCTCGAGGAGGCCGTACTGCATGAGAGCTGGCCGAGCCTGGCGGCGTCTCGCGGCAAGGTGATGTTCCTGATGGACCAGCGCTCGGCGGAGCCGATTTATCTTGAAGGGCATCCCGCGCTTCGCGGCCGCGTCATTTTTACCAATGCGGAACCCGGGCAGCCCGACTGCGCCTTCACGGAACAAAACGAGGGTGATCAAGCGACCATCGCCGCTCTGGTGCGCAAAGGATACCTAGTTCGCACCCGCACCGACGCGGACACCAAGCAGGCGCGCAGCAATGACACGGCGCGCCGTGAGATTGCCTTGGCGAGCGGCGCGCAGCTCTTGAGCACCGACTATCCGGCGTCCGAACCCTCGCAATGGACGCCGTATTCGGTCAGCCTCCCCGGCGGCGGCGTGGCCCGGTGCAATCCGGTCAACGGTCCGCCGTCCTGTTCCGAGCAAGTCTTCACGACCCATCATCGGCCGATGCCGGATAACAGTCCTTGATTGCTCGCATGCGGCCTCCATTGAAATTCGCGCACCGCAAACTTAAGGCGCCCTTGCTGCTTCACAAGATCTTACCGGCGCTGTAAACCCGCCGGACTCGCGCGCTCGGGAAGGCGTATATACTGGCCGACATGGCCGCCACGACATCCCGATTGGACCCGGAATCGCGCGACGCCGCGGCAATGCAATTGAAGGAGTAAGTCACCATGTCTCAACCGACCGAACGTGCAATTTTAGCGGGCGGCTGCTTCTGGGGCGTCCAGGATTTATTGCGCCGCTATGCCGGCGTCATTTCGACGCGTGTGGGCTATTCGGGCGGCGATGTGCAAAACGCGACCTACCGCAACCACGGCACGCACGCCGAAGCGATCGAAATCATCTTCAATCCGAAAGTGATCAGTTATCGCAAACTGCTCGAATTCTTTTTCCAGATACACGACCCGTCGACTTTGAATCGGCAAGGCAACGACCGGGGCTCGAGCTATCGATCCGCTATTTTCTACACCGGCGAGGAGCAAAAGCGCGTTGCCGAAGACACCATCGCAGACGTCGAAGCATCGGGTCTTTGGCCGGGCAAGGTGGTGACGGAAGTAGCGCCGGCGGGTGACTTCTGGGAAGCGGAGCCTGAACACCAGGACTACCTGGAACGGATTCCCAATGGCTACACCTGCCATTTCATTCGCCCGGAATGGAAGCTGCCGGTGAGGCCGGCGGCTCGGCAAGCCTGATCAGCACGACGACGTCGTTGAGGCGCTTGTGGACGTATATATCTGTTTTTAAAGGATTTTTTGGTTAACGTGGTTTCGATGTACCGGCACGGCTGTCTGCCGGCCGCTGTCTTGGCTTCGTCGATCCCTACATGGATTTGCGGCAAATCCACTTGAAACGCCCTTGCATTATTCCTAGTCTAGAGGGCATAAACCGTAGACAATCGAAGGTCTTGCGTGCGTTTATTCAATAAAATCAGAAACAAATCGCTCCTAGGCTCTTAAGGGATAAGACAATGGCTACCCAGGCTCGCTCCATCGCGTCGCTGACAATCTCGTTCGGGCTTGTCGCCATTCCGGTGAAACTGTATTCCGCGACAGTTTCCTCCGAACGCATCTCGTTTAATTTGCTGCGTCAAAAAGACGGTTCGCGCGTCAAGCAGCAGTACGTGGCCGTGAACGACGGCAAAATTGTCGAACGCTCCGAAATGGTCAAGGGCTATGAATTTGCCAAGGACCAATATGTTCAGTTCAGCGCCGAAGAACTAAAGGCGCTCGAGGATGCGACCAGCCACGCCATCGACATCGGCCAATTCGTGCCGCTCGAGTCGGTGGATCCGCTGTATTTCGACGGCACGTACTATCTGGCGCCCGACAAGGGCGGCGCCAAACCTTATACCCTGCTGGCGACGGCGCTGCGCAAGTCGCGGCAATGCGCGGTTGGCCGCTGGATTTCGCGCGGCAAGGAACACATCGTGGTGATACGCCCGATCGAGGATGGCCTGGCAATGCATCAGCTGCATTTCAAAGCCGAGGTTCGCGAACTCAAGGACTTAGGCATCGAGGCCGCGCCGGTGTCGGACCCGGAGCTGAAGCTGGCCCAACAGCTCATCGAGCATCTGGCGGCGAAACGCTTCGATCCCAACGAGTTTGCCGATGAGCATCGCGCCCGCGTGCAGGCGGCGATTCAGAAGAAAGTCGAAGGCAAGGAAGTGTCGCTGGCGGAAGGACCGGTTGCGGCCAAGGGCGGCAATGTCATCGACCTGATGGAAGCCCTGCGGGCGAGCATCGATGCGCGCGGCTCGAAGGCGACGGATTTGAAGGAGCGCAAGGCACCCAAGCGCGCGGCCGCGTCAGGCTCAGCGCGCAAATCCGCCCGAAGATGAGATGCATGCCTACGACACGAAAGATCTGGAGCGTCTGTTCGGATTACCGGCCTCGGCCGTTCGTGCATTAACGCGCGCGGGAAACATTCAGCCGGTCAGTCGTTCCGGCAAGCTGCACTACTCGTTTCATGACCTCGTGGTCCTGCGCACCGCGAGCGCGCTGCGCGCGGCGAAAATATCGCCGCAAAGAATCAACAAGACTCTGCAAGAATTGCGTTCCGCCCTGCCGGAAGGCTCCGCCCTCAACAGGGTCTCGCTCACTGCGCTCGGCAATCGCATCGCCGTCCGCGAAGGCCAGAGTTTGCGCGAGTCCGAATCGGGCCAATACCACCTGGCCTTTGAAATCATCGAGGAGAAGGGCCGGCTGCACGTCATCACCAAGCAGGAGGTGATCGCCAAGCGGCAGGCGGCCGCGTCCGGCAGGTCCGCAAGGATGGCCGCGGGAATTTCCGCCGAGGATCACTACGCGCGCGCGCTCAGCCTCGAGGACGGCAATCCGCAGGCGGCGCAAAAGGTTTACGAACTCTGCCTCAGAGCAGACCCCGATCACATGGAAGCGCGCATCAATCTAGGCCGGCTTCTGCACCTGGCCGGCCGGCTGGTCGAAGCCGAACGCGTTTATCGCCTGGGCGCCAAGGCGGATCCTTTCATCGCGTTCAATCTCGCGGTGGTGCTGGAAGACTTGCAGCGTGAGCCTGACGCCATCGCCGCGTATCGCGAAGCGTTGGCGCTCGATCCGCAATTTGCCGACGCGCATTTCAATCTCGCGCGTCTCTATGAAAGGGCCCAGGACCCCAAGGCTTCGCTGCGCCACTTGCTGGCTTACCGGCGCATGATGGATCAGGGCGCATGACATGGCGAAACCGGCGCTCACCGTTTATCGCACCAAACGCGATTTCACCAAGACCGAGGAGCCGTCGGGCGAGCAGCGCGTCGCGTCCTCTTCTCGATTGCGCTTCGTGGTGCAGAAGCACGCCGCACGCCGGCTGCATTATGACTTACGGTTGGAATGGGGAGGGGTGTTCAAGTCCTGGGCCGTGACGAAAGGGCCGTCGCTCGATCCGGCTGACAAACGTCTTGCCGTGGAAGTCGAGGACCATCCGCTCGACTACGGAGATTTCGAAGGCACCATTCCGAAGGGCGAGTACGGCGGCGGCAGCGTCATGCTATGGGACCGCGGCTATTGGAGTCCTGAGGGTAACAAGACCACGGAAGACGCTTTCGCCGCCGGCGATCTGAAATTCACGCTGGACGGCGAGAAGCTGAAAGGCAGTTGGGTGCTGGTGCGTATGCGCGGCGATCGTTTCCGCGGCAAGCGCACCAATTGGCTGCTGATCAAACACCGCGACGACTATTCGGGTACCGGTAAAGGCGATGCGGTGTTGAGCGAGGACCGCTCGGTCGCCTCCGGACGAACTATGCAGCAGATCGCCGGCGGCAAAGGCAAGCGTCCCAAGCCCTTCATGCTCGCAACCGCGGAGGCCGGCAAAGCCGACGCCGTGTGGATCGGCAAGAGTGCCGAGGAACGGGCCGACGATGCCCCGCCGCGGTCACGCGCGGTACCCGTTGCGGCCGTCGGCGGCAACAAAGCGTCCGGGGCTGCCGAGGCGGTGAGATCGGTGCGCGTGAAGCCCGTGTTGGTGAAAACCGTTCCCAACTTCATCGAGCCGCAACTGGCGAAGCTGGTGGACCGGCCGCCGGATCGTGCCGGCTGGGGTCACGAGGTGAAATTCGACGGCTATCGCGCGCAGCTCAAGATTGAAAAAGGCTCTGCCGTCATCCGCACGCGCACCGGGCTTGATTGGACCGAGCGCTTCAGCGCCGTCGCCAAGGACGCCGCGGCATTTCCCGACTGCATTATCGACGGCGAGATCGTCGCGCTCGATGACCATCAATTGCCGAACTTCGGTGCTTTGCAGGCGGCGCTGTCGGCGGAAAATTCCGATGTGCTCGTCTTCTATGTCTTTGACCTGCTGTTCGAGGGCCGCGAGGATCTACGCGCGCTGCCCCTGAGCGAGCGCAAAGCGCGGCTCGAAGAATTCCTGGGCGCCCATACGGCGGGCGGCCGTATCCGCTACGTCGCCCACATCGAATCCAACGCCGAGGCAGTGCTCGCCTCCGCTTGCAAGATCGGACTCGAAGGCATCATTTCAAAAAAACTCGACGCTGCGTATTTCTCAGGCCGCAGCGATCGCTGGCTCAAAGCCAAATGCCGCGCGGGGCAGGAAGTCGTGCTGGGCGGCTGGACCACCGAAGCCGGCACCCTGCGCTCCTTGCTCGCCGGGGTGCATCGGGACGGTCAATTCGTTTACGCGGGAAGGATCGGCACCGGCTACGGACGCGCCGTGGTGAAAACACTCTTGCCGAAATTACATAAATTGACACGCGAGAAAAGTCCCTTCGAAGGGCCGAATGCACCTCCAAAGGAAAGCAATGTGCGTTGGCTGAAGCCGGAATTGATCGCCGAGATCGAATTCGAAGGCTGGACCGGCTCTGGCATGATCCGCCAAGCCGCGTTCAAGGGCCTGCGCGAGGACAAGAATCCGAACGATGTGGTTGCGGAGAATGCCATGCCAAACTTAACCGAAGAATCAGCCGCGCCCAAGGCCCGGCGCGCGCGATCAAGCTCACGCGGGACATCAGGTTCGCCTGCGTCATCGAAGAAGCCCCGTTCCCCGGCCGCGCCTTCCGGCCCCTCAACGGTCATGGGCGTGACGCTGTCGAAGCCGGACAAGGCGATGTGGCCCAACGCGGGCGACGGCAAACCGGTCACCAAGCTCGATCTCGGACGCTACTACGATCAGGTGGGAGAGTGGATGCTGCCGCATCTCCTCGGTCGCCCTTGCTCGCTGGTGCGGGCGCCCGACGGCATCGGCGGTCAACATTTTTTCCAGCGTCACGCCATGGCCGGCATGTCCGAGCTGTTTGATTTCGTCAAAGTGCGCGGCGATAAAGCCCCCTATGTGCAGATCGATCGGGTCGAAGCGCTCGCCGCCGTGGCGCAGATCGGCGCGCTCGAGCTGCACCCTTGGAATTGCGCGCGCGACAGTCCGGAAACCGCAGGCCGGCTGGTGTTCGATTTGGACCCGGCTCCGGATGTGAAATTCGATGCCGTCATCGCGGCCGCGCACGATATCCGCGAACGGCTGGAACAACTCGGTTTGGTGTGTTTCTGCAAGACCACGGGCGGCAAGGGCCTGCATGTGGTCACGCCGTTGATCGAGGGCAAAAAGGCGGTCGCGTGGGACGTTGCCAAGAATTTCGCCCATTTGGTGTGCGCACAAATGGCGCAGGACAGTCCGACGCGCTATCTCGACAACATGTCCAAGGCGAAGCGCTCCGGTAAAATCTTCTTGGATTACCTGCGCAACGACCGCATGGCCACGGCCGTGGCGGTGCTCTCGCCGCGCGCCCGTGAAGGCGCTACGGTATCCATGCCGCTCGTGTGGCGCGACGTGAAGAAGGGCCTCGACCCGAAGAAATTTACCGTGCGCAGCGCGCCGGCCTTGCTTGGTAAAGCCAAGCCCTGGAAGGACTACGCGGCGGGTGCGCGCTCCTTGGCCGATGCCATCAAGCACATAACGCGCTGAAGCCGCCTGAACTTCCATCCACCTGCGCTGCCGTAGACTTAAGCGTGAATAGCCCTGAAGCTAAGCCGGTGCATATCGACGTCGACGCAAAGACGCGGGTCTCCGGACAGCTGATAGCTCCCGAGGGCTCCAAGGCGTGTTTCGTGGTGGCGCACAGCGCGGGTGGCGGCATGCAGCATCCCTTCATGGTGAATTTGGCCCATGATCTGGCAGCTCACGGCATCGCCACGCTGCGCTACCAGTTCCCATATATGGAAAAGCACGGGCGGCGCCCCGACCCACCCTCGCTTTGCCGCAGCACCGTGCGCGCGGCAGTGGATTGCGCGCGCGGCTTGCTGCCCGCATTGCCGCTATTTGCCGGCGGCAAATCCTTCGGCGGGCGCATGACGTCGCAGGCACAAGCCGCGGATCCCTTGCCCGATGTTCGCGGCTTGGCATTCCTAGGCTTCCCCTTGCACCCGCCAAGGCAACCCTCCGATTCGCGCGCCGCGCATCTGCTCAAGATACAGATACCGCTTTTATTTTTGCAGGGGGCGCGGGATCTGTATGCCGAACCTGAATTGCTCAACCCGCTGATAACGATGCTGGGCGATCGGGCGACGCTGTTGTTGTTGCCGGAAGCCGACCATTCCTTCCATGTTCCCGCACGCAGCAGTTTCAGCGACAGTCAAATCAACGATGACATGATCAACGCCTTGGCCGGATGGATGGGCGCGGTAGCGCGTAAGTGACCCTGCTGGCGGAACTCGTGCGAACCTCCGGGCGCGTCGCTGCAACCGCCGCTCGGCGCGTCAAAATCCAGGAACTGGCTGCGCTGCTCAATTCGTTGACGCCGGAGGAAATCAGCGCCGGTGTGCACTATTTGTCGGGTGAAATTCCGCAAGGAAAAATCGGCGTGGGCTACGCCGCCGTGCGCGCGGCCGCCGGCACGCCCGCCGCCTCATCCGAGACGCTGTCGATAGCCGAGGTCGATCGCAGCCTCGCCGCTCTCGCCGGGATTCGCGGCAGCGGATCCGCAGTGCGGCGCGCGCACGCACTGCGGGAACTCTATTCGCGATCGACAAGGTCCGAACAACAATTCCTGCTGCGCCTTCTGATCGGAGAACTGCGCCAGGGCGCCTTGGCCGGTGTCATGCTTGACGCCATTGCCGCGGCGGCCGATCTACCCGTGCCAGCCGTGCGGCGCGCGGCAATGTACGGCAAGAGCCTCGGCGCGGTGGCCTCCGCAGCTTTCGGCGGCGGCATCGCAGCACTCGAAGAGTTTCAGCTCGAGCTGTTCTCGCCGGTCGCGCCGATGCTGGCGCAAACGGCCGCGGACGTGGACGCGGCCTTGCAAATCATTCACGGCGCGGCGGCATTCGAATGGAAGATGGATGGTGCGCGTATTCAGGTCCATAAGCTTGGCGATGAGGTGCGCATCTACACGCGCAGCCTGAACGAGATCGGCGCGGCCATCCCGGAAATCGTCGAGCGCGTGCGCACCTTCGCGGAGCACAGCCTGGTGCTCGACGGCGAGGCGATTGCCTTCGATGCGTCGCGCCGTCCGCATCCGTTTCAAGTCACGATGCGTCGCTTCGGCCGCAAGCTCAATGTCGAAGCCTCGCGCGGAATCTTGCCGATCGAAGCCTACTTCTTCGATTGCCTGCGAATCGGCGAGCAGAGCATTGCCGTACGCTCGACACGGGAGCGTTTTGAGGCTCTGGTCAAGGCGGTCCCTGCAAGCATGCTGATCCCGCGATTGGTGACCGATTCCGGGTCCGACGCACGCGCCTTTTACGTTGCCGCCATCGCCGCCGGCCATGAAGGTCTCATGGCCAAGGCATTGGATGCTCCCTACGAGGCTGGCAACCGCGGCGCCGGCTGGCTGAAGATCAAGCGCGTGCACACCCTCGATCTGGTCGTGCTCGGCGCCGAGTGGGGCTATGGGCGGCGCACCGGCAAACTGTCCAATCTGCATTTGGGAGCTCTCGATCCGGCCACGGGCGAATACGTCATGCTGGGCAAAACCTTCAAGGGACTCACCGACGCAATGCTCGCCTGGCAAACCAAGGAATTTCTGGCGCGCGAGACGCGCTGCGATACCGGTACCGTCTACATCCGTCCCGATTTGGTGGTGGAGATAGCGTTCAGCGATTTACAGGCCAGCACGCGCTATCCCGGCGGGCTGGCATTGCGCCTCGCGCGGGTGAAGCGCTATCGCGAGGACAAGCGGGTCGAGGATGCCGATACCATGGTCGCGGTCCGAAGGATTTACGAGGCTCAATCCGGCCGGCGCTAACGCTCCCATTCCGGCCGCACTCCGGGCGGCAGCACCGGCGTGATCGGCGCAATGACCCGGGGCCGGCCCGCAAAATCGAACAATTCATCAATGCCGCGCATTGCGGCGATCTCCGTCAAAATCGAGCGCGTCGGATACATGAGCAGCAATTGCTGGTTGGCGTGTTCGGCCAATGCTTCGGCGGCGGTGCGCCAGACCAGCGCGGCCATTTCATTTCCCGCAAGACTCGCGGTCTGGTTGGGAGGCACTGCGCACAGAAAAAATCGCGTGTCGAAGCGCAGCCGGCCGGGCGGCGTAATCCAGTGGCTGAAAAACTCGAGCTTGTCGACGGCGAGGCGCCAACCATGCCGGAGGCATAGCTCGGCCATGGTCAATTTGCCGGAGGACACTTGCAAACGCGTCGCGCGCAGCTGCGATTCCTCCCAGGGGCTTAAGTCCACTGCAGCGCCGCGCGAATCGTATGCCAGAAGCAATCCGCACTCCTCGAACGCTTCACGCACCGCAGCCACGAAGAAGCGCAGCCCGTTCGACGGCATATTCAGACGCTCGCTCGCGCGCGCGTCGTCCAATCCCTCGCACAGGCCGTATACATCGGCGCTTTCGTCGTCGAGATCGAGCGCACCACCGGCAAAGACAAAGGCGTTGGGCATGAAGCGCGCCTGCGCGCCGCGCTTCAATAGCAATATTTCAGGCTGAATTCCGCGTGCACGCACTAGGATCGTGGTAGCTGCAAGCCTTGGGATGACTTCGGGCTCGGCATTCATCGAGCGAGTTTAGTGCACGGCCGCCGTGTTTTGCCATGGGAAACGCACACGGATCAACCAGAAAATCATCAGGATGATCGGAATGAATTTCCTGCGGCTTTCCGCACAGACCGAGCGTGCCGCGGCGCCGGCGGCGCCTTCCTTGCCGCGAGGTCGAACGCGGATCGGCGCTCGCGCGGCAAGGGGACCCAAGTTGCATCAAGATATTCCCGCAGGCGAAGCTCTACCCGCGAACCCCGACATCCGGAATGCAATCACATTGCCTACGCCGATCGACTGGACGCAGGAGGCAGAGTGGGCGGTTAAAAATCAAATGCAAGCTGCCGAACGAGAAAAGCTCTACCGCAATTTATCGGGGCTGTCGTCGGCACAATTAGAATGGATTCGTAAGAATCGCATGGAACCCGTCAACACCAATCCGCCCTGGGCGAAGAATCGCCCGAGGAACAACGCCGACGGCGTGCTTTGGCTTAGCGAGAATTGCGCCCTGGTGAATCTGCTGCCTTTTTGCCGGATCAGACTCTGCCACACGCCGCCGCGCGGCGATCTACTCAAAAACATGCATCAATATTTGGAAGACCGCGAACTGGAGTCTCTGCCTTGACCCGCCAGAGCCTCGCCGAACAGCGCGAACAAACGCTCCCAATGGCGTTCCGCCGCCGGCTTGTCATACATCGGGCGCGAGGCAAAGGCGAACCCATGCTGCGTGCCGGGATAAACTTCCACTTCTGCATTGCCGCCTTTGGCGGCGACTTCCGCGCGTAGTCTGTCGATCATTTCCGCGGGGAAATAATGATCGTTTTCCGCGCAGCCGAAATAGAGGCGCGCATCTGTGTGCCGCGGGACAAGGTGCGGACTGTCGGGCTTGTCCGTGACCAGCGCAACGCCATAGATTGACGCCGCCGCACCGATCTTGTCCTTGTGGCGTACGGCGGCATTCATAGCGTATTGGCCGCTCATGCAGTAACCGACGCATCCCATCGGGCCCGTCGATGCGGCCTTGTCCTTGGCGGCAAAAGCCACCAGGGCATCCGCATCCTGCATCACCATCGGAATGTTGATGGTGGTCATGAGCTTGAGCGCCTTCTCGCGCGTCACCACATTGGCCTCGCCCACCACCGAGCCCAGCTCCTCGACGTTCGAGCGGTAGTACAGATTCGGCAGCATCACGTAGTAGCCGACCGTTCCCAGTCGGCGCGCCATGTCGCGCAATTCTTCGCGGATACCGGGCGCGTCCATGAAAAAAATGACGGCGGGATGCGGGCTGTTTCGCTCCGGATGGCAAATGAAGGTGTTCATCCGGCCGGCGGGCGTGGCGATTTCAATCCGGCGCTCGATCATGCTCGGTGCCGCTTCATTCCTGCCCTGCACCGACTGCGACCCAGGCCAGATCCGCACTCGAAACCGATTCCACCTTGAAATTCGTGGCCGCCGCGGCCATGCGCGTCAGAGCTTGCGCCAGGGGCATCGGCGGCTTGGTATCGCCTTTTTTTGCCTTGTGAAATCGCACCGGATTGATGCGCGCCACCACGTAGTTGCGCAGATACGGGGATTTGAAGCCCCGCGCTTGCAGCATCTCGATGATTTTCTTTGCGCGCGCATCGATTTCCAAGAGACGCGAGGCGTACCCTTCCCGTTCGCGCAAGCTGGCAGCCAATGTACGCTCGCCGAAGCGGTCGACTTTCTTGAGAAAGGAGCTATAGGCGCCGCCGGCAAATCGCGAGGACTTCTCGTACACGATTCCCAACGTGAGCAGTTCGGCGGCTTCGAACTCCGCGGTGTACTGCGACTCCTTGGAAGCGCTGTGGCGTTTCGCAAGGCTGCGCGCCATCCGGATCACTTCGAGGCTGCGGTCGCGCAGGTTGTGCGCTTTTTCGGTATTGAGCGCCAGTATGCGATACGCCAGCGTCTCGTCCGGAGAAATCAACACGGTAATTTGCTTCAGGCCGAGCACTCTACCGGCCGCCAGACGATGCCGTCCGTTCGGCGTCCAGAAGCGCCCTTCCTCGCCGCGCACGACGATCAGCGGATCCAAGAAGGCCGCGGTTTCGTCGATCTTCACCGCCAGCCGTTTCGCATGCGTGGGTGACAGGTCGCGTTGAAACGGCGTCGGCTGCAGCGCATTGAGCGGCAATGACGCCAGCAGCAAAGCGCGGCCGCCCAAAGGATCCCGGTAGGCGCCGATTGCCGCGCCTCCGGCGCTGTGCACCGAACTCACCACTTCGGCGACGTCCGCGCTGTCCAAGGCGATGGCCACTTGGCCGGCATCCAGGCCGCGCGCGCTGCCGCCGGGCGCCAATTTGCCGCGGGTTCGCTTCGTCGCCGCGGCTTTTTTCTTGCGCGGGGCCTTGGATTTTGATTTTGCGGTCGCCATAGGGCGGTAAGGTTCGCCTTTAACGGGCCCGGCGTAAAGGGCAATTGAGGCGAACAACAGCCGCATCCGCTTTAGCAGGGCGGCGGGCGGCGGTAATGCTCAATGCGAATCTGGATTGTGGTCGACCTGCGTGATCAGACAGGCGCTGCGATTGCCGGTTAAATAAATCCATACCCAGCTCAAGGCCACCGACAGCCGGTTGCGCAGGCCGATCAAAAAATAGATGTGCGCGATGCCCCACACCCACCATGCGATCCAACCCTTGAGCTTGCACCAGCCGAAGTCGATCACCGCCGAGCGCTTGCCGATGGTCGCCAGATCGCCGGCGTGCCTATAGCGGAACGCGAGCGGTCGCGAATCGCCGGCCAAGCGCCGTTTGACCGTACGGGCGACATGCATGCCCTGTTGTTTGGCGGCCGGCGCAATGCCGGGCGCCGGCTTTCCATTCCAAACATTCGCGGTCGCTGTGTCGCCGATGACAAAGATCTCCGGGTGCCCCGGAGCCGTGAGATCCGCTTCCACTTTGACGCGGCCGGCGGCATCCGCCGGCGCAGCGAGCCATGCGGCGGCGGGCGATGCGCGCACGCCGGCAGCCCATAGCACCACGCCCGCGGCCACGGTCTCACCGCCCATACTCACGCCGCTCGAATTGCATTCGGTCACGGCCGACCCAAGCCGCACCTCGACGCCCAAGCGCTGCAGCGCCCTACGCGCATACGCCGAAAGATCCGGCGCAAAAGCCGGCAGCAGCCGCGGTCCCGCCTCAATCAGCAGCACGCGCGCCCGGCGCGTGTCGATGCTGCGGAATTCGCCCACCAGATTCTGGTAAACCAGTTCCACGATGGCGCCGGCCAATTCCACGCCGGTCGGACCGCCTCCAACGATGGCGAAGCTGAGCAATGCGGTACGCCGCGCAGGATCGGTTTCTCGCTCGGCACGCTCGAGCGATAAGAGTACCCGGCGGCGAATCGACGTGGCGTCCTCCAGAGTCTTGAGTCCGGGCGCAAACGGCTCCCATTCGTCATGACCAAAATACGCATGGCGGGCGCCGGTCGCGAGAATCAGCGTATCGAACTCGACGCTGCCCCCGTCTTGCAGGTTGACGCGCCGCTTGCGCGTGTCGATGCCGCCGACTGCGCCCAACAAGGTCGTCACTTCGCCGCGTTTGCGCATCAAGAAGCGTACCGGCCACGCGATTTCCGAAGTCGCAAGCGCGGCGGTAGCCACTTGATATAGCAGCGGTTGGAACAAGTGATGGTTGCGCTGATCGATAATCGTGACTCGAACCGCCGCGCCGGCCAGCTGTTGAGCAGCGGCCATTCCGCCGAACCCGGCGCCGACGATCACCACATGATGCAATGCCGGAGCCATCATTGCTTCGGCGGCGCGCGGTCCACTGCGTAGCCGTTTTTCCAAATCTTGGCGATGGACAACGTGGCATCGACCGATTGCGCGGGGTCGCCGTCGATGAGCGCGAGATCGGCGCGGTAGCCGGGCTGAATGCGGCCGCGATCGCCCAGCTTGAAAATTTTTGCCGGCAGCGACGTCGCTGCCACGACATTGGCGTGCACGCTCGTTTGGCGGCCATCGAACAACCGCACGTCGCGTACCGCGAAGCTGTTGTCATCGGCAGCGCGTGCTGCGCCGGCGAACGCCAATGCCGATATCATCATGCAGGTGATTCTCATATCTCGTCTCCGCCACCGTGGTTGGAGCTTAGCCCATGCCTTGACCGCCGTTCCATTTATACTAACCCTGCCATGAAGATGTTCTGCGGTGTCGTGCTGATAGCCGCTGTTTTGGGACCCGCCTCATACGCGGGACTGGTGCGCAGCGGCACGGTCGCCGCACTCAAGCCGATTGCGAGGCAACGCCGCGGGCCGCCTTCAAGACCAGCTAAACTTGCGCGTCAAAAATCAGTGAGGTGCCAGCATGTCAGTGTCCGTCGCGGCGATCGGTCGGGTCGCGGTAATTCGTATTCTGCGTCCGGACCGGCGCAACGCAGTGGACGCCGCAACGGCGCAATCCCTGGCCGAAGCATTCCGCGCCTTTGACGCGGATGCCGCACTCGACGTTGCCGTGTTCGCCGGCGGCGATGATGTTTTCTGCGCCGGCGCTGATTTGAAAGCCATTGCCGCGGGAGATCGCATCACGCTCTCCGCGAGCGGCGACTCCCCCATGGGACCACCGCGCCTCCGGCTGTCCAAACCCGTCATCGCAGCCATCGAGGGCCCTGCGGTGGCCGGCGGTCTGGAACTGGTACTGTGGTGCGACTTGAGGATCGCCGGGACCGGCGCTGTCTTTGGCGTCTTCAACCGCCGCTTCGGCATTCCGCTGGTGGACTTGGGTACCATCCGCCTGCCGCGCATCATCGGTCATGGGCGTGCGATGGATCTCATCTTGAGCGGCCGGGCGGTAGATGCGTACGAAGCCTTGGAGATGGGACTCATCAATCGCTGCGTCGAGGACGGCGGCGCATTGGCCGCTGCGATTGCGCTGGCGCAACAGCTGTCGAATTTTCCGCAGACCGCGATGCGCCACGACCGCCTCTCCGCGATTGAGCAGTGGGGCTTGAGCGAGGAGGATGCAATCGCCAATGAAATCGCGCACGGCCGGGTCACGATCGCGTCGGGCGAGACATCCGCCGGGGCGATGAGTTTCGGCGGCGGCGCAGGCCGCCACGGCAAACCCTTGCGTTAATTGTCTGGAAGCCACGAAATCGGGCGAACCGCGCCCGCGGGCAGCGATGCCCGAAGCGATCCGCGGGCGCAATGAAGAATCTTTGTTGCAGGAGTGCCGCCACGTGCTGGGCGATAAAATTCCCGGTGCAGCGCCTATAATGATGCAACCTCCACCGCCTACCAAGAGGTAAGACGTGCGCATGCTGTTGATCGGACTTTTGACTATCGCCGCCGCGCCGGCGCTAGGACAATCGGCGCCCGTCCCCTGCTCCACGGCGGAATTCAAACGGATCGATTTTTGGCTGGGCGATTGGGATGCACGCTGGCAAGCCTTTCCCGGCACGCCCGCGGGAAGCGGCAGCAATCACATCACACGCACCTACGGTGGTTGCGTGACCGAGGAGCATTTCGACGCCGGCTCATTCAAAGGTCATAGCGTCTCGACCTATCTGATGCGCACCAAAAGCTGGCGCCAGACTTGGGTGGACGATCAGGGCGCATACATCGAGCTCGCGGGTGGTCCCGATTCGAGCGGCAACTTCGTGCTTACCACGCTGCCGCAATCAGGCACCGCGGCCGCGAAGCGGATGATTTTCACCGACATCGAGCCGGACAGTTTCACCTGGCGCTGGCAAGCCACCCAGGACGGCAAAACTTGGACCGACAACTGGGTCATCCGCTACACACGCAAGAAACACTAAGCCTTGCAGCGCAGCCCGGCCCCATAGGCGCCGAGCTGTCGCGTGATTTCTCCGTTGTCGCCCAACGGCACCGCGCGCGATCCCGCCAGCAGCGCGGCAAATGCGAATTTCAGCGCCCTCAGCAGCGTATCTTTGCTGCGAGGAGCCAGAGGCCGCCGATTCGGCGCCGGGAGTTCTTCATCGAGCGTCGACAGGCGCACAGATCGATAGATCTCCGGATGCGTCATGCTCAGCAGGCCGGCGGCGATTTTTTGATATTCAGTCATGGCGTTCACCTTTAGTTGCATTTCCGATGCACGCCCGCAGCTTCGCGCCGCCGGAGCGTTGGAACAAATGCAATGGGTGAAGCTCAGTTAAGAATTACTTAATCACCCACCCAGCTGCCATGAAATCCGGCGGGCACACGCACCGGCAATTCCAGCACCGCCTCAGGGTCGGCGTCGATGCTCTGCGCATCGAGAATCAACAGGTCGCTGCGTCCCTGGGCCGCGCGATGCACCACCGCCAGAATCCAACCGTCGCCTTCCGCCGCCTCGGCGGTGCGCGGCACGAACACCGGCTCGCCGACGCTATCGCCGTTCGAGAATCGGCGCAGCGTCTGACGCTGGGTGGCCATGTCCATGTGAACCAGCGAATCGAATAACAGCGCCTCGTTCATTTCGACATTGGCGGTATGCCAGCAGTGGCGGTAGGGCAATCCCGCGAAGCGCTCATCGATCCGTGGAAATTCTCCGACCAAATCGCTTACCGGCGTGCGCACGACCCGGGCGGCGCGATCGGAAAGATCGATGCTCCAGTGCACCATGCGCGCCCGGGACGCTTCGCCGCGCGATCCGTCCGGGTTCGGGAACAATGGTGCGCTCGGATACTCCATCATGTCGCAATGCAGCCGCCCATCCTTCTCGTACGCATTGGCGGGATGAAACACATAAACCGGATCGACTTCGATCCAGCGCACCGAATCGACGCCGGCGTTGCGCGCCATCAATCCCACGAACGCGCCTTTTTGCGGCTCCCAGGCGAAGGCAGGCAAGCCGCGCTTCGCGCGCGTCATATCGCCGGTGAGCGGCAATACGGGAAACGCCGTGTAATTCTCGGTCACGATGAAATCGTGCACCATCGAGCAATAGGGTGCCTCGAACCGGTCGCGGCGCAGGATGCGGCCCGCGGCATCCGACACCCCGTAGTCGAGGAAGGGGTTCAGCGGCCCTTCCCCTGATGAATAGGCAAACCAGCGCATCTCGCCGTTATGCGGATCCATTTTAGGATGCGCGGTGAATCGCCCGCCCGTCTCCACCCAGCCTTTCGAGGCCAGATCCGACTTGTCGATCTCAAAGGGATTGGAGCCCTCCTGCAGCGCCATCAGCTTGCCGCCGTGATGAACGATGTGCGTATTCGCGCCGCCGCTCAAGACCTTCTCCACGGAAGGATCGCTCGGCACTCCCATGCCGCCGAACAGCGCGCCGCCCGCCGCATGTTCGGTGAGCCAACGCGGCGTGCGCACGTACCGATTCGCATATCGCGCTCTTCCTTCGCCCAGCCAAAACCCATGGATCATGCCGTCGCCGATGAAGGGGTGATAGTTCCGTTGCGGGTCGAATTGCGGATTCGGGCCGTTGCGGTACAGCGCACCGCGCAGGCCTTGCGGGATCCTGCCGCGGACCGTCGGGTCAAGTGTTGATTCGGTGCGCACTGGGGCTTGATTGCCGCTCACGTGCGGGTTGCCGGCACGCGGCTCGATGGCGATCGTATCCATGTTTCTGACTTCCTTGCGGCTATATATTTATGTTGTAAATTTATCCTGTAAACTATACTAAGTCAATGCCCAAAACGCTGTCCCCGGAAGATCTCGAAGCTTTTCGCACCCGCCTGTGCAATGTGGCTGAGAAGCTGTTCGCGGTGCACGGTCCCGACGGGGTCACCATGCGCGAAATGGCCGACTCGCTCGGCGTCTCCTCGATGACCCCCTACCGCTACTTCAAAGACAAGGATGACATCCTTGCCGCCGTACGGACCCGGGCTTTCAATCGATTCGCGTCCGCCATGGAATTCGCCCGCGCCAAGCCTCAAGCGGGCAATCCCTATCTCGATTTCGCCCTCGCCAACCCCGCCGCGTACCGGTTGATGTTCGATGTCAGCCAGCCGACTTATGCCAGCTATCCGGAACTGGTACAGGCGATGGATCGCGCGCGTCTTACCATGGGCGACGGGCTGCGCGAGCTTGCGGCCAGCGGGCGTTTAAGCGGCGATGTCGAACTCGCAGCCTACGTTTACTGGTCCACCATGCACGGCGCGGTTATGCTCGAATTGGCCGGCTTGCTCGAGGGCAGTAAGCTGGACGCGCGCAAAATCGCGCAACCGGCGCTCGAGGCGCTGGGGAAGCACTTCGGAATCAACTAACGAGATACCATGACCCCGCTGCACGCGACGCTAAAACGCGCACTGACCATCGACGGCCGCGACTACGTTCTGACTCTGACCCAGTCCACGCTGAAACTCACTCTCAAGGGCAAACGCAACGGCGTCGAATTGCCCTGGACGCAGCTCGTGAACGGCGAAGCCGCGCTCGCGGTAGCGCTGCATGCATCGCTCGGCGCTTTCGCGGCAAAGCCTGCGAACAAGGCGCCCGCCGCGCGCGCCGCAGCCTCCGCGCCTGACTCCTTCATCCCCTCGGCCGCGGCCGCTCCGCGCAGCGCATCCGGCAAACGCAAAGCGAAAGATCCGCAACGCAGGAATTCCGCGCGCAAAATTAAATCGGGTCGTGCGGCGCATCCCTGACAGCTGATGTCATGTTACCGGCAGATTAAATAATTCTGCGTTCCACCCGATCGCCGCGCGACCAGAGGCGCGGAATCAGCATGGGCGTGCGCGCCCGATAGTCCGCGTACGCGTTGCCGAAGGCCGATACCAGGTCGCGCTCCTCGAGCTGAATGGCGATCAGAATGTAGGCTGTCGTGGCCAGCGCAAAGATCAGGTGCGCAACCGTCATGGTCGGAGCTGCCCAGAAAATCGTCAGCCAGCCGATGTACAGCGGATGGCGCACGATCTTGTACAAACTGGGAGTGCGGAATACCGGCGCGCGATAGGTCTTGTTCGCGAGCCGGCGCCAAACTTGCTTGAGCCCGAACAGATCGAAGTGATCGATCAGGAAAGTGGTGTATAAAAGGAGCAGCCAACCGAACAGGTAGACTCCGATGACTACATTGCGCGCAGCGCCGTCGGCGGCGCTCCACACCACGCCGCCGATCGGCTGCCAATAAACATACAGCGCCGCGAGCGCGAGCGAACTCAACAGCACATAGGTGCTGCGCTCGGCCGCCTCGGGCACATAGCGCTTCCACCAGGCCTTGAACGCCGGACGCGCCATGCCGCTGTGCTGCAAAGCAAACGCCGCGAGCAGGCACAAGTCCGCCGTCAGCGCGCGCCCCAAGGACGATGTGGGCACGCCATCCAGGCTGGTCGGGGTCAAGAAACCGCCGATGAAGCCTATGCCGTAGAGAAAAACGCCGAAAAAGATCAAATAACTCAATATGCCGTAGGCAAAAATTGCGATGCGAGACATGTGCGACTCCGATGAAATTAATCAGGGTCGCATCGTGCCGCGGGGTGGCCTTTGGCGCATGGGGCGTCCATCCCCATCTTTGAGGTTTGGTATCCCTATCTTTTCAGCTCGCTCAACAACCCCCGCGAGCGCGCCGCGGCCGCCGCGCTCTGGCGGGTGGGTGCTTCGAGCCGGGCCATGATGGCCGACACGTGGTGTTCCGCGGTCTTGGCGGAGATGCACAATCGTCGCGCGATCTCGGCATTGCTCAAGCCCTCGTCCACCAACGCCAGGACCTGCACTTGCCGGCGCGTCAGTCCCGCCGCATTGGCGCGGGTTCCCGCGATCGGTCCACGCGGCACCGTGCGCGCGCCGCCGGCGCGCATTTCCCGGCGCAGGCGCATGGCTGCGGGCACCGCGCCCAGGCGATCGAAAATCTCCAACGCCCGGCGCTGCGCGTTTTCATCCCCGGCGCGCAAGGCCAGCGCCTCCTCGTACGGACGGCCGAGCACTTGCCAGCCTGCGGCCGCCTCTTGCCAACGGCCCTCGCAATGTTCGCGAAACGGACTGGAAAACCGCGCGGTCTCCGCCGGCGGCTCGCCGAGCAGGTAAAGCCACAAGGCCAGGTCTTCCATCACCCAGCGTGAGTGTCGCTGTTCGGCGAGCGTGTACACCGATTGCAGCTGCGCCTTGGCCGCGTCAACGGCGGGGGCCCCTTCATCCTGCGACAGCCAGGCATCTTCGGCCGCGGTGGTGGCGATATAGACGACGCGCTGCGGCTCGCCCATGCTCGCGGCCAGACGGCGCGCAGCGTCCAGAGGCGTTTCTGCATCTGGGTCGCCGCGCCGCATGCGCAACCGCGCCAGCGCGATCAGCGCGGGAAACCGGTAGGTCTCAGCGGCATAGGTCCGGCTGCAGATCTCCTGCGCTTCCTCCTCGGCGCGGGCCCAGTCGCCCCGATCCAGCCAAATCATCGCGCGCCAGCCGCGCAGATACCCTTCCCAATGCGTGAGCTCCAGCGTACCGGCATAGGCCACGCCGCGCTCGACGTAATCGAGCGCCGACGAATAATTGCGCCCCCAATAGTGAGTGCAGGTCAGATTGCAGGATGCACGCTCGACATGGTCGTGATACTTGCCTGCCACTGCCAGCTCGAAACTCCGGTTGAGTTCCGCGTATCCATTGGCGCCGCCGTCGTCGGCCAGAGCCGAGCCGATGTTGCCCAGGGCATGAATGATGATTTCCTGCTCGCCCAGTTGCCGCGCCAAATTCAGCGCGCGCTCGCCCCAGCTGATGGCGCTGTCCATGCGCGAAGCCAGCATGTCGAGCTGCGATTGATGCGAATAAGCCCAGGCGAGCTCGCGGCCCGGCGGGGAGGCCTGCAAAACGGCAATCGATTCTTCGCAAAACTTTTCGGCCTCGGCCCGGAGGCCGCACATCCACGCAAAGCGGGTGAGGCGGGTCAGATCATGACCCAGCATCTGCGTCTGCCCCGCTCGGCGCCGCAACGCGGCCGCTTCCGTCATCGACACCATGGCCATGTCGGCCGAACCCATGAGGTAGGCCTGCTCCGCGTGCTGTTCGAGGGCCTCGATCACTCGAGTCCTGTCCAACGCGTCCCGATGGCGCAGCATGACGGCGAAATGGGCCGCCGCTTCGCGAGCCGCGCCGGCCCGCGTCGCCTCTTCGCCCGCGCGCTGCGCGAATTTGAGCAGCACCGCGATGTCTCCGGCGCGTTCCGAGTGGTGCGCAATCTCGCTGGCGCGTGCATCGGGGCGCCGTTTCAGGACATCCACCACCTTCTGATGCAGCGCCCGGCGACGGGCCGGCGTGATGGATGCCTCGATGGCCCGGCGTGCGAGTTCATGCCGGAACTGCACGAGGCCGCCCTCGAGCGAGAGCATGCCCTTCTCCACGCACTCATCGAGACCCTCGTCGATCATGCCCTTGACGAGATCGGCAACAACGGAGGTTTCCGCACGCCGCGGAAACAGCGACACCGCATCCAGCACGGTGCGCGCGGATTCGCACAGGCGCGATGCCCGCGCCAAGGTTGCATCACGCACCGCATCGGTCGGCAGGTTGCCTTCCACCGCCAAGGCCTCGGTGACGAGAAATGGATTGCCGGCGGTGAGGGCGTACAGCTCCTCGGCGCGCCGCCCCGCTTTTACGGCCAACCCCGTCACTGCCTCGAACGACAAGGGCTCGAGCGTCATGCGCTGCACGCTTCCGGCCGGTGTTTCGCCGAGAACGGTGCGCACCGGAGAACGCGCATCCACCTCCTCATCCCGATACGTGATCAAGACCAGTGCGCGCACACGCGCGATCCGCCGCCCAAGAAAGCGGATGAGATCCAAGGTCGCGGTATCGGCCCAATGCACGTCCTCGATGATGAGCAACGCCGGCCCGATGCCGTCGGATAGAAGGCGAAGCATCGATTCGAAGGCGCGCATGTGATCCGTGCTCAGATCAAACGCCCCGCCGTGGGCGCGGGCAATGTCGCGCAGCGGCAGCAACACCTCGGGCGTGGAGAGGTGTTCGCAGGCGCCCCAATACACGCGCGTGCTCTTCCCAAGATCCGCCACGAAGCGTTCCGTCAGCGCCGTCTTGCCGGCGCCCGCCTCGGCCGCAATAGCAATGATCCGGCCCCGGCCCTCGCGCGCTTGCGCAAAAGCCTCGCTCAGCCGTGCGAGCTGTTCATCGCGCTCCAGTAACTCGATCGGCGTACCCTCGGCCAGGAGGACTTGGACCATCGGGTATTGTGTACCTGCGAGCCGTCCCAGTGCACCGCCGACGTCATTTTTCTTGCGCTCCGGGCCGCCAATCCACCGCGCCGAAACGGGTATGGCCGATGTAGGTATAGCCGATGCTGAACGTACCGACTGTCTGGTGCGACGTCGGTAGAGTGGCGTAGCGCCCGTTACGGCTCGCCTCCGAATACCTAAAAGTGATGCCGTGCAAATTATAGACGCGCACCGTGAGCGCGGTGTCGACGCGTGAAATGTCCTCCGACCCGGTACTCTCGGTGGCCGCCACACGGCTGATGTAGTACTCGCGAAAGGTCGTGTCCAACGAGACCCGGTCCCCGACGATCAAGCGGGCCTGCACTTCGCCTTGCGGCGCCATGCCGTAGTGATAGTCGCGCTGGCCGTCGCCCAACGCGCCCGCTTGTGCCACGCCGGCGCCGTGAATCACCCCGCCGCCGCCATAGCCCAATCCCAACAGCGCGGTGCCTTGCAGCGCCACTTGGCGCGACAACCACCATTGGCCCGTGGTGCCCAGCGCGGCTGCGGTTGTGGACACGCGGAACACCTGGGGACCCACGTATTCATAGGTACCGTACAGGCCCCAAATGCCGCGGTAGTCGGGGCCGATCGCATAGTCCGTGCCGTACAACAAGCCGCGGCTGAAAACGGTTTCCACCGTGTTGGTGGTATCCGCGCTCAGTTCGAAATTGAAATAATCGAACGGCCGATCGTAGCTGTAATCCGCTTTGCCCGGCAGGCCGTAGGCCATGGTGAATATCGCGCTGGCGCTTTGTCGCTTGAAAGTCTGGGCCGTCGGCGGCGCCGTCGGGTCCGCGTTCACATTGACGTTCGAGGTGAAATGCGTGTTCAAGCTCGCGCCTAAATCGACACGGGTATAGACCGCGGGATCGTTGCTGCGAAAAACCCCGGCGAAGCGATCGCCGTACAGCAAACGGTTCACTCCCATAGAGGGCGAAATGATGGCGGCGCCGATTTTCCTCAACAGTCCGGGTTCGCCGTTCGGGCCGCTTTCCAGCAGCAAGCTCGCCATTCGAAACAGCGGCTCCCCCAGGAAGTTTCCGGCGATGCCGCTCGCGACCTGATCGTTGATGGAAGGCCGCGTGCTCTCGCCCGCGTACTCCCACAACAGGCTGCCGGCGAAGGTGTAGGCGGAGGACTGCCAGAAATCCAATCCCGAGGAACGCGCGAGCCCCTGATAGAACGCTCCCTGATAGGGGTGCAAAAATTGATTGGTCGCGAAAGCGTCGTTATCCACGACCCACTTGTGGTGCAGATTGTCCTTGAAGTTCGACAGGGGCGAGGCGTAAACCGCCGAGTCCACGGCATAGTGATCCACGCGATTCAGCAGTAGTTCGAACGCTGGTATTTCCCAAGCCGGAACCAGATGGCTCTGGGCCTCCCCGACACCCCATTCCTTCACCGGCGAAGGTTCCGGCGCCGCGAAAGCGGTTGGGGCTGCCTTTTGCGGCGGTGAGTTCAGCTTCGGATCATCTGCGAGCGCCGCTGTGCCGAGCAGCTGGACCGTCACAAGCAAAATCTGCCACAGCCGCGTGGAACCGCCCTGCCTGCTCGAAGGAGCGAAAACTTTCATTCTCGTTTGCTCTTGCGGCTGCGGTTCTCTTCGCGCCTTGTCGGCCGATTAAAGCAACTCTATTGCACAGAGCGAACGCGCGTTTGCAGGCAATTGATGTCGGCCGTTACCTACAGCAGGCAGCGCCGCCGGATCTCTCGGTAGAGTGCCGGCAGTCCCGGTTTCCGCGCGATTCGAACCGTTCATGCTACATTCTCCGCCGGCATGAATGACGCCATACCGCAAGACCCGCGCCGCGAGCTGCAAACCATGTTGGCGTCCCGTTTGGCGCTCATCGTGGTCGAGTCCCGCGAAGAATCCCGGGTTCTGACGCTGGTGCGTGAAACCAGCCTCAAGGTCAAGGAGGGCCGCGGCTGGGGCGTGTTCCAATGGACCGTGACCGAAGGCCTGCAAAGAGTGGACATCGACATGGGCGGTCCGCAGCGGATGCTCGCAGACCCGGAACAGTTGCTGAAGCACCTGAAAGCCACGCCCATGCCGGGCATCTACGTGCTGCTCGACTTTCACCCCTATCTCAAAGAGCCGGTGAATGTGCGGCTATTGAAGGACATCGCGCAGAGCTACGACCAAGTGGCGCGTACCGTCGTCCTGGTGAGCTATGAGGTGACGCTGCCCGAGGAGTTGGAACAATTCGCCGCGCGTCTGCATCTTGCCCTGCCCTCGACGAATGAGCGGCTGATGATCATCACGCGCGTCGCGCGCGAGTGGAACGCCGCGAATCCCGGCAAGCCGATCAGCCTGGATCGCGAGGTGCTCACCAAGCTGGTCGACAATCTCAACGGACTCACGGCCTCGGACGCCGAGCGCCTGGTGCGCCACGCGATATTCGATCACGGTGCCGTCACCATGTCCGACATTGCAGAACTGCTGGCGGCGAAATACGAGCTCTTGAACCGCGGCGGCACTCTGACCTACGAACCGGCGACCGCGAAATTCGCGGATCTGGGCGGCCTGCAAAAACTTCGGCAGTGGCTCACGAGCCGCAAATCCGCGTACGACGGCAGCGCCCCGGAACTCGATCCGCCCAAGGGCGTGCTGCTGCTCGGCGTGCAGGGCTGCGGCAAGAGCCTGGCCGCGCGCGCCGCCGCTGGAATCTTCGGCGTGCCGCTGGTGCGCCTGGATTTCGGCGCGCTGTACACCAAGTGGCAGGGTGAGGCGGAAAAAAACCTGCGCGAGTCGCTGCATTCCGCCGAAGGACTCTCGCCCTGCGTGCTCTGGGTCGATGAGATCGAAAAGGCGCTCGCGGAAGGCGACGGCGATAGCGGCGTCTCGCGCCGCCTGCTCGGCACCTTCCTCACCTGGCTGTCCGAGCAGCGCGCGCGCATTTTCGTCGTCGCCACCGCGAATGACATCGCGGCGCTGCCGCCGGAACTGATTCGCAAGGGACGCTTCGATGAAATCTTCTTCGTCGATCTTCCCGGCAAGCAGGCGCGCGCCGAGATCATCGCCATTCACGCCCACAAGCGCGGCCTTGAGTTGCGCCCCGAAGAGCTCGCGGCGCTGGCAGGCCGCTGTGAAAGCTTTTCAGGCGCCGAGATCGAGCAGGCCATCGTCGCGGCGCTCTACAGCGCGCATGCGGCCAAGCAGCCGGTCACCGCCGCGATGATCGCGCGCGAGATGCAGAACACCCGGCCGCTCGCCGTCGTCATGGCGGAGAAGGTCGCGGCGCTGCGCGCCTGGGCGAGCGGCCGCACGGTTTCGGCCGACTGACCGACTGCAACTATCGACTTCCCTTTTGGACACGCGGTTGGGGACATGAAAGTGTTCGAGTATCTGATCGACGGTTTTGCCGCCTTCAACCAGCTGGTGCTGCTCGCCGGCGCGTTGATCTGCGGTGCCGTCGGTGCCGCGCTTCTCGGCAATGCGCTCTTCTGGAAGATCCACGCGATACGGGTTCAAGGCCGGCTGATCGGGGTACGGCAGTACCAGAATATGTTCCGCTCGGTGTACCGCTACACCCTGCCCTCCGGTCAGAGTTACGACGCAACCTCGAACGAAGGGTCAGGCAGCCTTAAAGGCCGCGAGACCGGTGCGACTCGCTCTCTGCTGGTTTTGCCTGAACACACCGATGAAGTTCAAGAAGCCTCGAGCCATGTGTGGACGGTGGTGGGGCTGCTGTTTCTCGCCGTTGCAGTATGGATGTTTCGCGCCGCCCTCAAAGCCTGGCCCTTAGGTCCCGCGACCTGGCTCGCCGTCGGCGTATTTCTCTTGTACTCGGGCTTTCGAATTTGGCGCAGCGTCCTGCCGGCCGAAAAGCGGCTCGGCTCGGCCAACTTCAAGGCCATGATTGCGCAGCGGCGCGCCGCGGATGCGGCCGTGAGTCCTTTGCTGCGCAGCGAAGATATCCGCGCAACCCCCGACTGGCGCGCGAACGAGGAGAAGCAGCAGGCGCTGCGCAAGCGTTGGACACCGGCACTGCTCCTATTCGGGGCGGCCTTGCTCACTCTCGGCGCATTCCTCAGCCGGACTCTGGTTCATCTGGAGAGCGCCGGGCTGCGCGCGCCCGGCAGCATCCAGTCCCTGGAATATTCGAGTTCGCAAAGGCGTGGGTCGTACTATCCGGTGGTGATATTCACGGATGCCGGCGGCACTCGAGCGAGCTTCCGCGATCGCATAGGTTCGAACCCTCCGGCCTTCCGCGCCGGCGATGCGGTCACGGTGCTCTATGTTTCCGGCGAGCCGCGCAGCGCGATGATCGACCGCGGCTGGGTGAATTGGCTGCCCTCCGGCTTGAGCGCGCTGTTCGGCGCACTGCTGTGCCTGGTCGGGTTCCGCGCCCTACGCTGACCTGCCCACGAAGCCGGCGAGCCTCCGGCGTGCGCCTTGAGTCCATATGGGAGACAATGCCCCACACAAAAGGGGGACTTTCATTGACTCACGCTGCCATTGTCGGCTGGGGCAAATGCCTGCCGCCGTTAATTCTGACCAATCAAGACCTGGCGACCTTCCTGCCGACGGATGATGCGTGGATTACCAGCCGCACCGGCATGAAGGAGCGGCGCATCTCCCATGTGCCCGGCATCGAGCTCGCGATCACCGCGGCACGCCGTGCCATCGCCTGCGCCGGCATGTCGGGCAAGGACATCGAGCTGGTCATTTACGGCAGCTGCAGCAACGATGAACTCGTCCCCAACAGTGCCTCCGGCGTGCAGCAGCGAATCGGCGCGACCCGGGCGGCGGCTTTCGACGTCAACACCGCCTGCACCAGTTTCATGTACGGGCTGTCGATCGGCTCCTCGATGATCAAGACCGGCATCGTCAAGAACGCGCTCATTATCGGCGTTGAATTGATCTCTCAATACATGGATTGGGACAACCGCAATGTCGCCGTGCTGTTCGGCGACGGCGCCGCAGCCATGGTGCTGCAAGAATCGCAGAGCGAGTCGGGCGTCATCGCCGAGAAGCTGCAATGTTATGCGGACGCGCGGCAAATTTTACGGGTGCGCGGCATGGGCACGATGTACGCCAATCTCGGCGTGCAATATGGGCTGACCAGTTGGGATTTCGATGGACAGGAAATATTCCGCAAGGCCGTGCAAGGCATGAGCGAGGCCAGTCTCGAGGTGCTGCGCCGCGCCGGCGTCACCATCGATGAGGTGGGACTGGTGGTCCCGCATCAGGCAAACTTGCGCATTATCGACGCCGTCGCCAAACGCGCGGGTGCCGGCGCCGAAAAGGTTTTTCTGACGGTGCAGAAGTACGGCAACATGAGCTCGGCCACCGCGCCCGTCGCGCTCGTCGACGCGGTGGAAGAAGGCCGCGTGGCTCCCAACAGCCTGGTGCTGATGCCGGCGTTCGGCGGCGGCCTCACTCTGTCGGCGCATTTGCTTCGCTGGGGCGAACGCCTCACGCCTCTGCAACCGTGCGACGCGGAGCTGCCGCCCACCACAAAAACCGCGCTCGATATCGTGAATGAGATCCGCGCGCAGAAGAAACTGGGCGAGGCGGAAGCCGGCCGCCTCAAGACGTTAAGCTTTGCGGAAAATCGCGCCGGTTAAGACCGGCCGCTGCGCCAAAATCACAGCGCCCAACTGCTGCCCTCATGGGAAAAGATCGGATTCCGATCTGAAAAGTGGTCAAATGGAGCTTAAGAGAACCACGATGGAGAGATTCATGGCTGATCAAGAAGACGGCGTGAGCCGCAGAGATTTCGTGCAAGGCGCGCTGTCGGGCGCCGCGCTGATGGCCGCCCCGGCAGCGGTGCTGGCGGCCGCGGGCGACAATCCCGACAAGGCAGCGGTGCTGGCGCAGGTGCCTAAGATGCATGCGGAAAATGTCAAGCGCCTGCAGGATTGGATTGCGCTGCCCTCGATCGCAGCCGAGAACCGCAACTATCCCAAGGGCGCCGAGTACATGGCGAAGCTCGCGGCCGATGCCGGCTTCACCGGCGTGAAAATCATTCCGACCTCCGGCAAGCCGGGCGTGTTCGGACGTTTGGATTCAGGCGCCAAGACCACGGTCGCGGTCTATTTCATGTACGACGTGAAGCAGTTCGTTCCGGAGGAATGGAGTTCGCCGCCGCTCGAAGGCCGCCTGGTCGAAAAAGCAGGTTTGGGCACGGTGTGCATGGGCCGCGGCGCGGTGAATCAAAAGGGACCGCAGAATTCTTTTCTGAGCGCGCTCATGGCGTTCAAGGCCACGGGCAAAAAATTGCCGGTCAATCTCGTGCTGGTGTGCGAAGGCGAGGAGGAAATCGCCTCGCCGCACTTCGGCGAAATCGTCAACAGCCCGGACGTGTTCCCGCACATGAAGTCTTGCGTCGGCGTCATGCTGCCGGATGCCAGCCAGGACACCGACGGCAGCGTCCAGGTGGCCGCCGGCGCCAAGGGCGTGGTCGAGATGGAATTGGTCTCCGATGGCGCGACCTGGGGCCGCGGACCGAAGAAGGACATTCACTCGAGCTTGGAGGCGCAGGTGGATTCACCCTCCTGGCATCTGGTGCAGGCGCTCAATACTCTGGTGGAAAAGGACGGCCACACGCCCGCGGTAGAAGGATTTTTCGAGAAGGTGAAACCGCTCTCCGAAGAGCAGAAGAAATTGGTCGTGGCCTATGCGAAGAGCGTGCCCGAAGCCACGATTAAAACTGAATTCGGCGTCGAGCATTGGGTGCACGACCTGAACTGGCAGGACTCGCTCATGCGCCTGTTTTCCCAGCCCACGATCAACATCGAAGGTCTGGTCGGAGGTTACACAGGTCCCGGCGGCAAGACGGTGCTGCCGCACAGGGCGGTCGCGAAAATCGACATGCGCCTGGTGCCCGACATGACGGCCGCCGACACGCTGGCCAAGGTGAAGGCGCATCTGGCCAAGCACGGCTTTGGCGACATCCAGGTCAATATGAGCGGCGGCTACGATCCCACGCAGACCGATCCTAACAGCCGCTTCTTCAAGGCGGTGCTCGCGACCTTTGCCAAGCTCGGCTCGCCTCCGCTCGTCGTGCCGCGCAATCCGGGCTCCTGGCCCGGGTATCGGTTCACCGCGCCGCCATTGAGTCTGCCCGCGGGCGATTTCGGTCTGGGTCATGGCACCGGCGCGCACGCCCCGGATGAGTATTACTTGATCGACTCGAAAAATCCCAAGATCAAGGGATTGGATGGTGCAGCCGCATCGTTTGTCGAGTTCTTGTACGCCATAGCATGATCGCAATACCTGCCGCCGAACCCGCCTTCTCCGACGTCGAAGTCCTCACCTGCATGCGCGTGCTGCGTGCGATCGAAGCGGATCGATCCCACTTGACTCGATTGCCGCAAGAGCAACGGCGCGAACTGCTGATGCTCGCAGGGTTGGTCACCAAGCCTGAGCGCCACGATGTGTCGCGGATGCTCAAAGGCTTTCGGCGCGCCAAGCGCGAAGTCGCCAAGCAGCATGACCGCGGCCTGATCGAGCGCGCCGGCTTGCGCGTGCAGCGGCGCTCCAGAGTCTATGCCCCGCTCTGGCTGGAGCGGCCGAAGGCGGACGCTGCCGAGCCGCGTGCGGCATTTGTCCAGGAGCGCAATTGCTACGTCTGCAAGCAGTCCTTCTCCGTCGTGCATCGATATTACGATTCGCTGTGCGAAACTTGCGGCGAGTTCAACTATGCCAAGCGTGAACAGACCGTGGACTTGCGCGGCCACTACGCGCTCATCACCGGTGCCCGCGTCAAAATCGGCTTTCAGGCCTCGTTGAAATTGCTGCGCGCCGGCGCGCACGCCGTCGTCACCACGCGCTTTCCGGTCGATGCCATCGAACGCTACGCCAAGGAAGCCGATTTCGCCGCGTTTCGCGCACGGCTGCAGATTCACGGTCTCGATCTTCGCCACACGCCGAGCGTGGAGCTGTTTACGCAGTTTCTGCTCGAACGTCTGCCGCGGCTCGACTACATTCTGAACAATGCCTGCCAGACGGTCCGGCGTCCCGCGGGGTTTTTTCAGCACCTGCTCGCGCGCGAATCGCAGCCGCTGGCTGCGCTGCCCGAATCCTGGCGCGCACCGCTCGCGCCGCATGCTGAGCTGCGCGAACGCATCGCAGGCTCGAGCGACCGCAGCGCCGGCGCACTGGCCGCCTCGGCCTTGCGGCAGCATGGGGAAGGACTGCTGCACAGCGCCGCGCTGTCGCAGCGTCGCTATCTCGACGCGGATTACCATGGCGGCGAAGCGCTTTTCCCGATCGGCCATTACGACGAAGATATGCAGCAGGCCGACCTGCGCGAGATGAATAGCTGGCGGCTGCGCATGCATGAAGTCGAGACGCCGGAACTGCTCGAAGTGCAACTCGTGAATGCCATCGCACCCTACGTGCTCAATGCGCGCTTGAAGCCGCTCATGCTGCGCACCGCCGGGCATCACAAGCACGTGGTCAACGTCAGTGCAGTCGAGGGTCAGTTCTATCGCACCACCAAGACCGACAAGCATCCGCACACCAACATGGCGAAGGCGGCGCTCAACATGATGACCCGCACCAGCGCGCCCGACTTCGTCCGAGACGGCATCCACATGAACGCGGTCGACACCGGCTGGGTGACCGATGAGGATCCGGCCGCGCACGCCGCACGCAAGGCGGACTTGGGCTTCGCCCCGCCGCTCGACATCATCGACGGCGCCGCGCGCATCGTCGATCCGATATTCTCAGGCAGGCTCAGCGGCGAGCATGTGTGGGGGCAATTTTTGAAAGATTACAAGCCGGCGCCGTGGTAGCCCAGAGCAGCTGCGATTAGCGCCGCAAAAGCCGGCTTCAAATTGATTCGAAGCGGTTGAGCGCGATGTTTTTGCGCACTGCATCGGCGGAAAACACCTGGCCATTGGCCGCGATGTAGACCCCCGCGGGCAGCGCTTGGACCGCGCCGAGCGCGAGGCCAAGATTGAACTCCGCGTCGCTGTCGGCGAAGCGCGCCGGCTGCAGCGCTCCGGTGAGGACAATGGCCTTGCCTGCGATTCCTTGCAGCGCCAGCGCGGTCTCGACCATGGTGTCGGTACCGTGAGTCACGACGACTCGCGTCGCATCGGACGCGGCGATGGCATCGCGTATCGCGGTCCGGTCCGCGGCGGTCATCTCCAGGCTATCCTTGCGCAGCAGCTCGATGATGGGAATTTCGCCGCTGACCCGGCCATGTTCGAGGATTTGGCGCACCATTGGGGCGCCGACTTCATAGCCGCCCTTCGCGTCGAAGTAAACTTTGTCGATCGTGCCGCCGGTTGTATATATCGTGATTGGCAAGCAGGCATTATATGCCGCCCGGCGGCAATCTCTTGCCTTTAACGTGGAGCACGTCGTGACAAATCAAGCGCTGAAGACCCTCGCCGAGTTGTCGGCTTTCAAAGAAACCGGGCGACTGGATGAGGTGAGCCGCCTGTGCGACGGGCTGCAGAGTGCCTGGCCGGCGGCAGTGCGCGCCTTCGAGTACGGGCGCTCGGCCGAGGGACGCAGCATGCGTGCCCTCATCGTCTCGCGCACCGGAGCGCTGACTCCCAAGGAACTGCGCGCGCGCCAAATTCCGCTGCTCATGATTCAAGGCGGGATTCACCCCGGCGAGAGCGACGGCAAGGACGCGGGTTTCATCGCGCTTCGCGAGCAACTCGAGGACGATGCCGAGGCGTCAGCGCTGAACAGCATCGCCGTGCTGTTCGTGCCGGCCTTCAACACCGACGGCCACGAACGCGTCGGCCGATGGAATCGCCCGAATCAAAACGGACCTGAAGTCACCGGCTGGCGCACCACGGCGCAGAACATCAACCTGAATCGCGACTACATGAAGGCGGACACGCCCGAGATGCGCGCCATGCTGCGCCTGCTCAGTGAGTGGGACCCTCTGGTATGCGCCGACTTGCACGTGACCGACGGTGCCGACTTCGAGCCTGATGTTTCCCTGCAGGTCGAACCTCTCAATCAGGGCGACGCGACGCTCAAGAAAGCCGGGCGTCAGCTGCGCGACACGCTCATCGCCCGCCTGACCCAATCAGGCTCATTGGCGCTCGACTTTTATCCCGACCTCGCGAGTACCGATGATCCGGCGTCCGGATTTGCGTTGACGGTATATTCGCCGCGCTTTTCCACCGGCTACTTTCCGCAGCGCAATCGCTTCACCGTGCTGGTGGAAACGCACTCCTGGAAGCCTTACGCGCATCGCGTGCGCGTCATGCGCAACACCGTGGCGAGTTTGATCGACATGATCGCGCAGAGCGGCGTTTCCTGGCTGAAGCTTGCGCAGGAAGCCGATCGCGCCGCGACGGGCTTGAGCGGCGCTACGCTTACGCTTGACTACAGCTCGAATTGGCGTGAACCGGCTCAGGCAGGCGGCGACACACCGGCGCGCGATTCCTCGGGTCCTGCGCGGATGATCGATTTTCGCGGCTATGCCTACATGCGCACGCCATCGGCGATCTCCGGCGGCCTCGTCACCCGCTACGATCCAAAGACCCCGCAAATTTGGCGTGTGCCGCTGCGCGACCAAGTCAGAGCCTCGCTCGAGGTCGCTGCACCTCGCGGCGGCTACTTGGTGCCGGCCGCTTTTTCCGCGCAGATCGCTGCGCGGCTCGGCGCTCACGGCATCGCCTACGAAACGCTGCCCAAGTCTCGCGAAGCGTTCCGCGGCCAAGCTTTTCGTGCTAGCCGCGTACAATTCTCGGCACTGCCCTTTGAAGGACGCATGCGCGCCGTGCTTGAAGGCTCCTGGCAGGACGAAACCTTGAGCGCGCCTGCCGGATCGCTCTTCGTAGCCGTCACGCAACCCTTGGCGCGTCTGCTGGTGGCGCTCTTCGAGCCGCAGGCGCCGGATTCATTCGCCGCGTGGGGTCTCTTCAACGCCTGCTTCGAACAGAAAGAGCAGATGGAACCCTACGTCGCCGAACAGATCGCGCAGCAGATGCTCGATGAGGATCCCAAGCTCGGGCAGGAATTCGCGCGCAAGCTCGCAAGCGATGCCGAATTCGCAGCGAGCCCCAACGCGCGTCTGGAATTCTTTCTACGCCGCCATGCCTCTTGGGATGCGCGCTACAACTTATATCCCGTGTCCCGGCTCGACTCGCCAATCGGCTGACCTAGCGGCGGCTAAGGATGGCACAGTGCTGCGGCGCGAGGGCCTCGGCCGCATGGTCATGCATAGTCCATCCGCGCGCCTGCAATCAAGACGGATGCCCTGCGACCGGGGTTTCATGAGTCCCTGCTAAACCGCGGCCAGCGCGTACAGGTGCTTGACGTATGACAACGTCGCATCCGCCATGCCCTGCACCGCCGGGTTGCTCGACTCGATGACGTAGTATTCGTCGGGCGCGTGCGCGCGGCTGCCGTGGCCGGTGCCGAAATGACCCGCCGGCAAGCTGACCGGCGGGCCGGTGAAAATATATCCCGGCCATGAACCGGCCAGCCGCGGCGACAAGCTCACCGCCATGCCCAATTCTTTGTAGACCGCAGTGGATGCCTTGATCAGCGATGAATTTTCATCCGTCTGCGTTGGGTCGTAGCCGCCGGTCACTTTGACCTCGATGTCCCCGTAACCCCGCTTGGCCAGGTGCGCCTTGAGCTTCGCCTCGCAATCCGCGGCGGTTTGATCGGGCACCAGGCGCAGATCGAGTTTCGCCGTGGCCTTGGATGGCAATATGGTTTTTCCGCCTGGACCGGTGTAGCCGGCGTACATACCTTCGATGTTCACGGTCGGCTGCGAGGCCAAGCGCTCCAACGCATCGCGATAGGACAGGTCCCGCACCCAGTGCTGTACGCCGAGAAGCTTTTTGACGTCGGCCTCGTTGGTGTGCGCCACTTGTTCGCTGATCAGTTCCTTTTGCCGCCCGGTCAAGGGTTTCACGTGCTCGAACCATCCATCGATGGCCGGGTCGTTGCCATCCTCTGAGACCAGGGTCGAGAGCGCCTTGACCATTCGCCACACGGCGCTGTCGAGTTCGGCCTTATAGCTGGAATGAATATCGTCCTTCGCGCCGCGGCCCCAGCGCTCGGTGGAAGCGACCAATTCCACTTCGACCACGCCCTTGGCGCCGAGCGCGATCTGCACCGAGCCCTGCGGCGATTGCGACGCGAAGGGCATGAACACTTCGTGGCATTTTGACAAAGCCTTCAAGACTTCGGGCTGATGTACTACTTGTGCAAAATGCGGTGAGGCGATTTCCTCCTCGCCCTCGGCCACCAGCACGATATTCACCGGCGGCTTGCGTCCGGCCGCCTTCAGCGCATGCAACGCCGCCAAGAACGTCGCTTCCGGCCCCTTCTGATTGGTGGCGCCGCGTCCGATCAGAACTTTGCCGAAGGGCGCCTTGTCGATGATGGCCGCTTCGAGCGGCGGCGAACTCCACTCTTTCGGGTCGAACTGTTTGACGTCATACATGAAGTACATGCCGACGGTGCGGGCAGCACCCGCATCCAAGGTCGCGAACACCCCGGGCTGTCCGTCGGTCGGCATGACCTTCGCGCTCTGAAAGCCGGCATCCTTCAGCAGCTCCATCATCATCCGCACGCCTTCCTGCATGTTGCGGTTCTCGGCGGCGATCGAAGGCAGCGCAATCCAACTTTGCAGACGCTTGATCGCCTCCGGCCGCTGCTTCTCGACCGCGGCGCGCACTGTACTCAAGTCGCCGCCAAATTTGGCGGATTTGCCGGCCGCGGCCAGAATCATCCGCGGCATCGCGAGCGTCGCCCCCGCTGCCGCCGCCGTCATCAGTAACCCGCGCCTGTTCTTGTCTTGAAGCTCCCAATCGCGCATGCCTGAGTCTCCAGTTGAGTTTTGTTGCCGGAATGTAGCACTCCGCGCCCCGATGAGCACGCGGGCTCCGCCTTAAAAAAACTCTAGTGAGACTGGGATTCCGGAGCGGCGTTGGAGTAGCGCTTCTCGTTGGCGGCGCCCACCGGCGCGCGCTTGGCGGGTGCCTTCGATTCGATGGCGCTGATTTTCGCGGAGATGCTGGGATCTCTGGGGGCGAGAGCGGCGGCGCGCCGATAGGCGCGCAGCGCATCAGCCGGACGATTGACGCGCGTCAGCGCATCCCCGAGCGCCTCGAGCAACGCAGGATCGCTTGGATTCCAGCGAAGCGCGTCATAGCAGGCGTCGATGTCGGCACGTCGGCAACGCTCGAAACCGGCGGTCAGGGCCGCTTGCGCGGGCTTTGAAATCGGGACTGCGCCCTCGGCGGCGGGCGCCGGCGAAATCGTACCGAGCAGCACGGCCAGTGCAAACGCTTGGGCAGTCGCGACCGGCATGCTCACGAGGTCACGTCCGGCATGCTCACGAGGTCACGTCCGGCTTGCTCGCGAGTGTCAGCTCCCTGACCAGTCGAATCCCCACGCTGCTGGTGCGATAGTCGGCGGCGAAGTGATTGCGATAATTCGCCCGCACATAGGATGGATTGCTGAACCACGAGCCGCCACGCAGTTCGTGATCGGAGCAGTCGCCGCCGGTACGTGCGGAACCGTCGATCGGTGCCCCTGCATAGTCGGCGCGCCAACAGTCTTCGGTCCACTGGAACACGTTGCCCAGCATGTCGTTGAGGCCAAAAGCGTTGGCTTTGAATGAACCAACGGGCGCCGTGAACACGAAGCTATCATCGCAACCAAAAACCGCCCAGCCTGGAAAGCGGCGCCCCGCGCTGATGTCCGCGACGTTCGCACCGCTACAGGCACCCGCGGTGTCGGTCCACGGCTGCGCCGCCGCCCCGCCGGCGCGCGCCGCGTATTCCCACTCCGAGGCGCTCGGCAGCCGATAGTGATGTCCGGTTGCCGTCGATAGCCACGCCGCATAGGCCTTGGCATCGTTCCAGGAGGTGCATGTCACAGGATGCGAGCCGGTCTGCGGGAATCCGGGATTCTCCCAGCTCGAGTCGTCCCGATGACGCCAGCTCCCGTCGTAAATATCGCAGCCTCCCTGCATGTTATGGCCCGTCGCCGCGACGAAGGCGCGAAATTCATCCACCGTCACGGCATTCGTCGACATGGCAAAGGGATATCCGATGGCAACGATATGCAAGGGCTTCTCAAAAGACGAAACGCCATCGCCGGCTTTCGTGCCTTGTTGAAAGCGGCCCGCCGGCAGCACGGTAAAGGCGGGACATGTCGGGCAATCGTGCAGCACCGTCCCCGCTTTCGGGGTCGCCGGGGCGATCACCGCCCGTGCTTTCACCGGCGCCG
>DATAVX010000030.1:0-1718 GCA_036267535.1 Steroidobacteraceae bacterium
TCACGCGCATGCGCCAGTGCGCGGGCATGGTCGCGGGCCTCGATCCGACACTGCTCCGCCTCCGGCACGAATGGCGCAAGCAGTCGCATCAAAGCCCGCCATTCCTTCATGGCGCGGCGAAAATCGTGGACCGCCTCCTGATTCGATCGCTCCGCATCGTTGATGGCAGCAGCGGCCTTGCCGAGAATTCTGGCGGCAACGGTCCGCACGGCGGGTCCAATCGCCGTATCGGGCTTAAGGCCGGTCTTGTCGCCCATTTGCGCTTCGAGGAAGCCGTGCATGACGGTCTATCGGTTCCGGGATGACAGTATGGCGAAATATGTCGCGTCGCGCACTTCCCTTCGCTGAAGCCGCTTGCTACATGAGCCTCTCCATCAGGCCATTTGGCGCGGGGTGGAGCAGCCCGGTAGCTCGTCAGGCTCATAACCTGAAGGTCGTAGGTTCAAATCCTACCCCCGCAACCAATTTCCACATAAAATTCAATCATTTAGTCCCGTGGTCTCTGCCATGGGCGGCGGCTGCGTCGTGACCGCTCACGGAATTACCCGCCGCGGCATTGGCGGTGGCGGATAGCGGCCGGTCATCGCCTGCCAGTAAGCCCAGGAGCGCGGATCGATGATGCCCGGCGGCGCACGATCGAGTGCCTCGCGGAAGTCGTCGAGGTCGAGATAGCGGCGAACCACGGTGATGTCCTCGATCGTGCCGTAGGTCATGAGGTAGGCCAGGAAGCGAACCGGATCCGCCAGCGCCGTCTCGGGCGGCTCGAACCAGATCACCCGCGGCGCAACGGCAAGGAGATCGGGGCTGAGCGGTAGCGCCTTCATGGTGAAGACCGGCGCATTCTGACGGCGGTCAACACCGGCAACGCTTGCAGGTCGACTGCTTGCACCGCTGCGATAAGGTCGGCACGAACAGATCGTGGCAAATCCTTCAAGCCGGGATCGCCGTGATAGGCAATCGCCTTGAGCGCAATTAATGGATTGAACTCTGACCCGTAAATAATGGCTGCGGCGGCGAGCATCGTTGATAGCGAAATGCCGGCTTTCGTCATCAGCGCGTGGATATCCAGATAATCTTTGGTTTCGGCCCGCTGCGTCACCACCGCAGCTTTCATTCCGGCGAGGTCGATGAGCGAGGCGACATGAAATTGCGGCCCCTCCGCCAACTCCGCCACACTGACTTGACCAAGATCGAAATTGCCAAAGAAAGTGAGCTGGACCGGACCGCCGCGATCAACGCTTGCAGTCAGATTGTTGGCTGAGGATTGCAGCACGCCTGCGTCTTGCAAGTACGGCACACGGCGCAGCAATGCCTGCGGCTCGAATTGCTGCGGTCCGAAAAAATCAAAATCGATCGATTGTCGATGTCCTAATCGCAGCGCAATGGCTGTGCCGCCGTACAGCGTAAAATCAGGTGGCGTTTGAGCGAGTTCGGGCCAAAGATTGCGTTGCGGCGCCGGCAGAATATCGAGACGCGGGCGAAAGATATTGGGCATTCGCCATATTATCGTGTTGCAGGTTTTTCGGAAATCGGCGCCGGATCGCTGGTGCGGCGGCTTTCGATTAAAAATCAGGCATGCCCCTTCATTCTCGCGACGCGCTTGCGCCCGAGTCATTGTTCAAGCGGCACGAAAGCTTGCCTCGAACGGACGGGAGGCTGTGTGTTTGCTTCCCTCAAAAACGAGGGAAGGGAGCGCCGAACGGCGCATCCAGTTCCGA
>DATAVX010000031.1:0-12020 GCA_036267535.1 Steroidobacteraceae bacterium
GCCGCCGAATTCGATCCGCAGCCCATGCATCTCGATGAAGCCGCGGCCAGCGCCACCATGCTGGGTGGGCTCGGCGCGTCCGGCTGGCACGTCTGCTGCCTGATGATGCGCATTATCTCCGACGGCTATGTTCTCGATTCAAGCTCCATGGGCGGCCCGGGCATCGAGGAGGCGCGTTGGCTCGCGCCATTGCGGCCGGGAACGCGGATTCGCGTGCGCGCCACCGTATTGGAAACGCGTGCCTCGAATAGCCGCCCGGACATGGGTTTGACGAAATTCCGTTTCGAGGTGCTCGATGCGTCCGAAACTTGCCTGATGACGTTGACCACCACGCAGTTGTTCGGCCGCCGCAACGCCGGAGCGGCCGCATGAGCTTCTTCGAGGACATCCGCGTCGGCGACGCTTTCGCGCTCGGCCGCCACACCTTCACCGCGCCGGACATCAAAGCCTTCGCAGCCCGCTTCGACCCGCAACGATTCCACATGGACGAGGCGGCTGCGGCACGCACACATTTCGGCGCGCTCTGCGCCTCCGGCTGGCATACTGCGGTAACGTGGATGCGGCTCATGGTCGAGCACCGCCGCGGCTTGGTGGAGGCGGCGCGCGCCCGTGGCGAGCCTGTGGCCTCCATCGGTCCCGCGCTCGGCTTTCGCGAACTGAAATGGCTGAAACCGGTTTATGTCGGCGACACCATCGATTATTCCAGCGAGGTGGTCGAGACTCGTGTCTCCAACAGCCGGCCGGGCTTCGGACTGCTGACCATCCGCTCGACCGGTCTCAATCAGAACGGCGAAACGGTGATCTCGTTCCTGAGCGCCACCTTTGTCGAGCGGCGGCGGGATAGGCCATGAGCGTTCCCGCCGATATGCACCCGATTGCGGCCTCGCATAGCAGGGCCGAGGAACGGCGCGCGCTCGGCGTTGCCTGCGGCGCCCACGCGCTGCACGACGGCTACACCGATCTCATCTACGTGATGCTGCCGATTTGGCAGCACGAATTCGGTCTTGGTTTCGCAGCGCTTGGATTGATGAAAACCGTGTTCTCAGGGACGCTGGCGGGATTGCAGATTCCCTCTGGTCTTCTGGCCGAGCGTTTCGGCGCGCCAATCGTGCTGGCGCTCGGCACCGCGCTCGCCGGTCTTGGCTATTGCCTCGCCGGCTTCAGCCAAGGCGTTACTTTCCTGGTGATGGCGCTGTTCGTGGGCGGGCTGGGCGCCAGCACGCAGCATCCGTTGGCGTCGTCGCTGATCGCGCATGCCTACGCTGGGCCGCGCTCGCTCAAGGCGCTTGGCACTTACAATTTCGCCGGCGACATCGGCAAGATGACGGTGCCGGCCACGGCGTCTCTGCTGTTTGTGGTGCTGCCCTGGCGTCACGCGCTCATCCTTCTCGGCAGCATCGGCGTGCTGGCGGCGGTGGCGATATTCATTCTGATCCCGCGCTTCGGCGCCATTGCCGCGGCGCCGCGCAAAAAAGAAACCGGCGCCGGCGGTGGCTCGCGCGTCAGCCAATTCGGCTTTCCGTTGCTGCTGTCGATCGGCGTGCTCGACAGTGCGACCCGCATGGCCTTTCTGACGTTCCTGCCGTTCGTGCTCACGTCGAAAGGCGCAAGCCTGCCAACCGTCGGCCTGGCCCTGACGCTGGTGTTTGCCGGCGGCGCGGCCGGAAAACTTGTCTGCGCCTTCATCGGCGCCCGCATCGGCACCGTTGCCACGGTGTGGCTGACCGAGATGGTGACTGCGCTCGGCATCGTTGCGTTGCTGCCGCTATCGCTCGATGCCGCGCTGTTGCTGTTGCCGGTGGTCGGCGTTGCGCTCAACGGAACGTCGTCGGTGCTTTACGGCTCGGTGCCGGATCTGGTCGAGCCGGCGCGGCGCCAGCGCGCCTTCGGCATCTTCTATACCGGGACCATCGGCGCCGGCGCGGTTTCGCCCGCGCTTTACGGGGTGCTCGGCGACGCCATTGGCGTGCCGTCGGCGCTGGTGGTCGTGGCTGGCGCGGTGCTGTTGACGCTGCCGATCACGCTTTTGCTGCGGCCGGCGCTGGCGTCGACGAACAGCGTCTGAGCTAGCGCGCCGGCGTCTTGATACGGACCTGCTGCACGACTGCGGACGGCAGCACGTCGAGATAGGGCCCCAGCAGAAACGCTTCGCCGGAGCCGCTGCCGTACATCCGATCATGCGCGTCGATCATGGCCCGTACCGGACGCTCGCAAGCGGAAATCGAGTCGACGATGAGGTCGTTGATCTCGTCGGGCCGAAGATCGGCCTGATAGTGCGGATCGTCGACGACCTTGCGCACGATGCAGGCGGTCGCGCGCTGAACCAGCGGCAATAGCGCCGTGTCTTTCTGGTGCACCGACATTTGCAGCCAGCTGGCCGGATTGGGCGGTGCGGGTTGGTAAGTATTGAGCGAGACATTCAACACAAGCGACAATCCGAAAAGCGGTTCGAGAATCATCCCTTGAGCCTCGTCGAATCAGTCCCCGTAACGCTCGTATCAAGGCTTGAGTCACGCCGCACGCGAAACTTGAATCCTTCATGCGTCGGCGCTCTCGAGTGTGGAGTCGGAGTCACACTATGGAGTGGATGCGCGACGGTGAACGAAACGAGTCCAATCGTCGCTAAATGATTCAGATGACTCATGTTTTGTCGGCGACGCCGGAACCGGCGCGCGCTGCCGCCGTTGTGACAAGGTCATGGCCAGGAAAGCCGCCCTCGATCCGCAAGCGCCGATGTCCGCCACGCAGGCGGACGAACTGAGACGGCTTGCGCGCGACGGCTACGAACTTGAGGCGTTTCAGCCGCGCCTTACCCGCGCCGAAGCAGCGCGCCGCATCGCCATGCTCACCGCCAAACTCAAGCTGATGGACGAGCCGCCGCACACGCTGTGAGCCGGGAACTTCGACGCGGAACGTAATCCGCAGCCTTCGCGTTGCTTCCACCTCTAAGCGAAAGCATGCAGGAGGAACTCATGACACACATTCGCCACGCCGCGATTGCGGCGGTACTGCTCGCCAGTGCGGGCACGGCGAGCGCGCAGACCACGGTGATCACGCGCGAGCCGCTAGAGACGCAGACCATCGTGCGTGAGCCGGTACAGACTGAGACTGTCGTGACCAGGCGTCCGCTTGCGCTGACGCCGGTGCAGCGGCGCACGATTTATCGAACAATCGTGCGCGAGCGCGTGGAGCCGGTGCCGCCGACGGTCGAATATCGCATCGGCGCGCGCGTGCCGGAAAGCGCGACGCTTTATCCGGTTCCGGACACCGTTGCGGTCGAAGTCCCCACCGTCAGGCCGTACAAATACATGGTGGTAAACGGCGAGGTCGTTCTGGTCGATCCCGCGACCGGCGTCGTTGTTGCCGAATTGGCGGACTGATCTTCTCGGCCCGGCAGGCGGTCCGGCTGCAAAGCCGGGCCGCGCCGTGGCTTTTTTAAGGATCGGGCATTTACCTTTTCCGGGTGTGACCTGCCATGCGCGCCGCGCAAGCGCTGGATTTTTTGCGTGCAAAGGGCCATATTATGCGGGCGAGGAGCTTCAAAGAATGTCGATGATAAATTACCGCGCCCCCTCCGAATTGTTCCCCAGCCGCAGCCGGAAGTCGCGCCGCCCAATCGGGTACAAGCGTTTCCCGACCGCGGCGGAGGCTATCCGCTTTGCCATCGAGGAATTGCCGCCCGAATTGCTGCTCGGCGCCTATCTCGAAGTGGAGGAGAAGCGCTTCGACGGAAACGGCATCCGCCAGCTCTATGAGAGCGCGGATTATCCATTGCCGCGCAAGGTCGCGGCCAACTAAATCGATGTCCGACCGCCTGCCCTGTGCCGCCCGCTGTTGTCGCGGCTGAAGGCGGTTACCTCCCAAGAGGCAAAAAGACCCCGCCGGAGCGGGGCCGAGTTGGTGGGAGGATTTGCCCGAAGACGAGACCGCTTCTGTCGCGTGTCGCAGCGGGCTCGACTCTCAGCGGCTTCATGCGACCAAAGCCGCTTCCGAACGGTGCAACTCTACGACCCTGGTTCCAGCGCGCGGCGGTGCCATAGTCCCATCTCCCGGTAATCCACAGGCGTCGACCCGTCCCGGGTCGGTTTACCCACCGGATTCTCCGTTTGGCATGGGTGTCCGCCCAGCCGGCGGCGCCTAGTTCACCTTGCGCCGGCCGCCCGCGAGCGGGACTCCCCTCCATTGTTTGAGGCTGTCGGCGATAACCGTCATCGCCGTCATCGCCGCATGGTTCAGGCTGGCATAGCCGGCAATCTCCCGGCTGACACGTTCGCCTTCGCTGCGCAGCATGTCGCGCACGCCCTGTAGCTCGAGAATGACCCGGTCGATTTCGTCCATGGAAGCACCGGATACGCGCCGGATGAGCGAATTCAAATTGTCTGAGACCGGTTCGCCGGCAGGCTCAACCTCGCTGCGCTGGCGGCGCACGAACGTCACGTCGCGCCTGACGAACTCACGGATCTCACCCTCGAATGCGGTCACCGCGGCCTGGTCGATCTCGCCCAGTTTCTCCGGAACGCGCCGGGCTGGAGCAAATCTGTCCGGGCCGGTTCTTTCCGGAGGATTCTTGTCTGCACCAAGCCGCTCGGGTCTGATGGCCGTCATGCTGAACTCCTGTCAATGCGCGATGTCGTCATTGCGCTGACGCTCCCCAGTTGGAGCGATTGCCGCATGCGACTTGGGCGCCGGTAGGGCAGGGCGACGGCGGTGTGAAGGAACTCGGGACGAAATCGGGCGGGCGTCCGTATTGTGTTACCGGACTTGTCGCGAAAGGGCGGATGAACGGGGCGCCACTACCAATTCAGCTTGAGCCCGGCGCTGATGCTCTTGTTAACGGTCGGCTGGCCGGCGTCGGTCACCGCCGTCGTGACATGCAGCGGACCGTAAACCTTCTGATCGGCGCTCAGCGTGTTGTGGGTGATCGGATCGTTGCTCAGCGTCGTTACGCCGGCGCCGAACGTCGTGCCGGTCGATAGGACATTGAATTTGAGGCTGTTGTCATTGCCCCAGACGTGCAACGGCGCAGGCGTCGGCGCGGAAGTCGAGGCGGTCGCTGCCGGCAACGTCATCAGCGGCAGATTGGACAGGCCGGACGGCGAAGCGGTCGCCGGATTGAATGTCTGCGTCACCGAGGACGTATCCTGCAGCGTCACCGAAAAGCGCTGGCCGAGCGGAATCGCATGCTTGAGCGTGGTGCCGAATTTGCCCTGGTCATTGGTCGGATCGAGACGCGCATCGACCGACGCGAATTGCGTGACGCCGACCGAGGCCCACGCTGCGCCCGAACCCGAACCGTTGGACAGCCCCGGAAGCGATTGGGCCGCCCGCAGGCTTTCAGGCGGCGTTGCCGCTAGACCGAGATCGGCGCCGACCGTGGAGTCCCACTCGGTCGCCAGCGGCTTCTTCACCACGACGGTGCTGCTCCCGTCCGGCTGATCGGTACGGCTGACGTCCATGGGCTTGGGTGCCGGCAAGCCGGGCAGATTGAGCGGCTTGCTTGGGCCGGTATCGGCAAGGCTTGCCGGATCGAAAATCAGCGCGTGGCCGAGAATATCATTGTCGTTGCCTGCGTCGGACGCGGTCCCCGCTTGCGTGTTCCCATCTGTCGGGTTCGACGGTGGGGACGCAGAGGCGTAGGCGGCGTCGGCCGAGTCTGTAACCTGAGCCGAGTTAGCGACCTGAGCTATCGCCGGGATAGCGGCCAGCGCGCAGACGATGACGCCGGCCGGCCAAGCCAAACCCATGAACAAACGCGCACGCATGCAAAAGCCTCGTCCCCGATTGCGCTATTCCGGTCTTGTCGCGCGCACCATGGTCGGCGCGACCGGTTAAGCATTGGTTGCGCAGTTTGCATGGAACTTTGGCGAAGGTGTGAAGCGCACCGTTCGGCGCGTGCCTTTAATGTGGACACAATGGTCGCGGGTTCCGTGTCAGCTGCAACGCGCGGCGATGGCGTCGTTGAGGCTCTCGACATCGGCATCGAGCCGGACGAGATCGCGTTCGCGCTCCGGCCCAATTTTACAAAGAGCGGTGACGGCGCGCGCCTTCACCACTTCGAGAAAATAAAGCCGGGTCGCGTTGCAGGCCTCGCTGCCGCGGGCCTCGCCCATGCGTTTCATGCGCGCCTGCGTGGCGGCGACCTCGGCCATGACATCGGCCAGCGTGCGTTCGCAGCCGGGCTGCTCAAGCGTAGCGGGATGGGCAGGTTGCGCCAGCAAAGCAAGACCGAACGCCGCCGGCACGATCGTGCCGACGAACGCCACGAAGGCGAGAATGAAGCGTCTAGCCACGGCAGAACCCCTCCAGCAGTCCCGCATGAGTAGGCCCGGCCGGCCGAAAGGTTCATGGGAAAAGCCGTAAAATAATCATGCGACCGGCTTGCGCTCGCGCCCGTGAAACTGGAACTCTGGCCGTGCGTTGAAAGAGAATGCAGCTGACCGAAGGGGAATGAGCCATGCCCGCGCTATGGATGGTTTTTCTGGCGAGTTCGCATATCGTGCTGGTGGCGGACCGCGTGCCCGAAATGAATATCGAGCCGAGTTGCCACGCCGCCGCGGCGGCCGTGATCGGCAACCGCAACGAGGACGCCTGCAAACGCGATGAGCACGACGCCCGCGGCAAGCTCGAGCAGGAGTGGGGGCAATTCAAAGCCGCGGATCGCACCCATTGCGTGAACCTGGCCACGCTCGGGGGTTCGCCAAGCTACGTCGAATTGCTCACGTGCCTCGAAATGGCCAAAGCAGTCGAAAAGCTGCCGGAGACCAAAAAGCAGCCTGACAAGGCTAAAACGCCCTAGCGCGTCAGGCGCCGGTCAACCGGATCAAGCGTTCAAGGCTTCTTGCCGTAGGGACTGCCGCCGGACGAGCCCTGCATCTGCGACAGCTTGTAGGCTGAGAGCTGCTTTGGCTTGTCCTTATCGGCCTTCGGCTTTTTCTTTTCCTTGGGAACGCGCATCTGACCCTTCGCCATGACGGCCTCCTGTCCGGTTGCGCATGGCGCTGTCTGACGGTCATGCGCCGCAATGCGAGGGCTGCATGGTGATACGGCCCTCCGCAGCAGGCAAGGGCATTTGGAACTTTTCCCACGGCGAGGCGGTTATCGGCCTGAGGATGCGCCGGCATTGCGCTGCGGATCGTCCGAAGCGGCCGTGCGCCGAGGACTTGGGCATGCGAATTTTGGCAATGACCGCTGCGGGCGCCTGCCTGCTGGCGATGACGATCGGCGCCGGGGCCAATCCGGCGCTATCGGCGAAAACCTCCCGCGCCGAAGGCCAGCCGGCGATCGTGCTGGCGCAGGCCGAGCACCCGAAGAAGGGCGAAACGGTCGCGCACAAGGTGAAGCGTAAAGTGAAGAGCGCGTGGCGCCACCTCACCGGCTACGACTTCGATGTCGCCTGCATTTCCGGTCACAGCACCTGCACGCAAACCGGCAAGGACCGCGGCGTGGCGCGCAGCAAATGCATCGAGGCGCATCCGTTCTGCATGGTCAACGACACGAAATAACGTAGGGCGCGCGCGAGCGCGTCCCGGCCAGGTTTCTCGTCGGGTCCTTGGGCGTCAGGATTTGGGCGCCGGTTTGGCGTCAGCCTTTGGCTTGGCATCCGGCTTGGCATCCGGCTTTGAATCCGGCTTGCCGGTGTGCGCGGCCTTCATTTTATCCGCGATGCACTTGGTGACGATGTCGGCGCGCTGGTCGAGCGATTTGTCGGCGTGACCCTTTTCGGTTTCCATCCAGCATTGCTCGGCGGCGCGGGTATGGGTCATCGGCGGCTCGGGCGGCGCGGCCTGCACGCTTGGCGCCGGCGAACCGGTGGTTTGGCAGCCGGCCAGCGCGCCGGCGAGCACGAGCAGGACCGCGGGCGCACGCGGCCTCCGGATATTGCGGGTTAAATCGCTCATCTCTTGAATGTCCGACTTCGATCGAGCCGCCCCCGGCTGGCTTGAACGCGGGCCCATGTTCGCCGCCGAACATAACATGCAAGGCCGCGCGCATCGCGGATCGCGAACTGCTCTTTACCGGGAGTTTTCCCGTTTCGGCAACACCATTTATCGCCAGCACCGGCGCGCGTTTTATGCGCCACGGCGCTTTGGTTTGCCGCACGCGATCACGTTCGCGTGCACGGGCGCGAACCGCCTGCGGCGCGACCGCGTTGCTATTCCGTTACGAGGCGTCAATTGTGGAGGCAACGATGCGTTTGTCATGGTTCATTGCAGCGGGCTTGCTGTTCGCCGGAGGTCTTGTCGCCGGCAGTCTTGCGCAGGCGGACGAGGTGAATGGTCCCGGCCAGCTTGGTCTCGACGGCAAGATGAATGTCAGCGTCGGCATCATCTGCAACACCAGCGAGCAGGCCGCGGCCTATATTCACATGCGCGCCGGCGGCAGCGAGATCAGGTCGGCCGTGCTGGCGGTGAACGAGAGCGTGAAAGACCCGAAGGCGTGCGGCCTCGCCGCGGTCGCCTACGTTCGCGACAAGACGATGTCGACCGAAACCGTGCACGGCACCTTGACGTCGATCGTTCGCATCAACGTGGTGGCCGGCTACGACGGCGAAGGATGGTCGCGCGTGCCGGCGGTCACCCAATATGCCGTGATCGAAGCGAAGGGCCTCTCGATCTGAGTGGCGGCGCGCGTCAGAGATTGCTGCTGACGTAAAGCCCGCCGAGCAGCCATAGTCCGAAGCCGGCGACGGCGCCGATCAGCGCGCCCCAGACGCGATGGCGCCGCCAGATGAGCGCGCCCGCGATGGCGCCAAGCGGCAGGCCGGGCGAGCCGAACAGCAGCAGAATGAATGCTGCGGTCCGTTGAGGATGCCGATGTCGGACATGGGATGCTGATGTCTCCGTTCGTGCCCGCACAAGCGGGCATCCAGCGTGCGTGCGTTCCGATTAAGTTGTCAAACAGCCAAGCGCCAACGGCCGAGCCCAAGCGGGCGCGTTGACGCGCCCCTGTTATTTGAGCGGCGCGGGGGCGCCGTCTTCCTTCCCGGCTTGCGCCGGGCAATTTTCGTCCCCCCGCAAAAAGCGAGGGAGTGGAGCGCCAAGCGGCGCACCAGGTCTTGAGTTGCCGCATCCTCTTGCGAAGATGCGGGCGCCTCTCGGCGCTCCACGCGGCTCGCACCGCGGCTTTCGCCGCGACACAGACCCCAGGCCCGCGCTTCCTGGGACGTGGCGTTAGCGGCGGTTAGCCGCCTCGGCCTGTCCCAGTCCAGCGAGCTCCTCGCAGGGCGGTCGTAGTGCCGCCCGGGCGGGGATCCCGGGGCCTCTCGGGAGCGGGGTTACGAGCCCCGCCCGCAGGCGCCGCATCCCACCCCGCTATCCGAACGTCTCATGACAACGCCCTCGCGTGGATGGGGTGTGATAGGTATATAGTCATATAGGAATAGAGTCAAGCGGCAGGTGGGCAAATCAAGGCAACTTCTGAAAAATATTCAACAAAACGAGCCCGATCCGCAGTCAGTAAAGGCGCGCCCATAATTTCGGCCTGCGCCCCGATCAAAAAATCCGGAAGAACGTTATTTTTCGTACCTTCGTTTTCATCTCGGTACTTTTTAAAGGCTCTACCCGCGCGAAAAAGGGACGCGTCTGAGCATGGTAAGCGGTCGAACGCTAGTTCGGCCAAAGCCTCGTCAGTCGCCTCCTTGCTTTCCATGCCGATGGAAAGCTCCGTGTAGGCGATGTCTGGCAAGATTACCGGGCCATTTTCTTTTGCCTTGGTGACCTCCGCAAAGCTCCATTCGTGAAATGGCGAGTCAGCGTCAAGCAAGTAAATCACTACGTTCGTGTCAACAAACGTGGTCATCTTCCCCTCGTAAGTTTCATCAGATCTTCAACGCTCATTTTCGGCGAAATTCCGCGCTCCTTCAGATTGTCCAGAGCCTGCTTTGTTTTGGTCCGGATAAATTCCTTCAGATTCAGGCTTTCCAGTTGGTCTAGATCCAGATCGATGAATCCAGCAATGTGTTTTGCGAGCATTGCGCACGCTCTCGGTATAGTTTTTATAATTCTTGGGTTGCTGGGATGAATGGCAGCAATTGGCTCTTGTTGGTTTGCAAACCACTGTATGTCAGGCAATAGCAGTTTTTGTCTCTCACGGACTTCTTCTTCTGAAAATCGCTCGCGCGCTCCACAAGCTTCGTACAGGTCCAACAAATGGCGCGTTGCCAAATCCTTTTCTACGCTACGTTTTCCGCTAATGAAGTGAAAATTGCTGCGATCCAAATAGGCCGACCAATTTTTCGAACTGCTGTTTTGCCCTCGGGAGACACGGTCTTCAATCAGACGGTCAAGCGCCAGAAACAGCGCATTCACCCACCAGCGCTCAACTCGATCGCTTCTAAATTTAGAAAGCTGACCAATTTGATAAAGGTAGTTGAGGTTCGTTGCTAACTTGCGGGCAGTTTTTGCATGATAGCGAGGATCAGACTTCACGAACTGCTCGATGTCGTCAGCGTTCACTCGTGAGAGCCCCCAATTCAACGTGCTAGCTACTCGGTCAGTGATATAGTGATGCGCCCACAACGCTGGCCGATTTTGGTATTCTTCGGCGCCTTTCCATTTTCCAACGAAACTATAGTTGAAGGCGAACAGGGCCAACGCGTCGAATTCGTCCGAATGATCAAAGTTTAGCGCTTGGAAAACGAGCTCGTCGGCCACAATGTAATCTTGTCCATCCGCTATTTTGTTAAAAAGGAAAAAATTAATTGGAATGTAGTCCGGACGACCAGCGCGTCGGACCCGATTCCGAAAATCGCTGCGTCGCACATCCTCCATCGCGTTCGCGAAGCCGAGGCGAATGATTTCATGGAGTCGCTTCAGGCCATCTTTTTTTGGTCCCCAGCTAAAGTTTTTCGTAAAACTGCCGGGCCTCCATTCTTCCGGCGTAGCCATTATTTCTTACTCGTTTTTGAATTATGTGCGTAAGTCGCCCAAGTAGGTTGGTAAAATTTGTCCGCTTGATCACCCCAATACGACCACCCCCGACGCGCACCTCTGGCGAACAATTCTAGAAATGGTCCCGTGGAGCAAGATTCAATTAAATCGTATTGCTCTTCTGGCTTCTTAGAGTGCTCTCTTTTTCGTGACGCTATCAGGTTGACCTGACTTCTCCCAGGTGACTCGGTGCGCGCATTTTTTCCTCGTACACCGAATAGTAAAATCTCAGTGACATTGCGAAAGTAGAAACCAACACCTCTGCCATCTGAACCGCCGTCCTTTCGCACTTTGTGCCAAATTATATTGCTTTTATAGTTGAATCCCCATGCGTGCATCACACGCAAGCCTTCCGGCAGTAGAGCATTAGGCACCCACAAATATAGGTGTGCTGTCTCTTGAACCATTGAGGTGATAGGTAATTCGCAGATCAGTTCCGTAGGGAGTGTCTTATAGCGTGCGAGCCTACGGTGTTCTGGTGCGATCTTTCCGGTGCGATTGAGAAAGCGCCAAGGGGGATCGGCCAGAACCGTTCGAAAGCGGCCGCCGTTTTTGGAAGCAAAATTCGTAAGTGCATCGTGCGCTTGGAAGTTCAATTTCGATCCCCTAGGGACAACCTTACGTTGATTCTATCATTCATAGTAGATCGGTAAAGCAAGGCGATAAGCTTCGCCACAGTAACTTAGGGCGTCACACCTCCTACCTCCCCCGCTTCTTAAACCCACCCCGCATCCCCGGCCGTCCCATCTTCGAGCGCCCCGGCTGGAGCGGCGCGCGCGCCGGTTTCACCTCGTGCGTCACGGCGATGCCCATCTCGTCCAACCCAGGTTTGTGAGGTCTTTCTGTTGAAGACGGGCTTCGCCCTTTTGTCACCGCGCGGCGTAATTTTGAATCCTGCGCCAGCATCACGCGCTTCGCCGTCGGATCGTCGACCACCGCCATCTCGGTCGCGCGCAGGCGCTTGATCTCGTCGCGCAGGCGCGCGGCCAGTTCGAAGTCGAGATCGGCGGCGGCTTCGCGCATCTTGGTTTCCATGTCGCCGATCACGGCCTCGAAATTGTGCCCGATGGTGGCGGCATCGGCGAATTCGCC
>DATAVX010000032.1:0-7161 GCA_036267535.1 Steroidobacteraceae bacterium
GCCAAATCCAGAGCCGCGGTCCGCGCTACTGCCCGTCCATTGAGGATAAGATTGTCCGCTTCGGCGACCGCGATGGCCACCAGATTTTCCTGGAACCCGAGGGGCTCGATGACGACACGGTGTATCCGAACGGGATTTCGACCTCACTGCCGGAGGATGTGCAGCGTGCACTGGTTGCGACCATCCCGGGCCTCGAGCGCGCGCGGCTGACCCGCCCAGGCTACGCCATCGAATACGACCACATTGATCCCCGTGAGCTGCTGCCTTCGTTGGAAGCGAAGCGGCTGCCTGGCCTATTCCTGGCCGGCCAGATCAATGGCACCACAGGGTATGAAGAGGCCGCGGCGCAGGGGCTGGTAGCGGGCCTCAACGCCGCACAACGGGCCGCCGGTGGTCCGCCGATCGTGTTCGATCGTGCCGAAGGCTATCTGGGCGTCATGATCGATGACTTGGTCACGCGCGGCGTCAGCGAGCCTTATCGCATGTTCACGTCCCGCGCCGAGTATCGGTTGACGCTGCGCGCCGACAATGCAGATCAGCGGCTGACCGACAAAGGTATTGCGCTCGGCTGCGTCGGATCGGCCCGCAGCGTGCCGCATCGTGCCAAAATGGCGAAGCTCGTTGCAGCGCAGAGCATGGCGCGGGGGTTGAGCGTCACACCGAACGAGGCCGAGCGGCACGGCGTAATGCTTCGCAAGGACGGTCAGCGCCGCTCGGCGTTCGAGCTTTTGGCATATCCGGACATGGGTGTTGCCGATCTTGCGCGAATTTGGCCGAGCTTAGGCAGTCTGGAGCCGAAGATCGCTGAGCAACTGGAAATCGAGGCCAAATACGACGTCTATCTCAGCCGACAGGCGGCCGATGTCGATTCGTATCGGCGCGATGAAAACCTCGCGCTGCCTGATGATCTGGACTATGGCGCGCTGCCGGGGCTGTCGAACGAGACCCGTCAGAAACTGCAGGCACATCGGCCGCGGACGATCGGTCATGCTGGCCGTATCGAGGGCATTACACCAGCCGCCTTGACGCTGCTGGTAGCCCATCTGCATCGGAGCGGACGTAGCTCCACTCGCGGCGCGGCATGAAAAGGCAGCCACGGGCGCATGGTCCCGTTGCGCGCCCTCCGATCTTGAATCCGGCCGCTCTCGCCGCGGATCGCGATCGAGCCCTGGCGCTAACGCCTGTTTCACGTGAAACAATGGCGCGGCTTGATCGTTTCGTCGCCTTGCTGCTCGCGTGGCAGGAACGCATGAATTTGATTGCCCCCTCCACCGCAACGACCATCTGGACGCGGCACATCGCCGATTCTCTGCAGTTGATCGGCCTAGCCCCGGCTGCGCGGGTTTGGGTCGACTTAGGCTCCGGAGCAGGATTTCCCGGCTTGGTCGTGGCCTGTGCGCTTGCTGAGGCTCCGGGCGCCCGCGTCCATTTGGTCGAGAGCAACACGCGGAAGGCTGCATTCCTGCGGGAGGCATCACGGGAAACCAAGCTGCCAGCGGTCATCCACCCGGTGCGTATCGCGGATTTTGTGGATGACCTCAACGAGCCTGTAGACATCGTCACTGCGCGCGCACTGGCCCCGCTTGCTGACCTGCTGGCGGCGGCGTATCCATTGTTGACCCTCGGTACTCGAGGTCTGTTCCCCAAGGGTCAAGATGTAGGTGCCGAATTGACCGCGGCTACTAAATGCTGGAGTATCGAGGCCTCGCTGGTCCCCAGCCGGATAGATCCGAAGGGCCAGATCATCGTTGTCGAGAGTGCGCAGCCGAATCATAAATGCGAATGAGGGCGGCATCCCAATCTCACCGGGGCTCTTAACGGAAATCTCCACGATGAGCGACGTTTCAACGATTGATCCACGTGCCCCCGAAGCTTCGCTCCCGGCTGCCCCTCAACTTCAAGTCTCAAGGCCACCCCGGGTCCTGGCGGTTGCGAACCAGAAAGGCGGCGTCGGCAAAACCACGACCGCCATCAACCTCGGCACGGCGCTGGCCGCTATCGGCGAGGAAGTTCTGATCATCGACCTCGATCCGCAGGGCAATGCCTCGACGGGCTTGGGCATCGACAGGCGTAGCCGCGAGCATTCCACCTATGATGTGCTGATCGGCGAGGCGACGCTGCGCGACGCTATCGTGCTAACCGCGGTGCCGCGCCTTCATTTGGCGCCCTCGACCCTCGATCTCTCCGGCCTCGAGCTCGAAATCGGGCAGGCTCGCGATCGCGCCTTTCGCCTGCGGAACGCGCTGGCTCCCCTGAGCGCGGCCGGGCCTGGTCACGTGCGGTTCTCGTATGTCCTGGTCGACTGCCCGCCGTCGCTCAATCTCCTGACCATCAACGCAATGGCGGCGGCAAATGCGATTCTGGTGCCGCTGCAATGTGAGTTCTTCGCCCTCGAAGGTTTGTCGCAACTTCTCAAGACCGTGGAATCGGTGCGCCAGCAGCTCAATCCTGATTTGACGATCCATGGCGTGGTGCTGACGATGTACGACTCGCGCAACAACCTATCCGGTCAGGTCGTCGCCGACGTCCGCGAGTTCATGGGCGCGAAAGTCTATGACACCATCATTCCGCGCAATGTGCGCGTCTCAGAGGCGCCGTCCTACGGCAAGCCGGTGCTGGTCTACGATCTTAAATGCAGCGGTAGTGAAGCCTACCTGCGGCTTGCGACCGAAGTCATTCAACGCGAGAAACAAATAGCGCTCAGGTGAGGGCAGGTGACGGATATTTCCGGGAAGGCAGCGATGGCGGATGAAGCAGCGCGGTCGCGACTGGGACGCGGTCTGGCCGCATTGATCGGCGACGTCGGTGCCGAGAGCACCGCAGAGCGGCCGCGCGGGCCCCGTCGCGTGCCAACCGACGCGTTGCGGCCGAATGCCCGCAACCCGCGGCGCATCTTCTCGGAAAATGAGCTCGACGAGCTCGCCGCTTCATTACGCGAGCGCGGCATCATTCAGCCGATCGTGGTCCGCTCGGTGCGCGGCACTTCCGATGCCTACGAAATCATTGCTGGCGAGCGGCGTTGGCGCGCCGCGCAGCGCGCCGGTCTGCACGAGGTACCGGTTGCTCTTATCGAGGCCACCGACGCTGAGGCGCTGCAGCTCGCCATCATCGAGAACGTGCAGCGCGCAGACCTTAATCCGCTCGAAGAAGCCGAAGGTTATCGGGCGCTGATGGACGAATTCGCCAACAGCCAAGAAGATATCGCGAAGATCATCGGCAAGAGCCGCAGTCACGTTGCTAACACATTGCGCCTTCTGAAACTGTCAGATCCGATCAAGGCGCACATCAACAACGGCAAGCTGAGCGCGGGCCATGCCCGCATGTTGATCGGTCAGCCGAACGCCGAACAGCTCGCCGAAGAGATCGTCGCCCGTGGCCTCAATGTACGCCAAGTCGAGGCCATCGCCCGTCAGGAGACGCAACGCAACAACAAAACAAATGGCAAAGTGCAAAGGGCCGTTGTACCGAATGATGCCGATACACGGGCATTGGAAAAACGTCTGTCTGACGCGCTTGGCCTGGTCGTGAACATCGAACATCGCGGCCATCGCGGTGTGGTTAGCGTCCGCTATGAAAATCTTGAACAGCTTGACGATCTGGCACAGCGGCTCGAACAAAAACCCTGATGCCATACAACTGATTTTCTGTTTGTTTCGCTCAGATCGCTACCGCGAACGGCGGGAACCTGGCTGTTTTGCGCGCCGCCGCTTCCGCGGCAATGAGGGAAAATCATTGGGCCGATAATTGTCTTTGGTCTACATGCGCTGCTGCCGCGCAGTGTCAATGCGATTGATCAAATCATCAATCACCGGGCTGGTTGCGAACGGCACGAACCGCAGCGGCGCACTGAATGTGATCTGATCACCAAAGACCGTCGGCCGCCGCAATGATAGCGTGACGCGCGGCGGATTCATGTACGGCGAATAGCTCACGTTCCTGATGTCGCTCAGCGGAATGCGCTGCTCCTGGCCGCGATTTTTCACCAGCAGCGAATTGCCGTCATCCCAAACTTCATCGACGAGGTCGAAGATCAGCTTCTTCATGACGAAGAAGCCGATCACGACCATCAGCAGCGGCCCGATCAGGAATGGAATAATAGACGCCGAATTCTGGCCATGCGCGCCGAACAGCGACACGCCCACGAACACAATCAGGAATCCAAACCAGACGACCGGGAAAATGCGCTTGTTGAAGAAAGTCGCCTTCGACGAGATGCGGCGCATGTTGCCGTTGGTCTACTCCGCGGCGGCTCTGCCGGCGCTGCTATGGCCGTAGCGGCGCTCGATGTAATCGATCACCAGCTTCTGGAAGTCGGCTGAGACCGTCGGACCGCGCAAGGTTGCGGCCTTCTTGCCGTCGATGAACACCGGTGCGGTCGGCGTCTCGCCGGTACCTGGCAGCGAAATGCCGATGTCGGCGTGCTTGGATTCACCGGGGCCATTGACGATGCAGCCCATCACCGCGACGTTGAGACCCTCAACGCCCGGATAGCGCGTCTTCCATTCCGGCATCGAGTCGCGGATGAAGGACTGGATGCTCGAGGCAAGCTCCTGGAACGTGGTCGAGGTGGTACGGCCACAACCCGGACAGGCCGCGACCAGCGGCACGAAGGTGCGGAGTCCCAACGTTTGCAGGAGCTCCTGCCCGACCTTGACTTCGAGGGTGCGGTCGCCGTTCGGCTCGGGCGTCAGCGAGATGCGGACAGTGTCGCCGATGCCCTGCTGCAGCACCACGCCCATGGCCGCCGACGAGGCGACGATGCCTTTCGAACCCATGCCCGCTTCAGTCAGGCCAAGGTGTAGCGCGTAGTCGGAGCGCCGTGCCAGTTCGCAATAAACCCCGATCAGATCCTGCACGGCGGAAACTTTGGCGGAGAGAATGATTCTGTTGCGCGGCAGCCCGATTTCCTCGGCCCGTTGCGCTGACAGCAGTGCCGATTGCACCATGGCTTCGCGGGTCACATCGCGAGCATCGACTGGATGGGCTGAATTCGCATTTTCGTCCATCAGGTGGGTGAGCAGCTCCTGATCGAGCGAGCCCCAGTTGGCACCGATGCGCACCGGCTTGCCATGGCGAATCGCGGTCTCGACGATGGCGCCGAACTGGCGGTCCTTCTTCTCCTTGAAGCCGACGTTGCCCGGATTAATGCGATACTTGTCGAGCGCCTCAGCGCAAGCCGGGTGATCGGCGAGGAGCTTGTGGCCGATATAGTGGAAGTCGCCGACGATCGGCACGTCGACGTTCATCTTGAGGAGCCGCTCCTTGATGTACGGCACGGCCGCCGCCGCCTCGTCGCGGTCGACCGTAATACGGACAATTTCGGAACCGGCGCGGGCCAACGCCGCGACCTGCTGCGTCGTTGCGGTGACATCGGCAGTGTCGGTATTGGTCATCGACTGCACGACGACGGGGGCGCCGCCGCCTACGATCACATTGCCGACTTGGACGGCCACGGTGCGATGCCGCTCCGCCGGGCCGGAAAATTCCATCATGGCTTGATCCTTCAGATACACGCCCGAAAATGCCGAGGCTGCGCCACCCGGATATAGCGTTCCAAGCCGCCTTATGACACCTCTATTCGCCGGCTTGACTGCGAGATAGGATTATTCCGCCCGTTCCGCAACGGCAATTCCGCAACTGCCTCAATGGATTAAGCACGATGGACGCAGCCGACCCGATGATGCTGACATTCCGGTGTCCGGCGGAATTGGACAGCTTGCTGCCGCGGCCCATCCCGGCGGTGCGCGGCCTTCCCGAATGGTTCAAGGCAATGCCGCACGAGGCATACAATGCCACCATGGGGGAGGACACCCAGACGGTGAAGAAATGTCCGCCGTTCATCGACGCAATGACGTACGGATTCCTGCTGCCGCTCGCCACTGATCTGACGGTTCACGATGGTGAATTCAGTTGGAACTTTCAGGTCCCCGAGGGTTTCGTCAGCGAGTATTCGCATTCGCCGATCGGATTCCATGATCCCAGCCAGGTGGTCGGCACGCCGTTCGCCGATGATGACCGCTTCATCATCAAATTCAACACGTTCTGGAATATCGAGGCCCCGCCAGGTTATTCGCTATTGTTCACGCATCCGGTCAACCGCACCGATCTGCCGTTCACTACGCTCACCGGCCTCGTTGATTCCGATACTTTCAACCAGAGTCCGGTCAATTTCCCGGCCCGCTGGCACGATACCGCTTTTGATGGTGTGCTGCCCAAGGGGACGGCTGTGGCGCAATGCCTTCCGGTCAAGCGTGAGAGCTGGAGCGGCCGGTTCGAGACGTTGTCCGGTGCCCACACCGAGCAAATGATCAAGACGCGCGACGCGCTCAGCCGCGATACCAGCACTTATCGCCGTCAATTTCGCGCCCCGAAACGTTAAGTGCGGACAGCGTTTAGCTCTTGGCTCCGCGCAGGAATTGTACGGCGGCGCTTGGCCTCATCCAGAACCGGCCGCGCGCGGCTGCGGCCAATGAGCTGAGCGCAGCACCATAAAGCTGTGCACCGCCGCGCGCGGCAGTCCGAAAGCATTCGTAACCGGCATCGAGGTCGCCGAGTTCGAGCAGGCAATGGCCGAGATGCAGCCACGCACTTTGGTCGCTCGGCGCGGCCACAAGATAGCGCCGGAAAAATTCGGCAGCGGGGCGATTATCGCCGACCTCCTGGTGCGCCTTGGCCATGCCGAGCAGGGCATCAGGCGAGCTTGGTGAAATACCGAGAGCTCGCGCGAACGCGGCTTTGGCAGCGCCGTGATCCTGGCACCACAGACATGCGTAGCCGAGTTGTATCGACAGCTCCGGCATCATCGGCGCAACGTCCAGTCCGCGACGCAGGACTTCAATGGCCTCGTCGTAACGCTTCATGAAGGCCAAGAGATTGCCGAGCTCACGAAACGCCGGTGCATAAGGCGGCTGCCGCCGGATCGCGCGTTTGAGCCGTTGCAGCGCCTCGTCGGACTGCTCCGCCTGACGCAGCGCGACCGCAAGCTGTGTCTCAACTTCGGGATCCTGGCGGCCTCGCGCGGCGCCTTCGAGTGGCGCGATGGCCTCGCCGGGACGGCCCTGCATCAGCAGCGCGCAGCCGAATACGTGGAGCGCCCGACTGTGGCGCGGATCGGCCTTGAGGACTTCGGCAGCGATGCGCTCGGCGTCACGCGGCCGCCGG
>DATAVX010000033.1:0-48489 GCA_036267535.1 Steroidobacteraceae bacterium
TTCCTGGCAAAGGATCTCGCCCTTCTTGACCGTGTTTCGGACCCGCGCGTTTCGCCCGATGCCCGCTACGTCGCGTACAACCTGCGCTCGACCGATTGGGACGGCAACCGCGGATTCAATGCGCTGTGGGTCATCGATCGAAATGCCGCCTCCGCCCCGCCGCGCCTGGTCCGGGATCAGGAGAAATCCGCGACTTCCCCGCGCTGGTCGGCCGATGGTCAATGGCTCTATTTTCTCTCGTCGCGCTCCGGTTCCGGCCAGGTGTGGCGAACGGCGGCCAAAGGCGGCGAGAGCACGCAAGTCACGAAGCTGCCGCTCGATGTGATTCTCTTCCGGCTCGCCTCAGACGGCCGTGCTCTGGTCGCGGCCATCAACGCACATGAGGAGTGCGAAACTCTGGCCTGCAGCAAGGCCAAGGACGAGGCCAAGGCGAAGGAAAAGGCCTCGGGCACGGTGTACGACACTGCTACACCGCGCTTCTGGGACACGTATCTTGACGGCCGTTGCATCGGCCTGTTTGCCGTGCACTTGGGCAGCGAAAACGCCGCGACGGACGCGGTGCCGCTGACGCGCAATTATCAAGCGGACATCGTCTCGCGTCCCGGCGGCGATGGCTCCTCATTCACGATAAGCGCAGATGGCGCCACGGTCATATTTTCCGCGCGCCCCTCGGGATCCGCGCAAGGCCTCGGGGATCCGGACAGCCTGTATTCCGTGCCGCTCGACGGCAGCAAGCCGCCGCAGCGGCTCGATCCGGGCGCTGCGACGTCGGATTCGGTGCCGACCGTCTCGCCTGACGGAACAAAGCTGGCATACCTTTCGCAAAAGGGCTCGGTGTTCACGGCACCGCGAGCTCAGATCATGATTCGCGACTTGAAAACCGGTGCCGCGCACCCCCTCGCCGAAGCCTTCGACCGCTCGCCTCATGCGCTGGCTTGGTCGACCGATTCGAAGACCGTGTACGCCGCTGCGGAGGATACGGGTCAGTCCCGCATTTTCGGCGTCGCGTTGGCAACCGGCGCCGCCAGACCCATTACCGGCGACGGGCATGTCGCCGACTTCGAGGTGGCCAAGGATTTGATCGTTTACAGCCGCGACGCGCTCGATTCGCCGGCGCAGGTGTACGAGCTCAAGCCCGGCGGCACTCCGCGGGTCCTGACCCATGCAGGCCGGGAGACGCTGGCGCAAACACCGTTTTCCTCCTTCGAAGCATTCAGCTTCTCCGGCTGGAACGACGAGACAGTGCACGGCTATGTGGTGCAGCCGGCCAACTATCATGCGGGTCAGAAATATCCCGTCGCCTTTCTCATTCACGGCGGCCCGCATGGATCGTTCGGCAACGCTTGGAGCTATCGCTGGAACCCGCAGGTGTGGGCCGGAATGGGCTATGCCGTAGTCATGGTGGATTTCCATGGCTCGAGCGGCTACGGCGAGGCGTTCGGCAAATCGATCATCGGCCACTGGGGCGATCGGCCGCTCACCGATCTGCAAAAGGGCTGGACCTATGCGCTCGGTCATTATGGGTTCCTGGACAGCGGCCGCGCCTGCGCGCTGGGCGGATCCTACGGCGGCTACATGGTTGCCTGGATCGCCGGAAACTGGACTCAGCCCTGGAAGTGTCTGGTCAATCACGACGGCGTGTTCGACATTCGCTTGATGTCCTATTCCACGGACATACCCGGCTTCCAGCAATCTCAAGATGAAGCGCCGACTTGGGTGAAGCCTGAGGCGGTCGAGCGCTTCAATCCCATCGACCACGTGGCCGAATGGAGCGTCCCCATGCTCGTGGTGCACAGCGGGCGCGACGACCGTGTGCCGTTGGATCAGGGCATGGGCGCCTACGGCGCCGCGCAACTAAGGCATGTGCCGAGCGAACTGCTGTATTTTCCCGACGAGAATCACTGGGTGCTGAAACCGCAGAATTCCGTGCAGTGGTATGCAACGGTGCAAAACTGGATGAAGCGCTGGCTGGGAAACTGAGGAAGGTCTATGCGAGTACCCATGGTCCGACTTTATGAACTTGCGCTGCAGAACGGCCGCTCCGCAAGTCCCTTCGTCTGGCGTATCCGCTACGCGCTGGCTCACAAGGGCATCCCGTTTGAGACGAGGTATCTGGGATTCATCGAGATCCCCGGCGTGATTGGCGGCAAATTCAAGACCGTGCCGATCTTGGAGCATGGCGGCACGGCGCTCGCGGAGAGTTGGGACATCGCGGAATACCTCGACCGGGTTTTTCCCAACCACCCGCTCCTGTTCAATACGCCGGCCGAACTGGCGCTGGTTAGATTGATGGATGCGTGGTTCATGAACGAGGTGCTGCGCAAGATGTTCAGGATCTACGTCAAGGACGTGCACGACGCCGCGCGGCCGGTGGATCGCCCGTACTTTCGCGAAAGCCGGGAAAAGAGCATGAAGGGCAAAACGCTGGAGAGCTTCACGGCGGACCGGGCCAGCTACCTGCCCGCCATACGCGCATCGCTGGCGCCGCTGCGCGCGCACCTGCAAAAATTTCCGTTCCTCGGGGGCGCAGCGCCCAATTTTGCCGATTACATCGCGCTCGGCGGCTTTTATTGGGCGGCCGCCGCCGGGACGCTGCCGCTGCTGGAGCGCGACGATTCGCTGCGCGATTGGCTGGATCGCAGCTTCAATTTGTACGGCGGCATTGCGCAAGACCCGGGCACAGCGCCGCTCTTCGAGTAGTCAACCGCGCCGCCGCCGCCAAACCGCCACTCCCAGCAGAATCAGGGCTCCGACAATTACAGGATAGTTGCCGAGCCGCGCGTACGGAGTCAGTCCGGTCATGGGCTGTACGTTCGCACGCAGCACGGCTTGTTGGAATTGCGCCAGACGCGCAACGATCTTGCCATGCGCATCCACTACGGCGGTGATGCCGTCATTGGCGGCGCGCACCAGATACCGTCCTGCTTCCAGCGCTCGCATGCGCGCGATTTGCAGGTGCTGGTGCGGCGCGGTCGAGTCGCCGTACCAGGCATTGTTGGTGACGTTGACGAGCAAGGTCGCGTGCCGAAGCACGCTGAGCTGCTGACTGCCGAAGGCGTCTTCGTAGCAAATGGTCAATCCCAAACTCTGCCCCGCCGCGCTCAGCGGGTGCTGCTGAGAACTGCCCGGAGTGAAGTCATCGTAGGGCAAGCTCATCAGCCGCAACCACGACCGTACGAAGCTCGGCACCGGGAAGTATTCGCCGAACGGCACTAAATGGCGTTTGTAGTACCAGCCGTTCCCTGCCGCGGCAAGCACCAGAATGCCGTTGAAGTATTGCTTGGTCGCCGGCCGATAATCGACCAGCCCAATGACGAAATCAGCGCCATGCGCGCGTCCCTGTTCTTCGAGCCGATGCAGGTAATCCTGAATTTGCGTCGACAGTACCGGCAGCGATGCCTCCGGCCAGACAATGAGCTTTGCCTCCCACGCCCGGCCCGTGAGCGTCAAATATCGCTGCATGGTAATTTCGCGGTTCTTCGCCTGCCACTTTTGATCTTGCGGCACGGCGCCCTGCACCGCGGCGATGGGCACAGGCGGTCCCGCCGGATGGGTCCAATCGCGCCGCGCCATCATGGGAATGAGAAACAACAGCGCCGCCATCGCCACGCTCAACGCGCGGCGCGACAGCGGCACGGCGGGCATGCAAGCGACATTGACCGCCACTGCAATCATGGCAGCGGCCAAGCTCATTGCGTACACGCCGAACAGAGGCGCCCAGTCCGCCAAGGGCGAATCGATCAGCGCGTAGCCGGTCGAGAGCCACGGGAAACCGCTCAACAGCCAGCCCCGCAACCACTCCAGCAGCACCCACAGCGCCGGCAATACCAGCCAATCCCGGGTCGCACCCGGTTTGAGCCAGAAACGATTCGACAGGTAGCTGAACGCCGCAAAATACAGCGACATCGCTCCGACCAGAATGGCCTGCAGCACCAGCGTCAGCCACACCGGCACCAGGCCGAACACGTGCAGGCAGGTGTAGAGCCAGTACGTGCCGAATGCGAATAGGCCCACTCCGAATGCCATGCCGCTCTCGGCGGCACGGCGCGGCGGCAATCCGCGGATCAAGGCAAACAGAGCGGCCGGCGCGAGAATCGCGAGCGGCCACCAACCGAATGGCGCAAATCCAAGGTTGAAGCTCGCGCCGACGGCAAAGGCTGCCGCCAAGCGTGCCAAGATTTGTTTCCGTTGCGCGGACGGCGGCCCGCGCAGCACGACGCTCAAGCGCTCGACTCATGCGCGGGCGGCTCGATATCGTAGGGAACGGTTACGCGTAAAAGATCGATACGGCGGCGATCCGCGCGCAGTATCCGAAATTCAAGCTCGCCGATCTTGATGGTTTCGCCGCGGCGTGGAAGGCGGCCGAACTCCTGCATCAGCAAGCCGCCGATTGTGTCGTATTCCTCGTCGGCGAACTGGCTGGAAAAATACCGGTTGAAATCGCCGATCGGCGTCAAGGCGCGGACGGTGAACTCGCGCGGCCGCTCCTTGCGGATGGTTTGGTCGTCCTCGACATCATGCTCGTCGTCGATCTCGCCGACGATTTGCTCGATGACGTCTTCGATGGTGACCAAGCCGCAGACGCCGCCGTATTCGTCGACCACCATGGCGATGTGGTTGTGGTTGCGGCGAAACTCCTTGAGCAGAACGTTGAGTCGCTTGCTCTCCGGGACGAATATCACCGGGCGCATGTATTCGCGAATCTCGAAATCCTCATCAGCCGAGGCCTGCAGCCGCAGCAAGTCCTTGGCGAGCAGGATGCCGAGAATCTGATCGCGGTCCTCGCCGATGACCGGAAAGCGCGAATGTCCCGATTCGACCACCAACTCGACCAGCTTCTGCGGCGATTCATCGCGTTCGACAAATACCATTTGCGAGCGCGGCACCATGATGTCCCGGACCTGCATGTCCGCGACCGCCAACACCCCTTCGAGCATCACCAAGGCATCGCCATCGAACAGTCCGCGCTCACTCGCCTCGCGTAGGTTCTCGACCAGTTCCGCCAAATCGCGCGGCTCGCCGGTCATCGACTGCGTAATACGTTTTAACCAGCGGCCGGTGCTGCCGCCGTGAGGTTGTTCTGACATGGGAGCAGAGCATACCGGAATCAGCGGTAGGGATCCGAAAACCCAAGCCGATCAAGGATTTGAACCTCTCGGGCAGCCATTTTTCTCGCCTCGGAGGCACGCTCGTGGTCGAAACCAAGGAGGTGTAGGACGCCGTGCACCATCATGTGCGCCCAGTGCGCCGCGAGCGCCTTGCCTTGGCTCTGCGCCTCGTGCGCAACCACAGGCGCACAGATCACCAGCTCGCCCAAAAAAATTCGGCCGTCGGGAGCCGCTCCCGCGCCCGCAAAGGACAGCACATTGGTCGGTCTGTGCTTGTGCCGATAGCGCGCATTCAAGCTGCGGCTGCGCGCGCTGCCGACGACGCGCACCGACAAAACCGTGGGCTTCGCAGGAGGCAGGGCGGCGGCTGCCCATCGGGTCAAGAGGCGTGCGCTCGGCACCCAGGGTGTCCGCGACGCGCAGCTGAGGTCGAGCTCGAGGCGCCGCGTCATCTAACCGCCGTCGGGGCCGCTCGCCTCGTAGGCCTGCACGATCCGCTGTACCAGCGGATGGCGCACGACGTCGCGCGAGGTAAACATCGAAAAGGCGATGCCGCGCACGCCGCGCAGAATTTCAATCACGGTCCGCAACCCGGATTGCTTGGAATTCGGCAGATCGACCTGGGTGATGTCTCCGGTAACCACCGCCTTCGAGCCGAATCCGATGCGCGTCAGGAACATTTTCATTTGCTCGTTGGTGGTGTTCTGCGCTTCATCGAGGATCACGAAGGAATCGTTCAGCGACCTGCCGCGCATGAAGGCCAGCGGCGCCACCTCGATAACGTTGCGTTCGATCAATTTGGCGACCCGTTCGAAGCCCAGCATTTCATACAGCGCGTCATACATCGGCCGCAGATAGGGGTCGACTTTTTGCGAAAGGTCGCCGGGAAGAAAACCGAGCCGCTCGCCCGCCTCGACCGCGGGCCGAACCAGCACGATGCGCCGCACCGTTTCCGACTGCAAAGCCTCGACCGCACACGCCACCGCCAGGTAGGTCTTGCCCGTGCCGGCGGGGCCTACGCCGAAGGTCAGGTCATGCGTGCGGACGTTGTGAAGATATTCGGTTTGATTGGCGCCGCGCGCGCGGATCGCGCCGCGCGCCGTGCGCACTTTCAATTCGTCCGATTCGGGTTTAGGTTCGGCGCCGTTGTTCTCCATGTCGAGCGCCTGCAAAGCAATATGCACCCGCTCCGAGTCCACCGGCTCGCGCTGCGCACGCGCGTACAAATCCTGCAGCACCGATTCGGCGCGCTCGATCGCCGGCTCCATACCGACCAATTGAAACCGATTTCCGCGCCGCCTCACTTCCACGCCCAATCGCGATTCGATCAGCCGCAGATGTTCATCCAGGGGGCCGCACAGCTCGACCAGGCGGACATTGTCCGCCGGCGCCAACAGCACATCCCGGGTCACCGGTGGCGAATTCACGCGGCTCCGGCTGAGGCGAGACGCCCGCGCAGGGAATTGGGCATGGCCTCGGTGATGATGACGTCAACAAAGTTGTTCATGAGCGATTCGCCATTATCGCCCGGCGCGTCGAAATTCACCCAGCGATTGTTATCGGTGCGGCCTGCCAGTTGCGCCGGATTTCTCTTCGCGGGGCGCTCGACCAGCACGCGCTGCCGGCTGCCCACCATGGCTTGGGAAATCGCGCGCGCCTGGCCGTTCAAGCGCTGCTGCAGCAATTCGAGCCGCCGTTGCTTGACCTCCAGCGGCACCTCGTCGGGCAAGGCCGCAGCCGGCGTGCCGGGTCTGCGGCTGTAGAGAAAGCTGAACGACTGATCGAATCCGGCTTCCGCAACCAAATTCATGGTGGCGAGAAAGTCCTCGTCCGTTTCCCCCGGAAAGCCGACGATCAAGTCGGTTGAAATGCAGATATGCGGCCGCACCGCTCGCAGCTTGCGCAACTTTTGCTTGTACTCCAGCACCGTATGGCCGCGCTTCATGGCGGCAAGTATGCGATCCGAACCGCTCTGCACCGGCAGATGCAAATAGTCGTTGAGTTGCGCCACGTGGGCATACGCCTCGATCAAGCTGTCGTTGAATTCCAGGGGATGCGATGTGGTAAAGCGGATACGCTCGACGCCCTCGATACCGGCGACGAAATGGATCAACGTGGAAAGATCTGCAAGCGTGCCGTCCGACATCGGTCCGGCATACGCATTGACGTTCTGACCGAGCAGCGTAATCTCGCGCACACCCTGCGCCGCCAGGTGTTCGACTTCCGCCAGCACTTGATCGAATGGGCGGCTGATTTCCTCGCCGCGCGTATAGGGCACGACGCAGAAGGTGCAGTATTTGCTGCAGCCTTCCATAATTGAAACGAACGCGGTGCCGCGGGTGGTGCGCGCCTCGGGCAGGCGGTCGAATTTCTCGATTTCGGGAAAACTGATGTCGATTTGCGACCGGCCCGACTCTTTGAGCCCGTTGATCATGGCGGGCAAGCGGTGCAGGGTCTGGGGTCCGAACACCAGATCCACGTAGGGCGCTCGCGCCGTGATCCCCTCGCCTTCCTGGCTTGCGACGCAACCGCCGACGCCGATCACCACGTGAGGCCGCTGCTGCTTGAGCAGCCGCCATTCACCCAGCAAAGAGAACACCTTCTCTTGCGCCTTCTCGCGCACCGAGCAGGTGTTGACCAGCAAGACATCCGCCTGTGCCGGGTCCTCGGTGCTCTTCATACCGTGCGCGGCTTCGAGCACATCCCGCATCTTGGCGGAATCGTATTCGTTCATCTGGCAGCCGAACGTTTTTATGTATAAAAGACCGGGCATTAGGGCTCACAAGGAAAAGGCCGCTAAGATACTAGCAATTATGGCAATACGCGAAGTTCTCAAAATGGGCGATCCGCGCCTCCTGGCGGTGGCGCAGCCGGTGGCCGAATTCGGCACGCCCGGGCTTGAAAACCTGCTGCAAGATATGCAGGAGACCATGCGAAATCTCAATGGCGCGGGGCTCGCGGCACCGCAAATCGGCGTCGGTTTGCGCGTGGTCATATTCGGATTCGAAGCGAATCCGCGCTATCCGGACGCGGAACCGGTGCCCTACACCGTGCTGATCAATCCCAGTCTGACTCCCATCGGCGAGGCGCAGGATGAGGACTGGGAAGGCTGCCTCTCGGTCCCCGGCATGCGCGGTTTGGTGCCGCGCTATCGCGAGCTGCGCTACCGCGGTTTCGACGCTTCAGGGACGCCCATCGATCGCAGCGTCAGGGATTTTCATGCCCGGGTGGTGCAGCACGAGGTCGATCACTTGGACGGGATTCTGTATCCGCGCCGAATTCGCGACCTTACGCAATTCGGCTTCAATGAGGCGTTGTTTCCCGGTGAAAATCTGATCGAGGATTGATCGGCCGCGCCCTCGTCTCAGGCGCTGCCAAAGAGAATGACGCCGCGCCCCTGCTTGCCGGCGTCCAAATCCGCAAATGCCTGCGGCGCGTCCTCGATGGAATAGGTCCGCGTAATCAGCTCGTCGAGCTTTAGGCGTCCGCTGCGATACAGGCCGATCAGCCGCGGAAAATCCAGCTGCGGGCGCGCCGAGCCGTACATGCTGCCCTTCAAGGTCTTCTCCGTAGTCGCAACCTGTTGAGCATTCAAGACGATTTGATCCTTGGGCCCCGAGATGCCCACGATCACCGCGGTGCCGCCGCGGCGCAGCACTCCCCAAGCCATTTCCGAGATTTTGCCGGCGCCCACGCAATCAAACGCGTAATCGGCGCCGCCGCCGGTCAGCTTGTAAAGATCCTTGCCGGCCGTGGCTTGCGCCGTGACGTTGTAGCCGTGCGTCGCGCCGAACTGCTTTGCCATCTCGAGTTTCTCATTGCTGGTATCGACGGCCACGATCATGCCGGCCCCTGCAATCGCGCAGCCCTGAATCGCGTTCAGGCCGACGCCGCCGCAGCCGAAGATCACCGCAATGGAACCGGCCTCGACCTTGGCGGTATTGACGGCGGCACCAACCCCGGTCATCACGCCGCAGGCGATCAACGCCGCGCGATCCAACGGCATGCCGTCATCGATCTTGACCACATTGCCCATGTGCATGGTGGCATATTCGGCCATGACGCCGCAGCCGCAGAATACATTGAGGTCCAGACCCTTGGAATCGCGCGTGCGCACACTGCCGTCCGGCAAGGTAAACAGCGCCTTGATCGACTGCATGCAAAGTTGCGGCCGCCCGGTCTGGCAGTAGTGACAGTGCCCGCACATGCTCACGAATGAGCTGACCACGTGATCGCCGACCGCATAGTTGTCGACGCCGTCGCCGACTTCGACGATGACACCCGCGCCCTCGTGACCCAGGATCAGCGGCAGCGGATATTGAATCGTGCCGTTGGTCGCGGATAGATCGCTGTGGCAAACGCCGCAGGCCGCCATGCGCACCATCACCTCGCCGTGACGCGGCTCGGCAACTCTGATTTCTTCGACCAGGACGGGCTTGCCGACTTCGCGCGCCAGAACCGCTTTCGCCAATTGAGCCATTGAATTTCCTATTCTCGTGTCAGTGCAGCATAGCGCTGCAAATGCGTATCGCTGTCGCCGAACATCAGCTCCGCCGCCGTGAGGCGTTTGAACCAATGACTGACGATGAGTTCATCGGTCATTCCCATGCCGCCGTGCAATTGCACCGCCTGTTGCGCAACGAAGCGCGAGGACTGGCCGACGACCGCCTTGGCCGCGCACAGCGCACGCCGGCGCTGCGCGAGATTCTCGTCCGCACAGCGCAGCGCGGCCAAATAACTCATGGAGCGAGCCTGTTCCAAGTGAATCAGCATGTCGGCGATGCGATGCTGCAGCGCCTGGAAGCGGCCGATGGGGACGCCGAACTGCTCGCGCGATTGGACATACGCCACCGTAGCATCGACCAGCGCCTGCATGACTCCGACCGCTTCGCCGCAGAGCGCGGCGAGGCCTATATCGAGCGCCGCCTCGATCGGCGCCAGCGCCGCGCCTTCGGCGCCGAGGCGGCCGCTCGCCGGCACGCGCACGCCCTTTAAGTACACCTCGGCGGCACGCTGGCCGTCGATTGTCGGATAGGGATCCAAGCTCAGGCCGTGGGCGTCGTGGGGTACCCGAAACAACGAAACGCCGCAGCGCTCGTCCGGCTTCCCGGAGGTGCGCGCCGAGACCAGCAAGGTGTCGGCGGCGCCGGCATGCATCACGACGGCCTTGTGGCCGTCGAGCGTATAACCGTCGCCGGATTTTCGTGCCTGGGTTGCGACCCACTGTGATTCGAAGCGCGAATCGGGCTCGTAGTGCGCCAGCACACTGATCGCATCGCCGCGCGCCATCCGAGTCAACAGCTCCGCGCCGGCCGGATCCGCCGCGAAGGCGCGCAACGCCGCGGTCGCAATCACGGCGCTGCTCAAGAAAGGTTCGAGCAGCAGGCTGCGCCCGCAGACACCGATCACGCTCAATGTTTCCAGCGGGCCAAATCCCAGTCCGTCCTGTTCCGCGGGAACGTTGAGCGCCAGCACGCCTAAGTTCGCCAGCCCCTTCCAAGCCGCTTGGTCCCAGCCCGCTGCTGTTGCATCGATCGCTCGGTATTTCTCAAACCTGTATTGATCCGTGAGGTAGCGATCAACCGTATCGTGCAGCTGCTGCTGCTCTTCGCTGAATTCGAAGTTCATGGTATGGCGCTCCTTAAAGACCAACGATCATCTTGGAAATGATGTTTTTCTGGATTTCGTTGGTGCCGCCGAAAATCGACAGCTTGCGCTGATTCATGTAGGCCGCCGCGAGGGTCGAGGCGTACCTCGGACCGGGCGGCTCGCGCGACGGATCCGATTGCCACCCCGCCGCCATGGCTTCGCGCCGAAAAGGCAGCGCGTACGGGCCGACGGCCCGCATCAGCAGTTCGGAGATGCGCTGTGCAATTTCGGTACCGCGAATCTTGAGGATGGAAGCCTGCGGACCCGGCGCCTTCGAATCTCGCTCGCCGGAGAGCACGCGCAAATTGGTGATTTCCAGGGCCCACAGATCGATCTCGACCTGCGCTACATCGGCGGCGAACAGCGGATCCTCAATGAGCGGCCGGCCATTTTTGCGCTCTGCGGCCGCGATGCGCTTCAGGCGCGCGAGTTCGCGCTTGGCGCCGCCGATACCGGCAATGTTGGTGCGCTCGTGGCCCAGCAGGAACTTGGCATAGGTCCAGCCTTTGTTTTCATCGCCGATGCGATTTTCGACCGGCACCCGCACATTGTCGAACCAGATCTCGTTGACCTCACGGCCGCCGTCCAGCAGCGTGATCGGCCGCACCGTGATTCCCGGACTCTTCATGTCGATCAATAAAAAGCTGATGCCGGATTGCTGCTTGGCGGATATGTCGGTGCGTACCAGGCAAAAAATCCAATCGGCGTACTGTCCCAGGGTGTTCCAGGTCTTCTGGCCTGTGACGACATAGTGATCGCCGTCCAAGATCGCGCGTGTTTTGAGCGAAGCCAGGTCGGATCCCGCGCCCGGCTCGGAGTAGCCCTGGCACCACCATTCGGAGCCTGAGCTGATCGGCGGCAGGTATCGCTGCTGTTGATCGGCGTTGCCGAACGCCATGATCACGGGCGCCACCATCTTGGTGCCGAATGGAATGAGGCGCGGGGCGCCGGCGAGTGCGGTCTCTTCTTCGAAAATATACTGCTGCACTGAATTCCAGCCCGGACCGCCGAATTCCTTCGGCCAGGCGACCCCACCCCAGCCGCGCTCGTGCAGCGTGCGCTGCCACAGCACATGATCTTCTCGGCTCAACTCGAAGCCGTTCAAGACCTTCTCCCGGATATGCGCCGGCAACTTCTCCTTGAGAAACGCCCGCACCTCCTCGCGAAAGGCCTGTTCTGCTTCGGTAAATTCTAGACGCATGGGGAAAATCCGTTTACGTTATGTTCTGCATGGCAGAATTAAATTCTGAAATGATGCAAAATTATGGGGATCGGGGTCAAGGGTTGTCAATGATACTAGGCAAGAAGTCGAACATTTCCGCGGTGACGGCGGCCGCCAAAGCCGACCGTCATTTCGTCAATGCCTTGGGGCGGGGACTCGAAGTGCTGGCCTGCTTTCGCCACGGTGATCGCATGCTCGGCAATCAGGATCTCGCACGCGCCTGCGGACTGCCGAAATCGACGGTGTCCCGATTGACGAACACGCTTACCAAACTCGGCTACCTGGTGTATGTCGAGGAAAGCGCCAAGTACAGCTTGGGGATTGCGACCTTGAGTCTCGGCAGCGCCATGCTGGCGCGCTTGGATATCCGCAAGCTCGCCCACCCGCGAATGCAAGAGTTGGCGGAGTTCGGCCAATGCATGGTGAGCTTGGGCACGCGCGATCGGTTGTCCATGTTGTACATCGATGTGGCGCGCGGCTCAGGCGCGGTTACGCTGAGCTTGGACATGGGTGCACGAATTCAAATCGCGACCTCGGCCATGGGCCGCGCCTACATGACGGCCGTGCCGGAATCGGAAAGAAACGAAATCATGGAGCGCGTGCGCGAGTTGGTTGCCGACGATCGCTGGCTGGAGATCAAGGCCGGGGTTGACCGTGCCATGAACGACATCCGTGAACTCGGCGTGTGCTGTTCCTTCGGCGAATGGCAAAAGGACGTCAACGGCATTGCGGTACCGGTGCGTCCCGGCGGCGGTCTGCCGCCGATGCCGATCAACTGCGGCGCACCGGCCTACATGGTTTCGAAAGACTTCCTGCTGGAGAAAGTACGGCCGAAACTGATCGCGATCGCCAACGATTTGGAGACCTCGCTCGGCACCCTGAGCTGATCGCTCGGCAGCTCGAGCTGATCACAAGCGCACTTGGCCGCAATGGTCGACGATCGCCGCTGCGGATGGGGACTGCACCCGGAAAGCGAAGCCTTAGACCAGCGTCTCGGTAGAGGGCAGCGCTCCCGCACGCCAGTCGGACGGCGACTGACCGGTCCAGCGGCGAAACGCACGCGTAAAACAACTCCCCGCCGAGAATCCCAGCAAATACGTGACTTCGCTGACGCTGTGCCTCGGCGCGCTCAAATAGGCAAGTGCCAGGGCGTGGCGCGTGTCGTCCAGTATTTCCTTGTAGGTCCGGCCGCTCTCGCCCAGCTTGCGTTGCAGAGTGCGCGCACTCATGTTGAGAAATTCGGCAATATCCTCTTGGGACGGATCGCCGTGCGCCAAGCGCTGCGTCAACACCTCGCGCACCCGGACTTCGATGTTGTCGCGCTCGAGTTGCGAAAGATACTGCAGGGCGATGGCATCATTGTGCCGCGCCAACTCCGGATTACCGCCGTCGAGCCGCCGCTCCACGCTTGCGCGATCGAACACCAGACGGGTTTGCGGCGCATCGAACACCAACGGCGCGCGCAGCAGGTTCACGAAATCGTCGAGCTTCGCAGGCTGCGAGCGGCGAAATTCGATACGTAGCGGCGAATATTCCCGCCCGATGAGCGAACGGCACATCCGCAGATACAGTCCGACCACCGCGTCGATGGGCACATCGCCCAAGTCGGTGGTCGGTGAAATGATGAAGTGATATTCGGAGCCGTGCAGGAAGAACTGGTAGTCCACCGCATCGCTGACGATGTGGCAATAACGCTGCGCCCGCTCGAACGCCTCTTTCAGCGTGGAACTCGCCGACATGCCATAGCTCATGGCATGGAAGCTGGTGGGCCTGATGTAGCTCGCCACTTTGAGGCCGAAGCCAGGATCGCCGGTGGCGGCGAGCGCGATTTTCCACAACCGCAGGCTGAAGGTTACCGGACAGCGGGCGGTTGGACAGTCGAGCGACTTCGCATCCAAGCCTGCCTCGGCCAGCAGCGCCGTGCTGTCGCAGCCGGCCGCATCCAGTGCACGGCAAATTGCCTTAACCCAGGATAGGAGCGTGGTCTTGCCGCCGCTCGAATCAGCCGCCGGTGTCCGCACTGCTTTCGCGCCCAAGTCGACTCCCAAAGTCTAGAACGGAATATCGTCGTCGAATTCCTCTTTTGCGCCGGCCGGCGCCGGCGACTGATCGTATTCATCCCGCGGCTGTGCGCTTGCGCCCGGGCCGCGCTCTGCGCCGGCCATTCCGCCGCCGGCCATTCCGCCGCCTCCGCCTCCGCCGCCTCCGCCCGCACGTCCGCCCAGCATTTGCATGTTATCGGCGATGATTTCGGTGGTAAATCGGTCGTTGCCCTGCTTGTCCTGCCACTTGCGGGTGCGCAGCTTGCCCTCGATGAAAACCTGGGAGCCCTTGCGCAGGTATTCGGCGGCGATCTCACCCAAACGGCCGAATAGAGCGATGCTGTGCCATTCGGTGCGCTCCTGCTGCGCGCCGGACGCCTTGTCCTTCCAGGATTCGCTGGTCGCGATCCGAATATTGGTCACCGTCATTCCGCTCGGCATGGAGCGGGTCTCCGGATCGGCGCCGAGGTTTCCGACCAAAATGACTTTATTTACGCCACGTGCCATGTCCTTCCCCTAACCCTAAAATCATTGCCGGACATTGTACACGCCGGGCTCCGCCCCAATATTGCCGTTCAGGCGCGCGATAACGCAGATATGGCGCCTTGAGCCGAAGGCCATGGGGGTCGTTTTACCCGCGCTTGACGCGGCGCGTATAGTAATCGGTTAGATGCAAAATATCCGAATCCGGGGTGCCCGGACCCACAATTTGAAGAATATCGATCTCGACCTGCCGCGCGATCGATTGATCGTATTCACGGGTCTGTCGGGGTCCGGCAAGTCCTCGCTTGCCTTCGACACCATCTATGCCGAGGGGCAGCGGCGTTATGTGGAATCGTTGTCGACCTACGCCCGGCAGTTTCTGTCCATGATGGAGAAGCCGGACATCGATACCCTGGAAGGCCTGTCGCCGGCCATCTCCATCGAGCAAAAATCGACCTCGCACAATCCGCGCTCTACCGTCGGCACGGTCACGGAGATCCATGACTATTTGCGGCTGCTGTTCGCGCGCGCGGGCACGCCGCGCTGCCCGGACCACCATATCGACCTGGCCGCCCAGACGGTCAGCCAAATGGTGGACACCGTGCTCGAGCACCCGGAGGGAACGGCCCTGATGCTGCTTGCCCCGGCGATCGCGGAGCGCAAAGGCGAACACGCCGAACTCATCGAGGAGCTGCAGGCGGGGGGCTTCGTGCGTGCGCGCATCGACGGCAAAGTGGTTGAATTGGATCACGCGCCCAAGCTTGACGTGCGCCGCAAGCATACCGTTGAAGCGATCATCGATCGCTTCAAGGTCCGGCCGGACCTAGGCCAACGCTTGGCGGAATCCTTTGAGACCGCGCTGCGCTTGGGTCAGGGCGTCGCTCGTGTCGCCTACATGGACGATCCGCAGCATGCGGAACTGGTTTTCTCCGACAAATTCGCCTGTCCGATCTGCAATTACTCGTTGAGCGAGCTCGAGCCGCGGCTGTTCTCGTTCAACAGTCCCATCGGCGCCTGCCCCACTTGCGACGGGCTCGGCACCCAGGAATTCTTTGACCCCGCCAAGATCGTCGCCAATCCGCACTTGTCGCTGGCGGGCGGCGCGGTACGCGGCTGGGATCGGCGCAACGCCTATTATTTTCAATTGATCCAGTCGCTGGCGCGCTATACGAAATTCGATATCGAGGCGCCGTTCGAGAGCTTGCCGCAGAAGATCAGGGATCTAGTGCTGTTCGGCAGCGCCGATGAACAGATCGAATTCAAGTACCTGGATGGCAAGGGCGGCACGGTGTCGCGCCGGCACACCTTCGAAGGCATCGTGAGAAATCTCGAGCGGCGCTACAACGAAACGGAATCGGTGGCGGTGCGCGAGGAACTCGCCAAGTACCGCTCCTCGCGACCCTGCCCAGATTGCCTGGGAACGCGCCTCAATCGCGCCGCCAGAAATGTATTCGTCGATGGTAAGAGCGTACCGGATATTTCGGCCTTCTCGGTGGGGCACGCGCTGCAGTTCTTCGGCAAGCTCAAGCTGCCGGGCTGGCGCGGCGAGATTGCGGTCAAGATCGTCAAGGAAATCAACGACCGCTTGGGATTCTTAGGAAACGTCGGACTGGGATATCTGACGCTCAATCGCAGCGCCGAAACGCTGTCCGGCGGCGAAGCGCAGCGCATTCGTCTCGCCAGTCAAATCGGTTCCGGATTGGTGGGCGTGATGTACATTCTCGACGAGCCGTCGATCGGTTTGCATCAGCGCGACAATCAACGCCTGCTCGACACGCTGGTGAACCTGCGCGACCTGGGCAACACCGTGATCGTGGTTGAACATGATGAGGACGCGATACGTCAAGCCGACTATGTGGTCGATCTGGGGCCCGGTGCGGGCGTACATGGCGGCAAGGTCGTGGCGCAAGGCACCGCAGCCGAAGTGGCCGCACACCCCGATTCCATCACCGGTCAGTATTTGAGCGGCCGGCGCCGCATTGAAATCCCGGGCTTGCGGCACGTTCCGGATCCGAAACGCATGTTGCGTGTGATCGGTGCGACCGCCAACAACCTGAAAAAAGTCACGGCGGAATTTCCGTTAGGTCTCATGACCTGCGTCACCGGCGTATCGGGATCCGGCAAGTCAACCCTCATCAACGACACATTGTTTCGCGCGGTCGCTACGCAATTGAACCATGCGTCGGCCGGTACCGCGCATTTCGACCGGATCGAGGGCCTCGAGCATATTGATCGGGTCATCGAAATCGACCAGAGTCCCATCGGCCGCACGCCGCGTTCCAACCCCGCGACGTACACCGGACTGTTTGCGCCGATTCGCGAGATTTTTGCGGCCGTGCCCGAGTCGCGCGCACGCGGCTATGAAGCCGGCCGTTTCAGCTTCAATGTGAAGGGTGGCCGCTGCGAGGCGTGCCAGGGCGACGGGGTCATCAAGGTCGAAATGCATTTTCTGGCGGACGTGTACGTTTCCTGCGATGTCTGCAAGGGCAAGCGCTACAACCGCGAGACTTTGGAAATCCGCTTCAAGGGCAAGAACATTCAAGAAGTTCTGGACATGACGGTCGAAGATGCGCTGCCGTTTTTCTCGGCGGTGCCGACCGTGCAGCCCAAGCTCAAGACGCTGCTCGACGTCGGCTTGTCCTACGTGCGCCTCGGCCAAAGCGCGACGACCTTGTCGGGCGGCGAGGCGCAGCGGGTCAAGCTGGCGAAAGAACTCTCGAAGCGCGCCACCGGCCGCACGCTGTATATTCTCGATGAACCGACCACGGGGCTGCATTTCGCGGATATCGCGCAACTGCTCGTGGTGCTGCAGCGCCTGCGCGATGAAGGCAACACGGTCATCGTGATCGAACACAATTTGGACGTCATCAAGACCGCGGATTGGGTCGTGGATTTAGGGCCGGAAGGCGGCGACGACGGCGGCCGTATCATTGCCGTGGGCACGCCGGAACAGGTCGCGGCCAACAAATCCTCCTATACCGGACACTATCTGCGCACGACGTTGGCCGCGCCGAGCAGCTTCGAGCGCAAACGGGCATGAACGCGGGAAGCCTGTCCCGCCTGCGCGTGACCGGCCAATTCGCGCCCCTCATCGGCATTCTGGTCGGGGCATTGGGCGGCGCCATTTATTGGCTTGCCGCGCAGATTTGGCCCTCGAGCGTGGCGGTTATCCTGGCGATGTCGGCCACGGCGCTGCTCACCACCGAATTTCGCGAAGCAGCGGCCACGCGGCTCGACCTCATCGGCCGCGTGCTGTGCCTGCTCATCAAGTACGACGCCCTGATGGCGTTGTCCGCGGCTAAGCTGCCCTTTGCCATCCCGGCGAATCTTCCGCTGGCGCTCATCATGATTTGCGGATACGGCGCCAGCTTCGCCTTATTGGTATTCATCGTGGCGGCGCGAGCTGAAGGGTCGGCGCCGAAAATTGGCCATGGGGCTCTGGCATTTGCACTTTTGATCGGGTTCGCCCCGGCCGTCCTGCTCGGCGTTCCCGGCCTCGTCGGGCTGGCTGCCGCCATCGTCGCGGGCATGGTTCTCATTGCCTTGCTCAGGTACCGGAAAATCCGCGCAGCAGACGGCGCCGTTCATCTTACGCAGTTGGCTACGGAAGGCTGTTTCTACCTGGGTGCCCTGGCAAGCTGGCGGTTCGTATGAGGCGTGCAGCGGCGGGCATGGCACGCGCCGCCCTGCCGATCCTCACGCGGCTTGACCCCGAGCTTGCACACGATTTGGGTTTGGCGGCGCTGAAAACCGTACGGCCGCTGTGGCCGCCGACGCAATACCCGGCAGCGCTGGCCGTGAGCTGCTTCGGCCTGCAGTTTTCTCATCCCTTGGGCTTGGCTGCGGGATTCGACAAGAATGGCGACTATGTGGACGCGCTGGGCGCGCTGGGCTTCAGCCACATTGAATTGGGCACCGTGACGCCGCGGCCGCAGCCGGGAAATCCCAAGCCCCGCATGTTCAGAATCCCGGGCAGCTGCGCATTGATCAACCGCATGGGCTTCAACAACAAGGGCGTCGATCACCTGGTCGCGCGGCTCGGCAGCAGCCGCTACCGCGGCATTTGCGGCATCAGCATCGGCAAGAATTTCGATACGCCGATCGCACAAGCACCGCAGGACTACGCCGCCTGCCTGCGAAAGGTCTACGCGCATGCCGATTATGTCGCGGTGAATGTTTCCTCGCCCAACACCGAACGATTGCGCGAACTGCAAGCGCGAGACGGGTTGCAACGCCTTCTCGACACGCTGCTCGAGGAGCGTCTCACGCTGCAGCGACGCTTCGGCAAACGTGTGCCCCTGCTGATCAAGGTCGCGCCGGATTTAAGTTCGGAGCAGATCGCCGCGCTCGCGCAAGAAGTGCGCACGGTGCAGCTCGACGGCGTGATCGCCACCAATACCTCGACGGATTTTAGCCTGATCGGCGCGGCGCCCGCCGTGCAGCAGCGCGGCGGCTTGAGCGGTGCACCGCTGCATCCACTATCCGTGAAGCTCATTGCGCAATTGCGCGCCGAGCTTGGCGCGGCTTTTCCCATCATCGGCGTCGGCGGTATCGTTACAGCGGAACATGCCCGCGCGAGTTTGTGCGCCGGGGCCAACCTGCTGCAGGTCTATACGGGCTTCGCGTATCGAGGCCCGGCCTTGCTCGAGGAAATTTTGCGTGCGCTGCCGGCATGATTGACGAGGCCATCGTCGAGCAGTACCAGCGCGACGGCGCGGTGTGCATACGCCAACTGTTCCGGCCCGAGGAAATCGACACGCTGCGGATAGGCATCGACCAAAATCTCGCCGTATTGAGCCCGCGCGCCATCGTCGCCAGCACGCCGAACGATCCCGGGCGCTTTGTCGAGGACTTCTGCAACTGGCAGGACAACGCGCACTACCGCCGCTTCATCTTCGATTCCGCGCTGGCCGAAACCGCCGCAAGGCTCATGCGCAGCAGCACAGCGCGCCTCTATCACGACCACATGCTCACCAAGGAAGCGGGAACCCGGCAGGTGACGCCTTGGCATCAAGATCAGCCCTATTACAATATCGAAGGCCGGCAAAACGTAAGTTTCTGGATTCCGGCCGATCCCGTGAGCCGAGAGTCCACGCTGGAGCTCGTGGCGGGAACGCATGTAGGACCATGGCTGATGCCGCGTACATTTATGAACGCTGAAGCGAAGTGGTTTCCTGAAGGCGCGCTGGCCGATCTCCCCAACATCGATGCCGCGCGCGAGGAATTTCGCATCCTAAGCTGGGAGCTGCAGCCGGGCGATGCCGTCTGCTTTCACATGCTCATGCTGCATGGCGCGCGCGGCGTCGCGGGCGCGCAGCGTCGCAGGGTATTCTCCGTGCGGTTTCTTGGCGATGATATCAGGCATGCGCCGCGCCGCTGGAAAACGTCGCCCGATTTTCCCGGGCTTGCCGGGGAACTGGCGGCGGGTGCACCGCTGAATCACCCTCTTTTCCCCGTGCTGTGGTGCTCGCATGAGTAAAATCCCCTGGATCGCATTCGCATTGGTGCTGCTATTCGCGATTGTCTTTTTCTCGAATACGGTGTCCAGCCTGCCGCCGCTGGTGGCGTCGCACTTCGACGCCGCCGGATACCCGACCGCGCACATGACGCGCGAGTTCTACACCAAGTTCGTGTTTGCAATGGGCGTTGGGTTTCCAATTGCCATGGTGACGCTGTTGACGCTGATCTACTCCGGTGCCAAGGACATGAAACTGCCGAACCGAGACTATTGGCTCGCGCCGGAGCACATAGCGCAGACGCGAGCGCTGCTGGTGTCGCACGTGGTGTGGTTCGGTTGCCTCATGGTCGCGATGGTTTGCTATGTCCACTGGCTGGAATTGATCGCACACCGCTCGGCGCCGCCGCACCTGTCCAATCGGTTCGTCGGCGTGGGGCTATTGGTTTTCTTCGCGATAACCGGCGTCTGGCTCATCAAGCTGCTGCGCTCCTTTCGCGCGCCGCCGAGCATCACGTGAACTCAGCGCAATATTGCCGTCAATGCAATTTCGGGCACGCTGGCCAGCGCTTTGGACAAGGGACAATCCTGTTTCGCCTTGGCGGCGACTCTCTGAAAAGTCGCTTCGTCCATTCCCGGCACACTGGCCTCCAGCCGCAAGCCGATGTGCTCGATGGAGAAACCGCCGCCTTTCATCACCAAGCGCACCGCGGCTTGGGTATCGACCGACGCAGTGGCGAACCCCGCCGCATCGCAGGAGAAGGAAAATGCCATGGTAAAGCACGCCGCATGCGCCGCCGCCAGTAACTCTTCCGGATTGGTGCCGCGCTTGTCGTCCTCGAACCGGCTGGCAAAGCCGCAGGGATAGGATTTCAACGCCTCAGTTTGGGTGCTGATCTTGCCGACACCCTGCTTGCCCCGCCCTTCCCAATGCACCGTCGCGGTTTTGTCGCTCATAAAATCTCCTGGTCCTTATCAAAATGAATCGTTCATTGCGGCGGCAGCGGTATGAATTCCGTTTCGCCGGGTACCGGCGCGAATTGACGGTTGGCCCAGCGCTCTTTGGCGCGCTCGATGCGCTCCTGCGAGGAGGCCACGAAATTCCACCAAATCAAGCGCGGTGTCGGAAAACGATCGCCCCCCAGCAGCATGGCGCGCGCGTCGCACTCGGCGCGAAGGCTGACCTTTTTGTCGGGCGCGAGCACGGCGAGCTGGCCTTCGGTGATCTTTTCAGAGTTGGCGGCGAGTTCGCCGTGCACCACGTAAACCGCACGTTCTTCGTGCTCGCTGGGCACCTCGAGGACTGCCCCCGGCGCGAATCTCGCGTGTACGTACAGAGTCGGCCACAGGACGGCGACGGGAGAGCGCAGTCCCCATGTTTCGCCCGCCACCACCGACAACATGACCCCATCGAGCACCCGCTGCGGAAGCACGCCGGCCGGAAAGTGCGTGAAACTCGGCTCGGCATCTTCCTGGCCATCCGGCAGCGCAACCCAACTCTGGATGCCATGAATCTTCTCGCCCCGCGCACGCGCCGGGCCGGGCGTGCGTTCCGAATGCGCGATTCCCTTCCCGGCCGTCATCCAATTCACATCGCCGGGACGGATTTCCTGCACATTGCCGAGGCTGTCGCGATGCTCGAGGGAACCGGAAAACAGATAGGTAACGGTCGCCAGGGCAATGTGCGGATGCGGCCGCACGTCGATGCCGTGTCCCGGCTCGAATTGGGCCGGCCCGATATGGTCAAAAAATATGAATGGGCCCACCATGATGCGGCCTTCGGCAGGCAGGACCCGGCGAACGACGAAGCCGCCCAGGTCGCGCTGCCGCGCATTGACCGCGTGTAAAATTGTCATTTCGCCATCAGGTAAGAGTTGATTGGTCCATTATGGCATTGGAGACCAGCCTGGCCCCCGAAGTTCAGGCTGTCGTTAAACACTGACATGAGCCGTTGATTCTTGAGCGGATGATATGTTGGTATGTTCGTGGTGGAAGCAGTCCTGGGGTCTGGAGGTAGTAGATGACCGAGACCGAAATCTGGTCAAAGTGGGAAAGCCAGATTGTCAACGGAGTCTTTCCCCTGCGCCGCTTTTTGGGCAGGTCAAACCACAGCGTCGTGTTCCTCACTGAATACCGGGCGCGGAACCTTCCCAATGCCGCCATCAAGATCATTCCCGCTGTTCCCGCGTTGGCCGACGCGCAGCTTTCGCGGTGGCAAAGGGCAGCGGCCCTGTCCCATCCGCACCTGATCCGACTGCTCGATTCCGGCCGCTGCACGCTGGGAGGCCACCCGTTCTTGTACGTCGTCACGGAATATGCAGAGCAAAATCTTGCACAGATCCTTCCCCATCGCGCGCTCACGGCCGAAGAGGTGCGGGAGTTGCTCAATCCGACCCTTGATGCCCTGGGATTTCTGCACGGAAAGAATTTGGTTCATGGCCAATTGAAGCCGCCCAATTTCTTGGTCGTCAATGACCAGCTCAGGCTGTCGAGCGACACCCTTCGGGCCGCCGGCGAACCTGCTGCATCCGTGGCCAAGCCGTCGGTCTACGATGCTCCGGAAGCAAAGATCGGCGGCATTGCGGCCGCCGCAGACGTCTGGGGTCTCGGCGTCACTCTAGTTGAGGCACTGACCCAGCACGCGCCTTCGATGACCAAGCAGTTGGACATCCCATTACTGCCGGTTACCTCTCCGCCCGCGTTTGCGGACAGCATTCGGCGCTGCCTGCTGCGCAACCCCGCTGACCGCCCCACGATTGCCGAGTTGCGAAGCCAACTAAGCTCCGCGCCGGCCGCGCCGCCCGCGCCTGCGGAGTCCGCGGTGTCCGCCGGGTCGGCGTCCTCTGCGGCGCCGCCGTCAACACCCGCGCCGACCACAGCACAAACGCCGACGCCCGGGCCGGTGCCCAGCAAGGCGGATTCACCGTCTGTACCTGCGCGGACTCCCGAACCGATTCCGCCGGCGTCGCACCGGACCGCCTCGGTACCAACGGCTCCGATGGCGCGTTGGCTGGTGCCCGCGGCTGCAGGGCTCGTGCTGATCGTTCTTTGGATCGGCGTTCGGTCATTTCGCACTCATCCGAATCCACCGCCGCCTGTGGCCGTACCGTCCGCGCAACAGCGCTCGGTTCCTGCGGTGCAGATCCCAGCTTCCACGCCGCCCTCGACTGCCGATGTCTTGCACGAAGAGATTCCCGCCGTCTCGCGCAGCGCACGCGCGTCGGTTCGCGGACAGATCAAGGTCGTGGTTCGGGTGACGGTTGACCGTTCGGGAAACGTCGTCGGCGAGAATCTCGAGGTACATGGGTCAAGCAAATATTTTGCTCGCGTCGCGACCGATGCCGCCAGGCTGTGGAAGTTTGCACCTTCTGAGAATCAGTCCGCGCGCGAGTGGCTGATACAGTTCGAGTTCAGCCGCGACGCCACTACGGCGCACGCAGCTCGGCGGGTCAAGTCGTGAAACGCAGCGATGCCCGAAGAAAGAGCACAAGCCTGCCTAGTTGGCTTGAGTGTCGTATTCGAATCCTGGCTGCTTATCCTTGTTGGCGAATCCAAATGAGTAGACCAGGCCAACATAGAATATTCGGCCAAGAGTAGTACGCTCGTAGTCCTCGGTGAATGCCGGTGAACTGAAGAAGCGGTGCAAGCGCTGACCGTTAAAAAGGTCCGACACTGTGGCTACTGCTTTTAAGTGCGGGTTGAGTTCATACCGAAAGCCGAGATTCACAAGATTGATTGCGCTTATATATCCCTGCGGCGTCAATCGCTCGTCCGTACGGGTCACCGTAATTTGCGCCGCGATGGCGCCAGTGGGCCGATAGTCGAGTTTGGCTTTCGCATTGAGGCCGGTGGTGGACCGCAGTCCCGAGAATCCGAGAGCCGTCGCATCGATTTGGCTGTAGAACAGATTGCCGCTGATGCTGTAAGAGAGCTGCGAGGCAATGCGGCCATTGGCGGTAAATTCCAGGCCGGCCGACTGATCCTTCGGTAAATTGGTCTTGGTCGTCAGCGTCAGGCCGTTGCCCAAATATTCGGTGAGATCCGTGACGCTGTCGTGATTAAGGCGGTAGTACGCGGTCGCGCCATAACTCCGCGCGCCGTTTTGGTAGGCATAGCCCGTTTCGTAGGACTGCGCGTATTGCGGCTTGAGATCAGGATTTCCCGCCTGCAGAACCGGCGTGTACTCGTGATCGAGATAAGGATTTAAGTTCGAAGGATCCGGACGAACCACGCGGCGGCTCGCGCCGAACGAAAGCGTAGAGTGGTCGGATAGGCCACACTCCGCGTGCAGGCTTGGATAGACCTGAAAGTAGCTGCTCGCGGTCGTGATGCCGTTGGTGAGCTGCCGCGCATCGGTGTGCGTCTCTTCAGCCCGTAAGCCCGCCAACCATGTCCAAGAGCCGGCGCTAGTCTGAAAGCTTGTATACACCGCGTGGATCGCTTGGCGGAACTTGAACTCGTTGGTGAGATTCGGGTCGATGATTTCAAGTCCCGTCACTGGATCTAGGTTGCCGCCGACATTGTTGAAGCCATAGTCGTCCTGCTCAAAAGCGTAGCCAAACTTTATCGAACCGTTCTTCGGTAGAGGCCTTGCATAGTCGGCGTCAAACTCAGTGGTCCCATGATTCTCCTGGAAGGCTAAGTTGCTGAAAAACGTCGGCAACGGCGGAATGAATGAGTCATTGGTGTAGTCGTAATGTTCATGCTGGTGCGAAGTCGATCGGTGCAACGACAGGTCCAGCGTTTCGCCGGAAGCGCCGAACTTCTGAGAGAACGCCAGCCGCTCGTCCAGGTCGGTCTCAGGGTCATGGCCTGAACTCAATCGCCGCGTCGAATTGAGCAGCGTTCCATCGGGCCCGCCGCTGCCGTCCAGCTGCGTGTACGTACGCAGACCACCGCGATCTGACCAGCTCGCGGAGCCGCTGATGGATTGCCGGTCATTTAAGGCATACTCCGCGGCCAGCTTCGCGCTAGGCACTTCGCGGCGGATCCGTTCGGAAATGGCATTGCGGCTCTCGATGATCTGCGCTGTGGCTGGATCGGGTGCCGTCACCGTCGACTCAACCCGCCTTTCGCGGTAGTCCTGTCGATAGCCTGCGGTTAGGGATGCCGTGAGCGGGCCTGAGTTATAGCTGCCGTTCGCTCCGACAACGTAACGTCCGCCGCTGCCGCCGCTTGCTTGCAAGCTGCCCGACGTGCCCCGCGGCCGTTTCTTGCGCGTGATGATATTGATTACACCGGCGGCGCCGTCCGCTTTGAATTGTGCGGGGGGTGTAGTCAGAATCTCGATGCGTTCGATATCCTCGGCGGGGATCGATTGCAAATTGTCTCCTGATGAGGAACCGGCGAACTGACTCGACGGCTTGCCGTCGATAAGAATCAAAACTTTGGAATCTCCGCGCAGGGAAACGATGCCGTCCGGGTCCACATCGACCGACGGTATAACGCTCAAGATGTCGCTCAAGGTGCCGAACGTGCTCTGCGCGTCTGACGTCACGCTGTAGACCTTGCGGTCGATGAGAGTTTCGACACTGAGCTTCTCGGACTTGACCACGATGGTTTCGAGAGGCGCGGGTGGATCGGCCGCCAGGTCGGCGGCTTTGGCAGGCCGGCAACCAAACGCCAGCGCCATCGCGATGATCCAGAGTCGAGAGCATTGGGTGCCGACGACGGCATTTGTTGGCAAGCGTAACCTCTCTACGGCCCAAAAAGAGACATGAGATATCTAGCCGAAGAGGCTATCGAGAACGCCATTGTATTTTGATTTTTTACGCGATTCCACCAAATACTTTGCATTGCAAAGTATCAATGCAAGAGGTCGAGCCTCGCCATCGTCTGCGGATCATGCTCACCGCGGTAATACTTTCGCAGCGCGGCCATGAAGACCGCGTTGTCCTTCGCGGCGTGCGCAAACAGCGTCATCGACGAGTGGAACTTCAGATTATCGGGAAATCCAAGAATTTCTTCGATGCTCGCCGCGTGCGCTGCGGTCATGAGCTGAGTGCATTCGCGCAGTCTCCCGCCGAGCAACAGATGCAAGTCATAGGCTCGAGCCTCATCGAGGCCCGAGATCGCATACCACTGCGCCATCGAACTGCCGCCGAGACCTTGCAGCTGCGGGAAGATGTACCACATCCAATGAGTCTGCTTCCTCCCCGCCTTCAGCTCCGCCACGATCTGAGCGTAGTTCTGCTGCGCGTCGACAAATCTGCGCAGATTGTAGGGATCGCGCTCGATCATGCGGACACGGCCTTCGCTCAACGTGCCGCTGTGGTGAGCGCCTTCAAGAACTGACAGTAAAATTCGACGCCCGTATAGAAGGCGTCCATTTTTACGCGTTCGTCCCTGCCATGCGCCCTATCATCGGCGCGTTCGATCGCCACGCCGTTGATGCCGTAGCTCGGTATCCCCGCGTTCATGGTGTAAATACTGTCGGAAGCACCGGCTTCCATGACCGGCAGCACTGCGTAGCCCGGCCATAACTTGCCCGCGACACTGCGCAGCGAATTCATGACATCGTCGCGCAGCGGCGGCGGAGCCATGGCTTTGCGATCGGAGCCGTGATCCGTCAACTCGCCGGTGTCGCTGCGGTACCTGACGGTAAGTTTCGGATCGTTGAAGAGCTTGACCAATTGCGAACGGATCTGTTCTTGGGAATGGCCCGGAAAAATACGGCAGTTCACATTGGCCTCGGCCCGCCCCGGCAGGGCATTGGGCGCGTGGCCGCCGCTCAACATGGTCGCCACGCAGGTGGTGCGCATGACGGAGTTCGAGTGAACATCCCGCGAGAGGCGTTCGACCGCCTTGGGATCCGGCGGCTCGCTTAGAATGGCGCGCATGTCGGCTGCCGCTTGCCCGGGCTCGATCTTGGCCATCTGCGTGAAATATTCGCGCGTGACGGCGTTGAGCTCGAAAGGAAACGTGAACTTCTGCAGCTTGGCCAGCGCATCGGCCACATGGTAGATGGCGTTGTCGGGCGTCGGCAGCGAGCTGTGGCCGCCGGGGTTGGTGGCGAGCACTTGGAAGTCGCCGTACAGCTTTTCGGTCGCCTCGAATCCGACAATCTGCGGCTTGTCCGGCCTCACGCCGCCGGAGTCGGGATTCAATGCAAATTCAGCATCGATGAGCTCCCGGTGGTTCTTGAGAAGCCAGTCGACACCGTTGGACTTGCCGTTCTCTTCGTCCGCGGTCAGCGCCAGAATGATGTCGCGGTCGGGGACGAATCCCTCCTTTTTCATGCGAATGAAGTCGGTTACCGCAATGGCGTCGCTGTCCTTCATGTCCTGAGTGCCGCGGCCGTAGAAGTAGCCATCCTTCTCGACAAACTGGAATGGATCCGTAGTCCAATCCTCGCGCTTTGCCTCGACCACGTCGGTATGAGCAATGATCAGGATCGGCTTCAGCTTCGATCCCGGCTTGCCGCGGTAGCGCGCAACCATATTGCCCTTGCGGTCATCAGGTCCCAGCACGACCACATCGGCCTTGGGGAAACCGGCATCGAGCAAGCGCTGTGCCATCGCCTGCGCCGCCGCCGTGGTGCTGCCTACCGAATCGGTGGTGTTGATCTCGATGAGCTGCTTAAAAATGTCGTGCGCATTTTTGCGCGTCACCGCATCGAGATCCGCATTCGCGGCACCGGCCGCCTGGACGCACAAACCGACCGCAACCGCGGCAATGCCGCTCACACCCGCACGGTATTTCAAGAAATATTCTCCCGATGGACCCGAGAAGTTCGCACTCAAGGTCGCCATGCTATCGTATGTCGCGATAGGGTGCGTGGCGCTTTGGAGATTGCAATGCCGACGAAGAAAAATCGCGCGACAAGCCGAACGGCCGCCGAGGCCGCAGTGCAGACCCTGCTGCGCTTCGCGGGCGACGATCCGCAGCGCGAGGGTCTGCGCGACACCCCCAAGCGGGTCGTGAATGCTTATCGCGACTGGTTCTCAGGCTATTCGAGCGATCCGGGTGCCTATCTGCGGCGTACCTTCGAAGAAGTCGAAGGTTATGATGAAATGGTCGTGCTGCGCGATATCTCGTTCGAATCGTTCTGCGAACATCATATGGCTCCCATCATCGGACGCGCGCACGTCGGCTACTTACCGAGCGATCGAGTGGTCGGCATCAGCAAGCTCGCGCGCGTCGTCGAAGGCTACGCACGCCGTCTCCAGGTCCAGGAGAAGCTCACCGCACAGATCGCCGGATGCATCAACGAAGTACTCAAGCCGCGCGGTGTCGGCGTCGTTATCGACGCCGTCCATCAATGCATGACCACTCGCGGCGTCCACAAGCGCGGCGTCTCCATGGTCACCAGCAAGATGCTGGGTACCTTCCGCGCGGACGCCAGCACGCGCGCCGAGTTCCTGCGCTTTATCGACATCGAAGGCAGCAACCAAAAATAATCAGGTTCGCGGCGGGACCTTGGGCACTGGGCGCGACGGCACCAGCTCGACCGAGAAACTGTACTTGTGGCGCTCCCCGGGTTGAAGCGCACCCACGCCGACGACCTGCCGCGTAATTTTTTCGCCCTTTTCGTTGGTGATGGCGATCACCACGCAATATTCGCACTGCTCGCCGCGCGCGGGATGGTGAATCGTGCCCTCGATGCGCATGGCGGAAACCGCCTGCGACTGCGGTTCCGCATTGGCCGTGTTGAAGCGCAGATGATGATGGCAGCCCGGGCAGATGTTCGCACTTTGTAAAACCACGGCCTTACAGTGCGGACACACCCGGGTCGCGCCGAGGGTGCTCTGGCGAGCGACGCTCATGACAAGGGCTCCTAGCTGCCGTTGCTGGCCAAACCTTTAATTTTGCCTTTCTCGTCTTCCCAGCCGAATTCCACATGTCCGCGCATGCGTGAGCCGGCCGCGACGGTGATGGACCCGGCTTTCACGTCGCCGACGATGACGCCGCCTTCGAGCACATCGACCCGCTTCGCGGATTCGATATTGCCCTGCAGCTCGCCGCCGACGACCACGATGCCGGCCAGCACCTGACCGGTCAAATGCGCGCCGCTGTCCATGGTGAAATTGCCGTCGATGCGCACATCGCCTTTGAAACGGCCCGCCATGCGCACATTGCCGGAGCCCTCGATTTTGCCTTCGATGCTCAAATTCGCGGCGATGACGGACTCTCCGCCCTCGACGGCCGTTTTAGGGGTGGGCCGGCGTGGCGACACCGCCAATCCCGGGTCGCTGCTGGGACGTTCGGGTGGGCTCCGCTCGGGGGCCAGTCCCGATGAAGGCACGGATGAACCGCCGGGGACGGGCGTGGGGTTTTCTTTCCATAGGGCCATAAGGTAACTCTCCCGCTGATGAGTCGCTAAAGCCTACACGCTAACGCCGGCAATTGTCATCGGCCTACTGTCTTTTAATGGAGACGGCGGGTTCTCGAGGCCCGGCACCAGGGCGTGGACGATATAATGACCTCCACTAAAAACAGGGGCGCTAACTTTTGTTTCAACAACTTGAGCGGCTGATTTCCGATTCAATTCTCGGGTTGATGGCTAACTATCGAGCAGACCCTTTCAGACAGAAGGTCGACCTAGGGGTAGGGGTTTTCCGGGATCTTTCCGGCAATACACCGATTCTGGATTGCGTCCGCAGGGCGGAAAAAGAGATTCTGGCGGTCCAAACCACCAAGTCCTACGTGAGCGCCGCCGGTCGCGAAGAATTCAACGCGGCCTTGGAGGAATTGGTGCTCGGCGCGTCGCACCCAGCGCGACGCGATCGTCGTGCGCGAACCCTGCAAGCCCCCGGCGGCTGCGGGGCGCTGCGCGTCGGCGCGGAGCTGATCAAGGCGGCATCGCCCAATGCCGTGGTGCACATGAGCAGCCCAACGTGGGGCAATCACTCGCCCTTGATCGGAGGCTGCGGACTGAGGCTGGCGCGCTACCCTTATTACGATGCGGTCAGCCACGAGTTGCTGTTCGATGCGATGCTGCAGCGCCTTAACGACGCGGCCGAAGGCGACGTGGTACTGATCCATGCGTGCTGCCACAACCCGGCGGGTGCGGACTTGAGCGCCGCCCAATGGCGGGCGGTGACGGACCTTTTGGAGCGGCGCAAGCTGATTCCTTTCCTCGATCTAGCCTACCAGGGCTTCGGCTCTTCGCTCGACGCCGATGCCGCGCCCATTCGGGCCGTGGCCGAACGCGTGCCGGAAGCACTCGTAGCGGTATCGTTTTCCAAGAATCTCGGCCTATATCGCGAGCGCGTCGGCGGCTTGATCGTGATCAGCGAGAGCGCGTCTCGCGCGGACGCGGTCTATACCCACATGCTGCATATTGCGCGCAGCATCTATTCGATGCCGCCGGATCACGGCGCGGCCATCGCCGCGAAAATCTTCTCCGAGCCGCAGCTTCGGCAGCAGTGGGTCGGCGAACTCGACGCCATGCGGACGCGGATTCTGGAGATGCGCGCCCTGCTCGCCGGCAGTCTGCAAAAAGCAACGGGCGGTAATTCCTTCGATTTCATCCGCACGCAACACGGCATGTTTTCCTTGCTCGGCGTATCGCCGGATGCCGTGGAACGGTTGCGCGAAAAACATCACATCTATATGACGTCCGACAGCCGCATGAATCTGGCGGGCATCATGCCGGACAACGTGGACTATGTGGCCGAAGCATTCGCAGCGGAAAGCCGCCGCTGAGGAATTAGTTGCCGAGAGCCTGGCTCAAGGCGGTGACTTCCGCGGCGGAATCTTGCATGACGGCCAATGTCTTCGATTGGTCCATGCCCAGCCGCTTTGCGGCGGGTAGCTCTTGCAGCGTTTTCTCCAGGCCGGCGATGTCCGTGCCGTAGGCCACCATCAGCATGGCAACGCCGACGACGTCGGTCAGATCGGGCGGGTCGAGATCGGTGCGGGAAAAATCCTCCTGCCCCACGGCCCGCGCCATGGTCTCGGAAAATTTCCAGTTCTCGAGAATCGCCTTGCCGATGGAGGGGTACCAATCGTTGATGATGTCGTTCAGAACATCCTCGCTGGCAAACAGCTCGGGATGGTCGGTGGCCCGGGTCAGGATGTACAGCTTGCCGATGCCGTGCATCATTCCCGTGAGCATCGCCTCGTCGGGATTGACCCGCGTGCAGCTTCTCGCCAGCACATAGGCATACGCCGCCACGTAAGTACTGCGCTCCCACAGATCATTCAAATGCGGCGCCAGGCTCGCCAGCTTGTTGGCCTTGCGGATTTGATTCATCGAGAAGGAGATCGAGGCGCTGCGCACCATGTTGTGGCCGATGCGGGCGATGGCGGTACGCAGATCAGTGACGTTCTTGCCGCTGCGGTTGATGGCCGCGGAATTCGCAATGCGCAACAGCCGCGCCGCCAGCGCCGGCTCCGATCCCACCACGCGCACGATTTGTTCGACCCGGGTATTCGGATCGGAAAGAATCCGCCTGACCTGCAGTGCTATTTCCGGAAACGACGGCAGATCGACGTGGCCCCCGGACAATTCCTCGGCCAGGCTGCGGATGAAATCAAAGGCGACATTGGATGGAGATTGCACAGGGCTTATTCATCGGCCCTACGGCCGGGTTCTTGAGGCTTATAACCTTCCGGTGGAAAAAAATGTCCCTATTTCTTCGCCGAGGGCCGGCTTGCGAATCGCTGCTGCACCTCGCCATTGCGCGAACTTTCCGTGAAACGGCCCGCGCTATAGCGCGCGACCACATTGCGCCAGAACGCCACCGAGCCCGGATGGCGCATGTATTCGACGATTTCCCAGTCCCCGGCGAATCGGTCAAAAATGAGCGTCGCAGCGTCGCGGCCGATGCCGGCGCGGCGGTGCTGCATGCGCACGAAAAATTCTGACATTCGGTAGTCCGCCGCCTTCTCGCCCGCTTTGGGAATGCGCGGCCGGGTGACCAGCGCAAATCCGACCGAGTCGGTCCCTTTAAGGATCAGCAGCGGGTGCGATTGATCGTTGGAAAACCAATTCGCGAATATTTCGGCTTCGTGAGGATTATTCGCCCCGATGACCGAAAATAAACCGGTGTTGAGGTCAGCCAGGGATTCGATGTACTCGCCGTAGACATTTTGGATCCACTGGCGATCCTGTTTCAAATGTCTGACATCGCGGATACTGACAAGCAACGAAACTTCATCCTCGAGTCATAAAAAGGCACAGCCCGGACGAACATGCCCTATGGCAGCCCGCCCGGGCTTGTGGATCAGCTAACTCCGAAGCGTATTACGGCTTCGCAGCTGAGGCTGCGCTGGCAGCACTGGCGGCTGCATCGGCGGCGGCGCTCGCAGCAGCAGCCGAATCAGAGGCGGCAGAGGCAGCATCCGCAGCGGGCGCAGAGGCCGGAGGAGGAGCAGCGGCCGGGGCAGGAGCCTCGGTCTTGCTGCCGCAGGCACTCAGCATGAATGCAGCGACAAAGGCGGTCAGAGCAAGTTTAGTCTTCATCTATCGATACCCCAGAAATTTTAAAGGTAAAAAATTTAGGCCGAGCGTGTTGTTTTTGGGCCTGTACCCAAACGTCCCGGCCGATTTTAGAGTGTTTTGGCACATTTTCATATCTCTTTCGCCTCCACCCGCACGCCTTTAACGCGGGAAATCGCGCACGGGGTTAAAGCTCTGTAGCCTGATCAGCGTCTGGCGCATAATTTAAGGAGCTTTATTTATGGCCGGGAGGACGTGTGAACGATTCCAGTGTCGATCAGCTCTATGCCGCTCACCTGGCTATGCTCATGCGCCGTACCGACCGCGCGCTCGCGGCCACCGGCTTTGACGCTCTGGTAGTCCACGCGGGACGCCCGCCGCTGCAATTTCTCGACGATCAAGACTACCCCTTCAAAGCTAACCCGCAGTTCAAGGCCTGGGTGCCCATCGTGGACAATTCACGGTGCATCCTGGTCTATACCCCGGGTGTCCGGCCGTTGGTCCTGTTCTATCAGCCCAACGATTACTGGCATAAGCCTGCCAAGCTGCCGGCAGCCCCGTGGACCGCCGCGATCAATTTGATCGCCATGGAAGATGACTCGAAGGCCGCGGCGCATTGGGCCAAACTGGGCCGCGTCGCCTTCCTGGGGCCGGAAAATACAGCTTCCGGCACGGATGCCGCCGGCGTAAACCCCCAGGAACTGCTGGCGCTGTTGGATTATGAGCGCGCGGTTAAAACCCCTTACGAACTGGCGTGCCTGCGGCGCGCGAGCGAAATCGGCGCTCGCGGCCATACAGCGGCGTTTTCGGCATTTCACCGCGGGGAAGCCGAATACGACGCGCACATGAGCTATTTGGCGGCCTGCCGGCAGCGTGAGGAGGAGATGCCATACAACAACATCGTCGCCTATAACGAGAATGCGGCCGTGCTGCACTATCAACACCTGGCGCGCACTGCGCCCTCACAGTTGCGCTCTTTTTTGATCGATGCCGGCGCCCAATACCGCGGCTATGCCGCGGACATCACCCGGTCTTATGCCCGCGCCTCGGGACGCTTTGCCGATCTGGTGAAAGCCATGGACAAAGCGCAGTTGACCCTGTGCGATGAGATCGTTCCGGGCCGTGATTATCGCGAAGTGCACCTGTCCGCGCATCGCATTTTGGGCGACGTGATGCACAAGGCCGGCATCATCAAACTGCCGGGTCAAGCCGCCTTGGAAGCCGGCGTCACCGGCGTGTTCTTTCCCCATGGGATTGGGCATTTGCTGGGGCTGCAAGTCCACGATGTGGGCGGCGTAATGGGCGATGCCAAGGGACACGAGCGCGAGAGGCCGAAGGGCCACCCTTATCTGCGCCTCACGCGCATGCTGGAGCCGGGCGTGGTCGTGACGGTCGAGCCGGGGATTTATTTCATCGAATCCCTGCTCGCGTCGGCACACGCAGATGAGCGCCGTGCCCACATCGATTGGGCCATCGTCGATGAACTTCGGCCGTACGGCGGTATTCGGATCGAGGACAATGTCGCCGCGACTGCGGCTAAGCCCGAGAACATGACCCGCGACGCGTTCGCGCGAGTTGCCGCAGCGAAGGGCGCGGCAGCCTAGGAGCCCTTCCGACGGCAGACTGGCGGGGATTTGGCGTCGCCGACAGAACGCAATCCGGCCTAGGCTCGCGTTCTAGGCAGCCGCCTTTTTGCTCTTGCGGCGCTTAGGTTTCGCCTCAGTCTCGCTTTCTTCCGCGGCGGCTGCAGCCTTCTTGCCCTTGGTCTTCTTCGGCTCAGCCTTTGACTTGGCCTTCTTGTCTTCTTTCTTTTCAGCCGCGACCGCGGCCGATTCCACCAGCTGCATGAGCGCCATATCGGCCGAATCGCCCGGACGCGGCTCCATTTTGAGAATGCGCGTATAACCGCCGGCACGCGCCTTGAAGCGCGGGCCCAAGTCGGCGAACAACTTCTCGACCACCGCGTCGTCGCGCAAGCGCGAATGCGCCAGGCGGCGCATGCCGATCGAATCGATCTTTGCCATGGTGATCAAGGGCTCGACCACGCGGCGCAATTCCTTCGCCTTCGGCACGGTGGTACGGATGGTTTCGTGCTGCAGTAGCGAAGTCGCCATATTGCGCATCATCGCGTGACGATGCGAAGCATTTCGCGAGAGCTGACGGCCGCTGTTTCTGTGACGCATTTTCTTCTCTTAACTCTTAAGGCTCGCTCAAATACCGTCGCGCTCATCGTCGCGCTTCAATCCGGGCGGCGGCCAGTTGTCGATCCGCATTCCCAGCGTCAAGCCGTGGCTCTCCAACACTTCCTTGATTTCCGTCAGAGACTTCTTCCCCAAGTTCGGCGTGCGCAGCAATTCGACTTCCGTGCGCTGCACGAGATCGCCGATGTAGTGGATGTTCTCGGCCTTCAGGCAGTTGGCCGAACGCACCGTGAGCTCCAGCTCGTCGACCGGACGCAGCAGTATCGGATCGAACTGCGTTTCGGTGGCCTTGGTGGTCGATTCGTCCTGACCCTGCAAATCGACGAATACCGACAGCTGATCCTTGAGGATGCCGCCGGCGCGGCGAATCGCCTCTTCGGGATCGATCGTGCCGTTGGTTTCGATATCCAGAATGAGCTTGTCCAAATCGGTGCGCTGTTCGACACGCGCGCTTTCGACGTTGTAAGTCACTTTGCGCACCGGGCTGAACGAGGCGTCCAGCTGCAGCCGGCCGATGGCGCGGGTCTGCTCCTCGAAAGCCATGCGCTGCGCCGCAGGACGATAGCCGCGGCCGCGCTCGACTTTCAGCGACATGGACAACTCGCCGGCCTTCGTCAGGTTCGCAATGACCAGGTCCGGATTCAGGATTTCGATGTCATGATCGCCGGCGATATCGCCGGCGGTCACAGGCCCCGGACCTTTCTTATGCAGCCGCACTTCGGCCACATCGCGCGTGTGCATGCGAATCGCCACCGCCTTCAAATTCAGCAGAATGTCGACGACGTCCTCTTGGACGCCTTCGATCGCCGTGTACTCGTGCAGCACGCCCTCTATTTCGATTTCGGTAATCGCTGCCCCCGGCAGGGAAGACAGCAGCACCCGGCGCAATGCGTTGCCGAGCGTATGACCGAAGCCGCGTTCAAACGGTTCGATCACGATGCGGGCATGGCGCGGCGACACGGGCTGTACCTTGACGACTCGCGGCTTCAAAAATTCATTGATCGATCCCTGCATGGATTTCACCTACGTTTACAAAACCCTGGGACAACGCAGCGATGACACCGCGTTGCAACTACTGGCAATTCCTACTTGGAATACAACTCGACGACCAGGCTCTCGTTGATGTCCGGGAGAATTTCCTGGCGATCGGGAACCGACTTCAAAATTCCGGAGAATTTCTTGTCGTCCACTTCGACCCAATCGGGAAACCCGACCTGAGCCGCGATGGTCAGCGCCGCGGTTACGCGCGTTTGCTTCTTGGCGCGCTCGCGCAAGTTGACCACGTCGCCGGCCTTGCACTGATAAGAGGCAATGTTGACCAGATGGTCGTTCACCGACACGCCCTTGTGACTCACCAGCTGTCGAGCCTCGGCGCGCGTTGCGGCAAATCCCATGCGGTAGACGACGTTGTCCAGGCGGCATTCCAAGAATTGCAGCAAGGTCTCGCCGGTCGCGCCGGGGCGGCCCGCGGCCTTCTGATAATAATTTCTGAATTGACGCTCGAGCACGCCATACATGCGCCGCAGCTTCTGCTTCTCGCGCAGCTGCAGCCCGTATTCCGACAGGCGCTGCTTGCGCTCGCTCTTCACGCCGCCCGGTGGCACTTCGAGCTTGCACTTCGACTCGAGAGGCTTCACGCCGCTCTTCAAGAACAGATCGGTTCCCTCGCGGCGGGACAGCTTGCACTTCGGACCGGTATATTTTGCCATTGCGAACCTTTTAAACGCGACGCTTCTTGGGCGGACGGCAGCCGTTATGCGGAATCGGCGTGACGTCTTCGATGTTGGTGATCTTCAAGCCGCAGCCGTTCAAGGCCCGCACTGCGGATTCGCGTCCCGGCCCGGGGCCCATGACGCGCACTTCGACATTTTTCACGCCATGCTCCTGAGCCGCGGTGCCGGCGCGCTCGGCGGCGACCTGCGCCGCGAAAGGCGTCGACTTGCGTGAACCGCGATAGCCGCAGCCCCCGGAAGTCGCCCACGATAGCGTGTTGCCCTGCCGATCGGTGATCGTGATGATGGTGTTGTTGAACGAGGCGTGCACGTGCGCAATCGCATCGAGTACGTTCTTGCGTACTTTCTTGCGGGCGGGCTTCGCACCGGCTGCCGCGGCAGCGGCAGCCTGCTGCGTGTTTTGCTTTTGATCAGCCATTGATTGTACTTCCTGGGCGCTGCGCGCCTTTCCAGGCGCTACGCGCCACCTTTAAACGGGGTCGCGGCGACCCCGACTGAAAAAACTCACCCAAGCCTCTAGACCTTGCCCGGCGGCGCGTTCATCTTGACCGCTTGCTTGCGCGGACCTTTACGCGTGCGGGCGTTGGTGCGCGTGCGCTGGCCCCGCATCGGCAGGCCCTTGCGATGCCGGATGCCGCGATAGCAGCCCAAATCCATCAAGCGCTTGATGTTCATCGACACTTCGCGGCGTAAGTCGCCTTCCACCGCGAACTTTGCGACCTGCGAACGCAGCGAGGCCACCTCGGCATCGGTCAGATCCTTCACCTTAACCTGATACTTCACGCCGGCGGCATCGCAGATGCGCGCGGCCCGGCTGTTGCCGATGCCGAAAATGTGAGTCAGGCCGATGACGACATGCTTGTTCATCGGTATGTTGATGCCGGCGATACGCGCCATCTATTTCTCCACCCGCGCCCTCGAAAAAAAGCGCGCTAGTATATTAGAAAACCCAATAAATATCAATTCGCTAGCCTCGTTTAGCCCTGCCGCTGCTTGTGCCGCGCGTCCGAGGAACAAATGATGTAGACGATGCCGCGCCGCCGCACGACTTTGCAGTTCTTGCAGATCTTTTTTACCGAAGGACGAACTTTCATTTTTTAGCTCCAATGCCCCGAAGGCTGGCCTTTTTCATCAGGCCCTCGTATTGCTGCGACATCATGTGTGACTGCAGCTGCGCGACGAAATCCATGACACCGACCACGATGATCAGGAGCGATGTTCCGCCGAATTGGAAGGGAATCGCCGGGTTCACCATGCGGATGATCTCGGGCAGCAGACACACGGCCATGATGTATAGGCCGCCCCACAACGTCAGCCGCGTCAGCACCTTGTCCAAATACTCGCCCGTCTGCAGGCCCGGCCGGATGCCGGGGATGAAGGCACCCGCCTTCTTGAGGTTCTCGGCCGTATCCCGGGCGTCGTACACCAAGGCCACGTAGAAGAACGCGAATCCGACCACCAGCAGGCCGAACAGCACGACGTGCAGCGGTTGACCATAATTGAGGATGGCAGCGATCTTTTGCAAGGTCCGCTGGATGACATTCGGGTTGGGGCTATTGCCGAAAAACTGCGCAACCGTCGCCGGAAATACCAGCAAGCTGGAGGCAAAAATCGGCGGGATGACGCCCGCCATGTTCAATTTGAAGGGCAGATGGGTGCTTTGCCCCTGCATCATGCGCCGGCCCATCTGGCGCTTGGCGTAGTTCACCTGGATCTTGCGCAGCGCGCGCTCCACGAACACGCAAAACAGGGTCACCAAACCCACCACCACCACGATCAGCGCCACGACAATGGCGTTCATTTCGCCGGTTCGCACCATTTCCAGGGTGTTGCCGATGGCGCGCGGCAGGCCTGCGATGATGCCGGCAACGATGATCATGGTGATGCCGTTGCCGATGCCGCGCTCGGTGATCTGCTCACCCAGCCACATGACGAACAAGGTGCCCGTGGTGATCGAAATGGTGGCCACGAACAAGAATTGCGGCCCGGGACTCGGCACGAGGTTGCTGCCTGAATTCTGAATCGCCAGCGCCGCGCCGAAGCCCTGGAAGGCAGCCAGTCCCACAGTGCCGTAACGGGTGTATTGCATCAGCTTGCGGCGGCCGGATTCGCCATCCTTGCGGATCTGATTCCACGGCGGATACACCATCGAAGCCATCTGCACGATGATCGAGGCCGTGATGTAGGGCATGACGTTCAGAGCGAAGATGCTGAAACGCTGCAATGCGCCGCCCGAGAACATGTTGAACATGCCGAGCAGGGTGCCGTTCTGGGTCGAGAAGAATGCGGCAAATTTGGCCGCATCGATGCCCGGAACGGGGATGAACGTGCCGATCCGGTACACGATGAGCGCGCCCACCAGGAACAGCAAGCGCTTGCGCATCTCGGCGAAGCGGGTGATGTCCCCTAAAGCGGCGGCTGGATTGGTAGCGGATGTGGCCACGGGTTTTCTCTTAAGCCTCGAATTTTCCGCCCGCGGATTCCACGGCGCTCTTCGCGCCCTTGGTCGCGGTGATGACTTTATCCTTGATGGCGAACGGCTTGGTGACCTTGCCGGAAAGAATGATCTTCACCCGCTCGGTGTATTCAGGCACCAGGTTCGCCTCGATCAAGCCTGCCAAGGTGACATCGCTGCCGGACACGCGCATGAGATCCGTCAGCGTCAGTTCAGCGCGCGAGGCCTTCATGGCAGATCGGAAGCCGGTTTTCGGCAAACGCCGCTGCAGCGGCATCTGGCCGCCCTCGAATCCGACCTTGTGGTAGCCGCCCTTGCGTGCTCGCTGTCCCTTGACGCCGCGGCCGCAGGTCTTGCCCTGGCCGGCGGAAGCGCCCCGGCCCACCCGCAAGCGGGTTCGTTTGGAGCCGGCGCCCGGCTTGATGGTATTTAATCTCATGTAAGTTTCCTAAGAACCCTTAAGCCTGCTCGACTTTGAGCATGTGGCTTGCGGCATTCACCATGCCGCGATTCGACGGCGTATCCGCCACCACCACGCAGTGGCCAATCCGGCGCAAGCCCAACCCCTTGACCGAACCGCGAATATTGGCCAATTGACCGAAAACGCTCTTGATCAAGGTCACCTTGAAGGTCTTTTCCGCGGTTGCTTTGTTCGCTTTCGCCATGGATCAGCCCACAATCTCTTCGACGGTCTTGCCGCGCTTCGCGGCGATGTCATCGGGCGTGCGCAGCTTACCCAGCGCGTCCATGGTGGCCCGCACCACATTGATCGGATTGCGCGAGCCGTAGCTCTTGGCCAGCACGTTGCGCACGCCGGCGCACTCGAACACCGCGCGCATGCCGCCTCCGGCGATCACGCCGGTACCGTCGGCGGCCGGCTGCATGTAGACCCGCGTGGTCCCATGCCGGCCTTTGACAGCGTAGAACAGCGTTTCGTTCTTCAAGGAGACGGTCACGAGGCTTTTGCGGGCCTGCATCATGGCCTTGGAAATCGCCACGGGCACCTCGCGCGCCTTGCCGTAGCCGAAGCCCACGCGGCCGGCGCCGTCGCCCACCACGGTAAGCGCGGTAAAGCCGAATTGCTTGCCGCCCTTGACCACCTTAGCGACGCGGTTCACTGCGACCAGCTTTTCGAGCAGGTCGTCGCCGGACATGGGTTTTTCTACTCTCGCCATAATGTGCCCTTAAAAGACCTTTGTTTAGAACTCGAGGCCCGCTTCGCGAGCGGCCTCGGCCAGCGCCTTGACGCGCCCGTGATACATGAAACCGGAACGGTCGAATGCAACCTTGTCGATGCCCTTGGCCTTCGCCCGTTCCGCGATGGCGCGGCCCACGGCTTTGGCGGCTTCGATGTTGCCGGTGGCCTTCAATTCCCCGCGCACGTCCTTCTGCAAGGTCGAGGCGGCAACCAAAACCTTGTCGCCCTCGGGCGCAATGATTTGCGCGTACATATGCTGCGGCGTGCGGTGCACCGAGAGGCGCATGGCGGCCAATTCCTTGATCTTGACGCGGCTGCGCAGCGCGCGACGCAAGCGAGTGTCTTGTTTGGTCAATTTCATGATTACTTCTTCTTCGCCTCTTTCAGCGAAATCTTTTCATCGGCGTACTTCACGCCCTTGCCCTTGTAAGGCTCCGGCGGCCTGAAGCCGCGGATCTCGGCCGCGGTCTGGCCGACGCGCTGCCGATCGATGCCCTTGACGATGATTTCCGTCTGGCTCGGCGTCTCGATGGTGATGCCTTCCGGAATCGCAAAGTTGATGAGATGCGAATACCCCAAGGTCAAGGTCAAGCTCTTGGCCTGGACCGCGGCGCGATAGCCGACGCCCACCAATTCCAGCTTCTTCTCATAGCCCTGGGTGACGCCGAGCACCATGTTCGCCAGGTGCGCGCGCGTCGCTCCGGCCACGGCATTCATGCCCTCGGCAGCCGTGTCCGTCTGCACCTCCAAGTGCTTGTCCTGCTGCACCACCTTGACGCCTTGCTTGAGCGGCAATGTCAAAGAGCCTTTCGCCCCTTTGAGCGTCACGGCTTGCGCGCCGATCGTGGCGGTGACGCCTTGCGGCAGGTCGACCGGCATTTTTGCAACTCGAGACATAAATGAACCTACCTACCTGAAACCTTATTGGACGACGAACAGCACTTCGCCGCCGGTGCCGGCCGCGCGCGCTTGCTTGTCGGACATGATGCCCTGCGGAGTCGAGACCACGGCGACGCCCAATCCGCCAAGCACCTTGGGCAATTCATCCTTGCCGCGATAAATGCGCAGTCCCGGGCGGCTGATGCGCTCAATGCGATCGATCACCGGACGGCCGTCGTGATACTTCAATTCGATCGACAAGGTGTTCTTTGCGCCCGCGCTGTCGACGCCGAAATCCGCAATGTAGCCTTCAGCCTTCAAGACCTTGAGGATCGCCACCTTCAGCTTCGAGGCGCCCATGCCCACGCTCGGCTTGCCGGCGGACTGTGCGTTGCGGATACGGGTCAAGAGATCGGCAATTGGATCAGTCATGCTCATTGTGCGCGCCTCACCAACTCGCCTTCGACAGGCCTGGAATTTCGCCGCGATTGGCCGCCTCGCGCAGCTTGGTGCGGGCCAGGCCAAATTTACGGTACACGCCGCGTGAACGGCCGGTAATCGAGCAGCGATTACGCTGCCGCGTGGCACCGGCATCGCGCGGCTGCCTCTGCAGTTCGGCCTGCGCGGCTTCGCGAGCCTCCTGCCCGGTCTTCGGGTCGCGGATCAGCTCTTTGAGCTCAGCGCGCCGCTTAGCGTATTTCTTCGCTATCTTGAGGCGTTTCTTCTCGCGCATGAGCATATTCGTCTTGGCCATGGGCTACCTGCTACTTACGGAACGGAAAGTTAAAGGCTTCCAACAACGCGCGTCCGTGCTTGTCATCGCGCGCCGACGTGGAAATGGTGATGTCCATGCCACGAATTTGATCGATCTGGTCGTACTGGATCTCGGGGAAGATGATCTGCTCTTTTACGCCTAAGCTGTAATTACCCCGGCCGTCGAAGGAACGCGTGCTGATGCCGCGAAAGTCGCGGATGCGCGGAATGGCGATGCTCACCAGACGGTCCAGGAATTCATACATGCGATCGCCGCGCAGGGTGACCTTGCAGCCGATCGCCTGACCGTCGCGCACTTTGAACGTCGCCACGGACTTCTTGGCTTTCGTCACCGCGGGCTTCTGGCCCGTGATCTTCGCCATGTCGGCGGTCGCCGCATCCATGACCTTCTTGTCGGCCACGGCCTCGCCGACACCCATGTTCACCGTGATCTTCATGATCCGCGGCACTTCCATGGTGTTCTTGAGTTCGAGCTTCTTCTTGAGCTCCGGCACGATCTGCTCGTTGAAAATCTTCTTGAGTCTTGCTGCCATATCTTTTACCCGCTACTTCGCGTCGATCATTTCTTTGTTCGACTTGAACAGGCGAACCTTGCGGCCGTTCTCGAGCGACTTGAACCCGATGCGGTCGCCCTTCTGGGTCGCCGGATTGAAAACCATCACGTTCGATACATGCAGCGGCGCCTCGGTCTCGATGATGCCGCCTTGCACACCCCGCTGCGGATTGGGTTTTTGGTGCCGCTTGGACATGTTGAGCCCTTCGACGCGCACGCGATCGTCCGCCAGCACTTCGATCACGGCGCCTTTGCGGCCTTTGTCCCGACCGGCGATGAGTATCACCGTGTCGCCCTTGCGAATCTTTTTCACTTCACAACACCTCTGGCGCGAGCGAAATAATCTTCATGAACTGCACGTTGCGCAGCTCGCGCGTCACCGGTCCGAAAATACGCGTGCCGATCGGCTCGAGCTTGTTGGTCAGGAGCACGGCTGCGTTCGTGTCGAAACGGATCAAGGATCCGTCGGCGCGGCGCACGCCGCTTTTGGTGCGCACCACGACGGCGTCGTACACCTCGCCCTTCTTGACCTTGCCGCGCGGAATTGCATCCTTGACGCTGACTTTGATGACATCGCCGACCGCGGCGTAGCGGCGCTTCGAGCCGCCGAGCACCTTGATGCACATCAGGCGCTTGGCGCCGCTGTTATCGGCCACGTTCAAAATGGTTCGCATCTGAATCATGTCGGCGGCCCTTTATTCGGCGCGGGCGCGTTCGACAACGCGCACCAGCACCCAAGATTTGCGACGCGACATGGGGCGGCAGGGCTTGATCGAAACCGTGTCGCCTTCCTTGCACTCATTGCTCTCGTCGTGTGCCAGCAGCTTGGTGGTGCGGCGGATGTACTTGCCATAGGTCGGATGCTTGACCAGACGCTCGACGGACACCGCGATGGTCTTGTCCATCTTGTTGCTGATCACCTTGCCGGTGAGCAGGCGTTGGCCGTGAACCGGCGCGGCGCCCGGCGCTGCCGGACTTTCGGTTGATTGTGCTTCGCTCGACATCACGCCTTACCTCCGGCTGCCTTGGATTGGGCGAGCACCGTTTTGATACGCGCGATGTTTCGCCGCACCTTCGAAAATTGATCCGGCTTCGCGGCCTGTCCCGTGGCGCGGGCCATGCGCAAATTGAACTGTTCGCGGCGCAGCTTGAGCAGCTCCTCGCCGAGATCCTTGGGAAGCTTGGCACGCAAATCTTTCGCCTTCATAGAAGCACCTTCATGTTCGAACCTGGCGCTTGACGAACGCGGTCGACACCGACAGCTTTGCGGATGCCAGGCGGAAGGCCTCGCGCGCGATGTTCTCGCTCATGCCTTCGATCTCGAACAGCACCTTGCCGGGCAGCACCTTGGCCACCCAATATTCGACGTTGCCCTTGCCGGAACCCATGCGCACTTCGAGCGGCTTCTGGGTGATGGGCACATCCGGAAACACGCGGATCCAAATACGTCCACCGCGCTTCACGTAGCGCGAAATGGCGCGTCGCGCCGCCTCGATCTCGCGGGCCGTCATGCGCGCGCGGTCGGTGGCTTTCAGGCCGAACTCGCCGAACGCCACGGAGTTGCCGCGCTGCGCGCTGCCCGAGATCTTGCCCTTGAATTGTTTGCGGAACTTGGTCCGCTTTGGCTGCATCATGCTGGTTTACCTAAATCAACTTTGCGCGGGCGCCGCAGGCTCGGTGGATTTTGCGACCGCCGCCGCTGCTGCGGCCTCGGCCTCTGCTTCCACGGCTTCTTCCGCCGGTTTGTCGAACACTTCGCCCTTGAAGATCCAAACCTTGATGCCGATGACGCCGTAGGTCGTCTGCGCCTCCGCCAGGCCGTAATCGATGTCGGCGCGGAAGGTATGCAGCGGCACGCGGCCCTCGCGGTTGGTCTCGGTGCGCGCTATTTCCGATCCGTTCAAGCGGCCGGAGATGCGCACCTTGATGCCGAGCGCGCCGGATCGCATGGTGTTGGTCACGGCACGCTTCATGGCACGGCGGAACATCACGCGCTTCTCGAGCTGCTGCGAGATCCCCTCGGCCACCAGCTTCGCGTCGAGCTCGGGCTTTCTGATTTCAGCGATGTTCAGGCGCACATCGTTCATGCCCATGCCCAAAATCTTGGCCACGGCGGTGCGCAGCTTCTCGATGTCCTCGCCCTTCTTGCCGATCACGATTCCAGGGCGGGCCGTATGAATGGTGATATTGGCGCGGCGCGCCGCGCGCTCGATGTGGATGTTGCTCACCGAAGCATCGGCCAATTTCTTGTTCAAGTACCTGCGCACCAAGAAATCGGTGTGAATGTTTCCGGCGAAGTTCTTCGAATGCGCATACCACTTCGACGACCAGTCGCGTGTGATGCCTAGACGAATACCAATTGGATTTACTTTCTGACCCATTAGGCCTCTCGCTTACCGTCGGACACTTGAACCAGGATGTGACTGTTGCGCTTCGCGATGCGCACGCCGCGGCCCTTGGCGCGGGCATGAAAGCGCTTGAGCATGGGCGCCGGATCCACCTCGACGCGCGTCACTTTCAATTCATCAACATCGGCGTTGAAATTGTTGTAGGCGTTGGCGATCGCGGAATCCAGCACCTTGAGGACGATCTTCGCGCCCTTCTTCGGCATGAACTTCAACGTGTTCACCGCGAGGGTCGCCGACTTGCCGCGAATGCTGTCGACGACCAGGCGGCACTTCTGCGGAGAGATGCGCGCGTAGCGCAGTACGGCTTTAGTCTGCATGATTATTCCGCCGCCGTGACTTTTTTATCGCCCGAATGCGCCTTGAAGGTGCGCGTCGGAGCGAATTCGCCGAGCTTGTGGCCCACCATGTTTTCCGACACGAGCACGGGCACGTGCAGGCGCCCGTTGTGCACGGCAAGGGTCAGGCCGACCATGTCGGGAATGACCATGGAGCGCCGCGACCAGGTCTTGATCGGACGGCGATCATTCTTCTGGCTGGCGGTCTGCACCTTCTTGGCGAGGTGCAAATCCACAAACGGACCTTTCTTGAGCGAACGAGGCACTTATGTATCTCCAGATCTTAGATGCGTTTGTTCTTGCGACGCTGAACGATCATGCTGTCGGTGCGCTTGTTGCGGCGCGTCTTCTTGCCCTTGGTCTGCAGGCCCCATGGGCTCACGGGGTGCGGATTGCCTTGTCCGGACTTGCCTTCGCCGCCGCCGTGGGGGTGATCGACCGGATTCATGACCACACCGCGCACCGTCGGGCGCACGCCCAACCAACGCACCGCGCCGGCTTTGCCGAACACGCGCAGGTTGTGCTCGTCGTTGCCGACTTCGCCGATGGTGGCGCGGCAATCGACGTGCACTTTGCGCATTTCGCCCGACTTCAAACGCAGACTGGCATACACGCCTTCGCGCGCCGCAAACTGCGCCGAGGCGCCGGCGCTGCGCGCCATTTGGCCGCCCTTGCCGACCTTCAATTCGATGTTGTGGACCGTGCTGCCCACCGGAATGTGCCGCAACGGCATCGCATTGCCGGCTTTGATGGGCGCATCGGAACCGGAGCGAATTTCGTCGCCCGCCTTTACGCCCTTCGGCGCCAGGATGTAGCGGCGCTCGCCGTCCTTATAAAGAACCAGCGCCAGATGCGAGGTGCGGTTCGGATCGTATTCGAGGCGCTCGACGATACCGGGAATGCCGTCCTTGTCGCGCAAGAAGTCCACCAGGCGATAGCGCTGCTTATGGCCGCCGCCGATGTGGCGCGTCGTCTGCCGTCCCACGGCATTGCGCGCGCCGGTGCGGTTCTTCTTGACCGTGAGCGATGCGATCGGCCCGCCCTTGTGCAGGTGCGATCGGTCGACTTTGACTACGAAGCGCGTGCCCGGTGAGGTCGGCTTCATCTTGATGAGTGCCATGCCTTATCCTTATTTCGCCGAGGCGCCGGTGAAGTCGATGGACTGACCGTCTTGCAGACGCACATAGGCTTTCTTAAAGCCGTTGCGCTTGCCCGGCATGTTCTTGAAGCGCCGCGTCTTGCCCGGGCGATTCAGCAGATTCACGCCCTCGACGTTGACTTCGAACATCAATTCGACCGCTTGCTTCACTTCCGCCTTCGAGGCATCGTCGCGCACTCGAAATACGTATTGATTGGCCTTCTCGGCAACCGTCGCGGCTTTTTCCGAGACATGCGGCTGAATCAATACGTTCATCAACCGTTCTTTATTCATGCGCACTCCCCAGACGCTGATCCAGCAGCTTCAGCGCACCCACCGTGGCCACGACCTTGTCGTGCTTGACCAGGCTCAAAGGATCAAGCGACGAAACGGCCATGACCTCGACGTGCGGAATATTGCGGGCCGCCAGGAATAACTTCTCTTCGTACGCCTCGACCAGGATCAAGGCACGGCTCAAGCCGAGTTCGGCGAGTTTGGCCGTGAGCAGCTTGGTGCGCGGCGCCGAAAGTTCGATCGATTCGACGGCGACCAAGCGATCATCACGCAGCAGTTGCGACACCATGGTTTGCATGGCGGCGCGATACATCTTGCGATTGACCTTCTGCGAGAAATCGCGCGGCTTGGCGGCGAATGCGCGGCCGCCGCCGACCCAGATGGGGCTGCGGATCGAACCGGCGCGCGCTTGACCCGTGCCTTTCTGGCTCCAAGGCTTCTTGCCGCCGCCGCGGACCTCGGCGCGGGTTTTTTGCGCCTTGGTGCCTGCTCGGCCGGCGGCCATGTACGCGGTCACAACTTGGTGCACCAGCGCTTCGTTGTAGTCGCGCCCGAAAGCTGCGTCCGATAATTGGATCTCGCTGGCGGGCTTCGCGTTTTTAAGCTGCACTTTCATGGGATCTACTTCTTCTCAGCTTTGGCCGCGCCTTTCGCGGGAGCGGCAGCTTTCGGGGCCGGAGCGCCGCCCTTGGCAGGGGTGGGAGCCTTGTTCGGCATCAGCTTCCGGCGCCGGGCCTGACCCTTGGCTTTGACCGATGGCTTGACAATGACGCGGCTGCCTTCGGCACCCGGCACCGCGCCGCTGATGAGCAGCAAATTGCGCGCAACATCGACTTCGACGATGCGCAGGTTTTCGATGGTGCGATTGCGCATACCCATATGACCCGACATGCGCTTGCCCTTGAATACCCGGCCCGGGGTTTGGCGCTGGCCGATGGAGCCCGGGGCGCGGTGCGACAGCGAGTTGCCGTGAGTTTTCATGCCGCCGGCGAAGTTATGCCGCTTCATCGTACCCTGGAAGCCCTTGCCGGCCGTGGTGCCGGTGACATCGACGATCTGGCCCGCCTTGAACATTTCCACTTTGATCTCACCGCCGGTGGCGAGATCGTCGCCCTCGCCCTTACCTAAGCGAAATTCTCGGGAGGTGTAGCCGGCAGCGACATTCGCCTTGGCAAAATGTCCGGCCAAGGCCTTCGGTACGCGCGATGGGCGGCGGCTGCCGATGGTCACCTGAACCGCACGATAACCGTCGGTTTTTTCGTTTTTGACTTGCGAGATGCGATTCGGCAACGCCTCTACCACCGTCACAGGGACGGCACCGGCGTCAGTGAACACTCGGGTCATGCCGCATTTGCGGCCAACCAGACCAATGGACATTGTCAATCCTCATGCAGCGAGAGCTTCAGTGAGCCTCGCATCGTTGCGATAGATCAGCGGTTTGGACACTCGGACCCCAAATTCCCTTGAGAATTTGGCGTCGGCGCCCACGCGCTCCGACCTCTAAAATGGACGCGGGAGTATATGTATCCCATGCGCTTCGCGCAACCTTTGATGGAGCCGATGCGGCCCCGACCGCCGGTTGCCCGCTGCGCGGGCAGAAAATCTTTAAAAATCCGCTAGTTCAGCTTGATTTGGACGTCCACGCCCGCAGGCAGCTCGAGCTTCATCAGGGCATCCACGGTCTTGTCGGTGGGGTTCAAAATGTCCATCAGGCGCTTGTGCGTGCGGATTTCAAACTGATCCCGGGCGTCCTTATCGCCGTGGGGGGCCGTCAATACCGTAAAACGCTCCATTTTGATGGGCAGCGGCACAGGACCCTTGACGGTCGCGCCGGTGCGTTTCGCGGTATCGACGATCTCGCGCGCCGACTTGTCGATCAAACGGTGATCGAAAGCCTTCAGGCGGATACGGATGTTCTGATTAGCCATGTAATTCCCATGCGCTTCGCGCAACGATCAATGGGGCCGAAACCGGCCCCGCCCGAAAAAGGGGGTGGATCTTACCCTAGTCGAGGCGCTCTCGCGCCAAAATATACGATTAGGCGATCACTTTCGCGACCACGCCCGCACCGACGGTTTTACCGCCCTCACGGATGGCGAAGCGCAGACCCTGCTCCATCGCGATCGGGGCGATCAGTTCCACCACGATCTTGATGTTATCTCCCGGCATCACCATCT
>DATAVX010000034.1:0-59369 GCA_036267535.1 Steroidobacteraceae bacterium
GGCGAAGAAGAAGGTAGCTAAGAAAAAGGCCGCTAAGAAAAAGTAAGCCTTCGAAAGTAATCAACTGTGCCCGCGTAAGCGGGCACAGTTGTTTCTGAGGGTAGGAAATTCAGCATGTCGCAGGATCCGGCACAAGAAAAAAAACGCCGCGCAGCGGAAGCCGCCGTCCGCTACATCGACAGCGGCATGGTGCTCGGGATCGGCACCGGGTCCACGGTGAACCAACTCATCGAAGTGCTAAAAGACCGTAAAATCCAGCTCGCGGGCGCAGTCTCGAGTTCGCGCCAAACTTCCGAAAAGCTGAAGGCCGCAGGCGTTGCCGAGCTCGATCTGAATACTTCGGGCGATCTGCTCCTCTATGTAGACGGCGCCGATCAAGCCACCGCGGAGGGCACGCTCATCAAGGGCGGCGGAGCCGCGCTGACGCGCGAGAAAGTGGTCGCCGCCGCCTCGAAGCGCTTCGTCTGCATCATCGACGATTCGAAGCTGGTACCGGTGCTGGGCAGCTTCCCGCTCCCCGTCGAAGTCATTGCCATGGCACGTTCCTACGTCGCGCGGCAGCTGGTCAAGCTCGGCGGCCAGCCGGTATGGCGTGAAGGGGTCGTTACCGACAACGGCAACCCCATCTTGGACGTGCATGGACTCAAGCTTACCGATCCTAAGTCGTTCGAATCGGCGGTGAATCAAATTGCCGGCGTCGTGACGGTCGGTCTGTTTGCCCGGCGCCCCGCCGATGTCCTGATCGTGGCCGGGGACAACGGCGTCAGAATCCTAGATCTCTAGGCGGGTACCAATCTCCACAACCCGGTTGGGCGGCAAGCCATAGTAGTCGCCGATGACCTGCGCGCTGCGCGCCATCTGCATGAATGCCCTGCGCCGCAGCGGCGGCAAGTCGGAGCGGCGGCCCGCAAGCAATTCCTCGCGGCTCAAAAAATACGTGGTGTCCTCCGGATCATAGGGCACACCGTGACTCTCGGCTTCGCGCAGAATGGCGGTAATGTCCGGTTTTTCCATGAATCCGACCTGCGCCACGACCCGTACGATGCCTTCGCACACCGGGGTGACGCTGAGGCGCTTGGCGGCCGCGACGCGCGGCACCTCGCGGGTGACTACGGTGAGCAATACCACCCGCTCATGCATGACGCGGTTGAATTTGATGTTGTTGAGCAAGGCGCGCGGAATTCCCGATGCCTTCTGATCCAGAAATATCGACGTGCCCGCCACGCGCACCGGCGGATCGAGCTTCAGATCCTCGATGAAATCACGCACCGGTTTCTGCTCGCGCAGCAGCCGCGTCATGAGCGAAGCCCGGCCGCTTTGCCAGGTCTGCATCAACCAGAAAATAGTCACGCCGGATACCAACGGCACCCAGCCGCCCTCGCCGAGCTTGGTGAGATTGGCGAGCAGGAACGCAATGTCCACGATGAACAATAAAGACAAGCCGGTACGCAGCAGGCGGCTGTTCTTGCCGGTGCGGGACTTGATGAGGCTCAAGGTCAGCGGGGTCACGATGGTCATGGCGCCGGAGACCGCCAAGCCATAGGCGCCGCCCAGCGCCGCGGAGCTGCCGAAGCCGACCACCAGCACCAGCGCGGCCACCATCAATATCCAATTCATGGTGGGCACATAAATCTGACCGGCCACATCAGCGGAAGAGTGCTCGACACGCAGCCGCGGCAGCAACCCCAAGCTGACCGCTTGCGTGGTCACGGAGAAGACACCGGAGATGACCGCTTGGGAAGCGATCATGCTGGCGGCGGTGGCGAGCACAACCAGCGGCAGCAGGGACCACGCGGGCGCCATCAGGTAGAAGGGGTTGCTGATGGCCGACGGATTCTCGATCAACATCGCACCCTGGCCGAAATAGTTGCAGACCAGCGCCGGCATCACGATGCACATCCATCCCAGGCGAATCGGCGCCTTGCCGAAATGGCCCATGTCGGCGTATAGCGCCTCCCCGCCGGTCACGCACAAGAACACGCCGGCCAGCACGGCGAGCGATCCGATCTGATGCTGTCCCAGCATCCCGATAGCACGCGACGGATCGATCGCCAACAGCACGCCGGGCTCGCGTACGATCCAGCTCAAGCCCAACACCGCCAGCACCGCGAACCAAAATAGCATCACCGGGCCGAAAACTTTTCCGACGGAACCTGTGCCCTTTTTCTGAATGAGGAACAGCACGATCAACATCGCCAGGGTGATGGGCAGCACCGGAATCTGCGCATCGGGCGCTGCGATATGCAACCCTTCGACGGCGCTCAGCACGGTTATCGCCGGCGTAATGGCGCCATCCGCAAAGAACAGGGACGCGCCAAGAATTCCCAGAGTGCCGTAGAGCTTGCGCCGCGGGCTGGCGCGCGCGGTGTTGACCACCAGCGCAGTCAGCGCGAGCACACCGCCCTCGCCTTTGTTGTCGGCATTGAGCACGACCAAGACATACTTCAGCAGAATGACCAGCACCAAGGACCAAAAGATCAGCGACAGCACGCCCAGGACGTGCGCGGGTGTGACGGCGATTCCGGGGCCGACGAAACAAGCGGATACCGCGTAGAGCGGGCTGGTGCCGATGTCGCCGAACACGACGCCAAGCGCGGCAAGCGCCATGGGCGCGAGATGCTTGCTCGAATTGTGGCCGCCCGCCATCTTTAGGCCTGCACCCATATGAGAAGGGCCCACTTGAGCGGGCCCTGTTTGGCTGGGGGACTAGGATTCGAACCTAGGTAAACGGTGTCAGAGACCGTTGTCCTACCGCTAGACGATCCCCCAAAACCGATTGAATCGTGTACCGGAAGACTGAAGGTGTTCTCGTTATTAGCGTTTGGAGAACTGGGTGCCGCGGCGAGCCTTGCGACGACCGACCTTCTTGCGCTCGACCTCGCGCGCATCGCGCGTGACGAATCCCGCCTTGCGCAGCGGCGAGCGCAGCGTTTCATCGTACGCCATGAGGGCGCGGGTGATCCCGTGGCGAATCGCCCCGGCTTGACCGGTGATTCCGCCGCCTTCGACATGAGCTTCGACATCGAATTTGCCATCGAGTTGTACCGCGCCGAAGGGCTGCTGCACGATCATGCGGCCGGTTTCGCGGCCGAAGAATTCCGCCAGGGTTCGACCGTTGATCGAGACCTTGCCCGTGCCCTGACGCAAGTAAACCCGCGCACTGGAAGTTTTGCGGCGGCCGGTGCCGTAGTACGAATTGGCGCTATTTGCCATTGTGTATCCTAACTCTTAAATTTCCAGCGCCTTGGGCTGCTGTGCTTGATGAGGATGATCTTTGCCGCCGAACACATGCAGCTTCTTATACATGCGGCGGCCCAACGGGCCCTTCGGCAGCATGCCCTTGACGGCGAATTGGATGGCGCGCTCCGGATGCTCTTGCAGCAGCTTGCCCAACGAAATGCTCTTCAGGTTGCCGACGTAGCCGGTATGCTGATGATAAAACTTGTCGGTGAGCTTGGCTCCCGTGACCCGAACTTCGCCGGCGTTGACGACGACGATGTGATCGCCAAGGTCTTGATGCGGCGCATAATTTGGCTTGTGCTTGCCTTTCAAACGGTGTGCGATTTCCGATGCCAATCGGCCCAGGGTCTTGCCTGCCGCGTCGACTAGGAACCAGTCGCCACGAGTTTCTTCAGGCTTGGAGAATACGGTAGACATGAGGTGCTCAAAAAGTGGGTCTTGACGAAAGGCGCGAAAGTGTACAGAACAGCGCGGGCAGATGCCAGCCTTAGAGTCCGAAGCGGTACACACCTATAATATAATGTATCGATGGATACCCGCAGGATTGATCCGCTGGACCGCTTCATAGGCGAAATTGATAAGATAATCAAGAGCTTGACCTTGCCGGCGCAGGCATCGCGGGCCTGCCCTCAATTGCCCGCAGCCGATGTGCTCGAGGAACGCGAGCGGGCGCAATCGGTGCGGCTGATGCGGGTAAACCATGCCGGCGAAGTCGCCGCCCAGGCGCTTTACCGCGGGCAGGCTCTGACTGCGCGCGACCCGGCGGTCAAATCCGCGATGAATGAGGCCGCGACGGAGGAAATTGACCATTTGGCGTGGTGCGAACAGCGGCTCACCGAACTTAAAGGGCACCCCAGCCTCTTGAACCCGATTTGGTACCTGGGGTCGTTAGGGCTAGGTGCCTTTGCGGGTCTCTTAGGTGATCAAGCCAGTCTCGGCTTCATCGCCGAAACGGAAAAACAGGTGGAATCGCATTTGCGCGATCACCTGGCGCTTTTGAGCCCAAAAGATTTGCGCAGCAAAGCCATCCTGACCCAGATGACTCACGATGAGATCCAGCATGGCGAGAAAGCCGCCTCGATGGGAGGTAAACCGTTGCCGTTTCCCATAACATTGGCGATGCGCGCGACTTCGATGCTTATGACCCGCGGCTCGTATTGGATATAGACGATTGCCTTTAGTGCTTGCGATTCCGGGACTTATGTAATAAAACGTGCGCCAGCATCGGCGATTAACCGGCGGAAGAACCAGTGGGAGTGAACATGGAAGAAGGGGCAAAAGCCTTAAGCGATATCCCAGCGATCAATCGTTTCTTGAGCTACTGCCGCATTCGGACAGTCCCTTCCAAGACCGTGATCATTCACGCCGGCGATCTGCCGGACATTCTTTACTACATCATTTCCGGTTCGGTCGAAGTCATGATCGAAGATGAAGACGGCAATGAGATGGTCCTCGCCTATTTGAACAAGGGACAATTCTTCGGCGAGATGGGCTTGTTCTACGAGCAGCCCACGCGCAGCGCATGGGTCCGCACCCGCCAGCAATCCGAACTGGCCGAAATGACCTATCCGCGTTTTCGCCAGATTGCCGCCGAGAGTCCGGGGCTTATTTTCGAATTGGCGACGCAACTGGCAACGCGGCTGGATCGCACCAATCGCAAGTTGGGCGACTTGGCTTTCGTCGATGTGACCGGCCGCGTCGCGCACGCAATCATGGATTTGTGCGGCGAACCGGATGCCATGACGCATCCGGAAGGCATGCAAATCAAAGTCAGCCGGCAAGAGCTTTCACGCCTGGTGGGATGTTCGCGCGAAATGGCCGGGCGTGTGCTCAAGGTGCTGGAGGAGCAGGGATTGCTGCGCGCCACCGGCAAGACCATCGTCGTGTTCAACGCGCGGCCCAAGGTCAAAACCCGTCCGTTGATCGTCCCGGTGAAAGCCGGAGCGAATACCGGCGGCGCCAAGAATACGCGCACCGAGCAGCCGGACGAAGAAGACGATGAGGATGACGAGGACGACGAATAAGCTCCTTTAGAGCTTATTTTCCGCCTATCGCAATTTGCGCCCGCATCGCTTGAATGGTGCGCGCGTAGTCCGCGCTGCCAAAAATCGCCGAGCCTGCGACGAACGTGTCCGCACCCGCCCTGGCGATAGCGGCGGCATTGTCGACTTTGACCCCGCCGTCGATTTCCAAGCGAATGTCGCGCCCCGCCGCTTTGATGCGCGCGCGTGCCTCGCCCAATTTCGGCAATACTTCCGGTATGAATTCCTGGCCGCCGAATCCGGGATTGACCGACATCAATAAGATGACATCGACCTTGTCGATCACGTAGTCCAACCAGTTCAATGGCGTGGCGGGATTGAACACCAGTCCAGGCTTGCAGCCGGAATGCCGGATGAGCTGAATGGTGCGGTCCACGTGCTGAGTGGCCTCGGGATGAAAGCTGATGTTGGTCGCGCCCGCCTTGGCAAAATCGATCACCAATGGATCGACCGGGGTCACCATCAGATGCACATCGATCGGCGCCTTCACTCCCGCCTTGCGCAACGCCTGGCAGACCACGGGACCGACGGTGAGATTCGGCACATAGTGATTGTCCATGACGTCGAAGTGAATCCAGTCCGCCCCGGCGGCGAGCACCGAATCTACCTCTTCGCCCAAACGCGCGAAATCGGCGGACAAAATCGACGGCGCGATGATGATTGCCATCAGCGCATACCTCGCGCCGCGCGGATGCCTTCGTATGCTTCCTGGATCCGCTGAGTTTTTTCCTTCGCCATTTGCGTCATCGACTCCGGCAGGCCGTTGGCCACGAGTTTATCAGGGTGATGCCGGCTCATTTGGCGCCGATACGCCTTGACGAGTTCTGGGTCGCTGATACTAGCGTCCACCTCGAGCTCTGCATAGCACTGCGCCAAATTGTCGGATCTGCCTTGGGGCGATCGGTGGCGGGCACGCAAGGAGGCCTCCATGTTCGCAAACTCCAGTCCCGAAAGCCCGAGACGCCCGGCGATGCCCATGAGTATTCTACGCGCCGGCGGCGAGATGCCGTTGCCGGCCAAGGCCGCGCGCAATTGCAAATCCACGAACGCACGCAACAGGTCGTAACGCAGACCGCACGCCTCCCGTAGCCGTTCGATGCTGAAGTCCGCATCATAGCCGGCCGACTTTCCGGTCCTGAAGCACGCGATGGCCGCGCTGATGTCGGCGGCGCCCAGATTCAGTTCCTGCATGAGCTTGCGCGCCGCTTCGATCTCCGCCTCGGAGACGCGGCCATCCGATTTGGCCACGTAGCCCATGATCTCGAAAGTGGTGCGGAAGAACTCGCTGGAGACCGACGCGGACGTCTTGGGCGCCGCGGACCGTGCGCCTGCCCCGGGATCGAGCATATAGCCGATGATGGCGCCCGCCACCGCCCCCCAGACGCTCCGGGTGAGCAGAAGCCCGATCAATGCTCCAAAAAAGATGCCTTTCCAACTCATGCGCGTTGACCTGCACGCCCCGTCCCGCCACAATCGCCGACCTTCAATGGTAGCAGTAGCGAGCGCTTTCACATGGAACAGTCTTCGCATTCGGCACCGCTTTTTGAGACGCGCTTGCGCAGTCTCAAGAAAATTCACCAGGGAAAGGTGCGTGATATCTATGATGTGGACGATCAGCACCTGCTCATCGTCGCCACCGATCGGCTATCGGCGTTCGATGTGGTGTTGCCCGATCCGATTCCGTTCAAGGGACAGGTGCTGACCGGGATCTCGCTGTTCTGGTTCGGCAAGACGGCGGCTATCGCGCCCAATCATCTCTCCGGCCTGCGCATCGAGGATGTCGTCAGCGACACTGAAGAGCGCGCGCAATTGGCCGGCCGCGCCATGGTGGTGAAGAAGCTCACCGCACTGCCGCTCGAGGCGGTGGTGCGCGGCTATCTCATCGGCTCGGGATACAAAGACTACAAGCAGCACGGTGCGGTTTGCGGTATTGTCCTGCCCGCCGGTCTTGAGCTCGCGTCGCGTCTACCGGAACCGTTATTTACTCCCGCCTCGAAGGCGCCGGCCGGCTCGCACGATGAGAACATCGACTTCGATTCCATCGTCAAGCTCGTCGGAAAAGAATGCGCCGCGGATATTCGCCGCATCGCACTCGAGGTCTATCGATTTGCCGCCGAACATGCGCGGGCGCGCAATATCATCATTGCCGACACCAAGTTCGAATTCGGCGTCGACAAGGCGGGGCGGCTGTTTCTGATCGACGAGGTGCTGACCCCGGACTCTTCGCGCTTCTGGCCGATGGCATCGTACAAACCTGGAATAAGCCCGCCGAGCTTCGATAAGCAATTCGTGCGCGACTATCTGGAATCTCTGCACTGGGACAAGAAACCGCCGGCGCCGCACTTGCCGCCGGAAATAATGGCGCGCACCAGCGATAACTATCGCGAGGCTCTCAAGCTGCTGACGGCATAACCCATGTTCAACTGGGTCGAGCAACTCGAAGACTCTCTGTTCACCGGATCGCGCGGCATGGGCCCTCCCTGGGGTCCGGTGCTGCGCATCGTGCGCTATCCCGCCGCCCTGATTCGCGACTGGCTGCGCGGCGAGATCGCCGTGCGGGCGATGAGCCTCGCCTACACCACGCTGCTGTCGATCGTGCCGCTGCTGGTATTCGCCTTCGCCATCTTGAAGGGCCTCGGCGCCCGCGGCGATTTGAGATTCATTCTCGAGCAATTCTTCGCACCCTTGGGCGGCGCATCGGACCAATTGACCGAGAGCGTGCTGCAATTCGTGCGCAACATGCGTGGCGATCTCCTAGGCTCGATCGGACTCGTGTTTCTGGTCTATACCGTCGTCACCACGATCCAGAAGGTGGAGACCAGCTTCAATTTTCTCTGGCGCGTGGATCGGCCGCGCAGCTTCTTGCGCCGCTTCACCGAATACCTGGCTGTGATGATCGTGGGACCCATGCTGCTCGCGGTGGCGCTGGGTCTCTTGGCGAGCGCGAAAAAGAGCCCGTTCGCGGCGTGGGTCGATGCGATCAAACCGCTCGCCTGGATCTTGAGCACGATGGGTAAAATCCTGCCGTACGTGATCGTCACGGTCATCTTCACCTTCATGTACGTCTTCATTCCGAACACCAAGGTGCGGTTTCGCGCGGCGCTGATCGGCGGCATCACCTCCGGAATCGTGTGGGCGCTGGTCGGCAAGGTATTTACCCGGTTCATCGTTTATTCCTCTTCCTGGGTGGCGATTTACACCGGCTTCGCCGTCGTCCTGACCACGCTGATCTGGATCTATCTCAGTTGGCTCATCTTGCTGATCGGCGCGCAGCTGGCGTTTTATCTGCAATATCCGCAATACCTGCGCCACGGCCAGGAGTCCCTCGAGCTCACCGGCAGAGATCGCGAGCAAGTGGCGCTGTCGGTCATGTACCTCATCGGCCGCGACTACTCCGCCGGCGCGGCCAACTGGTCGGAGCACGCCCTCGCGGCGGAACTTGACATACCGGGCATCGCATTGGCGCCGGTGCTGCGTTGCCTGGAAAGCAACGGCCTGATCTTGGCCACCGAACATGAACAGTTCGTGCCGGGCCGGGACATCACGGAAATCCGGCTCGGCGAGATATTCGAAGTGGTGCGGGCGCTGCACAGCGGCCGGCTGGCCATCGCCATTCGCAGCGTCGGTCCCGCCGTCGCGCTGTTGAACGAGGTTGAAGCCTCGATGGAAGGGCCCTTGAAGGGCCGCTCACTGAAGGACTTCATCGCGACGAAATTTTGATTCACTCTCCGGCTATGGTCATCTCTTGCACCAAGATCGAGCCGACGCGCACGCCGCCTCGCGCATCGACATCATCTCCGGCGGCCGCGATGCCGGAGAACATCGAGCGCAGGTTGCCGGCGATGGTGATTTCGGCCACCGGATATTGGATCGTGCCGTTCTCCACCCAAAATCCTGCTGCGCCGCGCGAATAGTCCCCCGTCACGGTATTCACGCCCTGGCCCATCAATTCGGTGAGCAGCAGGCCTGTGCCCAAGCGCGCCAACAATGTCGCCATGCCCCCCGCCAGGGTCGGGGCCACGAGCAGATTGTGCGCGCCGCCGGCATTGCCCGTCGTCTGCAGCTTGAGCTTTCGAGCCGAATAGCTCGAGAGAATGTAGCCGGTCAGCACGCCATCGGCGATCAATTCGCGATCACGGGTCGCGACGCCTTCATCGTCGAATGGTGCGCTTCCCATGGCCTTGGGAATGTGCGGGCGCTCGGCGATCGAGAAACCCGCGGGAAACACTTGCTGCCCTTCCGAATGCAATAGGAAGGAAGCCTGCCGGTACTGGCTGCTGCCGCGAATTGCAGCGACGAAATGACCGATCAGTCCGCGCGCCAACTCCGGTACGAACAGCACCGGTGCGCGGCGCGTCGTGATTTTGCGCGGTCCGAGCCTGGCAATGGTGCGCCGCGCGCTTTCCCGGCCGACCGCCTCGGCATCCTGAAGCTCGTGCCAGTCGCGCGAGCTGGTATACCAATAATCGCGCTGCATGTCCTCGCCGGTGCCCGCAAGAACCACGCAGCTCAAGGTGTGCGAGGTCGTCGGATAACCTCCTACAAAGCCATGCGTATTGCCGTAAACATGCAGACCCTGGTGGGTTCCCAGCGACGCTCCCTCGGAGTTGTTGATGCGCGAATCAAATGCCATCGCGGCCGCCTCGCAGGATTTGGCAATCTCAATGGCGTGATCTGCACTGACATTCCACGGATGCGAGAGATCGAGACTCGGCGGCGAGCGGGCCATGAGGTCGGCATCGGCGAGGCCCGCACTCTCATCCTCAGCGGTGAAGCGGGCGATGCTGCAGGCCTTGGCGACGGTCGCACGCACCGCATCCATGGAAAAATCAGCCGTGCTGGCCGAACCCTTGCGCTTCCCGAAGTACACCGTGAGGCCCAGGCTGCGATCCCGCTGGTGCTCGAGAGTCTCCACTTCGCCCAGGCGCACCCCGACCGAGAGGCCCGTATCCTGGCTGACGGCCGCTTCCGCCTGGGATGCCCCGCGCGCCCGGGCCTCATCCAGCGCGCGCTCGATGATCGCTTCAAGATCAGTTTGGGTAAGGCGTACGAGGGTATTGGTCCCGGCCATCGCAACTCCAGTCTTTTTCAGGATGAAAATCCGAACGGTGATTCTACCGGCCTGAGTGATAGCATGGGGAATATGACCCGTGAGAACGACATCCAGGATTCCGGTGAAACGGAGGAGCAGCGGCTCAGCAAAAGTGCGCGCAAGCGGGAAGCAGCCTCCCTGCAGGAGCTCGGCGTGAAGCTATCCGCGCTTCCCGACCAGGAGATCAAGGCATTGGATTTGCCTGAAAATCTGTTTATCGCGCTGCGCGACCTGCGCCGGCTTCCCTCGCACGGAGCTCAGGTCCGCCAACGGCAGTATATCGGCAAGCTGATGCGCAATATCGATCCGGAGCCGGTGCTGGCGAAGCTCGCCGAGCGCAAGCAGCAACACGATGTGGAGATCCGGCATTTCCAACAGATCGAGCGCTGGCGGGACCGGCTGCTCTCGGAACCCGCCGACGCCTTGGGCGAGCTGCTCGAGGAATATCCGAATGCGGATCGCGCCACCTTGAGCCGGCTGCTGGAAAAAGCCGAAAAAGAGCGTCTGGAGCAGCGTTCACCGGTCGGCGCCCGGGAACTTTTCGCGTTTCTGCGCCAGTTGCTCGGATAGCTTGGTAAACTTGCCGCGATGAAAGCCTTGGTCGGAGTCATTATGGGATCGTCTTCCGACTGGGAAACGATGCAGGCAGCGGCCGACACATTGACCCGGTTAGGGATAGCGCATGAGGTCCGCGTGATCTCAGCGCACCGCACGCCCGATCTGTTGTTCGAATACGCAGCTGCCGCGCGCGGGCGCGGCCTCAAAGCCATCATCGCCGGTGCCGGCGGCGCGGCGCATCTGCCGGGAATGACCGCCGCCAAGACCTCGATTCCGGTTCTCGGCGTCCCGATCCAATCCAAGGCGTTGAGCGGCATCGATTCTTTTCTGTCGATCGCGCAAATGCCAAGCGGCATCCCGGTTGCGACCTTTGCGATCGGAACGGCCGGCGCCGCGAATGCGGCGCTTTTCGCAGCCGCGATGCTGGCGAATGAGAGTGCCGAGATCCGCGAGGCGTTGGATGAGTTTCGCGAGGCGCAGACCGCGGCGGTCATAGCCAAACCGGACCCGCGCAGCCCTTGAAATTGATGCATGTCGGTATCGTGGGAGCCGGCCAGCTGGGACGCATGCTTGCGCTGGCGGGATACCCGATCGGCGTCCGGTGCCTGTTTCTCGATCGCAGCGGCGACACGCCCGGAGCGCAAGTTGCGCCCAGCCTGATCGGAGATCTCGAGGACGCGGCGCAGCTTGCGGAATTGGCCCGCCGCAGCGATGTGGTTACGTTTGATTGGGAAAATATCTGCGGAAGCGCGCTAAAGCCGCTGGAAAAAATCACCCAGGTTCGGCCGCCGCGCGCGGCACTCGAGGTCTCGCAAGATCGCCTTGCGGAGAAAGCGCTGTTTGCGCGCTTGAAGATTCCGGTTGCGGAACATGCACCGATCGACAGCCGCGAGCAGCTGGTCCAGGCCGCTCGAGCCATCGGACTTCCGGGCGTGCTGAAGACGCGGCGCCTGGGTTACGACGGCAAGGGACAATTCGTGCTGCGTGCGATGGCGGACATCGACCGCTCATGGGCAGCGCTTGGCGGCACGCACCTGATCTATGAAAAATTCCAGAATTTCTCGCGGGAGGTTTCGCTGCTGGCCGTGCGGTCGACGAGCGGACAGACTGTCTTCTATCCGCTCTCCGCCAACACCCATGGCGGCGGAATCTTGAGGTACAGCATCGCGCCATTCGCAAATACAAAGCTCGAAGGCACCGCGCGGCTCTACTCGAAGCGTGTCATGACCGCGCTCGATTACGTCGGCGTGCTGGCGATTGAATTCTTTGTGGTCGGGAGGCGGTTGGTCGCAAATGAAATGGCGCCGCGCGTCCACAACTCCGGGCATTGGACCATCGAGGGCTGCGTGACCAGCCAGTTTGAAAATCACCTGCGCGCGGTGTGCGGCATGCCGCTGGGAAGCACTCGTGCGCTCGGCGCCACCGCCATGATCAATTTTCTCGGGCTGATGCCACCGCGCGACCGCTTGCTCGCGGTCGACGGTTTGGCCTATCACGACTACGGAAAAATGCCGCGTCCGGGGCGCAAATTGGGCCATTGCACCATCCTCAAACGCCTGCCCAAGGAGCGGGATACGGCGCTCGCGAGTACACTAAAATTGGTCGAATGGGCCTAGACTGCATAGTTTAGGCAGAGCCGTCACTCAAGACCGCCGGACCAGATGTATCTAGAACTCTTCAAATTGCACGAATTGCCGTTCCGCTTGAGCCCGGACCCGCAATTCCTGTATTTGAGCAAACAGCATGCGCGCGCCAAGGCGTACATGGAATCGACAATCTGGTTCACCGACGGTTTCGTGGTGATCACCGGTGAAATCGGCGCCGGCAAGACCACCTTGATCGAAACGTTCTTGCGCGAACTGCAAAGCGACGCGATCGTGGCGCAAATCAACCAAACGCAATTGTCTCCGACGGCGTTTCTGCAAACCGTGCTCGTGCAGTTCGGCTTCTCGCCGTTCAACATGAAAAAACCGGAAGTTCTTGCAACGTTGAACCAGTTTCTGACGGAACAATACAGCAGCGGCCGAAAAGTGCTGCTGATCATCGATGAAGCTCAAAACTTGAGCAATAAAGTGCTCGAAGAAGTGCGCATGCTGTCGGGCGTGGAGACCACCAAGGAAAAGGTGCTGCGCATCATTCTCGCCGGACAGCCGGAATTGAGCGACAAGCTCAACTCCCCGGAGCTGCTGCAACTTTCGCAGCGCGTGCGGCTGCGCTTCCATCTGACGGCCCTCAACAGGGCGGAGACCAACGCGTATATCGACCATCGGCTCGAGGTAGCGGGCTCGCAGGGCCGGCGTATTTTCGCCGAGGACACCTACGCGACCATCTACAAATACACCGGCGGCGTGCCGCGCTTGATCAACACGCTGTGCGATACATGCTTGATGGCGGCGTTCGGCAAGGAAAAAGACAGCGTGTCGATGCAGGAACTGGAGGCGGCGATCCACGAATTGCAGTGGGTCGAGTTCGTCTCCGGTACGAACCGGATGAGAGTGCCGAACATGGAGCACACCATGCCGGCGGGCATCGAGTCCGCGCATGTGGTCGGGCGCATCCTGCTCGCCAGCGAAGGCAAGACCGTGGTGGAACGCGAACTGAAACCGGGACGCTTGGTGATCGGCCGCACTCCCGACAACGACCTGCAAATCGACAGCAAATTCATCAGCCGCCATCACTGCCAGATCGTCACCCAGCAGGATTCTTGCCTGATCGAAGACTTGAACAGCACCAACGGCATTTTCGTACAGTCAAAACGCGTGCGGCGTCATAACTTGAACGACGGCGACGTGGTGCAGGTCGGACAGCACGAGATCATGTATATCGACGAGCGGCCGCCACGGGTCAGAAGTTCGCACGATCCCGCCGATACCGGCGTTGCGGCGGGAGTGGTCGAAAATCCAAAAATCAGCTAGCTATCCTCGGATCCGCCTAGCTATTGAGGTTCGACGGCAGCTCGATCGTTTCGCCGGTGTATTCGCGGCTCAATTCACGGCAGTCCTGACGCCGCAAATACAGCGTTAGCGCCGCGGTCTCGGCGAACACGCCGATGAGAAAAGCCGCCTTGCCGGAGAATCCGAGCGGATTGATATAAAAAAGAAAGATGGCCAGCGCGCCGATCAGCATATAGATCAGCGGCAGGCTTTCGTATATTGGACGAGCCAAGCGCATGGGCAACCCTCCCCCAAACGCTATGGTAATGCGATTGCCTCAGGCGCAGCCGGCCTATTTGACTTAAGATTTTACTTTAAGCAAGCGCCGACGGGCGTGCATCATTTCTTCCTACATGCCGCGTCGTCTTTTCTGACAGGCCTTTTCCGACTAGTCCTTGCCGACGAGCTTTTCCGCGAGGCGCGACAGCCAAGAATTGCGCCAGCCCTCGACGTGCAATCGATCGCTCTTGGGTTTGGTGCGTTTCGCTTCGGACAAAAGATCCTGGGGAATCTTGAATGTGCCCGTCATTGTATTGTCGGCCATGGGAACTCCGTCGTGTGATGTCGATGCGCAGCCTACCGACTCCGCCGACATGACTGATGAGACTTGGCGCACGCTCCGCCGGATTAGCCGGGGACGAGACCCGTGCCTCGTCGCCGCTCGGCGACGCATCCACCGCTTCCCAGCTTATGACACGACGTTATGTCAGAAAGTTCAACGCGCAACACCGTGCAGACGTGTCGCTTCGAACTCATCGCCCGGCAGCCAATTCACGGTGGACTTGGCGAGCATCGCCTGCCACCCCAGGGCAAAGCAGAATTTGGCGAGCGCCGCATCGCGCGATGTAGCGGGCGGCGATATCGCCGCCGCGCGTGCCCGTGGCACATTTTGGCCGAGGGACGCCCAGCGCGCGCGACCATGGCTATAATGCCGCGTGGCCAACCTGCCTGCAGCGCATGCGATCCGCGAGTTCTCCGGAGTTGAGTGCGACGTGGTCCGGCGCAACGTACTGCCGGACAAGCAGCCGGCCGTGTTACGCGGCTTCGTCAACCAATGGCCGGCCGTGCGGCAGGGACTGGATTCCCCGGCTGCCTTGATCAGGTATCTGAACCGCTTCGACAATGGCCAGCCGGTCGATGCTCAGATGACCCCTCCGCAACTCGACGGGCAGCGCTATTACAACGAGGCGATGACCGGTATCAATTTCATTCGCAATCGTCTGCCGCTGGCGGCGCTCATCGAGCAGGTGCAGCGCTACGCACGCTTCCCCAACCCGCCGGCCGTCGCGGCGCAAAGCGCACTCATCCGCGATTGCCTGCCCGGCTTTGCTGAAGAGAACGCCTTAAGCTTGCTGGGCGCGAACGTACTGCCCCGCATCTGGCTCGGAAACCGGATCACAACCCCGACGCATCTCGATGAATGGAACAACATCGGCTGTGTGGTCGCCGGCCGCCGCCGTTTCACCCTGTTCCCGCCTGAGCAAATTGAGAATCTCTATATCGGGCCGCTGGATTTCGGCCATACGGGCGCTCCGATGAGCGTCGTCTCGTTGCGCAATCCGGATTTGCAGCGTTACCCCAAATTCCACGCGGCCTTGGGCGCGGCGTACACGGCCGAGCTCGAGCCCGGAGACGTCATCATCATTCCGCCGCTCTGGTGGCATCACGTCGAGTCGCTCGAATCATTCAACATGCTCGTGAACTATTGGTGGCATGACAATGCCGACGACGTCGCGCTAGCGGATTCAGCTTTCGATGCGCTGCTTCACGGCATCTTGAGCATCCGTGCCTTGCCGCCGGCCACCCGACGTGCGTGGAGCGCCTTGTTCGAGCAATACGTGTTCGGCGACGAAATAACCGCCACCGCTCACATTCCACCGGAGCGGCGCGGCATCCTCGGCGCACTTTCGGCGCAACAAACTGCAGCATTGCGCGCGCAACTCGTGAAGCGCCTATCGCGCTGAATGGTTCAGCCCGTACCGCCGACGGTCAGCGCATCGATGCGCAAAGTGGGCTGGCCGACCCCGACGGGAATCGATTGGCCTTCCTTGCCGCAGGTGCCGACCCCGGCGTCGAGCTTCAGATCGTTGCCCACCATGCTGACTCGCGTCAGCACGTCGGGGCCGTTGCCGATCAGCGTTGCGCCTTTGACCGGCGCGCCGACCTTGCCGTTCTCGATCAAGTACGCTTCGCTCGCGGAAAACACGAATTTTCCCGAGGTAATATCCACTTGGCCGCCGCCGAAGTTGACCGCGTAAAGGCCCTTGTCGACGGATGCAATGATCTCTTGAGGCGCGCGGGAACCGGCCCGCATGTAGGTATTGGTCATGCGCGGCAGCGTCATATGCGCGAATGATTCGCGCCGGCCGTTGCCGGTGGGCGCCATGCCCATCAGCTTCGCATTCATCTTGTCCTGGATGTAGCCGCGCAAGACGCCGTTCTCAATGAGCGTCGTGCATTGGGTCGGCGTGCCCTCATCGTCCACGTTCAAAGAACCGCGCCGGCGATTGAGCGTGCCGTCATCGACCACCGTGACATCATCCGCACCGACTTTCTGGCCGATGCGATTCGAGAATGCCGAAGTACCCTTGCGATTGAAATCGCCCTCCAAGCCGTGGCCGATTGCTTCATGCAGCAATATGCCGGGCCAGCCCGGCCCCAGCACCACCGTCATCGAACCCGCCGGGGCCGCTACGGCTTCCAAATTGACCAGCGCTTGACGCACCGCTTCGCGTCCATGTTCGAACGGCGCGTCGCCTTGCAGCAGCTCATCGAAGCCGAAGCGCCCGCCGCCGCCGCTATAGCCCTGCTCGCGGCGCCCGTTCTGCTCCACGATGACCGAGACATTGATGCGCACCAGCGGACGCACATCCGCCGCCAGGATGCCGTCGCTGGAGGCGATCAGTACGATCTCATGCACCGCGGCCAGCGAAGCCATCACCTGCTTGACGCGCGGATCGAGCCTGCGTGTGTCGGCATCGATGCGCATCAGCCACGCGACCTTGTCCTCGTCCTTGATGGCGTCGAGCGGATCCGCGGCTAAATACAGCCGATGGTTGGCGGGCCGCTGCCAGATCTTCACCGCTTGCTTGCCGCCGCTGCGGGCAATCGCGCGAGCCGCATCGGACGCCTCGAGCAGGGCCGGCAGCAGCACCTCGTCGGTGTAGGCGAAACCGGTTTTCTCGCCGCTGATGGCACGCACACCCACACCCTGCTCGATGCTGTGCGCGCCGTCCTTGACGATGCCATCCTCGAGCGACCAGGACTCCTCGCGCGACAGTGCGAAATACAGGTCCGCGTAGTCCACGCCCCGGCTCATGAGCACGTCGAGCACCTGGCTCAGGCGCCGCTCATCCAGACCGGACGGCGCCAGGATCATCTTTTCGGCCACGGCAAACGATGGTTGAAGCGTCTCGGCGCTGCGTGCGTTCATGTCGAGCCCACGGCGTTCTTGAGTCCCAGCCGGCGGTTGTCCAATGCGGGGAAGCGGGCCCGCGATTCCGCTTGGGCAGTTAAATCGATATCCGCCGCGATCACTCCGGTACCCTTTGCCAAGCGCGACAGCACCTGGCCCCAATAATCCACGATCAGCGAATCGCCGTAAGTTTCACGGCCGCTGGTGTGCATCCCCGCCTGAGCGGGCGCGACCACATGGCACAAATTCTCGATGGCGCGCGCACGCAGCAAGGTTTCCCAGTGAGCCCGTCCGGTGGGAACCGTGAACGCGGCAGGCATAGCCAGCCATTCCGCACCCTGCGACACCAGCTCGCGATATAGCTCCGGAAAGCGCATGTCGTAACACACGGAGAGTCCGAGTTTGCCGACGGGAGTGTCGGCGATGACCGGCTCGCGTCCGGGAAGCACGTGCGTGGATTCCCGATATTGCTCATTGCGCCCAGGAATGGTCACGTCGAACAAATGAATCTTGTCGTAACGCGCGACCCGCTTGCCGGCCGCGTCGATCAACAGCGAGGCGTTTGCAACCCGGCGCCTGTCGCTCGTTCGAATCACGATGGTGCCGCCCAAAATCCACAGATTCAATTGCCGAGCCGCGGCGCTCAAGAAAGTCTGAACGATGCCATCGCCATCCGCTTCCGCGACTTGGAGCTTGTCCTCATCCTTGAGGCCGATGAACGAGAAATTCTCGGGCAGACAGGCAATTTGCGCTCCCGCGTCCTTGGCTTCGCGCAGCAGCGCGCCGGCCGCGGCCAGATTATCGGCCACCACATGGCTCGAAGTCATTTGAATTGCGGCGACTTTTCCCATCTATTTCGGTACCTCGGCAGGCGCGGCTGCCGCGTCTGCACTCTTGATGCGTTCCACGGTCGGATTGTCCCAACCGCCGGTGATGCGATAATACCCTCGGGCCAGGCCTTTCAGCGGCTGTTTGAACACCTGCGTGAACAGCAGCACGGCGGCGCCGACCACCGGACCGCCCACCAGCGCGCTGGCGACGGGAATCGACAGCGAATTGCCCACGCTGCCCGTCACCACAGCTGTTTGGTCGTAATCCTTGTTTTTCAAGCCAACCCGGCCGATTAGGCCGATTTCAGCGGCAGGCCCCTTGAGCAGCACGTTTTCCGTATAGGCGTTGCCGTCGCGCAAATCAAAATCGCCGCGCACGCTGTCGAAGGCCAAGCCCTTGTCGGTCAGGTCGCTGAAATCAAGCGCCAATCTCCGGGGCAGCGCCGCGATGCTGGCGAGCCCCAGCACGCGGCCGGCGCCGGGCTTCAGGCCCATCACCTGGCCCTTGTCGAGCGACAACTGCACGTGGCCGATCACTTGGGCGAGCGCCGCGTTGGTCGGCGCGCCCAGCCAAGTTAGGTCAAATTCCATCTTGCCGCTCTTGGCCTGAATGACGTCTGCGTAGCCCAGGCTCTTCAGCGTGCCCTGCACGTCGCTGCTGAACAAGGTGCCCTTGATGCGGCTGACGCCGGCATCCTTGGCGCGCCACTCGCCCTGCGCGTCGACCGTGAAGGTAGGCGCCGTCACGCTCAAGGATTTCAGGCCCACGCCGTCCTCTCGCTTCGCAAGCGTCGCCGTGACATCGCCGAACTGCCGCTCGCCCCAGATCAATTCCTTTGCATGAAAATTCAGCGGCGGAATGGAATGCGGATCGGCATCGGCCGGTAAGCTGTCCTCGCTACCGTCGGCGCCGCCGCCCGCGCCGGCCTCATTGTCCGCCACGTCGAAGTGCAATCGATCGAATTGCAGATTCCAAGCCTCGGTTGAACCCGCCGCGCTCGGAATCGTGATCGCGCCGCTCACGTTCGGACCGCCCACATTGATGCGCCAATTGGGTTCCGAGACCTGCAGATCCAGCGACACGTCGCGGAATGCCAGCCCCAGATAATCCAATTCGGCGACGTTGAGCTTGGCGTTGCGCATGTAGTAGAACAGCGGTTTGGAATCCTTGCCGGCCGCGCCCAGGTGCAACCAGCCGCCCAGGTCCAGGCGCTGCACCGAGCCGCCGATGTTCAAGATTTGCGGCTCGCCGCCGCTCGATTCGCTGCCGCCGAAGCTCATCGATGCATGCGCGAGGCGCATGCCGCCGGAATCGGATTCCAGCGCATAGGTGCCGCTGACCAACGACCCGAGTGCAAAGCTACCCTGCGGACCGCCCGCTTGCGGCCACTGGATTTCCAGCCACGACGGCAGCGGGGTGGCGGCACTCTTGTCGAGGGGTGCCGGCAGCTTCATATCGAAACCGACCAGCGTGCTGCTGATGCGCAAGGAACGCTCTCGAGCCGGCTCGGGGGTAATTTTTAGTACGGCGCGCCAATCCGTTTGACCGCTCAAGGCTACGCTTGCGGGCATCGATAACGCGGTGCGCACAGCCTCGGCGGCGGCCGTGCCGCGAAATTCCAGTTGGGTTCGCGTCAGGGGTCTGTTGCGCGGCGTGCGCGCCTGCATTTGAAAGCCGCCGCCCAGGAGCTGGCCGTGGATGTCGGCGCGGGACACTTGGCCGTCGTCGATATCGAACTCGCCGGTAACTCCGGTGGCCATGGTGCTCGATCCCGGCCGATTCAGACTGTCGCCGTCGAGGCTGCCGTGGACCAGCACCTGCCGGTGCGCGAAGTCCCGAAACGGCAGGAACAGATCCACGGTCGCGTGCAGCGGCCCGGCCGCTTCGACATTGGAGAATGCGTGCTCGGCGATCCCATCGAGCGGCGTGGAGCGCAGGTAGTCGAGCGCGCTCGAGGCGTCGCCGCGCGCGCCGGCATGGATCTTCAACTCGCCGTTGCTGAAGTCGGCAAAGCGCGCTTCGCCGGATTCCAGTTTCAGATCGCCGATGCGGGCGCCCGACAATCGTGCGCTCATGCCCTCGTTGCGAAATTCGGCCGTCGCCGCGAGATTTTCCACGGGAGCCCACCCCGGGCTGTAATTCAGGGTCATGCCCTCGATGGAACAGCGTGCCAAGAAGATGCCGCCTCCGGCGCGAAACGGGAAACTGCGCACCGGACCTTGAAGCAAGACGCTGGCGCGCAGGTGGCCGGCGACGAATGCATCATTGAGCCATGCGAGCGCTCCGGGTCCGATCAGGCCGTTCGGCAGATAATTCCGCGCGTTGCCCGCATTGCCGCTCTGAATGAGGCCGACCAAGGTCAGCACGGGCGAGGATTCATCGCGCGGCTGACGCCAGGCCACCTTTCCCAGAATCTCGCCGTCGTGAGTCTCGATTTCCCAATCCTGGGAAGCGATCAACAGCTCGTCGCCGGTTCGCTTCCAGTAAATATTGGCCCGCAACTGCTCCAGCTCGACGGGCCGCGGAAATTGTGCGGGCCAATGAAACACGCCGGCATGCGTATCGATGGCGACCTGCCCGCCGCTCTCGTTGCCGGCAATCGAACCCGAAATCCCACGCAAACCCGGCAGGCCCCCCACCGATGCGTACCCGGCATGCCGGAATTTCGCCTGCACGCGCATGCGCCAGGGAGCTTCCGGCGTGGCGCGCTCAAAAGCGATCGACGTATCGGTCCATTCGCCGCTCGGCGCAATCTCGCGCAGCCGGTCGCGCAACTCCTTTTGCGGCAGGAAGCCGGTCAGCGGCAGCAGGGCTTCCGCGCGCAGGTAGTCGGCGCGGGCACGAACGTTCAAAAACCCAGCGGGCGTTTCCTGCCAACTTATGTCGAATGCGGATTCCCGCTCGAGCCGTCCCACGCGCACACGCTTGCCGGCGAGGCTCCAGCGATCGCCGGCGCGCGCCAGCGCCAGTGCGCCGCTCATTTGGTCGAATTTGGCGACCGGTCCTTCGGGCAGTTGCGTCACCACTTCGGTCGCGCCGAATTCCACCGCGGCGTGCGCAAGCGTGGATCCCGCGCCATTCGCGGCAAGATCGAAGGCGCCGGTGCCCGAATCCAGGTTGCTCAAATATCCCGGCAGCAATTTGCGCCATCCGGGGAAAGAGACGGCCCGCGCCCGCAGCCGCGCGTCCCACGCCAAGCTTTGCGCCTGCCCACCGCCGCGCGCGTGTCCCTCGAAGCTCACGCTTCCCCCGAGCACCGGCGGCAGTTGAGCGCTGAAGCCGAGGGTGAGCTCGCCCGTATCGCGCCGCACGTCAATATCCACGCCCTGCAGCTTCAACTGGGACAGTGCCGAATTCCAATTCTCCACGGTCAGCGTCGCGCCGCGAATCACCAGCCTGCCTGCCGGCAGGTCGCCGAGCTGCAGTGTGGACAAGGAAGCGTTCTCGCCGCCCAACTCGATTTCCGAGGCGACCGCGAAGCGCGTCGGTGCTACGCGCGCGACGACGATACTCGGCGAATCCACTTCGATGCGCCCCGCCAGAAGCTTGCCGGTGCGGATCAATTGCCAGATGTCCGCGGCAACGCGGCCGCCGGCGGCGCGCGCCAGCACGCGCTGATCGTCCTTCGAGCGCAGCTCCAGCCGGTCGAAATACAGCTCCGGGCCGTACCAGCGAAATGCCGGCGAGACATGCGCGAAGCCGATGTGATAGCCGGTTTGCGCGTGCAGCCAGTCTTTGATCTCGGCCTGATAGTGAGGGGCTCGATCGAGCGCGACCTTCACCGCCAGCAAAGCGAGCAGCACCAGGAACAGGAGCCCGCCGAGGGTTATCGTCAGGATCTTGGCGATTTTGCGGATGGACATTTACATCAGCACGACGTCGTATTGATCCACCGCACAGAGCGCCTCGGTCTGCAGGCGGATGGGCTTGCCCGTGGCAAGCTCCAGTTCGCCCAATGCGGACGACTCTTCATCGAGCAGCCGTTCGATCACGTCTTGGTGCGCCAGAACCATCAATTGCTGGCACTCGAATTGGCGCGCTTGCCGGACGATCTCGCGGAAAATTTCATAACAAACCGTTTCCACCGTTTTGACGAACCCCTTGCCTTCGCACGTAGGACAAGGGCGGCAAAGCACATGTTCCAGGCTCTCGCGCGTGCGCTTGCGCGTCATTTCAACCAGTCCCAGCGGCGACACCGACGAGATGTTGGTCTTGACGTGGTCTTCACTCAACGCGCGTTCCAGGGCTTGGATGACCTGGCGGCGGTGCTCCGGCTCCTCCATGTCGATGAAATCGATGATGATGATGCCGCCCAGGTTGCGCAGGCGCAGCTGCCTTGCGATGGCGACCGCCGCCTCGAGGTTGGTGCGGAATATGGTCTCCTCGAGGTTGCGATGGCCGACGAAGGCGCCGGTGTTGACATCGATGGTCGTCATTGCCTCGGTCTGATCGATCATCAGGTGCCCGCCCGATTTCAGCGACACCTTGCGGTCCAGGACCTTTTGGATCTCTTCCTCGACGTGGTGCAGCTCGAACAGCGGCCGCGCCTCTGAGTACAGTTCGATGCGCAGCAACGCCTCGGGCATGAATGCCGCGGCGAATTCCTGCATTTCCCGATGCGCGGCGGATTGATCGACCAGCACTTTGTCGACATCCGGGCGCATCAGGTCGCGCAGCACGCGAAGATGCAGCGGCAGATCCGCGTGCACCAAATTGCCCGGTTGAGTGCGAATGCCCTTCTGGCGCACAAACTCCCACAGCTTGCGCAAATAGATCATGTCGGCGCGCAGGGCATCGCCGGCCGACTCCTCGGCGGCGGTGCGCACGATGAAGCCGGCGTTGTCCGAAGACTGAAGCCCGGCTTCGACGGCGGCACGCAGCCGTTCGCGTTCCGACTCGTCCTCGATGCGTGCCGACACGCCCACGCCGCGGCCCTTCGGCATGTAAACCAGGTAGCGGGAAGGCAACGTGATGTAGGTGGTCAGGCGCGCGCCCTTGGTGCCCAGGGGATCTTTCACGACTTGCACCAGGATCTCGTTGCCCTCCGCGACCAGTGAACGAATATTCTCCGTGTGCGGCGGCTCGATGCCGGTATCCGCGTGGCGCGCATCGAAAATATCGGACGCATGCAGGAACGCGGTGCGCTCCAAGCCGATGTCGATGAAGGCCGCCTGCATGCCCGGCAACACGCGCGAGACGCGGCCCTTGTAGATATTGCTGATCAAGCCGCGGCGGCTGGCCCGCTCCAGATAGACCTCCACCAGCACGCCATTCTCCACGACCGCGGCGCGCGCCTCGTGAATGCCGGCGTTGATGAGGACTTCAATGCTCATCATGCCGCCAGCGGCCGATACCCGCTGCCTCGAGCAGCTGCGCCGTTTCGAACAGCGGCAATCCCATCACGCCGGAATAGCTACCCTCGAGATCCGCAATGAACACGGCTGCGTAGCCTTGAATGGCGTAGGCGCCGGCCTTGCCGAGCGGCTCTCCTGTCGCCCAATAGTCGCGGGCTTCGGCGGCATCGATTGAACGAAAGGTGACCCTGCTGCGGCTGACCTTGAGCTGCGTTCCCGCGGCTGCGCGCAACGCCACCGCGGTAAGCACATCGTGTGTGCGGCCGGATAGTTCAAGCAGCATGCTGATCGCGTCCTTCATATCTCTGGGCTTCCCCAGGATTCTCCCGTCGAGCACCACGGCGGTATCGGCCGCCAGCACCGGGGCTTCCCGTAAGCCGCGGCTTTGCTGCCATCCGGCGGCGGCCTTGGCGGCGGCCAATCTTTCGACGTAGACTGAGGAAACCTCGCCCGCAAGCGCAGTCTCGTCCAATTCAATGCCGATTACCCGGAAAGAAACGCCGATCTGCTGCAGCAATTCACGCCGGCGCGGCGAGCCTGAGGCCAGGTAGACGAAGTCTGCGGCGTTCACGCGCGGTGATAGGGATGTCCGGCCAGCATGCTCATGCCCCGGTAGATCTGCTCCGCGACCACGATCCTCACCAGCGCATGCGGCAGCGTCAACGGCGAGAGAGACCAGCATTGATCGGCTCTCTGCAACACCGCGGGCGCGAGCCCGTCGGGGCCTCCGATCAGAAGCGCCAGCGGCCGCCCGTCACGCATGCGCTCAGCCAGCCAGGCGCTCAAGCGCTCGGTGCTCATCGCGTTGGCGGCCATCTCCAAGGCCACGACATAATCATCCTTGCCGATGGCCGCCAGCATATCCGCGCCTTCGCGTTGCACGGCGCGTTGCGGGTTCGCGCCGGCACTGCGAGTTGCCACGGAAATCTCGTGAAGCTCCAAAACCAGCGGGGTGCGCAGCCGTTTCTGATATTCGAGGAATCCGCTATTGACCCAGTCGGGGAGACGGGTACCGGCAGCGATCAACCGGCATTTCATTTGAGGATCACGCGCGTGCGGCGCGCTTCGTAACGGTCATGTCCCACAATTTCTCCAGTCCGTAGAACTCGCGGACGCGCGGCAACATGACGTGGATGATCATTTCGTTCATATCGATGAGAACCCAATCGCCGTCTTGCTGACCTTCGATGCCGTGGGGCCGGAAGCCGGCTGCCTTCGCCTTCTCGACCACGCGCTGCGCAACCGAGCGCACGTGCCGGTCGGAGGTTCCGCTTGCAATCACCATGAAGTCAGCAATATCGGTCAGTCCGCGAACATCCAGGAACTTCACCTCGAGCGCTTTCATGTCGTCGAGGGCTTCGAGTATGACGGTCTTGAGGGAGGGCGCGGATCGCGCGGGCGCGGTCTTTGGATTGGCGACGGCTTTGCCGTCTCGTTTCTTGCTGCTGGAGATCTTTCGCTTTACTGGCACTAAGTCCGGTTCCTGGAATAACAATGGGTGTCTAGGATCAGTTTACGCACTGGATCGGGCATGAGGAAGCGCGGATCGCGGCCCATGCCGATGAGCTGCCTCACCTCAGTGGAAGAAATCTCCAGTTGCGTCACCGCATGAATAAAGATGCAGCCCGCGCGCGATTCATGCAAATCGTTGATACGGCCGGTGCCGCGATCGACCAGCAATTCGCCCAGCGGTCCCATGCCGGGCGCACGCCAGCCCGGACGGTGGGCCACGACCAAGTGCGCCAATTGCAGCAATTCCTGCCACTGATGCCACTTCGGCAGGCTCAAGAATGCATCCATGCCGACGATCAGGCAGAGGCTACGGTCCGGATACTCATGGCGCAGCTCGGCCAAAGTCTCTACCGAATACGAGGGGCCTTCCTTGCGGACCTCGCGGTCATCGACGAGAAACCCCGCTTGTCCGGCCACGGCCAGCTGCACCATTTCGAGCCGCAATTTTGCGCCGGCGATGGGCTGGTCGCGGTGCGGCGGGTTGCCGGCGGGCAGAAAGCGGATTTCCTTCAGACGCAGCGCCTGCTGCAACTCGAACGCCGTGCGTAAGTGCGCGTAGTGAATCGGGTCGAAGGTCCCGCCGAAAATGCCCATGGCGTTCATCGGCTTACACCCTGCCTGAATCCGCATCGGCTTGCAAAGCGCCGGCGAAGGCCCCGGTCAGCCCGGTGAGCGCGCTCCACGCATCGCCCGGTTGTAGTCCTTTGATGACGCGGTCGGTTCGGCTGGCCTGCAGCAGCAAGGGCGCCAAGGGCAGCCGTCGCCGGGCCAACGCGCGCGGCGCTGGGGTGGACGCCAAGTTCCAGCCGCTGCCTCGCGCCGCGGACCGGAGCCGCTCACGTTCGCGCGCCTGCCACATTCCACGCAGTTCCCGCACCAACGCCCACAAGACCAGGGTCGGCTCGACGCCCTCGCTTTTCAAGCCGAGGAGGATCCGCAAGGCGCGGACGGCATCGCCGGCGGCGGCGGCCTCGCCCAGCTGAAATACATCGTAGCGGGCGCTGTCGCCGACCGAGCGCCGTACCAGCCCGACGCCGATCGGTTCGCCATTTGCCAGCAGCGCAAGCTTTTCCAGCTCCTGCTGTGCCGCCAAGAGATTGCCCTCGACTCGCTCGACGATCAGCTGCGATGCGGCCGGATCGATTTCGATATGCAGCATTTTCGCCCGTACGCGCAGCCACGCCGGCAGCGCCGCGCCGTCCACCGGCAGGACCGGCACCCACACGCCGTGCTTTTCAATCGCCTGTACCCAGGCTGCCTCGCTTGCCTTCCGATCGAGCCTCTCGGTGATCACGAGGAAGATCAGGTCGGGTGCCGCCTGCGCCGCCCAGTCCGCCAAGAGTGCGGCGCCCTTGTCCGGCTTGCCGCCCGGCATTCGCAGCTCAAACAGCCGACGCTCCGCGAACAGCGACAGCGATTGGCTCTCGAGACGCAACTCGTCCCAGCTGAAGCTGCGGTCAATGAAGAACACGCGGCGGTCTGCATAGCCGGCGGCTCGAGCCGCAGCGCGGATCGAGTCCGCGGCCTCGCCGACCAGCAAGGGCTCATCGCCCGAGACCAAGTAGAAGCCGGCCAGGCCTCGCGCAAACGTTGCCGGCAATTGTTCTGTGCGCAGACGCATCTAAGTCCGCAGTCCGCTAGAAATTGAAGGTGGCGCGGGCAGCCGCATATTCGCCCTCCATGCGCTCGACCAGCGCCCCCACGTTCTCGACCTGATGGATGCCGCTGACGCTCTGTCCAGCGCTCCAAATATCGCGCCACGCCTTTGCCGCAGTGTTGCCCCCGGTGCCGAAGTTCATTTTCGTCTTGTCCGCTTCCGGCAAATGCTCGGGATCAAGCCCGGCGCGCTCGACGCTGCCGCGCAAATAATTGCCGTTCACGCCGCTGAACAGAGAGGTGTACACGATGTCCTCGGCGCAGCTGTCGATGAGCATTTGCTTGTACTCCGTCGGGGCGTTGCCTTCGTCGGTCGCAATGAAGCGAGTGCCCAGGTACGCAAGATCCGCGCCCAACGCCCGCGCCGCCAGCACATCGGCGCCGCTGCTCATGGCGCCGGACAAGATGATGGTGCCTGGGTAGACCTCGCGGATTTGCTTGACCAAGGCAAACGGGCTCAAGACCCCGGCATGGCCGCCGGCACCGGCACAGACCGCAATGATGCCGTCGACACCCTGCGCCGCGGCCTTTTCCGCATGCCGCAGATTGACGACATCATGGAACACGATGCCGCCATAACCGTGGACGGCCTGCACTACTTCCGCGGGCGGGCGCAAGCTGGTAATGATGATGGGCACCTTGTGCTTTACACACAGTGCGACGTCTTCCTCCAATCGATTGTTGCTGCCATGTACGATCTGATTCACGGCAAAGGGCGCGACTTTGCGCTGCGGATTGAGGCGCGCAAAGCTTGCCGACTCTTCGCTGATTTGCGCCAGCCAATCGTCCAATTGCGAAACCGGCCGGGCATTCAGCGCAGGAAAGGAACCGACGATGCCCGCCTGGCACTGTGCGAGGACCAGTCGCGGCGTCGATACGATGAACATGGGGGCGCCGATGACGGGCAAGCGCAACCGGTCGCGCAGCAGCTCAGGGATAGGCATCTTTAGGGGACTTGGGCATCTTTAGGGGACTGCGGCAACTTTCGACAACTTCAGGGGACTTCGGCAACCAGTCTGGCATTATGGCGCACTCCGGCGATCGCCTTAAGCTTCAATAGGATAATTGATTGAAACACATAGCCTTGGCCTTGGTACTGACCGCTGCCGCATCATCCGTCACGGCGCTTGCCGATCAGCCGCCGCTGATCGATCGAAATTTATTTTACGGCGAGGTTGCCATCGCGGGCGCGCAGATCTCGCCCGATGGACACTACCTTTCTTTCCTAAAGCCATATAAGGGAACCCGCAATATTTGGGTGAAAGGAGCCGATGAGCCGTTCAGCGCAGCTCGCCCGTTGAGCGCCGAGGCGACCCGTCCCATCCGCAGCTATTTCTGGAGCCGCGATTCGAAATATATTTTGTACGCGCAGGATGTCGGCGGCGACGAGAATTTCAACGTGTACGCGATCGACCCGAAGCTGCCGGCGGATCCGAAAAGCGGCGTGCCGCCGACCCGGGCGCTCACGAATCTGAAGCACGTTCGGACTCAAATCTTTGCCGTGCCCAGACATAAGCCGGACATTCTGTATATCGGATTGAACGACCGCGATCCGAAGTGGCACGACTTGTACGAACTGAGCATCTCCACGGGCGAGAAAAAACTGCTGCGCAAAAATACCGATGAGATTGCGGCATGGCAGTTCGACGATGCCGGTACCTTGCGTCTCGCGGTGCGAACCACCAAGGCCGGCGACACCGAGATCTTGCGGGTCGATGCCGACGGCTTCAAGCCGCTGTACACCTGCAGCGTGCTGGAGAATTGCGGTGCATTTGATTTCGATGCCGGCGGCAAGAATGTCTACCTTGCCACCAACAAGGGTGCGCTGGACCTGACCGAGCTGGAAATGCTCGATTTGAACACCGGCGCTGCGACCAAGCTCGAAAGCGACCCGGATAAGCGCGTCGACCTCTACAACGTCGAGATCTCGCGCGTCGATCACCGCATTTTGTTCACTGAGTACGAAGGCGACATGTTTCGCCGTTACTTCAAGGATCGGACCTTCGAAGCCGACTACCGCTGGCTGCAATCGAAACTGCCGGGGCTCGAAGTGGATTTCGGCGCGCGCTCGAACGATGAGGACATCTGGATCGTGAATGCGCACAGCGACACTGAACCCGGCGTCGTCTATGTTTGGAATCGCAAGGCAAAAAGCTTGGCGCTGCAATACCGGGTACGCGAGGAAATTCCGCGCGAGTCCCTGGCGCAGCGCAAGCCGTATCACTACAAGTCATCGGACGGGCTGGATATTCCGGCATATTTGACGCTGCCTATGGGCATGGCGGCAAAACACCTGCCGCTCGTGGTGTTTCCGCATGGCGGACCGTGGGCGCGCGATTCTTTCGGTTACGACACGACGGCGCAATTTCTGGCGAATCGCGGCTATGCGGTGTTGCAGCCGAACTTTCGCGCCTCGACCGGCTACGGCAAGAAATTCCTCAACGCCGGCAACGGCGAGTGGGGCCGGAAGATGCAGGACGACATCACCTGGGGCGTGAAGTCGCTGGTCGCCGCCGGGATCGCCGATCCCAAGCGCGTCGGAATTTCGGGCGGATCTTACGGCGGCTATGCCACGCTGGCCGGGGTTGCGTTCACTCCCAAGGTGTATGCAGCCGCCGTCGCGTACGTCGCACCGTCCAATCTGATCACCTTGCTCGACGCCATACCGCCCTATTGGGAGGCAGGCCGCAAGCAGATGTACACTCGCATGGGCGATCCGACGACACCGCAAGGCAAGGCGCTGCTGGTGGCGGAGTCGCCGCTCAGCCAGGCCAAGGCCATCGTGACGCCGCTGCTCGTGGTGCAGGGAAAAAACGATCCGCGCGTCAACGTGCGCGAGAGCGACCAGATCGTGGCGGCGGTTCGCGACAACGGCAAGCCGGTCAAGTACATCGTGGCGCCGGATGAAGGCCACGGCTTCGCCCGGCCCATCAACACCTTGGCCTACGTGACGGCGATGGAAGATTTTTTTGCCCAATACTTGGGCGGCCGCAGCCAGAAGGCCGTGCCTGCGGACGTCGCTGCCAAGCTCAAGGACATCACGGTGGATCCTCGGACGGTGAGCGGCGTGGTGAAGCTCAAGGGTGCCTTGGCGCCGGCCGGCGCCAAGTAGCGCCGCGACATCGCGCCGCGAGGTAGCCGGGCGGAGACTTAAGCCCGTCGGCCGATTTTGGCGACGGGCACCTTGATTTCCTCGGACGATCCTGGCGCGGACGAACCCTCGCTCCCGCAGTTGTCGCAGCCTCCGCAGGCAGCCTGTGCCTTGCCGGATGCGGCCGAGAGCCGCTGCGCGGCGCGGCCCAATCCGAAAATCGCCGGCGCGGACTCGAGCGCACGGCTCAACGATTCCAGCATGCGCCTGCGCAAGGTCCGGGGTCCAAGCTTGGCGACGGCATACCCCAAGCTCAGAAGCAGCACGGCACCGACCAGCAGATCATCGACTAGTGGATTCATGATGGCGCACCTATCATGACAGCGCCGTGGCGATGCGAAACGTGATCCATGAGCCGAGGTAGGCCAGCGCGAACAAGTACGCCGCCATCATCACCGGGTAGCGCCAGGAATTGGTCTCGCGCTTCACAGTGGCCAAAGTCGACAGGCATTGCGGGGCGAATACGTACCAGGCAAGCAGCGCGAGCGCGGTGGGCAAACTCCAGGACTGCGCGATCAACGGGGTCAACGCGCTGCTCACGTCATTGCCGGTCGCCGACAGAGCATAGACCGTGCCCAATGCGCCGACCGCAACCTCGCGAGCCGCCAGCCCGGGCACGAGTGCAATCGATATTTGCCAATTGAACCCGATCGGCTTGAACAGCACCGCCAACCATGCGCCCAAATGCCCGGCAATGCTGTATTGGATCGCCGGACCCGTCGCTCCCGGCGGCGGCGCCGGAAACGAGCTCAGCGCCCATAGAATGACCATCAGCGAAAGGATGATGGTGCCGACGCGGCTCATGAAGATTTCAACGCGCTGCCACAAGCCGATAGCCAAATTGCGCAGATTCGGCCAGTGATAGGCAGGCAGTTCCAGCATCAAGGCCTGGAAACTGCCGCGCTTGCCGGTTCGCTTGAGCACAAATGCCACCGCCATGGCGCTCGCGACGCCGGCTATGTACAGCGCGAACAACACCACGCCCTGCAATTCCAGGCCGCCCCAAATGGTACGGCGCGGAATGAAGGCACCGATGATCAGCGCATACACCGGCAATCGCGCCGAACAGGTCATCAGCGGTGCGATCATGATGGTTGTCAGCCGATCTTTGGAGTTCTGGATCGTGCGCGTCGCCATGATTCCGGGAATTGCACAGGCAAAGCTCGACAGCAAGGGAATGAAGGCTCGTCCCGACAAGCCCACGCTGCCCATGACCCGGTCCAGCAGAAATGCGGCGCGCGGCAAGTAGCCTGAATCCTCGAGCACCAAAATAAAAAAGAACAGGATGATGATCTGCGGCAGAAACACCAGCACGCTGCCGACGCCCGCCAGCACGCCGTTGATCGCCAAGTCCTTGATGAGGCTGTTCGGCATGATCGCCGCCAGCCAATTGCCGAAAACCGCAATCCCGAGTCTGATTTCATCCATGGGCACTTGCGCCCAGGCGAACACTGCTTGAAACACCAAAAAGAGGATGACGGCCAGGATCACAGGGCCGGCTACCGGGTGCAGCACCAATGCATCGACCCGATCGCTGAAGGTCACGCCGTCGAGACGATCGCCGCCGACGATACCGAGGATTCTGCGCACCTCGGCCTGATCGTGTTCGATATCCGCGCGGCTCAGCGGCTGCCATGCCGCCGAAGGGCCGCTGCGTTCCGGGATGGCGGTCGAGTCGAGCATCTTGATCAAGGATTTGACGCCGGCCGTCTTGACGCCGACGGTTTCCACGACCGGCACGCCCAACTCGAGCGCCAGTCGATCCGCATTGATGACGATGCCCTTGCGGCGCGCGATGTCGGTCATATTGAGCGCCACCAGCATGGGCACTCCGAGGCGTTTCAAGCTCAATACCAGCCGCAAATTCTGCCGGAGGTTGGTGGCGTCGGTGACGCAGACGACAAAATCGGGTGCGCTCTCGCCGCTGCGGCGACCGAGCAACACGTCGGCTGTGACTTGTTCGTCAGGGGTGAGCGGATCGAGGCTGTAAGCGCCGGGCAAATCGAGGATGCGGATGCGCAGGCCGGATGGCGCGAGCAGCGAACCTTCTTTACGCTCGACGGTGACACCGGCGTAATTGGCCACCTTCTGGCGGCTGCCGGTCAAAATATTGAACAGTGCGGTCTTGCCGCAGTTGGGGTTGCCAACCAAGGCGATCAGGGGGCTCGGAGCGCTGTGCGCGACGTCCATGGAACCTTACAGAAGCTGCGGCTGCTCCGGACATACGCGGATACAGGCTGCCTCGAATAGCCGCAGCGCAAAAGTGCCGGTTCCAATGCGCACGGCAATCGGCGCGCGGGCCAACAACCCCTTAGCGACGATACGCACCGCTTCGCCGGGCAGAAATCCGAGTTCGGCCAAGCGCCGGCCGACGTCCGCGGGCGCCTTCGAATCGACCCCTGAAACGGAGACCACGCGCGCCGAGATCCCCGGCCGCAATTCCATGAGCGGAATATCGGCGGTGGCAACGGGATGGGGTCTGAACGCCAGCATGAACGCAATTCTACATGAGAATCGTTCCCATTACTATTACCAGGTCACATTCCCGTCCTAACCCGGAGGCAGTTCCTGATAATCTTAAGGGGGCCCTAAGAGTCATCGGAGGCGTATGAAATGACTACGCTTTTTGAGAAGATCATCGCCGGCGACCTGCCGGCGACCGTGCTGTATCGCGATCCCCGCGTGGTCGCATTCCTGGACATTCGCCCTGCGGCCCCGGTGCACATACTAATTGTTCCAAACAAGCCCATCCCCACAGCCAATGATATTGCCGACGAGGATGAAGCGCTGATCGGCCACATGTTCATCGTGGCGCGCGATCTGGCACGACAGCAAGGCATCGCCGAAAGCGGCTACCGTCTGATCATCAATTGCAATGCACACGGCGGCCAGGAGGTGTATCACTTGCATGTGCATCTTCTGGGCGGACGGCCGCTCGGGCCGATGGTGGCACGGGTCTAAATGCGAAAATAACGAGGATAACGATGAAGAAGAAAAAGGCCGTGCGCGGCGGATCACGCGCCGCAGCGAAGGCGCGGGTCAAAAAGCCGTCGGTGAGCGCCGCCAAATCCACGCGCGCGGTCAAGACACGGGAGATCTCGCGTCCAACGCCGCGTAACCTGCCGCGCCGCGAACTGTACTCCGCCCTCGAGCCGTATCGACATGGTTACTTGCGCGTCTCCGACATCCACGAAATCTATTATGAGGAGAGCGGCAACCCGGCGGGCAAGCCGGCCGTATTCCTGCACGGAGGTCCGGGCGCGGGCTCGGACAAACGCGCGCGGCAGTTCTTCGATCCGCGGCATTATCGAATCGTGGTGTTCGATCAACGCGGCTGCGGACGCAGCCGGCCGAGCGCGAGCCTCGTTGAAAATACCACCTGGCATTTGGTCGCCGACATCGAACGTCTGCGCAAGCACCTGGGGATCGAGCGCTGGCTGGTGTTCGGCGGATCATGGGGAAGCACGCTCGCACTGGCCTATGCCGAAGCGCACCCGGAACGCGTCAGCGAACTCGTGTTGCGCGGCATTTTCCTGCTGCGTTATGCCGAAATACGCTGGTTTTATCAGCATGGCGCCTCGGAGATATTTCCGGATGCCTGGGAAGCCTACCGCGACGCCATCCCGCTCGATGAACGCGACGATTTTCTGAGCGCCTACCATAAGCGGCTGACCGGCACCGATCAGCGCGTGGCATTGGCCGCCGCGCGCGCCTGGTCCGTGTGGGAAGCCGCCTGCAGCTTTTTATACAGCAACGTCGACAACATCAAAAAATGGGGCGAGGACCAATTTGCGCTGTCGGTCGCGAGAATCGAATGCCACTACTTCGTCAACCGCGGCTTCCTGCGCAGCGAGAGCCAGTTGATCGACGATGTGCCGCGCATTCGCAATATTCCCACGACCATCGTGCAGGGCCGGTACGATGTGGTGTGCCCGGCAACCAGCGCGTGGGACCTGCATCGTGCGTGGCCGGAAGCGGAGTTGCGCATCGTGCCCGATGCCGGCCATTCCGCGTTCGAACCAGGCAACACGCACGAACTGCTGCTCGCGACGGACCGTTACCGCAGCCGCTAGGGAGATAAATGAGTGTCTGAACTGGCTTACATCGGTCTGGCGCGCGCGAACGATGCACGTGAGATCGCCGAGATGTCGCGCGATCTCATCGAACAGGGGCTGACCTGGTCATGGACGCCGGCACGCGTGCAGCATTTTATTTCCGGCCCGGATTCGTCAGTCGTGGTGGCGCGCCGCGAACAACGGATCGCGGCATTCGCCATCATGCATTTCGGAGACGACGTCGCGCATTTGAACCTGCTCGCCGTGGCGCCCGAGCACAGGCGCCAGGGCTTGGGATCCCAGCTGATGGACTGGCTCACGAGGACGGCGGTCGAGGCCGGCGTGTTCCGCATCAATCTTGAATTGCGAACGCAGAATGACGCGGCACGAATTTTCTACGCGCGTTTGGGCTTTGACCAATTGGGAGTCGTGCAAGGCTATTATCAGGGCCGGGAAGCGGCTCTGCGCATGTCGCGGCATCTCGCGAAGATCTGATCAGGATCCGGCGCGCACCGTGGCATCGATCGAATTGGCGGCCGCGAACGCCAAATTGGGAAGGATGCGAAAATGCTCGGTAACGATGCGGCCGGACGCGAGTTCCGCGCTCACCTGTATGCCTAATAGCCAAATCCAATTACGCCGCGGCGCCTTTCGCCGGTCCATCGCGCGTGAAGTCCCATTGCAAGCCTGGTGGCCGGTCTGCATCGGATGCGGTCGGCGTCGCCAAGTGGATGACCTCCCTGTTGGCAGATGATTGTGCGCCAGTTTCTTGCAATACTGCAAAGGTCATGGCTGCCAAAATCACTCTGCGTCCATTCGGATCGACCCGAGTCCACGTCTCCTGCATCGGCCAAGGCACGTGGAAAATGGAAGGCGCATCCGCGGGCGTTGCCGCCTTGCGCCGCGGACTCGACCTGGGCCTGACGCACATCGACACCGCTGAAATGTACGGCTCGGGAGCTGCGGAGAAACTGGTCGGCAAAGCCATCGAGGGGCGGCGCGATGATGTTTTTTTGGTATCGAAGGTGTTGCCCGGCAATGCCTCCAAGAGCGGCACCATGGCCGCATGCGAAAAATCACTCGCGCATCTGCGCACCGATCGGCTCGACTGCTATCTGCTTCACTGGCGCGGGAGCGTGCCCTTGGAGGAAACCATCAGCGCGTTCGACCTGCTGGTCCGCCAAGGCAAAATACTCTCCTGGGGAGTGAGCAACTTCGATGCGCAGGATCTGGCCGAAACGGCGGCGATCGCAGGCGCGGGCCATCCGGTCTGCAATCAAGTTCTGTACCACCTCAAGGAGCGCGCAATCGAGCACGCCGTGCTGCCGTGGTGCCGCAAGCACGGATGCGCCGTGGTGGCGTATACCCCGTTTGGCCAGTCGCCGGCAATCTTCGACGGCGCATCAAAGCCGGCCCAGGCGCTCAACGACATAGCGGCCGCACATGGCGCCGCGTCGCGGCAGATTGCGCTGCGCTTTCTGCTGCGCAACAGCGAGGTGTTCGTGATTCCGAAGGCATCTGATCTTGGTCACGTGGCCGAGAATGCCGCTGCGAGCGCGATCGACTTGAGCGATGCCGAGATTGCCGGGATCGATGCTGCATTTCCGCTCGGCAAGGCGCCGCGCGAATTGCCGATGATCTAGGTGTTGGTCCCTATTGCCTTAATATGTGCGGCCCGACGGCGTCGACGGACGCAGTGCCGGTGAGCGCCAATGTCACGCGCAGCTCGTTGCGCATGATTTCGATGGCCTTGGTGACGCCCGCCTCGCCCGCGGCCGACAAGGCATAGAGAAACGCTTTGCCGATCAGCGCACCGCGCGCGCCGAGGGCCAATGCTTTGGCGATGTCTTGACCGGAGCGCACGCCGCCATCGAACAGGACTTCGCAGCGCCCGCCGACCGCCTCCACGATTTCGCTCAACACGGATATCGATGAGGGGGCACCGTCGAGTTGGCGGCCGCCATGGTTCGAAACCACGATCGCGTCGGCACCGGCGGCAACGCCTAAGCGCGCGTCCTCGGCATCGAGTACGCCTTTTAGAATGAGCTTGCCGGGCCAGCGGCTTCGGACCCATTCAACGTCGCGCCAATTGGCCGATGGGTCAAATTGCGTTGCGATCCATTCGGCCAATGTATTGATGCCGCTGGAGCCGCCGATCCGGCCAATCAGATTGCCGAAGGTGCGCCGCTTGCCGAACAGTACGTTCAGCGCCCAGGAAGGTTTGGTCGCGACGTCCCAGGTGTTTCGCAGCGTCAATCGAGGAGGAATGGTCAGGCCATTGCGCGGATCCCGGCGACGTTCGCCAATGACCTGCAAATCAAGCGTGAGCATCAGTGCGGAACAATGCGCGGCCGCGGCGCGGTCGATCAGCTCCTGATTGAAGCCGCGATCGCGCATCAAATACTGCTGAAACCAAAAAGGCTCTTTGGTGGCCTCGCAAACATCCTCGATCGAACAAATCGACATGGTGCTCAAGCAAAACGGAATGCCGCAGGCGGCTGCCGCCCGTGCGCCGAGAATTTCGCCATCGGCATGAAACAAGCCGGCGAGGCCTGTCGGTCCTATGCCTAACGGCATGGACACCGGCGAGCCGAGCATCGAGGCGGCCAAGGATATGTTCGAGACATCCACCATCACGCGCTGCCGGAAAGCCATGGCGTCGAGATCCGCCGCATTGCGCCGGATGGTGCGTTCATCGTAGGATCCGCCGTCGGCGTAATCGAAAATCGCGCGCGGTATTCGCCGCATGGCCTGCAGCCTGAAGTCATCGATGCCGAGAAACAGCGCCATGGCCGAAGTGTACGGTTGCGCGCGGCCCGGCCGCAAATAGACGCAAACCCGGGCACTCGAGCCCGGGCTGTCCGTTCCAAGGAAATAGGCGCTATATCGGGATCGGCGCCGTCAGCCTGCGATCGATCGGCGAGCTTTCACTTACAGCGAGAGCCACACTTCGATTCCGCCGTGCTTGCTGCAAGCCCGGTTCCGGTCGCGCGTAGAAGTGAAAAAGCCATCGTGACAGCGCGCCGAGGAGTGGGGATGATCGTGACGGTAACGTTGCATCTGATCATCGCCTTTTCGGTCGTCCCGGTGTTCGTCGCGATGCTCGTCCGCGCGCATCGCGTGATGATCGTCCGGTCGATCCTGCGCGCGGGCCAGCGCGGGGGCTACACCCGCCATTGCAACGGCAGAAAGTATGAGCAAGGCCGGTTTCCAATGGTTCTGACGCATGGTGCAGTCCTCGGTGATGGGGGAAAGAAAACATGCTAGGCATGGCTCCGAGCGGGGCCAATTCCCCGCCGCTACCACTTGCTGTCGGCGCCAGCCTACGCCGGTTGGGCAAAAGTACCCATCCCGCCGAATGATGGCTTAAGCTTCGAGTGCCCTTGAGGGAGAGGCCTATGCCGATAAACAAAGCATTCGTGTTGAGCGCCGCGGCAATCTTGACGTCGAACCTGGCGGTCGCCGCTTCGACGCCGGGAAACGTGGATACGGCGCGCTTGGAGGCCGCGGATGCCGAGCCGCAGAATTGGTTCACGGGCGGCCGCGACAAGGACGGCACGTATTTTTCCCCCTTGAAGACAATCGATGCCGACAATGCCGCGCGCCTCGGCTTTGCCTGGAGCTACGATTTGGGCGAACCGCAACGCGGCCAGGAAGCCACGCCGCTGGTCATCGACGGCGTGATGTACACCTCCGGAACGTGGGGGTATGTCTATGCCGTCGAGGCGGCAACGGGGAAAGAACTCTGGCGGTATGACCCGAAAGCCGATTTCTTTATGGGCCGCAATCCGTGCTGCGATCTGGTCAACCGCGGTGTCGCGGTCTGGAAGGGCAAAGTTTTCGTGGCCTCCGTGGACGGACGCTTGCACGCGATCGATGCGGCATCCGGCAAGAAGGTCTGGGAAGCCGATACCATCGTCGACCGCAAGCTGCCCTATTCCAGTACCGGCGCGCCGCAGATTGCGGGCAAGGTGGTGGTCATCGGCAACAGCGGCGCCGACATGGGGCACGGCGCCGTGCGCGGCTACATATCGGCCTACGACTTGGAAACCGGCGCGCTCAAATGGCGTTTTTTTACCGTCCCGCCCGCGGTCGGCCAGCCCTACGAAAATCCCGAGTTGGCCGCGGCGGATAAAACCTGGGATCCGCATCGCCGACCTGAGTTCAAGGGCGGAGCGACCGTTTGGGACGGCATGGCCTACGACGCGAAGTTGAACCTGCTCTACTTCGGCACCGCCAACGCGGCGCCGTATGATCTTCGGCAGTTAGGTCCCGAACATCTCGACAGTCTCTACGCCACCTGCATCATCGCGGTCGACGCGGCCACGGGGCGCATGGCGTGGTACTACCAGGAAACGCCGCACGATAGCTGGGACTACGATGCCGTGCAAAAAATGGTGCTGGCCGACATTGCGGTGGATGGCGCACCCCGCGCGGTCATCATGCAAGCATCCAAGAACGCATTCTTTTACGTACTGGATCGCAGGACCGGAAAATTGTTGTCTGCGAAAAACTATGCCTTCATGAATTGGGCGACTCACGTCGACATGAAAACGGGCCGACCGGCGACGACCAAGCAATCGGATTGGTACAACGCGGCCAAACTGACCTATCCCTCCTGGTTCGGTGCGCATACCTGGAATCCCATGTCCTATAGCCCGCAAACCCGGCTGGTTTACATCCCCGTGATCGACGTGCCGACGATCTGGGTCGATCTACTGCACAACGGAAGCAAAATGAAATATGTCGAGGGCTTTTTCACCGTGCAGGGCATCATTCCGGACGACACCTATGACTCGAAGGATGCGACGCGTCTGTTCGGTCCGGTGCCGGACGAGCAAGCGGTCAAGGCGGCGCGCCATGTCAAACCGGTACGCGAACTGATTCGCGCCTGGGATCCGGTGGCGCAAAGGACGGTATGGGAACACGAAACTTCATCGGGCATCCGCGGCTATGACGGCGGCGTGATGTCGACCGCGGGAAATCTGGTGTTTCAAGGCCGCGGCAGCGGCGAATTGTGGGTCTATGCAGCGGATTCCGGCAAAGTGCTCAAGGTCATCGACACCGGCAGCCACATCATGGCCGCGCCGATGACTTACTCAGTCAACGGCGAGCAGTATGTCGCGGTTCAGGCGGGATATGGCGGCACATCGATCACGGTGGCCCCTATTCCGCCGAGCAGCGCGGCGCTGAAATATCAAAATACCAATCGCATCATCGCGTTCAAACTTGGCGGCGGGGCCGTGCCGATGCCGCCGCCGCGGACCGAGCCTAGGTTTCCGAAACCGCCGGAGCAGAAGGCGACGAAGGAGCAGATCGACGCCGGCGAGGTGACGTTCATCGAGCAATGCACGCGCTGCCATCAACTCGGCCCGAGCACCACTCCCGATCTTCGCAAGCTCAACGACGGACTGCACGTCGCCTTTAAGGATATATTGTTGCGGGGCGCATTGGCGCCGGCCGGCATGGAGCGGTTCAACGATATTTTGAGCGAAAAGGACGCCGACAACGTGCATGCATACCTGATCGAGCAGAGTTGGATCGCCTACCGCGCGCAGCAAAGCGCGGCCGCGCACCGGTAGGCGCAAGGAAACCGCAAAAATGCTCCAGCCGGGTCTCATGATGGATCGGCCCTTGCTGATTTCCAGCATTCTCGAGCATGCCCAAGCGCAGCACGGCGAGACGCAACTGGTGTCGCGCGAGATTCATGGACCGGTATTCCGCTACACCATCGCAGAGTGCGCGGTACGCGTCAAAAAGCTCGCCAATGCACTCGCCGACTTAGGGTTGCCGGCCGGCACCGCGGTCGCATCGCTCGCGTGGAACAACCACCGGCATGTCGAGATCTATTATGCCGTGTCCGGCAGCGGGCTGGTGATCCATACCTGCAATCCGCGGCTGCATCTCGAGCAGCTGGTTTTCATCATCAATCACGCACAGGACCGCGTGATGTTTTTCGATTCGAGTTTTGCGCCGCTGGTCGCAAGCATCGCCGCGCGTTGCCCGGACATCGTCGCGTGGATCTGCATGACGGATGCGGAAAACATGCCGGCGCTCGATGGCGTCGCCGACGTCTATTGCTTCGAGACTTTCATTGAATCGCAGGATGACTGCTTCGACTGGCCGCAATTCGACGAGCGTGCGAGCGCCGCGATCTGCTATACCTCCGGCACCACGGGCAATCCCAAAGGTGCGCTGTATTCGCACCGCGGCATCGTGCTGAACGCCATGACCATTTGCTTGCCCGGAATGCTCGGTCTTTCTCCCCGCGAAGCGATGCTGCCGGTGGTTCCGATGTTTCACATCAACGGATGGTGCGCCCCCTACGGATGCCTCATCGGCGGCGCAAAACTCGTGCTGCCGGGGCCGCGCTTGGATGGCGCCGGCCTGTACGAATTGATGGAGAATGAGCAGGTGACGGTCAGCGCCGGCGTGCCCACAGTCTGGCTCGCGCTGCTGCAGTACGTCGAGCAGAACAATTTGAAATTCTCCAGCCTGCGGCGCGTGCTGTCGGGCGGATCGGCCGTGCCGCTCGCCCTGATTGCCAAATTCGACGCGCATTATGCTGTTGAAGTACGCCAGGGCTGGGGGATGACGGAGACCACTGCAGCGGCGACCGTCAGCTGCCTGACCAAAGAGCAATTGCAGTTGCCGGCGGCGCAACGGCATCTCGCGGCCGCGAATTGCGGCAAGACCGTTTTCGGCATCGACATCAAAGTGGTCGCGGAGGACGGCAGCGAATTGCCCCGGGACGGTCGATCGCAGGGTGAACTCATGGTGCGGGGCCAGTGGATCGTCAGCGGCTACTACAAGAGCGAGACCTCGCCTTTGAAGGACGGCTGGTTTCCGACCGGCGATATTGCCACCATCGACCCGCATGGCACGCTGCAGATCCGCGACCGCGTCAAGGATCTAATCAAGACCGGAGGCGAATGGATCAGCTCCATCGATTTGGAAAATACCGCAATCGCGCATCCGGCCGTCGCGCAGTGCGCAGTCATCGGCGTCAAGCATCCCAAGTGGCAGGAGCGTCCGCTGCTATTCGTGGTGCGCAAGCCCGGCCACAGCCTGGAGTCTGCGGACATTCTCGGCTTTCTCGCCGAGCGCGTGGCCAAGTGGTGGGTGCCCGAGGAAGTCATCTTCCTGGACTCGCTGCCGGTCGGCGGTACGGGCAAGGTGCAGAAGAAGTTCCTACGAGAAAAATACGGCAACGTTTTCGGTTAGTCGAGGTCAAATTATGAAAGCTACAGTCCTCATTGCAGTCTCGCTGAGCCTGGCGCCGGCGGCGCTGATCGCGTCGGCCGCGGAAGATCCGCCGGCCGATTCGACACTGGCTCACGATCAAGCCAAAGCGGTGAGCGAGGCCGTCAAGCGGGATGCGAAAGTGGTCGCCGAAGCGGCCAAAACGGGTGCGAAACAAGCGGCTGCCGCCGCCAGAGAGATCGCTGTCGCAACCAGGCAAGGTGCCCAAGAAGTTGCCGCAACCGCAAAAAAAGGAGCCCAAAGGGCGAAGGCGGCCGCCAGCGGCGAAAAACCGCCGGACGCGCCCGTTAAACCCGCCGATTAGCGGCCCAGTGCGTACAAATACTCCACAAAGGAGGCGACCGCGCCGTCCAATCAGGCCTTAAATTGCGTGCAGGTGAGTGCGGTAGTAGGCGCCGCGCTCTGCATAATTCGCGGCGACCTTGAGGAGATTTTCGCGCTCCTCCGGCGTCAGCTCGCGTACCGCCTTGGCGGGCGCGCCGATGATGAGATATCCGTCTTGGAATACCTTTCGTTCGGTGATGAGGGCACCCGCCCCGACGAGGCAGCCCTTGCCGATGACGGCACCGTTCAGCACGACCGCCTGAATGCCGATCAGTGCACCTTCCCCCACCGTGCAGCCGTGCAATACGGCCTGATGTCCGATGGAGACGTCGGTGCCCACCATCAGGGGATATCCTGGATCGGTGTGCATCACCGCCGAGTCCTGCACATTGCTGCCGGCGCCGATGCTGATGGTTTCGTTGTCGCCTCGAAGCGTGGCGCCGAACCAGACGGTCGCGTTCCTGGCGAGAATAACTTTGCCGATCACCGCGGCAGTCGGCGCAATGTAGGCGCTCGCCGCCACCAGCGGCGTGTGTTCTCCCAGCGCATACACCGTCATGCGCGCTCGCTGCGCTCTAGATTGCGGATGTCCGACGCCCAGGGCAGGGCTGAGCGGCACCAGATCTGGCGTTTCGGCGGCAATGCCGCGCGTTGACTCAAGCTGCCCACCCGCAAAAAGTAGATTTGCGGATCCTCGGCGTCGGCCGAATAAAGCGGCGTTCCGCAATCCCCGCAAAATGCTTGCGCACGCCGGTTGCCGCTCTCCGCCGTCTTGACGTAAATCTTCGGCGTGCCCGAGAGAAATACCAGATTTGCGGCGGAAGCCGGAACACTCACCCGATATGCGGTACCGGTCAGGGTCTGGCAGTCGGTGCAATGGCAGACGCTCGCCTTGTCGGCATCGATCTGCGCCTCGTAGCGTATCTGCCCGCAATGGCAGCGGCCATCAACTTTCATGGGAACCTCCTAGCGAATGCTGCACGTCGATGACGTTTCTCAGCATCATCCTGCGGAGTGGCGGTCGCGCGCAACACTTCGTGCGGCAAGCTATCATCTCGAGCCATGGATGAGAACGAATCTGATATTCCGCCACCCGCCGCGCCCACGCCGGCTAACGCGCCGCGGTCCGGCTGCGCGTCGCCGCTGGAGCTATGGGCGTTAAGAGCCTTGCCGCCCGCCCCGGTCCCTTCGACGGCACTGCTGATTTGCCTCGCCCTGTTCTCGCTGTTGCTGTGGCTGGCAATCGACTGGTGCGCGGCGCTGCCCGATCCGCAATTTCTGGCGGGCGGCGCACCGCTGCTTGCCTGGTATGCGCTCGCGATTTTGAGCATGGCGTCCGTGCTGCGCTGGCGTTCCAGGCCGCGGCCGCCGTTTGAAGCCGCGCTCATGCTGTCGCTCGGCCTGCCGCCGGTTCCGATGTTGCTCGCCGCGGTCGCCGCACCGTACTTAAATCCGCTTTGGCTGCCGTTGGCGTGCATTGCCGCCCTCGTCTATTGCTACTTGTATGTCGCACGCGGACTGCGCGCCTTTACGGGCGAGCGGCAACGCGCCGCCGCCCTGGCAGGCGTCGCCTTCCTCATCGGATTCGTTTGGCTCACCGATGCGTTGGAGGTGATTCCGGACGTCTGGGCGGCGCCTGAAGTCGAAGAGGCCGCTGTCGCCGGTGATTCTCATGCCGATGCGGAAGGCCTGTTGTTCGAGCAATCGGCGCGCATTGATCGAGCGCTCGCGGCGATTCATGCCGATCCTTCGCCGGCCCCACGGGCATTCTTTCTCGGATTTGCGGGAGTCGGCGGCCAAAAGGTCTTCGCGCAGGAGATCGGCTTGGCGTCGCGCGTGCTGTCGGAACGTTACGGCATGGATGGCAGAGGCTTGTCGCTGATCAATGATGAACGCGACCTGGAGCGCGCGCCGCTGGCCAGCGTCTCGGGACTGAGGTACGCGCTTCACGGCCTCGCCGGCCGCATGAACCTCGATCGCGATGTGCTGTTCCTGGCCATTTCATCACATGGCGCACGGGATCCGGCAATCGCGGTTGAAGACTCCGATCTGCCGCTCCTTGACCTGACGGATGAAGATCTCGCCGCCGCTTTGCGGGACTCGAGCATCCAATGGCGCGTAATCATCATTTCGGCCTGCTACGCGGGAGGATTCATCGGCTCGCTGAAGAATCCGCGGACCATCGTCATCACGGCGGCAGCCGCCGACCGAACCTCGTTCGGCTGTTCGAACGACCGCGATCTGACCTACTTTGGCGAAGCGTTTTATCGCGACGCATTGCCCGAAGCGCGCACCCTGCGCGATGCGTTCGATCAGGCCAAGGCAGCGATAGCCATGCGCGAGCGGCGCGAGCGTGTCGATGCGTCCAGGCCGCAGGCTTACTTCGGAAGCGAGCTGGAGTCGAAACTCGCCGCCATGAAGGACCATCCGCCTTGAGGCCTGCTACGCTACGGCCATGAACGAACCCACTCGCCGCGTGCTCGAAGCGAACGGAATCCGCATTCATATTGCGGAACAGGGCAGCGGGCCGCTGGTGCTGCTATGTCACGGGTTTCCGGAGTCCTGGTACTCATGGCGGCATCAATTGAAAGCGCTGGCGGCCGCGGGATTTCGCGCCGTAGCGCCGGATATGCGCGGTTACGGCATGAGCGATCGCCCTGCGGAGATCGAGCGCTACACGCTATTGCACCTCGTCGGAGACATGGTGGGGGTGCTCGATGCGCTCGGCGAAAAGACGGCGGTGATTGCCGGACACGACTGGGGTGCGCCGGTTGCGTGGCATGCCGCGCTGCTGCGCCCGGATCGATTTCGTGCGGTCGTGGGGCTCAGTGTTCCCTATCGCCCCCGCGGCAGCGTGGCGCCGACCACAGTGATGCCGCAAAACGCCGATGCCGCTTTCTATCAGCTCTACTTTCAAGCCCCGGGCGTGGCTGAAATGGAACTAGAGGCGGATCCTCGCGCTTCGCTGCGCAAGATCCTGTATTCGGGATCAGGGGATGTGCCGCGCCGCAATCCGGGCGCGCCCAGTGCAGGCGTCGGCATGGTGCCGCGAGCCGGCGGCTTTCTCACCCGCATGCCGAATCCGGAAACCCTCCCACCGTGGCTCACCGATGCGGATCTCGACTTCTACGTGCAGCAATTCCAGCACTCCGGCTTTCGCGGCGGCCTCAACTGGTACCGCAACATCGATCGCAATTGGGAGTTGCTGGCCGCCTACGCGGGTGCTTCGGTCGGGGTGCCGGCACTCTACATGGCGGGCGACCTGGACCTCGTGGTTTCATTTCCGCGCATGAAAGAAGTCATTGCGGATCTGGCGCGTTATATACCGGAGCTGCGCGGCACCATCATGCTGCCCGGCTGCGGCCACTGGACGCAACAGGAGCGCGCGAACGAAGTCAACGAGGCGATGATCGATTTCTTGCGCAGCCTGTAATCGCGCGTTATGCGTAATATACGGCCAGTTTCACCGGGGGACGCTTCATGATTCAGTCGAGCACGCCTGATCCGATCGAGCCCGAACATCGGCTCAGCAAATCGCTGCAAGGCCGGCACCTTGCGATGATTTCGATCGGCGGCATCATCGGTGCGGGGCTGTTTGTCGGCAGCAGCACGTCGATCATCGCGGCCGGACCCGCCGTGTTCATAAGCTATGCGATCACCGGCATGTTGATTCTGCTCGTCATGCGGATGCTGGGCGAGATGGCGACGGCCCTGCCGCATGTGCGCTCATTCACAGAATTTGCGCGCTCCGGCCTGGGCGACGGCGCGGGTTTTGTCGTTGGTTGGCTATATTGGTATTTCTGGGTCATCGTCGTTCCGGTCGAAGCCATCGCCGGCGCCAAGATCTTGCAAACCTGGCTGCCTTTGTCACAGTTGGAGATCGGCCTTGGGCTCATGGCGGTCATGACCGGCGTCAATCTCATGTCGGCGCGTTCCTATGCGGAATTCGAATTCTGGTTCGCTTCCATCAAAGTGGCGGCCATCCTGGTGTTCGTCGTGATCGCGGCGTCGTATGCGTTCGGCTGGACGGCGCCGGCGGGCGCCACCTTTGGAAATCTTCTGAACAACGGCGGTTTTACGCCGCGCGGATGGCTTGCCGTGCTTGCAGCCGCCTCGCCGGTGTTCTTTGCCATGACGGGCGCGGAAATCACCACCGTGGCTGCCGCGGAATCGGCGCAACCGGGCCGGGCCATCGCCAAAATGACGACCACCGTCATCTGGCGCATTTTGATTTTCTACGTGGTGTCGGTCTTCCTCATTGTATCGGTGATCCCGTGGAATACCGTGCGCTCCGGCGAATCGCCCTTCACGCTGGCGCTCAACACCATGCATGTGCCATGGGCGAGCACGATCATGAGCGCCATCATCCTCACCGCCGTGCTGTCTTGCTTGAACTCCGCGTTCTACGTCAGTTCGCGAGTGTTGTTCATCTTGGCCGAGCGCGGCGACGCGCCGCAATCCTTCGTCAAGCTGAACAAGCGTCGCGTTCCCGTGGTGTCGGTGTTGATCGGCGCAGCCGCCGGTTTCCTCGGAATCGTTGCGGCGACCGAGGCGCCGCAAAGGGTGTTTGATTTTCTCGTGAGTTCCTCCGGCGCGCTGATGGTGTTTGTATATATGATGACGGCTGCCGCCCAGATCACGATGCGCCGCCGGCGCGAGCGCAACGGCGAGGCCAAACCCGCAATCGCCATGTGGCTTTTCCCGTACTTGAGCTACGCCGCGATCGCCTGCATGGCCGCGGTGCTGATCGCGATGGCCTTTACTCCCGGCCAGCAGCAAGACTTCAAATTCAGCTGCATCACGCTGATCCTTGCGATCATCGCTTACGGGATCGTACGTCGCGTCAGGCATCCGCGCACGGCGGTCTCGCCCGCGGCTTGATGGCGCAGTTGCGACCCGGCCTTAAGAACTTTTGCGCCTAAGCTGCTGATCCCTGGTAATCGTCGTGCGGTCCGGGCGAGCGCCCTGCCTCATTTGGGATGCTTTCATAAAGAAAATCAGCGGTTTAATCGGCGTATCACATAATGCAGTTGCGGACAAATGATAAAAATCCAACGATCGAGTACAAAGAGTACCTTTCTGTCCCACGCGGTTTTGGCAGGATGGAAACTGAAGTTTGGAGAACCTCGCGCCGGCAACCAGCCAACTCCCCCGCTGGTGCGATTCCCAGCGGCGTGGGTCTTGAAAGCCCGCGCCGTTTTTTATTTTTGAGCGAGTACTTTCTCGTTTCGTCCCCCTTCGCTTCTCCAATCTGCACTGGAACTAATCACGCTCCTCTGCTATCACTGCGATACCTCGCATAACAATTCCTGATCACCGTCTGCACTGAACTCGCGATCCACCGTGGCCGCCCTCGCAACGACTCTGCGTGATCGACCGGAAAAGGCGGCGGCGCGATTGCTGCGGCCGGGCATCTTGCTGTTGGTCGCGGCGCTGCACGCCGCGCTCTTGTTCGTGGCCGCGCAATGGCAGACGCGGGTGGCGCTGCCGCGCGAAGAGTCACTGCTGTTCTTATCTTTGCCCAGCCGGATGCAAGCTCCGGCGGAAACAGCGCCGCCGCAAGCCGCGCCGCAAAAAAAACCGGCAGCATCGCACGACACGCAACTGGTCATCGTACCGATCCCGGCGGAACCCCCGCCCTTGGAGCAGCCCGCCGCGCCGATCGACTGGAGCGCCGAGGCCTCGAGTACGGCCAAGCACCAAGCGGAGTTGGCGATCGCGGCCAAGCCGCGGGCGCTCGACCAGCACGGTGCCGGGATCGGCTTCGACGGCGGGCTCGGTCCCGAGCCGGAATACAGGCCGGAGTTTGGTTGGGATCACGCCCACACGCATCGAGTCGAAGCGCTGGAGGGCGGCGGGTCAATCGTGTGGATCAATGACCGCTGCTTCCTCGTGATGCTCGGCGTGATTCCCTTTCCCGTGTGCGGCGTGGGTAAAATTGCCGTGCGCGGCGACTTGTTGGATCACATGCGCGACACGCCGCCGGCCCCATCCCTCCCGAATGTCGCGCCTTGAGCGCGACACCGACAGTCAGGCTTACGAGTTGGGTGCCAGGCCCTCGATCAATGCGCAGGCCCGCGCAACCGCGTCTTTGGAATCGATGCGCGCGGCAAAAGCCGCGCGCCGCCGCGCGGCGCCGGAATCGCCGAGAATGCTCTCGAGCGCGCGAACCACCCGTCTCGCCCGATAACGGGTCTCGGGAACACTCAATCCCAACCCGAGTTGTTCGATGCGCCAACCGCTGTCGAATTGGTCGTAGCCATGCGGTACGACCAGATGCGGCACACCCGCCTTGATGCCTTGGGCGAGAGTGCCTACGCCGCCGTGATAGACCAGCACTGCCGCACGCGGCAACACCTGGCTGAACGGCAGATAGCCGAAGACCCGTATACCCGGCGGAAGCCTCGGCGGGACCTGGTCCGGATAGTTGGTCACCAACATGGCGCGCAATCCCAGCTGCTGCGCCGCTTCGACGGATTCTCTAAAAAATCGCTGCATGGTGCGCCCCGCCGATCCGGGCGTGAAAATAATCGGCGCCGGGCCTGCGCCCAGAAACTCCTCCGCTTCGGCCAACGGCGCCGCCTCGCCGTCGGCGTCCCATAACGGAAACCCCACGGCGTGGGTGTTGGCCGGCCAGTCAGGCTGCGGAGCCGCGAACCACGCGGGAAAGAATGCGATCACCAACTGCGGCGAATGCATCCAACGATGCATCACCCGATCCACCGGGCTCATGCCGAGGCGGGCGCGCAGATCGTTCAAGGGAGCTTTGAGCCGGCGGTCGACGATCAAAGAATCGATCAAACGAAACAATCCGCGTTTGAACCACACCGGACGCGACGCCGACAGCCGGATATTTCCCATCATGCCTTGATCCCCAAAGGTGCGGATCACACTCGGCTGCAGATGCACTGAAGCGCTCGGCACACCGAGCTTCTCCTGTGCGACCCGGGCGCCGAAGGCCAAGCTCGAAAAAGCCACGACGGTGTTCGCGTCCGCGTGCCGCTCGATCTGCGAATAGACCTCCGCAATGGCAGGCGCGATGATTTGCGCAATCACCTTGAAGCCCTTGCGTAGGTGCCAAACCTCCGGATTTGCAATGGCCGCATTGGCGACTTCAGCCGTGCCCACGGCGAGAAATTCAAGCCCTTGTGATTCGATGAGTTCCTGAAAGATGGGATTCGTCAGGATCGTTACCCGATGGCCGCGAGCTTTGAGCTCCGTGCCGAGCGCGATGTAGGGGTGCACATCGCCGGCGCTGCCCATGGTCGGCAGCAACACATTGAGCGATGGCCGGCGATGGCCGTCGGATGCGTTGTTCACTTGCGCAAATCTCTCACCGCTCGAATTTCGTCGACAGAATGATGGATGAGGTGGTCCGCTCGACACCATCCAGCGCGCCGATCCGATCGATGACCTGATCCATTTCCGCGACGGAGGCGGCCGCGGCAACGGCGATCAAATCCGCCTCGCCGCTGACCGAATGCAGCAATCGGACCTGCGATATTTCGCGCAGCGCCGCGGTAACGGCACGCGCCTCTTTGGGACCGACCTTGATCATCACATGCGCCCGCACCGCGCCTATCCCAAGCTCGGGAGCCAGGCGGACACCGTAGCCGGTGATGATTCCCTGCCTCTCGAGCCGCTCGATGCGGCTCTGCACGCTGGTGCGTGAGCGGCCCACCAGACGCGCCAGCAGCGCGGTGGAAGCGCGCCCGTTCTCCCGTAGCGCCGAGAGCAGCTTTTCATCGATGGAATCCATGGCGAACCGTCGTTTTTACCCTGCGATCTGCCTAGATTGTACCTTAAATCCGCCTAAATCGACCCTACCATCTGCCAAGTCCCCGGATAGAATGAGCGCCCTCAGGGAGACGACATGAAAGACATCGTTATCGTAGGCGCAGGCAAAATCGGCTCGATGATCGCGGAGCTTTTGGGCAGCTGCGGCGACTATGCGGTATTTGTCGTCGACCGCTCGCAAGCGCAATTGGATCGCCTCGAGACGTCCGCGCCGGTAAAAAAAGCCGCAATCGACATCACTCAGGGCGATGCGTTGCGCAAATTGCTCTCAGGAAAATTCGCCGTGCTCTCCGCGGCTCCCTATCACGCAACGCGGCTGATCGCGGAGGCCGCCAAGGCCGGCGGCGCGCACTACCTGGATCTGACCGAGGATGTCGCCAGCACCCGCACGGTCAAGCAGCTTGCCGCGGGCGCGCGCACGGCATTCATTCCGCAATGCGGTCTGGCGCCCGGATTCATCACGATTGTGGCGTCCGATCTGGCTTCGCGATTCGATTCGCTCAACGACGTTCGCATGCGGGTCGGTGCCTTGCCGGAGTTCCCCTCCAACGCGCTTAACTATAATTTGACCTGGAGCACCGACGGCGTCATCAACGAATACTGCGAACCGTGCGAGGCCATCGTCAACGGCCAGCTGCGGGAAACACAGCCGCTGGAGGAATTGGAAGAATTCTCTCTGGACGGAATTTTGTACGAGGCATTCAACACTTCCGGCGGCCTGGGCACGCTGTGCGAAACCCTGGCAGGCAGGGTGCGCAATCTGAACTATCGGACCATCCGCTATCCCGGCCACGCCGCCATCATGAAGGCGTTGCTGAACGATTTGCGCTTGCGCGACCGCCGCGAACTTCTCAAGGACATTCTCGAGAATGCGGTGCCGATCACCTTGCAAGACGTGGTCATCGTATTTGTCACGGTAAGCGGCATGCGTGCCGGTCAGCTGATGCAGGAAACCTATGCCAACAAGATCTACGCGGCGCCGATGGGCGGCCGGATGCGCAGCGCCATACAGATCACCACGGCCGGCGGCATTTGCGCCGTGCTCGACATGCTAAGTGCCGGCGAAATTCCGCAGTCCGGGCTCATTCGCCAGGAAGAGATCGGATTGAAGGCGTTTCTCGCGAACCGCTTCGGCAAGGTGTATGCGATGACGGTAGCGCCCGGGGCGCATTGACCTAGGCGGTACGAGGCTCCACGAAGTCCCTGATGTCGGCGAGCGTCCGCGCCTGCCGCGCAGCAATGCGCTCAGTGCCGCGACGGTATCGGAGTGCGAGAGCCGCGGATAGAGCTTCAAGGTCGCCGGCACCCCCACCGCGTGCAGGGCCGCGGCAAGGTTGATCGAATTCTTCGGACGCACCGTATCGTCCTTCAAGCCATGGATCAGCAGCATGGGCGGCGCATCGGCCCGCACGAAATTGATGGGCTGCGATTGCGGATAGAGCTGCGCCGGACCAAACATGTCTTGGACATCTGCTTCGAGCAACGGCAGAAAGTCATACGGCCCCGACAAGCCGATTACGCCGGCAATGTGCGGCGTGGCGCGGCCGGAAACGGCGAAATATCGAGGGTCCAGCGTCACCAGGGCAGCCAGGTGCGCGCCCGCCGAGTGTCCCATGAGATACAGGCGTTCGCACGTGCCGCCAAACTCGGCCGCGTGCGCCCAGGCCCACGACGCCGCCCGTGCGGCATCGTCGATGAATCCCGGCATTTTTACCTGCGGATAGTGCCGATAGTTAGCCACAACGGCGACATAACCGCATTGCGCCAGCGCGGCGCCCACAAATCGATAGTCCGACTTGTCGCCTTCGCGCCAATGCCCGCCGTGCCAGAACAGAATCACCGGCGCGGCGGCAGCGGCGGCTCGTTTCGGAACGTACACGTCCAGACGATGCTGCGGATCCGGCCCGTATACGATGTTCGCGTGGCGCCGGTAGGAGCCGAACAGCGCCGGGGTATTGACTGCAGCAAATGCCAACCGCGAGCAACCGTCCAAGCACAGCGCGGATAATCCGGCGAGCACGGTGCGGCGCGGCATGCGGTCGGCATTATCGGCAGGCATACGTGAGACGGCACTGCGAATCCAGCAGACCGTGTTGGATCAGCCAATCTCGCGCGTCATCGGCGTCGAGCGCAAACCATTGCGCCGCACTGCCCAGTCTGAAGGTATAGCCCCATGCGTCCATGTCGCCGCAGATTCGCTGTTGCCCGACATTCGGCAACCAGCCGGCCAAGATGATTTGCAGGTAGCAAACCGCGTTTTCCTCGGCGTGATCTCCGCCGGCGTCGGTGTCGAGCCCCGCGCGCCGTTCGGGCGTCATGCAGATGAAGTGAGCGCTCTCGTGCAGTACCGAATGAAGCGGCGTATCGAGTCGCGCATGGATTTTGGAACCCTTAAGCCCTGCCTCGCGCTCTCCCCAGTATGAGCCGGGGATGATCTCTTCCGGGGCCACCAGCTGCAAGGCCAAGCCATAGCGATCCAACAGCACTTGCAAAGCCAGCCGATCAATGGCGTTGACCAACAGCATGCGAGCGAGCTAGGAGCTACTTCAGGCTCGTTAGTCTGCGCATGGCGATGGAAACCAAATCCCGCGCCATTTGTTGCCGCAGGATGTCCGCTTCGTGTTCCTTGGCAAGCTGCAAGGTCTCATCGAAGCTGAAATCCTTCGAGAGACTGATCGTCTGCGGCTCGAGCAGCTCCTTGGCGGCGCCGTGCACGCTGAAGGTCACGGTGTAGGTGAGTTCATATTCGGTGGGAATGTTTTTCGCCGACACCGCGAGTGTCCGCTGTTCAACCAGGTCCTTGGTGACATCCACCGTAGCCGTGGCATCCGCGCGCGTCACCTGCAGCGCTGCCCCGGAGGATTTGAGCTGGTGTTCGAACTCGCGCGAGAAATCGGTATAAGGATCCTTGAGCGACAAATACGGGCGCGCCATCACCGCAGGCAGCGGACCGCTGCCCGCCAGCCGAAAGCCGCACGCGCTCAAGACACAGGCGCCGACGGCGATCAAAATTCTCGAGCTGGCCACGGCGCATTACACCACGATGTTCACGAGCTTGCCGGGTACGATGATCACCTTGCGGATCGCCGAGGTACCGCTGAACTTTTTGACGTTGGCGTCGGCCAACGCCGCGGCGCGGACCTCGGCATCATCGGCGCCCACGGCAACCGTGATGTGCGCCCGCAACCTGCCGTTCACCTGCACCACGATTTGAACGGTGGCGGACTGCAATGCCTCGGAATCGACTAGCAGCCAAGGCTCATCGATGAGCGCGACGCCATGGCCCAGCTCGCGCCACAGCGCATGCGTGACATGCGGAATGATGGGTGAAAGCGTCAGCACGGCGATTTCCAGCGCCTCGTTCACGATGCTGCGATCCTGCGCCGAGGCTTGCGGATATTTGGCAACGGCATTCAATAGTTCCATGACCGCGGCGATTGCGGTATTGATGGTACGACGGCGGCCGATATCGTCGGTGACCTTTGCCAGCGTCTGGTGAGCCTGGCGCCGCATCGCGCGCTGCGCTTCAGTGAGAGCCGATTTATCGAGCGGCGCCGAGGGTCCGCGCGATACGTGCTCGAACACAGCCTTCCACAAGCGCTTGATGAAGCGAAACGCGCCCTGCACGCCCTCGTCGGACCATTCCAGGGTCTGCTCAGGCGGTGCGGCAAACATGATGAACAGCCGCGCGGTATCGGCGCCGAACTCGTCCACCAACAGCTGCGGATCCACGCCGTTGTTTTTTGACTTGGACATCGTGACCACGCCGCCGGATTCTACTTCCTGGCCGTCCGCACGCAGCACCGCGACGCGCTTTTGCGTGGTTGCATCGGCGCTGAGCGTCACGTCGGCGGGATTGAAGTACAGCACGCGGCCCGATTCCGCCTTGCGGAAAAACACCTCGTTCAACACCATGCCTTGGGTGAACAGCCGGGCAAACGGTTCCTTGAAGGGGACCGCGCCCATGTCTTTCAGGAAACGGGTCCAAAAACGCGCGTACAGCAAGTGCAAAATGGCGTGTTCGATGCCGCCGATATACTGATCGACCGGCAACCAATATTGCACCCGATGATCGAGCATTGCGTGATCGTTGTCCGCACAGGCAAAGCGCAGGAAATACCAAGACGAGTCCACAAAGGTATCCATCGTATCCGTCTCGCGCCGCGCATCCGCCCCGCACTTCGGACATTTGACGTTCAAGAAGGCCGCGTCCTTCAGAAGCGGATTGCCGCTGCCGTCCGGAACCAAGTCGGTGGGCAGAACGACGGGCAACTGCTCGTCCGGCACGGGCACCGCGCCGCAGCCCGTGCAATGAATGATGGGAATCGGGCAGCCCCAGTAGCGCTGGCGTGAAATTCCCCAGTCGCGCAACCGCCAGGTTGTGCGCTTCTCGCCCAATCCTTTGGCGTTCAAGTCCCTGGCTACGGCAGCGACCGCCGCCGGGTAATCCAGACCGTCATACGCGCCGGAATTCACGCAGCGGCCATGATCGGAATACCAAGACTGCCAGGCTGCCGTGGAATACGGCCGGCCCTCCACGTCGATCACCGGTTTGATCGGCAGCTTGTATTTTTTGGCGAACTCGAAATCACGCTCATCATGCGCGGGTACGCCCATGACGGCCCCGTCGCCGTAGCTCATCAGCACATAGTTGCCGACCCAGACGGGAATGGCCTCGCCGCTGATGGGATGCCGCGCGGACAGGCCGGTCGGCATGCCTTTTTTTTCCTGTGCGGCAAGCTCGGCCTCCACCGCCGGGCCGCGCTTGCATTCTTCGATGAACGCAGTCAGCTTCGGATTGCCGAGAGCGGCATGGGCCGCGAGCGGGTGTTCCGCGGCCACCGCGCAGAACGTCGTCCCCATGATCGTATCGGCGCGCGTGGTAAAGGTGTACAGCACGCCGCCGTCGCCGACATCGTGAGGAAATCCCAGCCGCACTCCTTCGCTGCGACCGATCCAATTGGCCTGCATGATGCGCACTCGCTCGGGCCATTCGTGCATATCCTGCAGCGCGTCGAGCAGATCCTCCGCGTACGCCGTGATCTTCAAGTAGTACATGGGAATTTCGCGCTTTTCGATGATGGCGCCGGTTCGCCAGCCGCGGCCGTCGATCACCTGCTCGTTCGCCAGCACGGTTTTATCGATCGGATCCCAATTGACCACCCCGGTCTTCAGGTACGCAACGCCCTTTTCCAGCATGCGCAGAAACAACCACTGATTCCAGCGGTAATACTTTGGGGCGCAGGTCGCGAGCTCGCGGCTCCAATCGAGTCCAAAGCCCAATGATTTGAGCTGCGCCTTCATGTGGACAATATTGTCAAGAGTCCATTTCGCGGGCGGTACGCCATTGGCCATCGCGGCGTTTTCCGCCGGCAAGCCGAACGCATCCCAGCCCATGGGCTGCAGCACATTGCGTCCGTTCATGCGCATGAAGCGCGTCAACACGTCGCCTATGGTGTAATTGCGCACGTGTCCCATGTGCAAGCGGCCGCTTGGATAGGGAAACATGCACAGGCAATAATACTTCTCGCGGCCCGGGTCTTCCTTGGCCTCGAAACTATGCTGCTGGTCCCAATAATGCCTTGCCTCCGCTTCGATGGCGGCGGGTTCGTATCTTTCTTGCATGATTGGGCGTCAGAATACCCGAGATGCCGGACGGCCGCGAACTGCCATTGGTTGAAGGTTGCATGCGAAACTTGAATTTTTACGGCGCGTTGGCCTTAAGCACCTTGAGCGGTTGTCTGTGGTTTCTGGCCGTCACGCCCTTCGATTTTTCCTTTCTCGCCTGGATCGCCGCGATCCCCATGTTTCTGGCCATTGAGCGGACGGGAAGCTATCGAAGCGCCTTGTTCCTCGGCTGGTGGGCCGGACTCATCGAGACCGCGGGCGGGTTCTATTGGCTGATCGACGTCATGCGCCGCTTCGCGGATTTTCCTTGGATTGGAGCGGCGTCGGTGTTTCTGCTGTTCTGTGCGACCCGCGCCGTCATCTTCTTGTTGTTTACAGCCGTCGTCTGCGCCGTTCGCCGCCGACTTGAAGTGCCGATGACGCTGCTCGCCCCCATCGTCATGGCAAGTTGCGAATTGCTGGTGCCGCAGCTGTTTCCTTGCGGCCAGTGGATCAGCCAGGCCTGGAATCCAATCGTCATTCAGATCAGCGAACTGACCGGCGCGCTGGGCGTCACCGCATTGCTGATGATGGTGAATGGCGCGGTGTACGATCTCGCCCTGAGGCCGCGTGCCGCGCGAACCGCGGCGCTCGCGGCGGCCGGACTGCTCGCCGCGGCGCTTATTTTCGGGGCGGTGCGCATGCGGCAGACGGATGAGATCGTCGCGCACGCGCCGCGCCTCAAGGTCGGTCTGGTGCAACCGAATTTTGCGTACACCATAGACGGTGAATTTTCGCGCGACGAGGCGCTGCGCCAATTGACGGCTCTGCAAGAACAGTCGCGCAAGCTCGAGCAGCAAGGCGCGCAGTTTCTCGTTTGGAGCGAAGGGAGCTACCCGGTCGCCGTGCCGCGCGACTTCAGCGCGGATTTCTCCCCCGATTCGCTGGCCATGATTCGCCGCGGTTTCAGCATCCCGACCATGATCGGGGCGGAAATGTACGATGCGGCGCGCGAGGATGCATACAATTCAGCGCTGCTGCTCGATCGCAACGGCAAGGTGACCGGCCGTTACGACAAGGTGAGGCTGCTCGCCTTCGGCGAGTATGTTCCCGGCATCGAAGCTTTCCCCTGGCTGCGTAAACTTCTGCCGGCCGGCGCCGGACGATTTACCGCGGGCACAGGTCCCGGCGTAATCACCCTGCAGGCACCGGACCGCAGTAATTGGCGTTTGGGTCCCGTGATTTGCTATGAGGACATCTTGCAGGGATTCGTCCGCGGAGTCGGACAGCTGCATCCGAATTTGCTGGTCAATCTGACCAGCGATTCGTGGTTTGGCGCGGACACCGAGCCGTGGGAACATCTGGCGCTTGCCGTGTTTGCCAGCGTGGAGCTGCGCGTCAGCATGGTGCGCTCGGTCAATTCAGGCGTCTCCGCCCTGATCGACCCTAACGGCCGCGTCGTAGCAAAGACCTATGCCGATGATCCGTACCGCCATCCACTGCCCGCCGATGGCCTGCTGGTTACCGCACCCATGATGGCGGGCGGACACACCGTGTATGCAACCGTCGGCAATCTCTTCGCGTATTTGTGTCTGGCGGCCAGTGTCCTGCTTCTCGGCATCGCTTGGCGCCGCGCGCGCAAAAATCGCGCCGTCTAGGGCCGATGTGTTGCGCCGCAGTCGAATCAAGCCATCACATTGATCTTCTGGGCCGCAGCAGCGGCTCCAGCAGCGGCTCCCGCGGCAGCACTCGTGCTTGAGAGCGCAGGGCCGGCTGCCGCGGGCACCGGCCGCGCGCCGATGAGTTGCTGCAGGGAGCTGAACAAGCGGCTGAACAGATTCTGCGTCGAGCCCAAAGGCGCGGACGTGCTGCTGGTTGAACCCGGTGAAGGATCCAACGGCGATCCTTTCCTGTGGCCATGACCGTGCGGGTGAACATTCGCCGTGGGCAGCGTGGCCGTAACGGCCGAGGGAATAGGAAGTGGTGACATAGGGTTATCCTTTAAGGTAATGAATCCCGGTCGAGCGGCAACGCTTTGCCGCAGCGGCCATGAGCGGCGAACGCTTGCCGCCCGCCGACACTGCAAACCGCGCTGATGCTGATTCGATTCATGCAGTACGCCATAGCTTGCTGAGTGAAGCAGGTTCCGTGCCAAAAAGAACGCCCAGTCACTTGGGCTTGCGGAATCGATAGATGATCTGATCCGTCCGCCCGCGCACGCGGCCGTCGAATACCGATAAGGTGTGATCGTCTTGCGGATTGCGCAGCAAGCCGCTTTGCGCCTCGAGCACGAAGCCCGCCGCCTCAATTTCCGTGCGCAAGGTTCCAGGATCGATCCGGTGCAGCGTCTCGGTGTCCCGCACGCCCGATCCGATTGCGGCGGCATGGTCAATCACCAAAAAAACCCCGCCGGGTCTTAAGGCACGGAAGAATGCCCGGTTGAGTGCCGCAACGTCGGCGGGACCCATGAAAGAGTCATGTAAATCATGGTAATTCTGCGCCGTCCAGATGAGATCGAGCGCGCGCGGCGTGCGGAAATTCGCGCTCGAGTCGCTTATCACAGACACATTGGTGTAACTGGAGTCATGACTCAACGCTTGCGTGCCCGCGACCTCCTTCGGCGCGCAATTCGCCAGCTGCTCGGCGGGCAGAAAGGCGTACACATGGCCCCGAGCGCCCACCACGCCGCTGAATATGCGAGTGAAATACGCGTTGCCCGGCATGAAATCCGCGACTGCATCCGCCGCTTTCAATTGGGCGAAGGCGATGAGTTGAGCAGGCTTGCGAGTGGCGTCGAGCTTTACCTGCTCGACCGGCCGCCGCGGATCGGCAATTGCGCGGCTGATGGCGCCGGCCGTGTCAGCGCGCGCTGACACGCAGATCCATGACGCGGAAAATATGAAAGCGGCAAGATATGGAACTGATTTCATCATCATCGGTCCTCCAAGGGCGGGGCTTAGGAGCGTACGAGTTGAAGTGCGATTCAAGTCAAGCTTTATCATTTCGGAGATACTCATGGGATTATTAATAGGCGAGGTCGCGCGCCGCGCCGGCCTTTCTACCTCGGCGCTGCGCTACTACGAGAAGGCCGGTCTGCTGCCGCCGCCTTCGCGGGTCTCGAAACGCCGCGTCTATGATTCAAAAGTGCTCGGCAGGATTCGCATCATCCTTCTGGCTTTGGATGCAGGTTTTACCGTGAAGGAGACCCGGACCTTCTTGAGCGGCTACCCGGTCACCACAACGCCTGCGGAGCGATGGCGCGCTCTGGCGAGCAAGAAGCTTACCGAGCTCGATGCGCAGATGGCGCGGCTCACGCAAATGAAATCCATTCTCAACGATAGTTTTCAGTGCGCATGCATGCGCGTGGAAGACTGCGCAGAGTACATGCCGCCGTCGCAACGGATTTCTTAAATGTTCGACGCCGACGTCGTCAAGGACGTGCAGGCCGGCGAGCACGATATTCTGTCTTTTCTAAAACCGGATTCGTTGTGGGGCGGCCTCATCTATCTGGTGGTCTTTGTGCTCATGGCGCTGCTGGTGTCGCGCTTGTTGCGCGCCGCGGTGCATGCCTCCATGACCCGCAAGGGGCACGTGGACCGCACAACGATCGGCTTTCTGCAGCAATTCGGCACCGTTCTGATCTGGGTCGTAGCGCTGATTCTTTACGCACACCTCATACCGATGCTCCGCTCCATGGGCACCGCGCTGCTCGCCGGCGCGGGGGTGGTGTCGGTAGTCATCGGTCTCGCGGCGCAAAGCACTCTGGGCAATCTCGTGGCGGGCATATCCATTGCGATTTACCGGCCATTTCGGCTGGGCGACACGCTGCAAGTCACCGCGCCGACCGGCACGGACATCGGTGTGGTCGAATTGATTTCCCTGGGCTACACCACGCTGCGTGCGCCCGATTTACATATGATCGTGCTGCCGAACGCGATCGCCGCCAGCCAAGTCACGATCAATCTGAGCACCAATTATGCGCCCTGGCCGATTGCCATCATCATTCGATTGAGCCGCGACGCCGACATCGAGGCGGCGCGGCAACTCGCGCTCAGCGTGGCGGCCGAAATCGCCGGTGAAGCCGCGGTGGTCGGCTGCTTTCTGACCAAGATCGATCCCAGCTCAATTACCCTGGAGCTGCGATTCAAAGCCGCCGACGCGAAAGGCCGCGACGTGCTGCGATCGAAAATGCTCACGACGCTTATGCAGCGATTTGCAGAAGCGAAAATCGGTTCGAGCGGCACGGATTTGCCGTCCTTCGCCTAGAAGGGCAGCGGCTTCGAGTCAGGATCCACCCAACGGCGGGGCGCCGCGGCCGATCGCCGCAATTTCATCGTCTGAACTGAAGCACCTCAGCTTCCTGTTAGCAGCTGAGACTCCGAGAGTCGCGCATTGATCGCCCTTGTAACCGTTGCCGCAAGGGGTTTAGGCTTGCGCGCTGCGCTTACGGGAGAAAAAGATGATGCTCAAATCGATCGCGGCGTGCTCGGCGCTGATGCTGCTGGCGTCGGGAATCGCGCACGCACGTCCCTTCCTGGC
>DATAVX010000035.1:0-1945 GCA_036267535.1 Steroidobacteraceae bacterium
GTTCAGCCTACTTGGGATTTTTTGCTCATTGTCACTGAGTCCATTTCATTGGCGCCCGTTTTGGTATTGTTTATGCTGCGCCATCTCACGCATGTAGTCGTTATTTATGTGTTTATACTCTTTTCACTTTTGGTTTGGCGAATTTACTACCTAGTCCAATATTACAATTTTGGACCTGGTGCATTGTTTTACAAGATCGACATGCCGATGCTGCTCCTGATTGTTTTGGGCGCTATTTCAGCAGCTATCGTGCTTGTGAAATTGGTGTTTCATTTTGCGGCCTTTATCGGGCGCACGCTAGGTAGTCGTCCGTTAAGAAGCTGATCTGAGGACTGACTGGACGCTGGTGGCTGCGATGAGTGCCGTCAGGATCAGGCGCCAAAAATCTCTCAGCCAGGCGAGGATGCGGCGGAAGTTGTAACCGACAGCGGAGAGGATGACGTTGGCGGCATCGCCGGCGCGGCCTTTGAGGTAGCAGCGCCCGAGGTGACCTTCGGCCTTCAGGTGTCCGATGATGGGCTCGATGGCGGAACGGCGGCGCAGCTCGCGCTTGATGATACCGAAAACGCCGCGCTTCTGGCCGGAGATGAAGACACGACGGGGATTTTGCGCGTCGTGGCCGCGGTATCCCTTGTCGACATAGGCGCGCTCGATCGCGCAGCCGGTGAGTGCCTCGGTGCGGTCGATGACGTCCCGCAAGGTATGACCGTCGTACGGGTTATCGGGTAGCGCCCTGGCGTGCAACACGAACAGGCCACCGGGAGCCCGGCGATTGTTGGTAACGATGGAGGCCTTGACGCCGAACTCGTAAGGCGCGGCGGCCTTGCCCTTGCCGATGCACTCCACCTCCGGGGCATGGAAAGAATAAAGCTTCCAGCCGCGCTGGCGCTGCTGTTGCGAGCGGATCTGCGTGGCCCGGCCAAGCGGGAGGGCGAACGCCTCCTCCAGTGCTGGCCGGCCCTCGATCTTGCGGCGGATGTCGCGGATGATCCGGCCCAGCCGGCTGCGCAGGATACGCAACTGCCGCTGATGCCGCCTGAACTGTTTGGCATGGGCGTAGCGGCCCGCCATCATCGCGGCGGCCTTGGCGGCGCGGGAATAGGATTGCCGCAACCTGACGCCGTGCCTTCTTGCCAGGCGGTTGAGCCCCTTGATGGCCGCATGCAGCAGCTTGGCATCGGTCGGAAAGGTGATGGCCTTCGGCTGCACCGTGGTGTCGACCGTGACCCGCTTGAGGTCCTGGCCGCGTAACGCGCCGGCCTCGTGCGCCACCCGCAGGCTCTCGGCCAGCAGCAGTTCCAGTCTGTCGCCGAGCCGCTTGCGCCAATGGCTCAAGTCCGAGCGCTCGTGCGGGAAGGCGTGCTGGAAAAACTCCTCGCCGGTGAAGAACTGGAAATACGGGTCGTGGACCCAGCGCTCGCACACCCCTTCATCGGAAAGCCCGTAAATGTGCTTGAGCAACAACAGCCCGATCATGAAGCGGGTCTCGATCCCCGGCCGGCCGTTCTCGCTGTAGAGCGGTGCGATCTCGCCGTCGATCCAGTCCCAATCGATCTTGCCGGCAAGCAGAACCAGCTCGTGCTTCAGGTTGATGATCTGGTCCAGCCGCGCCCGGAACAGATCGTTCGATCCCGTCGTCTTGTGCTTCTTCGGCCGCATCGTCCCCTCCGATGCACCACAGAATCATGGTCCGCAGCGAAAGGGAATCCGAAAACGAAATTGCAGGGTTTGACCCTCTCAAGCCCCCAATCCCTGCAATCTCAAATGCCTCCGCATCCGAAAAACAGAATCCCGCTCAATCGCTTAGAGGCTTGTTCACGGACGACTAACTACGCCAGCCGCTGCTTCGGCTCGCCCTTGAACCAGGCGTCGATGCCTTCGACCATCTGGCTGTAGTGATTGCGAAAGGTGTCCGTGGTGGCGTAGCCGAGATGCGGCGTCAGCA
>DATAVX010000036.1:0-2719 GCA_036267535.1 Steroidobacteraceae bacterium
CACCGGAACGCTGTCCGCGATGCGTCGGAATGACTGTCCGCAATGCACCGGAATCTGCATGCTTGGGCGCGCTCGTTGCGGGCAGTGCGGCGAATGCCGCCGAAATCACTGTCAATCGGCTTGCAAAATTGACCCTCGATCGGCGTGCAATTTTGACCCACCTGGGTGTGCGGCAATTTGAGGGATCGAAGGTGGGGGTAGAGCGGAGGAGCAAGCCGCGAGCGAGCGCGCTCTCATATGGCGCCGTAGCGAGCGAGCGGCTTGCGGTGATCAAGCACGACTTCGCAATCGCCAGCTGTCGTTGCCCGTCTCGATGATATCGCAGTGATGAGTGAGGCGATCGAGGAGCGCGGTGGTCATCTTGGCATCCCCGAAGACGCTTGGCCATTCACCGAAGGCGAGATTGGTGGTGACAACGATTGAGGTGCGCTCGTAGAGGCGACTGACCAGGTGGAACAGGAGCTGGCCACCGGACTGGGCGAAGGGCAGATAGCCGAGTTCATCGAGGACGACGAAGTCCATGCGGGTGAGCTGATCGGCAAGTCGCCCCTGCCGCGCCGTGCGCGCTTCTGCTTCGAGGCGGTTGACCAAATCAACGACATTATAGAACCGACCGCGAGCGCCACTGCGGATGCAGCTTCGGGCGATGGCGATGGCGAGGTGAGTCTTGCCGGTACCCGTTCCACCGACCAGGACAGCGTTGCGTTGCTGGGTGATGAATCCGCCACCAGTCAGGTCGCGCAGCAGCGTTTCGTTGATCGGCGTACCGTTGAACTGAAAGTCCGCGAGGTCCTTGGCCAGCGGCAGTTTTGCGATGGTGAGCTGGTATTTGATCGAGCGTGCTTGCTTTTCGTTGATCTCAGCCTTGAGGAGATCGCCGACAATACGCTGGGGCTGGTGCTGGCGTTTGACGGCTGTCGCCATGATGTCGTCGAAGGCGGCCTTCATGCCATAGAGTTGAAGTTGGCTCATGAGATCGAACAGTTCGGATCGTTCCATCAGATGCTTCTCCTGAGGTTGTCATAGCGGGCACAATCTGCGATCGGCGCATAACGCAGCGTCAGCGCCGCCGGCGTGAGAATGGTGGCGGGCGTTTCGAACGTGCGCTGGCGCGCCAGAATGTTGAGGACCACATCGGCGGAGTGCACACCTTGCGCGATGGCTTCGGCGCAGGCCGCCTCCACGGCGGGCAGTCCATCGGTGATAACCGCGGCGAGAATGTCGACCATTTGCCGATGGCCATCATTGGCGCCGGCGAGCTTGCGCCGAATGCGTTCCATGGCGGCCGGCAGCACCCAATCCTTGAAAGGGGCGCCGTTACGTAGTGCCCCTGGTTTGCGGACGAGCACCGGCACGTAATGCCAGGGGTCGTAAATCGTCTCGCCGCGACCAAACGAGCGGGCATGCTCGCCGACGATCCGGCCGTCCTGGCGAATCACGATGCGATCCGCATAGGCATGGACCTCGACCGGGCGTCCAACCGCGCTCGCCGCAACCGAATATTTGTTGTTGTCGAAGCGGACCAGGCAGGTCTTTGAGACCGCGGCCGGCGCGGCGTGGAAGCCATCGAACCGACCCGCATAGGGCACGAGCTTCGGCCGCTCCGCCTCGAATACTTCCCAGATCGTCTGCTCGGTCAGCTCCGGATGGTGATGGGCCTTGGCATAGCCGATGCATTTGTCGATGAGCCAGGCGTTCAATTCATTGCAATTCTTGAACCGCAGACGCGGCGTGAAGAAGCGTTCGCGGACAACGCCGACTTGATTCTCGACCTGTCCCTTTTCCCAGCCGGCTGCCGGCGTGCAGGCGACCGGATCGATGAGGTAATGGCTGCACATCTGCAGGAAGCGGCGATTATAGCGGCGGTCCTTGCCGACAAAGACCGTCTCAACCGCCGTCTTCATGTTGTCGTAGATGCCGCGCCCGCAGGTCCCCTTGAACAGCGCGAAGGCGCGGTCATGGGCATCAAACACCATCTCCTGCGTCTCGCGCGGATAAGCCCGCACAAACAGCATCCGGCTGTGACACAGGCGGATGTGGGCGACCTTCACGGTTACTGTCACGCCGTTCAAAACGACGATCTCGTGGCTCCAGTCGAACTGGTAAGCCTCCCCCGGGGCAAAGCTCAGGGGTACATAAGCGGCCGCTGTCGCTTGCCCGTGCGTCTTGCTCCATCGCCTGGCATAGCGCCGCACCGCATCGTAGCCGCCCTCATAGCCGCGACCGCGCAATTCCTCGAATAGGCGGATCAGCGTCAGCTGTTCGCGAGCCGGTTTGGCGGCATTGCCGGACAGCATCGCATCTATGTCTTGCGTCCACCGCCCCAGCTTCGGTCGCGGCTGGACATCGCGTTGGTATTCGAACGAACTCTCGCCCGACCGCAGCACCTTGCGGACAGTGTTCCGCGACACCCCCAGGTCGCGGGCGATCTCCCGGATTGTTTTGCCTTTGACAAAGTGCTCGCGCCGAATTCGCGCAACCGTTTCCACGATCAACATCCCCCGTCACCCCGCCTGCAAAAAGACGGGAAGCCTTCACGGCTCTTATTTCCAGGGGGTCAATTTTGGACGCCGATCCCCTGCCTCAGGGGGTCAAAATTGCACGCCGAATAACACTTTATCGACCCAAGAGCTAACCTGATTTGTTTCAATCCACGCCCCTGCGCGAGGGGCGACATTCCTTCTCTCCAATAACCATCACCAGATGTTGTTTCAATCCA
>DATAVX010000037.1:0-1529 GCA_036267535.1 Steroidobacteraceae bacterium
TGTCGCTTGAACGCCGCGCTGTGAGATCGGTGCTTCGTCATGGCTTCCATCCTTCGGAAGCCCAGCAAGGGGTCAATTCAAATCGCTCTTCTGTCCACCGCCAGGGGCGCACTCCAGACTTCGTCTATGTGCACAACCAAATGGCCGAGCGTCCCACCCCGCGCCAATGGATCAATTGGGCTGAAGAGTACTATCCGGTCGAAGACGGCAAGAAGCTTAGAAAGAAGTCGCGCCGAAAATAATCGCGCGCCACTGTTCTCATTGGTGCGTCGGTCGAGCAATGAAACGCACGACGTATTCCTGTCCTCAGCCTTCAGAGGCTTCACAGAAATCCGGCAACGCATTGTCGAACTGGATTCGAGCCGGGTAGAGAGCACGACTCGCGCAGCGGTCTCTTCGTGAATATCAATCATGGGCTGGTGATGGGCGCGCGTGAGCAAACTGGACGCGAGGCGAGCCCGACTGCCGGCGTGATCGACAGCCAATCGGTGAAGACTACGGAAAGCGGTGGCCCACGCGACTTCGACGCAGGCAAGAAAATCAAGGGCCGCAGGCGCCATATCGTCACGACACCGAGGGCCGCCTGGTCGGCTTGCAGGTTCATGCGGACGACATCCAGGATCGGAATGGCGCTGTCGGTGTGCTGGCGCCCATTCGTTTGCTGTATCCCTGGCTGCGTCACATCTTTGCCGACGGCGGCTACGCCGGCGACAAGCTGAGCGGTGCGCTGACCAGGTTCGGAACATGGAAAATCGAAATCATCAATCGTTCCGCGCCAGCCGCCGGCTTCGAAGTGCTGCCGCGCCGATGATGGTCGAGCGCACCTTCGCTTGGCTCGGCCGATGCCGCAGGCTTGCCAAGGACTTCGAGACAACAATTGCCAGCGCAGTCGCGTGGGTGCTCGTCGCCCACATCCGCACGCTTACTCGAAGGCTTGCACGCGCTTGAAATCAAATGAATCATTTCGAGTCAGACTCTAACAGGCTGCTGAAAAAGGCATTTTGCGGGTCTTCTGAGATATGATTCTGTGCATATGCCTGATTCCTTTGGACTGAGGATTGCGATGCGCGGCGAAGATCAACGATCGGATGCTTTTTTCAGCTACATCCCGGTGGAGAGGCGAATAGCGGTGGATCATCCGCTGCGCACGATCCGGACGCTGACCGACACGGCGCTGGCAGGACTGTCGCGAGACTTCGACAAGCTCTACGCGCGCGACGGCCGGCCGTCGATCCCGCCGGAGCGATTGCTGCGGGCATTGCTGCTGCAGGCGTTCTATACGGTGCGCTCGGAACGGCAGTTGATGGAGCAACTCGACTACAATCTGTTGTTCCGTTGGTTCGTCGGTCTGTCGGCGGACGATCCGGTGTGGGATGCCACCGTATTCTGCAAGAACCGGGACCGCCTGCTCGACGGCGATATCGCGGCCAAGTTCTTTGCCGGCGTGCTGAACCTGCCGCAGGTCCGCAAACTGTTGTCCAGTGAGCACTTCTCGGTTGACGGCACGCTGATCGAGGCCTGGGCCAGCA
>DATAVX010000038.1:0-2026 GCA_036267535.1 Steroidobacteraceae bacterium
GAACACACTCTTGTTTCAGCAGGGCCTCGCGCGCACCGGACCGACATTGGCCGAACATCTCAAGGTTCACGCGCTTGCGCGATTGATGCTCGCCGGATCGATCAACAACATTCAGGTTTCGTGGGTAAAGTTGAACCGCAAGCTCTCACAACTCTGCTTGCACGCCGGCGCCAACGACTTTGGCGGCACGCTGATGGAAGAAAATATTTCCCGTGAAGCCGGAGCGACGGCAGGACAGTACACCAGCCCGGAAGAATTCCAGAACCTGATCCTTGAAATCGGCCGCATCCCCGCCGAGCGCAACACCACCTACTCGCGAATTCGTATCAAAGTGCCTCTCGACGAACTCACCGCCGAGCGATCGCTTGAGGCCGAGTTCGCATGACTTCGAACGCGGCTTCCAACCTTTCTTCGCGCCCAATTGCAATCATTGGGGGCACCGGTCCCGCAGGCATGGGACTGGCGCTGCGCTGGTCGCGGGCAGGAGAAACCGTCATCATCGGATCGCGCGACGCAAGCCGCGCACAGCAGGCCGCAGAGAAGACGAAGCAGAAGGCCGGCGCAAACGCGAATGTCATCGGCATGGAAAACAGCGCAGCCTGCGCTGGAGCCGATATCCTCGTGCTCACCGTGCCGTTCGAAGGCCAAGCATCGCTCCTGAAGCAGCTCAAGCCAGCGATTCCCGAGGGCAGCATTCTGATCGACGCAACCGTGCCGCTCGCCAGTGCCGTCGGCGGACGTGCCTCGCGCCCTCTCGGCGTCTGGCAAGGATCGGCCGCTGAGCAAACCGCCGAACTTGTGCCCAAGGGTGTGAGCGTGGTCGCTGCGTTTCACAATCTCTCTGCCGAGCTTCTCAACGGAGATGCGCCGCTGGATTGCGATGTGATCGTTTGCAGCGACGATCCCGATGCCGCGCAGCTCACCCGCGAACTCGCCGCTAAGATTCCCGGCGTTCGCGCCATCGACGGCGGCAAACTTGAAAACGCCCGTATCGTCGAGCAAATTACCGCCTTGCTCATCGGATTGAACATCCGCCACAAGGGCCACTCAGGCATCCGCATCACGGGCCTGCCGGCTGGCGCCTACCGCTAGATTGTCTTCACCAAGAACTTGAGCCAGAACTTCAATCTCGATGCCGCGTGGCAATATCACAGCGGGACCAAGCACTCCTACCACAGCATCCGCATGCACCCGCACGCGCTCGACTGGGACAATAAGCCCCTCCTCTTCAAGATCTATCCCACACTCGAAGTGACGCGGCTGCCACGGGATTTTCATGAGACCGGCAAGGCCGCGCTGGTGGAAATCGCCGCGCCAGCCTTCACTTCGCAAGAGGAAGTGGTTCCCGACTTTGACACGCTCGCGCAATTGCTGTTTTTCTCGGCCGGAGTTGTCAGGAGTAAGAAGCACGGGCAGGGCGAGACATTTTTTCGCGCAGCAGCCTGTACTGGGGCTCTCTATGAAATTGAGCTCTATTTTGCGTGCACGGACGTGCACGCAAAAGATAAACCCGCCGAGATCGTGCTTCCGGCGGGCGTTTATCACTTCGGAGCAGCGGAGTTCGGGTTGCGGCAACTTCGTGCAGGTGATTTCCGGCAGACGCTTGTTGAGGCCACTGCCAGTCGAGACTCGGTCGCGCATGCCCCCGTCATCATCGTCTGCACTGGGACTTACTGGCGCAATGCCTGGAAATATCATTCCCGCACCTATCGCCATTTTGGCTGGGACAACGGCACGATCCTCGCCAATCTTCTCGCGATGGCGTCCGCCTCGAATTTACCCGCGGAAGTGGTTTCGGGCTTTATGGATTCGCAGGTGAACGCTCTCCTCGGGCTCAATACCGACCGCGAGGTCGCATTTTCCATCGTTCCCATCGGACGCGTGAGTGCGGCGCCGCCCGCGCCGCCTCCGGTTACTCCTCTCGAACTGCCGACTGTCGCCTACTCCGAAAAAGAAGTTGAATACCCCGCGATGCGTAAGATCCACGACGCATCGTCGCTTGAATCTGCCGCGGACGTTGCGGCCT
>DATAVX010000039.1:0-56541 GCA_036267535.1 Steroidobacteraceae bacterium
AAATACGGCGGCCTGCATTTATGGACTAGATATATGAGCGTGCCGCGCTTCAAGTGGTAGAGCCTCTTCTGTATCATGCCGCCACTCGCGATAAGAGCTGTCTGGAGAGAGCCCTTTTAGTAGGGCCGCCGAAGGCGCAACCGCCCGGAAACGCTCAGGCACATGAACGGCAGACTCTCGCGATCTCTGGAGAGCGGTCGCGTCAGCGATCCACCGAAGGGGAGCAGCGCTTGAACGAAAGCGCGCAATCTCTCAGGTCTTAAGGACAGAGGGGCGAAGCACGAAGGTGCTTGGCGTCTCTGTATTCGTTCGCCGCGAGGTTGCGATGGGCCTTAAGACTCCTTTATACGACACGCATGTGCTGCAAGGCGCCAAAATCGTCGACTTCGGCGGTTGGGACATGCCGTTGCACTACGGATCGCAAATCGAAGAGCACCATGCGGTGCGCCGGGATGCGGGCATGTTCGATGTCTCGCACATGTGCATCATCGACTTGACCGGCGGGCGGGTGAGCGAGTTCTTGCGATTTCTCTTGGCCAACGATGTGGCCCGCCTCAAGACCTTCGGCAAAGCTCTGTACACCTGCATGCTGCTGCCGAACGGCGGTGTGATCGACGATCTGATCGTCTACTACATGTCGGAGACCTGGTACCGCATGGTGGTCAATGCCGGCACGCGCGACAAGGATTTGGCCTGGATTCGCCGCCACGCCCTCGATTTCGACGTGACCGTCATTGAACGCAAGGAACTGGCCATGATCGCCGTGCAAGGGCCCAATGCGCGGCGCAAGGCAGCGGTGCTGCTCAAGCCCGAGCAGCAGGCGGGGGTTTTGGAATTGAAAACTTTCTTCGGCGCGCCTTTCGGCGCCTGGTTCGTGGCCCGCACCGGCTACACCGGAGAAGACGGCTTCGAAATCATGATTCCCGCGCCAGAAGCGGCGGACGCGTGGAAGCGCTTGCAGGCGGAGGGCGTCAAGCCGGCAGGCCTCGGCGCCCGCGATACGCTAAGGCTCGAAGCCGGCATGAACCTGTACGGCAACGACATGGATGAAAACTTTCATCCCTTGGAATCCGGCCTCGCCTGGACCGTTGCGTTCGAGCCGAACGATCGGGATTTTATCGGCCGAGACGCGCTCACGCGCGCGCAGCGCGAGAGCGGCCGGGAATTGGTGGGACTGCTGCTCGAGGATCGCGGCGTACTTCGCGGTCACCAGAAAGTGCTGGTCGCAGGCAGCGTCGCCGGCAATACCGGCGAGGTTACCAGCGGCACTTTCTCGCCCACCTTGAATCGTTCCATTGCACTGGCGCGAGTGCCGAAGACTTCGCAACCGGCGGTGCAGGTGGACATACGCGGCAAACTGCACGCGGCACGCATCGTCAAGCCGCCGTTCGTGCGCCATGGCAAGGCATTGATCGACATCAGCTAGGGGGATTCACGTGAGCAACAACATACCGGGCGATCTGAAATACACCAAGAGCCACGAGTGGGTGCGTCAGGCGCAAAACGGCGCATTGGAAATCGGTATCACCGATCATGCGCAAAGCGCGCTCGGCGACTTGGTGTTCGTCGAGGTGCCCGATGTGGGCCGAACCCTGAGCGCCGGCGAAGCTTGCGCGGTGGTCGAGTCGGTGAAAGCGGCATCCGATGTCTACAGCCCCTTGTCGGGCAAAGTGGTCGCAAACAACGGCGCGCTGGCCGGCAAACCGGAGCTGCTGAACGAAGATCCGTACGGCGCGGGCTGGTTGTTCCGCCTGGAGGCCGGCGGCGGCGCCAACGTGTCGTCGCTGATGAGCGCGAGCGACTACGAAGGCTTTGTGGCCAAAGAATCCGAGTAAGGCACGCAAATGGCATACATTCCCCACACGCCCGACGATATTGCCGGCATGCTGGAAGTCATCGGCGCGCGCTCGATCGACGAGTTGTTCGATGAAATTCCCGCGGAACTCCGCGCCGGCACACTCAACCTGCCCGCGCCGCTGTCGGAAATGGAGATTGCGCGCCTGATGACGGAGCGCGCCGCGATCGACGGGCGGCCGCTGAATTTCATCGGTGCCGGCGCCTACGAACATCACATTCCCGCGCCCGTATGGGCCATCGCGACACGCGGAGAATTTTATTCCGCGTATACGCCCTATCAGGCGGAAGCGAGCCAGGGCACGCTGCAGTTGATCTACGAATATCAGTCCATGATGTGCGCGCTCACCGGCATGGAAGTGTCGAACGCTTCGCTCTACGACGGCGCCTCGGCGCTCGCCGAGGCCTGCCTCATGGCGGTGCGCTCCAATCGCAGCTCCGCCTCGCGCCGCATCTTGATGCCGCGTGCGGTCAATCCGACCTATGCGCAAGTTGCGCAGGCGATTGCCGGCAATCAAGACATCGCTTTCATCGCCGTGGATTTCGACCGTGCGGCCGGCCGCACGCTGCTCGAGGCGCTTAAACCCTACGCCGGCCAGGATTTCACGGCGCTCGTCGTGCAGCAGCCGAATTTCTTCGGCAGCTTGGAAGAGGTCGATGCGCTGACCGATTGGGCGCATGCCAACAAAATCATGCTGATCGCCGTGGTGAACCCCACTTCTCTGGCGTTATTGAAGCCTCCGGGACAGTGGGGCGCGATGATCGGCGGCGTGCAGGGTGCCGACATCGTCTGCGGCGAAGGCCAGGCGCTGGGGGTGCCGCTGTCCTCCGGCGGTCCTTATTTTGGCTTCATGGCCACGCGCATGCACTACGTGCGGCAAATGCCCGGCCGGATCGTGGGCCGTACGGTGGATGCGGAAGGCCGGCCGGGATTCAGTCTGACGCTGCAGGCGCGTGAACAGCACATACGCCGCAGCAGGGCCACCTCCAACATTTGCACCAATCAGGGTCTGATGGTGACGGCGGCGACCATTTACATGGCTCTTCTCGGGCCGCAGGGACTCACTGCCGTCGCGCAAGCGAGCATGCAGCGCACCGCGGACTTGATCGCGGCGTTGGCCAAGGTTCCGGGCGTCAAACGAGCCTTCACGACGCCGAATTTTCACGAGGCCGTGGTGGCTCTGGATCGCGCACCCGCGGGGGTCCTCGCCGCGCTGGCGCGACGGGGAATCCTCGGCGGACTGGATCTTGGCGAGCGTTATCCGGAATTGGGCCATGCACTGCTGGTGTGCGCCACCGAAACCAAAGTTGGCGCCGACATCGACGCGTATGCGTCCGCGTTGGCCGATGTGATGAGCGCCTCGCGAGCGGCGGCTTAGGGAGATGCCGATGGAGCTCAAATCGCGCGAACCGTTGATATTCGAATTGAGCAAGCCGGGACGCGGCGCGGTCACGCAATTTCCGCCGCCGGTCGCTGGTGGCGCGCAAGTGCCCGCTAACTTGCGGAGAAAGGTCCCGCCGGCGTTGCCCGAAGTCTCCGAACTCCAGGCGGTGCGGCATTTCACGCGTCTGTCGCAGATGAATTTCTCCATCGACACGCATTTCTACCCGCTTGGCTCCTGCACCATGAAGTACAACCCGAAGGCTTGCAACAGCCTCGCGATGTTGCCGGAATTCTTGGGAAGACATCCGCTGGGGCCGGAGCCGCAGGGCTTTCTCGCTTGCATGTACGAGTTGCAGGGGATGCTGCAGGAAATCACCGGCATGCCGGCGGTCAGTCTCACGCCCATGGCCGGCGCGCAGGGAGAATTTGCGGGCGTGGCGATGATCCGTGCGTATCATCGGGCACGCAATGACCCAGCGCGCACCGAGATCATCGTTCCGCAAGCCGCGCACGGCACCAATCCGGCGACCGCCACCATGTGCGGATTCGTGGTCAAGGAAATTCCCTGCGACGCCAACGGCGATGTGGACATCGATGCACTGAAATCGGCGGTAGGTCCGGCAACGGCCGGCATCATGCTCACGAATCCGTCCACGCTCGGCGTGTTCGAACGTAAGATCGTGGCAATAGCGCGCATTGTCCACGATGCCGGCGGCTTGCTGTATTACGACGGCGCGAATTTAAATGCCATCTTGGGCAAAGTGCGCCCCGGGGACATGGCGTTCGACGTCATTCACATGAACCTGCACAAAACCTTTTCGACGCCGCATGGCGGCGGCGGCCCCGGTTCCGGCGCAGTGGGCGTGAGCGCCCGGCTGAAGCCTTTTCTTCCCCTGCCCATCGTCGGCAAGGATGGCGCGCACTACCGCTGGTTGACGGAGTGCGATCTGCCGCAATCCATCGGCCGCTTATCCGGCTTCATGGGCAATGCCGGCGTGAACTTGCGCGCCTATATCTATATGCGCCTGCTGGGCCGCGAGGGCATGGTGCGGGTGGCGGAATTTGCCGCGCTCAACGCCAATTACCTGATGAAGCGGCTGCAGGCTTTGGGATTCGAACCTGCCTATCCCAAGCGCCGCGCCAGCCACGAGTTCATCATTACATTGAAGCAGGAGCAGAAGGCTTATCACGTCTCCGCGATGGACGTCGCGAAGCGACTGCTCGACTACGGTTTTCACGCTCCCACGACATATTTCCCGTTGCTGGTACCCGAGTGCCTGCTGATCGAGCCCACGGAAACCGAGGCCAAGGAGGACTTGGATCGTTTTTGCGACGCTTTGGCCTCGATTCGCGAGGAAATGGCGCATGATCCTGAGAAACTCACCTCCGCGCCGCATACAATGCCTGTCCGACGACTGGATGATGTGCGCGCGGCAAAGCAGCTCGATCTGATTTGGAAGGGAACTGCCGCTTGATTGGAACTGGCCGGCGTCCGACCTTGTCCGATCCAAAGGCTCTTGAATGATATTTAACCCTAGGATCGGCATGCCCCGTATCTTGCTGTTTGCCTCTTTGCTGGCGCTTTCGATAACACCGGCATTCACCGCCCCAATCGCGACGCCTCCCAAAGCTCCCGGAATTCCCAATACCCCGGCCAATTGGGCCCAGACGCTCGAGAGGATTGCCACCGGCGTCGTCACCATTCAAATCGATAGCACGCGCGCGTTCGACACCGAATGGAACACCACGGCGCAAGCAACCGGCTTTGTCATCGACGCGAAGCGAGGATTGATTCTGACCAATCGGCACGTCGTGACGCCGGGTCCGGTTACCGCGCAGGCGATCTTCCTGAACCGGGAAGAAGTGCAGCTCTATCCGATCTATCGCGATCCGATTCACGATTTCGGCATTTATCACTACGATCCGGCGAAACTGCATTTCATTCAGCCGGCGGAGCTGCCCCTGTATCCGCAAGGTGCGGTCATCGGCCGGGAAATCCGCGTCGTGGGCAATGATGCGGGCGAACAGTTGTCGATTCTTGCCGGCACGCTGGCGCGCTTGGATCGTGAGGCGCCGGAATACGGTTACGGCAAGTACAACGACTTCAATACCTTCTATTACCAAGCAGCTTCGAGCACCTCCGGCGGCTCGTCCGGCTCGCCGGTGATCGATATTGAAGGCCGCGTCGTGGCGCTCAACGCCGGCGGCGCCACCGGCGCAGCGTCGAGCTTTTACTTGCCGCTCCCGCCGGTGGTCCGCGCATTGAAGTATCTCGAAGTCGGCAAGCCGGTGCCGCGGGGAACGCTGGAAACCGTTTTCAAGTACACACCCTATGATGAGCTGAAGCGGCTCGGGCTCAACGCCGCGACCGAGGCCGGCATGCGCAAGGCGTATCCAAAGCTCACCGGCATGCTGGTGGTGGAGGATGTGCAGCCGGGTTCCGGCGCCGACGGAATTTTATCGCCGGGCGATATCCTGGTCGCGATCGACGGCAAGCCCATTCCGGAGTTTTTTGCACTCGAGGAAGAACTCGACGCGCATGTGGGCCGCCGCGTCAAGGTAGAGGTGCAGCGCGGCACGCAAACGATGCAGCACGATCTCGACGTGCAGTCCTTGAGCGCCATCACGCCGGCGGAATTCATCGAATTCGGCGAGGCGGTGGTGCACACGCTGTCCTATCAGCAGGCGCGGCATTTCAATGTGCCGATCAAGGGCGTGTATATCGCCAATCCGGGCTATGTATTCGGCGCCGCCGGCATTCCGCGCGCCGCCCTGATCAGTTCGTTCAACGGCAAGAAAGTCGACAACTTGGCGGAATTCGCGGCCGTGCTCGCGGAACTGGCGGACGGTGCACGCGTGCCGGTTCGCTATGTGACCATCGAAGACCCTCGCGCGGTTCAACTCAAGGTCATTCGCATGGATCGGCGCTGGTTTCCTGCGCGGGAATGCAAGCGCGACGACACCTTGGGCACATGGCCCTGCATCAGCATCCCTCCCGGACCTGCGCCGTCCGTCCTCAAACCGGCCGCCACGCAGTTTGCCAGGACAGGTGATCCGCGCATCGACCGCTTGTCGCCTTCGTTGGTGATGGTGAACTTCGACATGCCGTACTCGACGTCGGGCGTGACCGAGAAGAATTATCACGGCACCGGCGTGATCGTCGATGCACAGCGCGGCCTGGTGGCAGTCGACCGCAATACCGTGCCGGTGGCGATGGGCGACGTACGCATCACCTTTGCCGGAACGGTCGAAGTACCGGGCAAGGTCATATTCATTCATCCCTTGCACAATCTCGCCGTCGTTTCCTACGATCCCAAGTCGATCGGCAGCACGCCGGTGCGGGCTGCGACCTTGGTCACTCGGCCGTTGAGTCCGGGCGATGACGTGTGGGTGGTCGGCGAGCGCGCCGATTCGAAAATCCAATCGCAGAAAACCCAAATCTCCAGCCTCGACGTGGTTTCATTTCCGCTATCGCGCACACTGCGGTTCCGCGACAGCAATTTGGAAGCACTGAGCCTCATCAATCCCCCGACCGACTACGATGGCGTGCTGTCCGATGAAAAAGGCGATGTGCTCGCGCTCTGGTCGAGCTTCGCGTTCGAATCGCAACGGCAGCTCGAACAGATCGAGCGCGGCATTCCAGCCGATTTGGTCAGCGAAATGCTCGGTGTGGTGGCCGATGGCCGGCCGCTGTATTCCTTCGAGGCGGAATTCGACGTGCAATCCCTGGCCGGTGCGCGCGAACTGGGCTTGCCCGACGATTGGGTCCGGCGCTTCGAGGAGCACAATCCGCAACGCCGCCAAGTGCTCGGCATCAACCGCCTGGTCGCGGGTTCGCCTGCCGCCTCGTTGCTCGAGCCTGGGGACCTGCTGCTCGCGATCAACGGTAAAGTCGTGAACCATTTTCGCGAAGTTGAGCGCGCGGTGCAGAGTCCCGAGGTCAGCGTGACGGTGTGGCGCGATCGCTCCGAAAAGACGCTGCAAATGAAAACCGTGGCATTGAACGGCCGCGACATCGACCGGGTGCTCATCTGGGCCGGCGCCACGCTGCAATCGCCGCATCGCGCCATGGCGGTGCAACGGGGCATCGCTCCTTATGGCGTGTTCGTTTCATTTTTCTTTTACGGGTCGCCGGCCACGCACTACGGCCTGTACGCCGGCCGGCGCATCACCGAAGTGGATGGGCAGCCGACGCCCGATCTCGATGCCTTCATCAGGGCGGTGAGCGGCAAGCCTGACCGCGCCTCACTGCGCCTCAAGACAATCAGTTGGAACGGCCAGACCGACGTGATCACCCTAAAACTCGACAAGCACTATTGGCCGGCGTACGAGCTCAACCGGCAAGAAGACGGCAGCTGGATCAGAACCTCGCTCGATCCGCCTGACGTCACGGCGTCGCTGCTTCACTAGGCTGTCCGACCACCGGGACGGACTTCAGGGAAGGTCTTCGACCAGGCTCTCGAGCGCCAGCAACCAATGCCGGTAGTAGGTGTCGCCGAGATCCGCATCTCCCGACGCATGCGCGCGATCAATTTCCCGCGACAGCGCTTGCGCCCATTGCGGCCAGGTAAAGAGACCGCGCTCATGCAATGCGAGGGTCATGGCAAAGGCTTTCGCTTCCCAAGGTTCGTTGAAAACGGGACCGTCTCCCTGCAGGGGGATTCCCGGCAGCTGCCGCACAGTGTCGTGATTCACAGCGGCTCCAAATAGGGTTCAAAGGCGTCGATCGAGACGACGGAACGCTGCAACGGCTGGACATCGCCCCATAGTTCTTTCTCCTCAAAGACCACCGTGTACAGCCATTGCGGGGTCTCGCCCAGGCCGTGCGCGTTGCTGTCCGGAAACACATGCGCGCCATGGATTTTTTCGATGAGGCCGAGCTTGCCGCGCGCATAGGCCGGCAGCCGCGTGTGGTGCTGCGGTTCGCGCCGGTCGGTACGCACGCGGTCGCCGATCGAAAAGCGGGCCGGACGTGCGGCGGGCCGCGACATCGACGTACCCTGGTTGATCGCCGCCCTCACGGAGTCGGCGTGCAGCACCTGCTTCGGCGCAGGCGGCGAATCGCCGAGCACGCCGTTTTGCAGCGCGAGCTTCTCCAGCGCCGCGAGCCAGATCTCGTAATAGCTGAGATCGCGATAGTCCGGCAGCGTTTCGCGGGTTGCGCGGTTCATGTCGATATTCGACAGGCCCGTCGGGCCCATGGCCACGACGAGCGCCATCACCCGCGGTTCCCAGGGGGCGTGAAACAATTCCCCTTCGGCTTCCATGACGATGGGGCCGCGCACGTCTAGGCCGCCGAGGTCGGCGTGCGAACGATAGCTCACGCGTGAAACCTGGGCAGGCCGGTGCCGATCATGGAGTCGCGCGTCACCAGATCGGCGAGCTGCGGCTCGCTCAAGTGCTGAGTGCCGGGCGGGCGCCGCGGCAAAACCAGGTAGCGGACTTCGGCAGTCGAATCCCAAATGCGGATTTGCGTCGCCGCCGGCAGTTCAACGCCGAATTCCTGGAGCACGCCGCGCGGATCCTTGACGGCACGCGCGCGATACGGTGCGCTCTTGTACCAAGTAGGCGGAAGCCCGAGCACCGCCCAGGGATAGCAACTGCACAGCGTGCACACCACCATGTTGTGCACGTCGGCGGTATTCTCGACCGCCACCATGTGTTCGCCCTGCCGCCCGCTGAACCCCAAGGATGCAATTGCCGCGGTCGCATCCTTCAGCAGCCAGCGGCGAAATTCCGGATCGCACCAGGCGCGCGCCACGACCTGTGCACCATTACGGGGCCCGATCTTGGTCTGGTAGGCGTCGATCAGTACATCGAGCGCGGCCGGATCGATGAAGCCTTTTTCGGTCAGCCGCGCTTCCAACGCACGGACCCGCACTTCCATCGCGCTGGGCGCGCGTTGCGCATGCTCTTCATGATGATGGTGTTCGTGCTCGCTCACGGTTGTAGTATAGGGCCCCCAAGGAGGGCCAGTCTCGTGAATGACGCGTATGTTAAATCTACGCTTCCGGCGATGGCACTTGCGCTTATGTGCCTCTGGATGGCGCCGCGCTGCCTGGCCCGGCCCGCCGAATTGCGGCTGTATGTCCTCGATTGCGGGCACGCCACCTTCAAGGACATGGGAGGGTTCTCGGATACCGGAGAATACGACGGCAAGCCGGGCTCGATCGCGGCGCCGTGCTTTTTGATTCGCCATCCCAAGGGTGATTTATTGTGGGATGCAGGCCTCGGCGATCATTACAACTATCCGAAAGGGGGCAGCGATGCGGCGCCCGGCGTGCACGTCACCGTTCCCGTCACGCTCATTGCGCAGCTGCAGTCCTTGAACCTGACGCCGAAAGATATCAACTACATCGCCTTCTCGCACTTGCATTGGGATCACACCGGCAATGCCAACGAATTCAAGGATTCTGTGTGGATCATGAACAAGGCGGAACTGGCGGCGGCATCGGTGCTACCGCCGCCGGGCGGCGTCCTGCCCGAGACCTGGAGCGCTTTTAAGAACGCCAAAACCGAAGCCATCGAGGGCGATTACGATGTGTTCGGGGACGGCAGGGTCATGATCCTCCGCGCCCCGGGACACACCCCGGGGCACCAAGTGCTGAAACTCAAACTGCCGAAGAGCGGCACCGTGATTCTCTCCGGCGATCTGTATCACCTTCGAACCAACCGCCTGTTCAAGCGCGTGCCGGTCTACAACGCCGACCGTGCCGATACACTGGCTTCGATGAGCCGAGTCGAAACCATCCTCAAGAACACCCATGGACGATTGATCGTGCAGCATGATCCGAAGGATTTTCAGGGCCTGCCGAAGCCTCCCGGGTACCTTGATTGACCGGCGTTATCAGTGCGGCCGCGCGCGAAGACCTTCCTGAAATCTTAAGGATCTATAACGAAGTCATTCGCAACACCACCGCCGTATATAGGGAGGTGGAACTGAGCGCGGAGCAAGGGGCAGCGTGGTTCGACGCCAAACTTGCCGGTGGATATCCGTTCATCGTCACCCGGGACGCTTCGGGCATCACGGGGTTCGGCACCTTCGGCGAGTTTCGAGCGCCGCCTTGTTATCAGCACACCGTGGAGCACAGCGTTCACGTGCGTTCCGACTGCCGCGGCTCAGGATTGGGCCGCAAGCTGGTGGTCGAGCTGCTGAGTCTGGCGGCGTCCATGCACAAGCACGCCATGATTGCGGGAGTCGATGCTGACAACGAGGTTTCCATCAAACTGCATCAGAGCTTGGGGTTCATCAAGGTCGCTCATTTTCATGAGGTGGGCTTCAAATTCGGGCGGTGGCTCGACTTGGTGTTCCTGGAGTGTCGCCTTCCTGCTACAAAGCCGTGAACAACTGTAAAACGCCGTCTTAATTCCGAAGCTGCCCTTGCTCATCGCGCAGTCTTGATATCATTGGCGTGTGGTAAGAGCTACACAGACAGACATCGAAACCGCGGTCGAAGCCCTGCGCGGCGGCGAATTGGTGGTGTTTCCGACTGAGACCGTTTATGGACTCGGCGCGAACGCCGCCGACCCGACCGCCGTGCGCAAGATTTTCGAGGTCAAGGGCCGGCCCCCGGATCATCCGGTGATCGTGCATCTGGACGATCCACGTTACTTGCACCGTTGGGTATCAAAGATGCCCGCGGTGGCCGACCAGTTGGCGGCGCGGTTTTGGCCGGGACCCTTGACGCTGATTTTGCCAAAAGCCGACAACGTCAATGAAATCGTCACCGGCGGCCAGGACAGCATCGGCATCCGCGTCCCATCGCACCCGATGGCGCAGCAGTTGCTGAATGCTTTCGGCGGCGGCATCGCTGCGCCGTCCGCCAACCGTTACGGGCGTTTGAGCCCCACCAAACCTGAGCATGTGCGCGATGAACTCGGCGATGCCGTCAAGGTGATTCTGGATGGCGGCGATTCGCCGATCGGCCTCGAGTCCACCATTGTTTCTTGTCTCGACAATCAAGCGCGGCTGCTGCGCCCCGGGTTCATCACCCGCACGGAACTCGAACGGGTGGTCGGTCCGATGGCGGTCGGCGGATTTGTACCGCGCACGCCCGGTGACCGCAAGCTGCACTATGCGCCGTCGACGCCGCTTGAAATAGTCGACTCGGACGATCTGGAAGTGCGCGCCGGCGAGATCGTGGCTCGCGAGGAGAAGGTCGCGGTGCTGGCGATGCGGCCGCCGCTGCATACCCAGCGTCACATGACTTGGATCAATGCCGGCAAAAAGCCCGACACTTACGCGCACAATCTCTACAACCACTTGCGCACCCTGGATCGGATAGGCTGCGTAAGAATATTCGCGCAGAGTCTGCCGCAGGATGAGCGCTGGGCGGCCATTCTCGACCGCTTGCAGCGCGCGAGCGGCATGGGTGATGATTCGTTGGAGCTGAGCGTCGGCTAGCCGATGGAACTCGACCCCCGGCAAGATCCTTTCTCGCGAGAGGCGATCCAACATTTGGCGGCCCGCTACGGCTCGCCGCTGCTGGTGATCGATGCCGAGCGCGTGCGCCGGCAATATCGCCGCCTCAAAGCAGCGCTGCCGGGCGTTGATTTGCATTACGCGCTGAAGCCCTTGCCGCACTCATCGCTCATCACCACGCTCATGGCCGAAGGCGCCTTTTTCGATCTCGCCACCAACGGCGAAGTGGAATTGGTGCGCCGCGTGGGCGTGGCGCCGGCACGCTGCATCCACACCCATCCAATCAAGCGCGACAGCGATATCCGAACCGCGGTGGCCTTTGGCGTGACCCGCTTCGTCGCCGACAATCCGGATGAGCTGCGCAAATTCTTGCAATTCCGCACACGCTGTTCGCTGCTGATCCGCGTGTCTTTCCGCAGCCCGGACGCGCAAGTCGACTTGTCGCGCAAGTTCGGTTGCGACCCGCAAGCGGCGGCGGAGCTGTTCAAGCTCGCTGCGCAGCTGCGCATCAAAATCGACGGCTTGTCTTTTCACACCGGTTCGCAAAATGCCGATTCGGCAATGATGGTCAGGGCCATCGACACCTGCCGCGAGCTGCTGCAGTCCCTCGCGGCAGCCGGCCATTCGCCGCAAATTCTCGACATCGGCGGGGGCTTTCCGGTGGACTATTTGCACGCCGCGCTGCCCATCGAAGAATTCTGTGCGCCGCTCAAGGCGGCGCTCGAGAAATTGCCGCCCGGCATACGCATCATTGCGGAACCGGGGCGCTATATTGCAGGCCCTGCGGCCATCGCGGTCGCCTCCGTCATGGGACGTGCCTTGCGCGATGGGCGTTGGTGGTACTACCTCGACGATGGTCTGTACGGCAGTTATAGCGGCCAGATGTACGACCACTCGGTGTTTCCGGTGGATGCGCTCCGGTCGAGCCCCGAGACCTTTCCCTCGGTGCTTGCCGGGCCGACCTGCGACAGCATAGACGTGGTGCGCGAGAAGCTCGAACTGCCCAAGCTCGAAATCGGCGATTTGATCGTAGGCCGGGTGATGGGCGCTTATACCTGGGCCTCGGCCTCGGAGTTCAATTTCTTTCCCAAGGCGACCGTGCTGGCGCTCGATCAAGGCCGGCTGCTTGAAGAACGAGGTCTCGGATGATCTCGCGCCGCCGCATGCTCATCGCTTCGGGTCTCGCAGGCAGCATGGCGTTGTGGTCGCGTTGGCTGCTCGGCGCGCCCGCTTCCGCGTCTGCATCCACGGCCAGGCAAATTTCGTTGAGCAATTTGCATACCGGCGAACGCCTGAAGGTCGAGTACTTCCGCGACGATGCCTATGTGTCCGACGCGCTGAACGCTATCGAAGTGTTGCTGCGGGATTTTCGCAACGGCGAGAAACATGCCATCGATCCCAAGCTCATGGATTATCTGGTGGATGTGGCGGCCCGGATCGGCGTGCCGCCTGCCTATGTCGTCATCTCAGGCTATCGATCGCCTGAGACCAATGAGCGCCTGCACGAACGCAGCAGCGGCGTGTCGCAGCACAGCCTGCACATGCAGGGACGCGCGATCGATGTGCGCATGAACGGCGTGGATTGCAAGGATCTGGCGGCGCATGCCGAGCAGTTGAAACGAGGCGGCGTGGGATTCTATCGTGCCTCAAACTTCGTGCATTTGGATACCGGTGCGTTCCGCACCTGGCGAGGCTAGGGGCTATGTTGAGTTTGCAGCGGCTCCTGCCGCTGGGATTACTGACATTGATCTGCGGCTGCTCGCAGCATTCGGGCCGGAATTCCGCCGGGGGCGCCGCTGCGCCCGCCGATGCCGCCGCGCGCGGCGCGGCGCTGTATGGGCAAAATTGCGTGCCCTGCCACCGCGAAAACGGCGAGGGCGTTCCCAAGGTTTTCCCGAGTTTGTCCGGATCGCCGGCGGTTACGGGCGACCCGGTCGAACTCGCCCAATGGGTGTTGAGCCAGAAGCGGCCGGCGAGCATTCCGGCAGGCCGCTATCCTACGCAGATGCTGCTGTTCGGCTGGATGAGCGATCCGGACGCGGCCGCTGTTTTGACCTACATCCGCTCGCATTTCGGAAATTCCTCACCCCCCATCGACGCGGCGACGATTGCCAAGGCGCGGGAGAAATAATATGGCGACCACCACGATCCATGCGCTGGTCGAGCGCTGCCGCGCGGCGCAACTGCCCGCCGCCATCACCAAGCTGCCCTCAGGCTGGGTTGTGATGGGAGAACGCCAGGTCCTGCCCGGCTATTGTCTGCTGCTGCCCGATCCGGTCGTGCCCCACTTGAATGCGCTGCAAGGCGTTGCACGCGCGCAATTCCTGTTCGACATGGTGCTCTTGGGCGATGTGCTGCTCGCCATCACCGCCGCCGCGCGGATCAACTACGCGATCTACGGCAACGTGGACCCGGCGCTGCACGCCCATGTCTTCCCTCGCGATAGCGCTGAACCCGAGAACACGCGCACCGCCCAGCCTTGGGCGCTCGATTGGAGCGCGGCGCCGCTTTACTCCGATGCATTGCACGGCGATTTCAAGCGCCGCGTCGGCATGGAACTGCGCAAGCACTATGCCAAGTGAGCCGCAGCTTCAGGGCGTGACCCGCAGGCTTCAGGGCGTGACCCGCAGCTTCAGCGCGCGCGAGATTTCTGCGAAATTCTCCAAGGGCGCCGAACACGTCATACCGGTGCACAGATAGGCCAGTGTCGCAGCACCGGCGCGTTTGGCCGCCAGCGCGGGCGGGAGATCCTCGCCGGCGGGAATCGCGAAAATCATGCGAGTCGGCGCGTACAAGGCGCCCAGGTCGCGCGCCCACTGCGCCGCGCTCGCGGCCTCGCCGCGAATCACCAGTATTTGCATCGAGGATAAGGAATCCTCCAGCGCATTCAGCAAACTCATGTGTGCCTGAGGGTATTCCCGAATCCCGCTCCATGCCGCCTGCAAGGTACGTTCTGCTGCATCCACATAGCGCGTCTCGCCGAGCAAATACCCGAGCCGGCATAAAACGTCCGCGGCAATGCCATTGCCGGCGGGCACGGATTCGTCGCCGAATGTCTTGCTGCGGTGAATGAGCTTTTCGTGTTCCCTGGCGGTGAAGAAGAACCCGCCGCGCTCCGGATCTTCGAACTGCTCCAGCAGCACATCGACGAGCTGCCGCGCAAATTCCAGGTCGGCGCTGCGCCAGCGGGTCTGCAGCAGCTCCAGCAGCGCGTCGGCAAGAAAAGCGTAATCGTCGAGGTAGGCCGGCAAGTGCGCGCGCCCGTCCTTGTAGGTCGCCAACAATCGCCCGTCGCGCCACAAATGATGGCGCAAGAAATCAACCGCCGCGGTCGCCGCCGCCGCGAGATCTGCGCGCCGCAGCACGCGCGCGGCGATGGCCAGTCCCTTGATCATGAGCGCATTCCACGCCGTGAGAATCTTTTCATCGCGCGCCGGCCATACCCGCAAATTGCGTGCCTGCAAGAGTTTGCGGCGCGAGGAGTCGATCAGCGCCCGCACGGCCTGCGGCGTTTCCTCGAGGGCAGCCGCAATGTCGTGCGGCGATTGATACGCATGTAGATGCCATTCGCCTTCGAAATTGGCGCTGCGATCCAGGCCGAAGCGGCGCGAGAACGCCGCGTATTCCTGCGGCGTCAGCAGGGTTTGAACTTCGCTCGGCGTCCAGACGTAGAATTTCCCTTCGTGTCCTTGGGAGTCCGCGTCCAGGCTCGAGTAGAAGGCGCCGTCGGGCGAGCGCATGTCGCGCAGCACCCAATCCGCCGTCTCGTGCGACACGTCGGCGAACAGCGCTTCGCCGGTTGCGAGATTCGCACGCGAATACTCACACAGCAGTTGCGCATTGTCATAGAGCATCTTCTCGAAGTGCGGAATCATCCAGGACGCATCGACGGAGTAGCGCGCGAATCCGCCGCCCAGCTGGTCATAGAGACCGCCCTCCGCCATGCGGGTGAGCGTCAGGCTCGCCATGTAGAGCGCTTTGAGGTCCGGCGCAGGGCCGGCCGCGGCGGCGTACCACTGCCGCATGCAGCGCTCGATGCTGTTCGGATGCGGAAATTTCGGCGCGCCGGTGAAGCCGCCGAAGGTGGAATCGAAGGAGCGCTCGAGGGCGGCGCGAGCCTCTGCCAGGGGCGCGTCGTTGAGCGTGGCGCTAGACGCCGGCGGCACCATGGCGGCAAACGCCGCCTGCAGCTGCTGATTCCGCGCCTGAATCTCGCCGCGCTGCTCGCGGTAGTAGTCCGCGACACGCCGCAGCAGCTCGCGAAACGCCGGCATTCCATGGCGAGGCTCCTTGGGAAAATACGTGCCGCCGAAAAACGGCTGTTCCTCGGGAGTGAGAAACATTGTGAGCGGCCAGCCGCCCGTGCCATGCGTCAGCATTTGCTGGGCGAGCTGGTAAATCTTGTCCAGGTCCGGACGCTCTTCACGGTCGACCTTGATATTGACGAACAACTCGTTCATCAGTGCCGCTGTGCCGGGATCTTCGAACGATTCGTGTGCCATGACATGGCACCAGTGGCAGGCGGAATAGCCGATCGACAGTAAAATGGGTTTGTTTCCCTGCTTCGCAAGGCTCAACGCCGCCTTGCCCCACGGATACCAGTCGACCGGATTGTCCGCATGCTGCAGCAAGTACGGGCTGGTCTCCTCGGCGAGATGATTGCGCAGCATCCTGACGGCCCCGGTCGGTTAGAATGCTGATTATCATAGCTGAAGACCTTTCCATGTCTGATTCCGGTAATGCGGCGCAATTGCCTGTCCTGCGCCTCAAACGCAACGAAGATCGCCGCCTGCATGCCGGGCATCTGTGGGTCTTCAGCAACGAGGTCGACACCGCCCAGACGCCTCTACCTAAGTTCAAGGCCGGTGAACTGGTGCGGGTGCTGGCGCACAACGACCGCGCTCTCGGGCTGGCGTATGTCAATCCCAAGTCTTTGATCGCGGCGCGCCTGCTCGAGACCTGGAAGGTGCCGGACGCGGCGTGGCTGGCGACACGCATGCGGGCGGCGCTGGCTTTGCGCGATCGGTTGTACCCCAAACCCTACTATCGCCTGGTCTACGGCGAGTCCGACGGCCTGCCGGGCCTGATCGTCGATCGCTTCGGCGCGTGCTGCGTCGTGCAAATCGGCACCGCCGGCATGGAAAGGCTGAAAGATCCGATTCAAGCCGCACTGACCGAGGTTCTGCACTGCGAGCGTGTGCTCTTCAAGAACGATGGTTCGACGCGGGACATGGAGGGGCTGCCCAGTTACACCGAAGCAGCCCGGGGAAATTTCGATCAGCCGTCATTGGTGATCGAGGGCGGCCTGGAATTCCAGGCGCCGCTGCTGACAGGTCAAAAGACCGGATGGTTTTTCGATCAGGCCGCCAACCGAGCCGCCTTATCGAAATATATCCGGCCGCACGCCCGGGTATTGGATGTATTCAGCTATGTGGGCGCGTGGGGCGTGCGCGCGGCGCACCAAGGGGCCCAGGTGACCTGCGTCGACAGCTCGGCGGCCGCATTGGAGTTGGCGGCCGCGAACGCGGTGCGCAACGGTGCCAAGCTGACCACGCGTAAGGGCGATGCCTTTGACACGCTCGAGGAATTTGCCCAGCAGGGCGCGCAGTTCGATGTCGTCATCATCGATCCACCGGCATTTGCCAAACGCAGGAAGGATGTGCCGAAGGCGTTGGCCGCCTATAAGCGGCTGAATCAGCTGGCGATGGCCGTGGCCGCGGACGAAGGCGTGCTGGTGTCGTGCTCCTGTTCCTCCCACGTGAGCGCGGAGGAACTGCAGGATTCCATTGCGAAAGCCGCGCGCAGCGCAGGCAAACATTTGCAAATCTTGGAAATGGGCGGCCAAGCGCCGGATCATCCGGTGCACCCCGCGATTCCCGAGACGCGATATCTGAAAGCCTATTTCTGTCGGATCAATGAGAGTTTAAAGTAACGCCCATGCTCACCTACCCGCACATCAATCCCATCGCCGTTTCCATCGGTCCCATCTTCGGCGTCGGACCCTTGCGCGTGCATTGGTACGGCATCATGTACTTGATCGGATTCGTGGGCGCTTGGTGGGTGGCGCGATACCGCGCACGCCGGCCCGGATCGACCTGGGTGCCGCTCGAAATCGACGATCTCATTTTCTACTGTGCGATCGGCGTCATTCTCGGCGGGCGCTTGGGGTGGTGCCTGTTTTATGGGAACGACGTGATTGCCGAGAACTGGCTGAACGTCTTCCACATCTGGGACGGCGGCATGTCTTTCCACGGCGGCATGACCGGTGTATTGATCGCCGCCATCGTGTTTGCACGCGTGAAACACAAGAAAATCGCCGATGTCCTGGATTTCGTCGCGCCGCTGCCCGGCATCGGCCTGTTCTTCGGACGGCTCGGCAACTTCATCAACGGTGAGCTGTGGGGCAAGCCCACGAGCTTGCCGTGGGGATTCGGCGTGCCGGATGCGCAGGGCGTGCTGATCTCACGCCACCCCTCGCAGCTCTATGAAGCGACGCTCGAGGGTCTCGTGCTGTTTCTGATCCTGTTCTGGTTCACGCGCACGCCGCGCCCGCGGCTGGCACCCACCGGCCTATTTCTGTTCGTTTACGGCTGTGGCCGTTTCCTGGTGGAGTGGGTGCGATTGCCGGATGCGAATATCGGCTACCTGGCAGGCGATTGGTTGACCATGGGCATGCTTTTGACGACGCCGATGATCTTCATCGGCGCCGCAATCATGATCTACGCCTACCGGCGCAATGTTGCCACCGGCAATTTAATTGCAGTGAAGGCCTGATGCGCCAGTACCTGGATTTTTTGCGCCGCATCCGCGAGCACGGCGCGTCGAAGGCCGATCGCACCGGCACCGGAACCTTGAGCGTGTTCGGCCATCAGATGCGTTTCGATCTGAATGCCGGATTCCCGCTGGTAACCACCAAAAAACTGCATCTGCGCTCCATCATCCATGAGCTGCTGTGGTTCCTGCGCGGCGACACCAACGTCGCGTATTTGCACGAGCATGGCGTGAGTATTTGGGACGAATGGGCCGATGAGAACGGCGACTTGGGTCCGGTCTACGGCAAGCAATGGCGCAGCTGGCCGACGCCGGACGGCAGAAGCATCGACCAGCTGTCGCAGGTGATCGAACAGTTGAAATCCAACCCGAATTCGCGGCGCATCTTGGTGAGCGCCTGGAATGTGGGCGAACTGGATCGAATGGCCCTGCTGCCGTGCCATGCCTTGTTTCAATTCTATGTGGCCGATGGCCGCCTTTCCTGTCAGCTGTATCAGAGAAGCGCCGACGCCCTGCTCGGGGTTCCATTCAATATTGCCTCCTACGCACTGCTCACGCACATGCTTGCGCAGCAATGCGATCTTAAGGTCGGCGACTTCGTCTGGACGGGCGGCGATTGCCATTTGTATCTGAATCACCTGCAACAGGCCGATTTGCAGCTGTCGCGCACGCCGTTTCCGTTGCCGTCGCTGAAGATTCTTCGCCGTCCGCCGAGCTTGTTCGAATATGCGTACGAAGATTTCGAAATCATCGATTATCGCTACCATGGCGCAATCAAAGCTCCGATTGCGGTATGAAGAAGCGTGCAAGCCCCAAGGCGCATCTCTTTGAGGTCCGCCACTCGCGCGTTCACGGTTACGGAGTATTCGCGCTGCGCCGCATTCGCAAGGGCACGATCATCATTGAGTATCTCGGCGAGCGGGTGACCCATGAGCAGGCCGACGCCCGGTACGCGGACAAAGATCCCGTGGACGGCCATACCTTCTTGTTCACGGTGGACGATGAGACCGTGATCGATGCCGGCGTCGATGGCAACGAGGCGCGCTTCGTGAACCATGGCTGCGCTCCGAATTGCCAGACGGTCGATATCGGCAAGCGTATTTACATCGAGGCGCTTCGCAGCATCCGGCCCGGCGAAGAACTTGCCTACGATTATCGAATTCAACGCGATGCCGATGATCCTGCCGACGTCGATGACATATACGCCTGCCGCTGCGGCGCGGGCCCCTGCCGCGGCAGCATGCTGGAATTCCGCAACAAGAAATCACTTGGCAAACCGGCTGGAAAGCGGCCGCGGTGAGCGCCAGCACCGATTTGGGGCGATCCGGCATCTCGATTTGGGATCGGTTTGCGGCGCCCCACGAGGTGCAGGCGCTGCGCGAATGTGCGAATGCGCGAGAATCGAGGGGAAATTTCGCGGCCGCGCGCGTCGGCAGCCTGGGGAAGGAACAGCGTCAAAAAAGCGTTCGTGGAGATTTCACCTGCTGGTTGCGCGAACCGCTGCTGCCCTGCGAGCGCGCGGTCATCGACCGGCTCGAGGATCTGCGTCTGCAATTCAATCGCGATTTATTCCTGGGGTTGTTCGAGTTGGAACTGCACTACGCCAAGTATCCGCCGGGCGCCGCTTACGCGCGCCATGTCGATCAACCAAGAGGCAGCGCGCGGCGGCAGCTATCCTTGGTGCTGTATCTGAATCCGGACTGGCAGCACAGCGATGGCGGGGCGTTGCGAATTTACGGCGCCGCGGATCGATACGTCGATGTCGAACCGCTGGGCGGCAGGCTGGTGTGTTTTTTGACGCCGGGCCGCGAGCACGAGGTGCTGCCGCCGCGGCGCGAGCGCCATAGCATCAGCGGCTGGTTCCGCGGGCGCGCACCTTGACGTAAAATATTGATTATTATCGTAAAGTTAAGCTTAATCGCGAGCCGAGCGGCCGAGTAAGTATAGTGTGCGGGAGCCCGAGCGACTGCAAAGGATTAGGATGCAGATGCGCTTACCGTCGCTGAAATTCTTGAAGACCTTCCAGGTCGCGGCGAGGTTGCAAAGCTTCAAGGCGGCGGCCGAGGAATTGTTCGTTACGCCTTCCGCGATCAGTCACCAAATCAAGGCGCTGGAGGCGCAGCTGGGTGTGAGCTTGTTTGAGCGCGGCGTGCGCACCTTGACCTTGACCGAGGCGGGTGCCAATTATCTTGAGCACATCGAGGACATCTTTTCAAAGCTCGAGCTCGCGACCGAGCAGCTGCAACTGCGTTATGGCCGCACCATCATCAGGCTGAACGTACCGTCATTTTTCGCCAACGAATTGCTGTTGCCGCGGCTCGCTTCGTTCTCCCAGGCGCGCGAGGAAACCGACATCCGCATTGAAACGACATTTTCGGCGCCCAAGACCCACCCGCCGGAAGCGGACCTCTCCATCGTGGTCGGCGCGGGCCCATGGGAAGGCCTGGTGGTGCACGAGCTGTTCGCGCAAAACTTCATCGCCGCCTGTTCGCCGGCGTTTTTGCTGGACAATCCGATCGATTCCTACGAGGGCCTGAACGGCAAGACGCTGCTGCTGCACGAGGAGCGCCGCGAGGCCTGGGAAAAATGGGCGGCAGGACTCGGTATCGATCCGATCAAACCGAACCGCCTGGTGCGCCTCGATACGATGTCGGCGGTAGTGCGGGCGGCCGAACAAGGGCTGGGCGTAGCCCTCGTTCCATCGCGCTTGAGCGCCGATCGCTTCACCGCGGGCGGCCTGGTGAAGCTGTTCGATGCGGAACTGACCACCAACGAGAGCTACTACCTGCTGCAAAGGCCCGAAGACCAGACACGCGAGGATTTGCAGGAACTGACGCGCTGGATCTTGAGCGAATGCAGGTTGCCGAGCGCCCGCGCTGCATGACGATGAACGCCGCGGTGGAATTGGTGGTGGCCGTTTCCGAGGACAATGTCATCGGCCGCGCCAACCAGCTGCCGTGGCGCTTGCCGGCGGACTTGCAGCACTTCCGCGCGCTCACGCTGGGGCATCACATCCTCATGGGCCGAAAGACCTATGAGTCGATCGGCAAGGCGCTGCCGGGACGAACCAACTGGGTCTTGAGCCGCTCGGTCGATTTCGCTCCTGTCGATTGCAAGGTGGTGCGTACCCTCGAGGAAGGTCGGGCTGGCGTCGCCGGCGAGTCGCCGCTGATGGTGATCGGAGGCGCGGAAATCTATCGGCTGTGCCTGCCGCAAGCGCAGCGCATTCATCTGACCTTGGTGCACACCGCGATCGCGGACGGCGACACGTATTTCGATGCTTGGCGCCAACCGGAGTGGGCTGAAGTCAACCGCGAACGCCACGAGGCCGACGCGAAAAATGTCTACCCGTACAGTTTTCTAACCCTTCATCGCAAGCGCTCCGCAACGGCGGCTTAAAGCGGCGGCAGGCCGCTGATGATCAAGCGTTCGGCGCGCTCGAAATCGACATCCGCAAGAGCGTTGACCGCGCTGCGCGTCAATTCCGACAGAATATCGGCTTGTACCGCGCCGCGCTGCTGGGCGGTAAGGTAGGGAATCTCGTGGTGGAACATCACCATCGAATAGCGCGGCACGAAGCGCCGCGGGAAACGGCGTTCGAGTTCCAGGGACAGCGCTTGTTGCAGCTGGAACTGCCGGTCTGCGACGCTTTCGCGCATTTCCGAATAATTGTCGAGCGCCATTGCGGCGATGGCATCGGTGTTGCGCTTGCGGGCCGGACCGAATTGCGTGAAGACCGCTTCGCAAGACTCGAGAGCTGCCGAAGAGGCGTCGAATTCCATGCAATCCTCGAAGCAGCAATTCATGCCTTGGCCGTGAAATGGCACCATGGCGTGCGCCGCGTCGCCGATCAACATGGCCTCGCCGCGCACGTGCCAGGGACTTGCGGATACGGTGCCGAGAAAGCCTACCGGGTGAGCGTGCCATGCCGCGACCGCATCCGGCATCATCGCGCGCGCATCGGGAAAATGGCGCGACAGAAATTCATCGGCGCTGCCGGCATCGTTCAAGGACGCAAAGCTTACCAAGCCGCGCTTGGGCAGGAACAGCGTGGCGGTGAAGCTGCCGTCGTCGTTCGGCAGGGCAATGAGCATGAAGTTGCCGCGCGGCCAAATATGCAGTGCGTCTTTTGCCAGGCGAAAGCCTCCGCCCGCACCCGGCGGTATGGATAATTCCTTGTAGCCGTGCTCAAGATCGGTTTCGCTCGCCTGAATCAGCCGCTGTGCCGCCATCGCGCGGCGCATGAGCGATCCGGCACCGTCCGCCGCCAGCAAGGGCTGCATGGGGACGCTGATCAGGCGGTCCTTGCGCAGGTCGCGAATGCAAGCGGTCGCGGCTGCGAAATCGGCGGTTTCGAAGCGGTGCTGAAAAAACAGCTGTACGCGGCTGCGCTCGGCGGCGACCTCGATCAGAACCTGATTGAGACGATGCCGCGAAACCGAATAAATGACCTCGTTGGGCCGCTGCCCATACGGTTGAAAGTTGGTGTCGCCGTTCTCGTAGTGAATGAGCCTGCCGCGCATGGGAAGCAGGGCGGAACCCAATTTATCGAACACGCCCGCCGCCCTCAGTGCATGGATGCCCCGGTCTGCAAGCGCCAAATTGATGGAGCGGCCGGAATCGGCGTGCAGCTGGCGCGGATCGGGACGCGCCTCGTAGATCTCGACTTCTTTTCCGCGCCGTTCGAGCAGCAAGGCAAGCAGCGCACCCGTGGGTCCTGCGCCGACGATGCGTATCATGAAGGCATCATGCGCGCGCAGCCTGCGCCAGGATCTCGACCGCGGCGAGCACTTCGGCGAAGGAGTTGTACAAGGGTACAGGTGCCAGACGCAGCACGTCCGGTTCCCGCCAATCGCCGATGACTCCTGCGCCGGTTAATTGTTCCAAGCAACGCTTGGCCTTCGCGGCGGGACGGCAGATACGCAAGCTCAGTTGACAGCCGCGTTGCTCCGGATCGCTGGGGGTAATGATCTCGACGAGACTTGCCAGGCGTTCCTCGATCAGGCGCCGCATGAAGCCCGTGAGCGCGATGGATTTTGTGCGCAACGCAGGCAGACCGGCCCGCTCAAAGATCTCCAGTGAAGCCAGCAGCGGTGCCGTCGAGAAAATCGGCGGATTGCTGATTTGCCAGCCTTGGGCGCCGTCGATGGGATCGAACTTCGGATCGTAGAGAAACCGGTCGGCTTTGTTGTGGCCCCACCAGCCCGCAAATCGAGGCAGATTGAAGTTCCTGGCATGCCGCTCATGCACGAAACACCCGCCGACCGCGCCGGGGCCTGCATTGAGATATTTGTAGCTGCACCACACTGCGAAATCCGCGCCCCAATCATGCAGGCGCAGAACGGTGTTGCCGATGCCGTGCGCGAGATCGACGCCCACCGCCGCACCGCTGCGGCGCGCTGCCGCGATCAGGACTGCCATGTCGAAAGATTGTCCGGTGAGATATTGAACGCCGGGCAGCAGCACCAAACTCAAGCGCGGGCCCTCGCGTTCGATGCATTCGATCCAATCCTCGGTCCGCAAGTTCCGTTCGCCGGCCCGCGGCTGAATTTCGATCAAATGTTGGGCGGCGCTCAAGCCGTGGAAACCGAGCTGCGAGACGACCGCGTAGCGATCCGAGGGAAACGCAGAGCTTTCGATCAATACTTTGTTGCGGACTGCATCGGGACGAAAAAAGCTCACCAGCATGAGGTGTAGATTCACGGTCAGCGAGTTCATCGCGACCACCTCGCCCGGCAACGCGCCCGTCAAGCCGGCGAGTGCTGGTGCCGCGCGCTCGTGATACGGGATCCACGGCCGTGCCGCTTCGTGATGCCCCAGCACGCCCAAGCGGCGCCAATCGGCGAGTTCCTGCTCGATCATGGCCGCGGCGGTTTTGGGCTGCAACCCTAAGGAATGGCCGCCAAAATACAGGAGCTTGCGTCCGTTCGAATCGTGCGGGTGATGGAATTCCCGCGCAAAATCGGCGAGCGGGTCCGCCGCATCCAGAGCCGCGGCTTCCGCGCGCTTCGGATCCTGCGCGGTCAGTTGGGTGCCTGCATGACCGTGCCGCATACGCCGCAGGTGCGCTGCTGCAGGCTCGAATAAAAGCGCGCAAAGATCTGCGGCAGCTGGGTCTCGATGTTGCCGACTGCAATTCGCTCGAAATGCAGACGGTTTCCGCAATTTTCGCAGTACCAGGAGAAGCCGTCCAATTCGCAGGGACCGCGGCGACGTTCGACCACGATCCCGACGCTGCCGGCGGGCCGCTGCGGCGAATGCGGCACTTCAGCAGGCAGGAGATACATCTCGCCCGCTTTGATCGGCACATCCACCATGCGGCCGTCTTGCACGGTCTTGAGTACCATGTTCCCCTCGATTTGGAAGAAGAACTCTTCGCTGGGGTCGTGATGATAATCCTTACGCGAATTCGGTCCGCCGACGGCCATGATGATGAATCCGCCGTCCTCAAAAAGTAGCTTATTGCCGACCGGCGGCTGCAGAAGCGCCCGATTGTCGTCGATCCACTGCTGCAGATTGAAGGGCGGTAACGCTGGCATGGGCCCCCATTATACGGCGATGAACTTCGTTGCGTTCAGCAGGGTCAAATCGGCTGGAGGCGGTATGCGGACTTTTTGGGTCATCGCAGGTGTCGGAGTGCTGTTTGCGTTGCCGCTGCGGGCGGCTGATCCCGTCGGTAGCCCGCTGCAGGCGGTCTGGAAGGAACAGCATCTCGAGTTCTCGTACATGGGGCGCACCGCGCGCTATTCCTGCCAAGGGCTGCGCGACAAGATGACTTCGCTGCTTTTGGATCTGGGTGCGCGCCGCGATTTGCGGGTATCGCTGCTCGCCTGCAATGAATCCGCGCCGCTGGTCAGGGGCTACTTGGGTCCGCGCCTAAGTCTGGTTTTCTCCTCGCCGGCCTTGCCGGATCCTTCCGCCAAACCGCTGCACACGGGCGACCTTGAAGCCGTGGATGCTCACTACGAGCCTTTCACGCTGACCAGCGATGCGTTCCGAAACTATGGCGTCGGCGACTGCGAGCTGGTGCAGGAGTTTGCGCGGGACATTTTGCCGCACTTGAGTGCGAGAAACGTGAAGCAGGACATCACCTGCATACCGTACCAAGCCAGCGGCAGCCGCTTCTTGGTCCGCGGCGAGGTCTTGCGGGCCGCCAAGATTCCCGTAGGGCGTTAGGTTTCCGGCGCTGCCGCCGGCGCGGCGCAGGCCACCTGGACCGGCTTGGCGTCGGGCACATCGAGGCGCAGCGCCGTGAGCCTGTCTCCCCAAGCACAGCCGGTGTCGAGCCCGGTCACTTCGGCGTTGCTGAAGTAACCGAGCGTCGACCAATGGCCGAATACGACGCGTGGTCCCCGCCAGCGCGCGTCGCGCACCTCGAACCACGGTATCAGGGACTTGGTCTGGGTTTTCTTCGGCGATCCCTTGGCGCGAAGCGCCAGGCGGCCGTCCGCATCCACATAGCGCAAGCGCGTCAGGCAGTTGGCAATGAAGCGTAGTCGCTCCTCGCCGTCGAGGGCATCGTCCCACAGGTCCGGCTGATCGCCGTACATCCGATCGAAGAGCCTTTCGGGATTGCGCCGCAGCGCGCGCTCCAATTCGCGAGCGCAATTTCGCGCCCGGGTCAAATCCCACTGCGGCGCCAGGCCGGCATGCACCATGCACACATTCAACCCGGCATCCTCGTGCAGCAGCGGCCGCTCCTGCAGCCATTCGAGCAGGGCTGCCCGATCCGGCGCCGCCAGCACGCCGTCGAGCGTGTCATCGCTGCGCAGGCGTGCGCCGCCGTAGGCCACCGCGAGAAGATGCAGGTCATGATTGCCGAGAATGACCGTCGCGGCATCGCCCAGCGCGCGAATGCGCCGCAACACTTTGAGCGAGTCGGGACCGCGATTGACCAGGTCGCCCACAAACCAGAGAGAATCGCGGTCCGCCGAGAATTTCAGGGCACCGAGCAGCGCGCCGAGCTCCGTGTCGCAACCTTGCACATCGCCGATCGCATACAGCGCCATCAGTGATCCATGGGCTAGTGCAGCACCCCGGGCATGGCCAATCTGAACGGCGCGATGGGCGCATCGAATTGCTCGCCGTCATCCGCCACCATTTGATAGCTTCCCTGCATCGTGCCGACGGGAGTCTCGATCACTGCGCCGGTCGAGTAGCGAAATCCCTGGCCTGGCTTCAGGTACGGCTGCTCGCCCACCACTCCATCACCGCGCGTCTCTTTGACGTTGCCGTTGGCGTCCGTGATGATCCAGTGGCGCGTGAGCAGGCGCGCCGGTACCGGTCCCTCGTTGCGGATGGTGATGGTGCACGAGAAGACGAAGCGCTTGTCGCGCGGATCGGATTGCTCCTCGATGTAAGAGGTCTCGACTTCGACGCGTATTCTGGGGCTCACAGCTTCAACCGATGGATCCATAGGTCAAGTCAGCCGGACGGCCAGCACGTCGCATTGCGCCGCATGTAGGACGGTGTCCTCGGTAAAATTTACCAAGATACCGAGACCATGGCGCACGCGGCTGCCGATCACGATCAGATCGACCGCCTCTTCCTTCGCAACCCGCAGGATCTCGGTCTTCTTGTTGCCGGCTTCGACCCTCAAGGTAGCGCGCGGCAGGCCCAAGCCGGCCGACAGCTCGCTCAATTGGGTGCGCGATCGCTGTATCAGATTCTCTTCAATTTGCACGCTCGGCATCAATGTCTCGCCCATGGGTTCGGCCGGGATGAATTCGACCACATGCAAAATCACCATCGCGGCATTGGAGTGCGCAGCCATGTCCCGCCCGGCCGCGGCGATCTGCTCGCTGGCGTCAGTCAGATCCAACAGTACCAAGATTTTCTTGTAGCCGGGCATGGGCATTCGAGTATAACCGAGAGCGGTGCGCTGCGAGCAGGCCGAATTGCGCCGGCGTCAGCGCCTCCGGCCGAAGCTGCGGATCGATTCCGCAGGATTCAATTTCTTGCGGCGTGAGAAAACCTTTCAGGCCGTTGCTCAATATCTTGCGGCGATGGGAGAACGCCGCCGTGACCAGCGTGCGCAGCACGCCGTCCGCACCGATCTCGAAGCGCGGCTCAAGGCTGGGACGCAAACGAACGATGGCCGACCAAACCTTGGGCCGGGGCTGAAACGCGCCGGGACCGACGTCGAATAGCTTTTCAACTTCGGCCACCGCCGCGAGCATGACCGTCAAACGGCCGTAACTTTTGTTCGACGGTTCCGCCGTCATGCGATCCACGACTTCCCTTTGCAGCATGAAGTGCATATCGGCAATCGCACCTCGCTGCGACAGCAGCCGGAACAGCAGCGGCGTGGAGATATTGTAGGGCAGGTTGCCGACGATGCGCAGCGGAGCGCCGCCGGCGCGCAGTTGCGTAAAGTCAGTGAGCAGCGCGTCCTCAACGTGCACGCGTAAACCGTGGGCCGCACGCGCATCGTCCTGCAGGGATTGCGCCAGGTCGCGATCGATCTCGATGACATCCAAGCCTTGCGCCAGCTGCAGCAGATCCCAGGTCAGGGCGCCGCGACCGGGACCGATTTCCACGATACGCTCGCCGCCGGCCGGCGAGATCGCGTCGATGATTCGTCTTATGACGGCACGCTCGTGCAGGAAATGCTGACCGAAGCGTTTACGAACGGGCATGTGTGCCAGCGGCCGCGGCGCGCGCGCGACGCTCAGACAGGTCCCTTGGCGCTCGCCAGGTCGATGGCAAGCGCGACAGCGGCGCTCAAGCTTCCGCTCTCCGCCTTTCCGGAGCGCGCCAAGCGGAGCGCGGTACCGTGATCCACGCTGGTGCGTAAAATCGGCAGGCCCAAGGTCATGTTCACGGCATTGCCGAATCCCACGTGCTTGATCACCGGCAGCCCTTGGTCGTGGTACATGGCGACGATGACATCGGCGGTCTGCAAAAAGCGCGGCGTAAATGCGGTGTCCGCCGGGATGGGTCCTTGCAAGTCCAGGCCCTCCGCTTGCAGTTCCTTCACCACCGGTTCAATTATGTCTAATTCTTCGCGGCCCAAATGCCCCCCCTCGCCGGCGTGCGGATTGAGTCCGAGCACCGCAATTCTTGGAGGCTGGAGCGAGAAGTGCCGCTCCAAATCCATGTTCACGATGCGCAAGGTCGAGCGCAGCCGGTGGCGCGTGATGGCGCGCGGCACATCGGCCAACGCCAGATGAGTGGTGACCAGCGCCACGCGCAGCTCATCGTTGAGCAGCAGCATGACGGGCATTGCGGCGCGGGTGCGTTCCGCAAGGTATTCGGTATGCCCGCTGAAGCGGTAGCCGGCATCCATGAGGATGCTTTTTTGCACCGGCGCGGTGACCATGGCGGCGAACTCGCCATTGGTGCAGCCGTCGCAGGCACGATCGAGCATCGCTATGACGTAAGCCGCGTTGCGCACGTCCAGTCGTCCAGGCGAAACCGGGCAGCCTGTCGGGATATGTAGTACTTGCAGGGTTCCGCCGCGATGTGCCCTGGCAGGCCGCGTGGCGTCATAGCGCTCCAGCGTCAGCGGCAATTGAAGCGCCGCGGCGGTTGCCGCCAGCACGTCCGCATCCGCCGCCACCACCAGATCGGCTTCCCAATCCCTTTGTGCCAGAGCGACGCAGGCATCCGGTCCCACACCGGCGGGTTCCCCCGACGTAACGACGATGCGCGGTATGTACACTACATCTTGGTTTCGACGAAGGCATCGTCGCGCAAGCGGCGCAGCCACAATTCCGTTTCTTCGTCCGCTTTGCTTTCGCGGATCGCGGCAAAGGCTTTCTGCCGCCGCACATCATCGGTGCTGTCGTAGGTTCGCGTGCCCAGCATCTGCACGATGTGCCAACCATAGCGGGTCTTGAAGGGTTCGCTGATTTCGTTCGGCTTCAAATCGGCAACGGCCTTATCGAACTCGGGCACGAAGGTACCGGGACCGCTCCAGCCCAAGTCGCCGCCGTCGGGAGCCGAGCCGGGATCCTCCGACGCCGTCGCGGCTATGCCCGCAAAATCTTCGCCCTTGAGAATTCGCTCGCGCAGCTTGGACAGCTTCTCTTTCACGGTTGCGTCGTCATCCAATTCGTTCGGCTTCATCAGGATGTGCCGCACGTGGACCTGATTGATGATCACCGGCGCTTCGCCGTTGCGGCGCTCGTTGAGCTTCACGATGTGGTAGCCGCTCGGCGTTCGCACCGGCGCGCTCACCTCGCCCGGCTTCATTTTCGATACCAGATCCAAAATGAATTGCGGCAACTGCGAACCCTTGCGCCAACCGAGTTGCCCGCCGTCCAAGGCCGTTTGGCTATTGGAGTTGGCGATCGCGAGCTGACCGAAATCCTCGCCCTTGCCGGCCCGCGCGGCGACATCTTGGGCCTTGTGCGAAATCTCCTCGAGCTGCTGCGGCGTCGCGGCGGCCGGCAGCGATAGCAGGATATGCGAGACGTTGAATTCATCGTTCGCCGCTTGGTTCTGTTCGTGCTCCAGATACTGTTCGAGTTCGTGCGGCGAGACATTGATGTGCGCAATCACATCGCGCTGCCGCAAAGTGCTCAAGGTCAATTCCTTGCGCATCGATTCGCGGTACGCCTTGTAGTCGACGCCCTGGGCGCCAAGTGCCGTCGGCAACTGGTCGAAGGGGATCTTATTGCGGGCGGCGATTTCCTGCAGCGCGCCGTTCAATTGTTCATCGCTGATGCTCAAGCCCACATGCTTGGCCCGTTGCAGTTCGATTTCCTGCAGGATCAGACGGTCGAGCACCTGCTGCTGCAGGACGTTCTGGGAGGGAAGTTCGACTTTCTGCTCCATCAGGCGTTTCTGGACCGACTCCATCTGGGAGTCGAGCTCGCTTTTGAGCACCAAGCCGTCGTTGACGATGGCCGCAATCCGGTCCAGCAGTTCGCCGTGCACGCTGATGTCGCGGGTCTGCGCGTAGGACGGCGACAGCAACAACAGCTGCGCGATGAGGACCGCACAGGCTTGGATCACTTTACGCATGGGTCAAAATCCTGAGTATTTACCTAACTTATTGGGCGCTCGGGTCGCGGGTCGAATACCCGCGGATCGACTGCTCGAGGAAGGAATCCTCACGCTTTCCGACCGAACTTAGGCCCGTCAGTTCCAATTGTAATGCAATCGAGGTGTCGAGTGTGCCCCCCGCCGAGGTGCTGCCGGGCCGGATGCTCAGGTAGCGGCGCTGCACCAACTGAACCTTGTAGCAGCAGCTTTTGTACTCAAAACCGGCCACTTGCTCGATGGTCTGGCGGTCCTGGAGCGAATACACCCAGCGTCCCACCGTGTTCCAGTGCTCGGCGATCGGCCATGCAAAGGAGGCATCCCACTGCTTGAGGATGCCCTCCTGAAAGCGGTAGCCGATGTTCACCACGCGCGACGGATCAGGGCGGTACTGAACGGATATTTCCGACTTTTCGGTTTGCGAGGTGTAGGGATTCCATTGGTAGTCCAGGTTGACGCCCAGGTGCTTGTAGCCGGTCAGGGCCACTTCCGCGACGATGTCGGAGGCGGGGTAAGCGCCGAGCGTTTGCGAGGGAAGCCCCAGCGGCTGACTGAAGCCGTTGCGGTTCAGGCCGTAGGCATACTGACCTGGGAAGTATGGAAGAAACGGCTGACCGCGTGCGACCAGCAGCGCATCGCCCGGCAGTTCCAAAGGATTGACCACGGGAATATTTTGGCCGAACTGCGCGGTTGTGCCGGCTGGATCGGGCGGCAAGCCCACTCGCGGTATCGAGAAGTAGCGGATTTGACCGACGGTGGCCGACAAGTACTGGGTGCCGGTGACCGTGTCGAACAAGCGGGTGGTCAGCGCCAGCGCTACTTGATTCGCATCCCCGATTCGATCCGAACCGACATAGCGATTGGTGCGAAATAGTTCGGTCAGGTTCAGATCGGGAAGCCCGCTGTCGAATATCGGCAACTCGTCCTGATTTCGATAGGGCACGAAGCTATACACCAGCCGCGGTTCCAGGGTTTGGGTGCGCTGGCCTTGCGACCCTGCATTGCGCTCGAATATGAGTCCGGCGTCGAGGCGCGCGTAAGGCAGAGATCGGGTCGGCGTGCTGGGACGTCCGGCCCCCGCGTCCTGCAGGTCGTACTGCGTAAAATCATAGCCGACGGCCGGTTCGAAGAAGTAACCCGGCCCACGGCTCGACCAGCGGATCTCAGGAGACAGATTGAGGCGCGCGCCGGTCGGATTGTTCAGCGAGGCATCGAATTGAGACGGGTTGATGACGCGCAGGAAATTCACCGCCTCGCTGTCCAACGCGAACTCGAAATGGCTGTTCGCGATCGGATAAATCGCGCTGGCCTGCACAGCCGGCACTCTCGAGTACGGACGGTCGTAATCCGACACCGACAGGTCGATGGTTTGAAAATTCTGCAGCATCGCGCGGATGCGCCAGGCGTCGTCGTAGTACAGCAAATCCGCGCGCCGCTCGAGGAAGGTCACGCTGGTCTGCTCCGTGCCGACCGCGAAGCTCTGAAAGTAGTCGCTGTCGCTCACCGTCGCGATATCGGCGTCGAATCGCAGTCCGTGCCGGATGTCGGTCACGTCGGTGTATCGTAGATAGCTGCGATCATCGTGCTGCTGCTTGTCGTTGGGCAGGAATGTGGCATCCAGCTGGCCGCGCGAATTCGCGGTCAGATAGCGGAAGTCCTCGGCCAGCTGCACGCCGCGCGCGGTCAACAGGCCCGGCGTCAGGGTCAGATCGTAGTTGGGCGCGAGGTTCAAGTAGTAGGGGACTTCGGCGTCGAAGCCGTTGCTGCCGGAGTGGCCGAAACTCGGGAACAGCACGCCGCTCTTGCGCTCATCGCCCAATGGAAAGGAAATATAGGGCGTATAGAAAACCGGCACATCCTTGAACCGCATGGTGACATTATGGGCGACGCCTTCCTGCCGCTTGGTGTCAAGCTTTATCCTCGACGCGCTCAAGCTCCAATCTTCGATGCCGACCGGGCAGCTGGTGTAGTGCACCTGATCGAGCGCCACCTCGCCGTCGGGATTTACGTCGATGTCCTTGGCGTATCCGCGGCCATTGCGGTTCATCAGCTGAAAAAAAGCCTCGTTGAAGTTGGCGCCGCCCGCGGTTTCGTAGCTGCCGGTGTCGCTGCGCACGCGCAGCTTCGGGTCCAGGAAGTCGACCTTGCCTTTGACGGTCAACCTATCGGTGTTGTAGTCGTAGGTTACCGAGTCGGCCGATACGCTGCGTTCGTCCTGGGTGACGGTGACGCGGCCGTTGAGCACGGCGTTGCCATCGGCGCCGACCACGGCGTCGTTGCTGTCGATGTGAATGCGATGGTCATCTGCGGCGATATCGGCAGGCCGCGTATAGGTGAACTTGGGCGGCGCCGGGCAGACATCGGCGGCGTGGCCCGCGGCGCTCGCGAGGCTGAGAAAAATAAAAGCGGCCCGGACCTGAGAAGCCTTGGACAAAATGCGTCGCCTTAGTCGGTATACTTAAATCGCCGCATTTGCGGTTTGCGAATGGTCAAGCATGGATGTATCGGATGCAAGCGATTCCCGCCTGGCGAACTTGACGCGATGGGTGATCGAGGACCTGGGATTCGAGGGTGCGACGATTGCGGCGGCGTCGGTGGATGCGAGTTTTCGCCGCTATTTCCGCGTGACTCGGGATTCGGACAGCTACATCGTGATGGATGCGCCGCCCGACAAGGAAGATTCGGCTCCGTTCCTCACGGTGGCGAGAATCTTGGGCGGAATGAATTTGAACGTGCCCATCGTCCTGGCTCGGGATATGCGGCGCGGGTTTTTGCTGCTGTCGGACTTGGGCTCGCGCCAATACCTCGACGCGCTGCCGGAAGACGGCGCCGCCGACCGGCTGTACGGAGATGCGCTCGCTGCGCTGTGCACCATGCAGACGGCTGATGCGAGGGCCTCGCTGCGCCTGCCGCGCTACGATCGAGCGCTGCTGATGCGGGAAATGCAGTTGTTACCGGAATGGTTTCTGCACCGGCACTTGGGTTTCGAGCTCGGCAACGCAGAGCACGCGATGCTCGACGCGCTGTTCGGCAGCCTGGTGGATGCCGCACTGTCGCAGCCTGCGGTCTTCGTGCACCGCGACTATCACTCGCGCAATCTATTGGTTACTCCGCAAAACAATCCGGGAATACTGGATTTTCAAGACGCGGTGTGGGGTCCTGTGACCTACGATCTGGCCTCGCTGCTCAAAGACTGCTACATCGCCTGGCCGCCCACACGCGTTCGTGAATGGGTCCTTGAATATCGCGAGCGGCTGCTCGGAGCGGGATTCGCCTTGCGCGCCGATGCCGCGGAGTTTGTACGCTGGTTCGATCTCATGGGGTTGCAGCGGCACATCAAGGTGCTGGGAATATTCGCGCGCCTGTTCTACCGGGACGGTAAGGCGCAATACCTCAAGGATCTACCGCGCGTGCTCGACTATGCGCGCGACACGGCCTTGCATTGCCCCGAGAGCCGGCATTTCGCGGAGTTCATCGTCAAGCGCATCGATCCTGCGTTCAAAGATGCGCAGCAGCGGGCATTGCGGTGAGCGCGGCGCCGCAGCGCCCGCGGGCCGCGATGATCCTGGCGGCGGGTCGCGGCGAGCGCATGCGGCCGCTGACCGACGCCGTGCCTAAGCCCCTGCTCACCGTGCACGGCCAACCTTTGATCGAGCGCCATGTCATCAACCTGACACGCGCGGGGATCGAGCGCATCGTGATCAATCTGGCATGGCTGGGCGCCCAGATCCGCGAGTTCTTGGGCGATGGCGGCCGCTATGGCGCGCGCATCGTCTACAGCGACGAGACGCCGCATGCCCTCGAGACGGCGGGGGGCATATTTCGAGCATTGCCGCAACTGTCGCCCGGACCGTTCGCGGTGCTGAACGGCGATATTTATACGAACTTTCCGCTCGATACTCTCAGGCTGGCTGCGGATCGCGATTGTCACTTGATATTGGTGCCGACGCCGGCATATTTGCAGGGTGATTTTGGACTGGCACGAGGCGAGGCCACGGCCGATGCCGCCGGGCAGCACACATTCTCCGGCATTTCGGTTTATCGAGCGGAATTTTTTGCAGGCTGCATCGGCGGCGTGTTCCCGTTAAAACCTCTGCTGGTGCGATCCATGCAGGCCGGCCGTTGTTCCGCGGAGCTGTACACCGGAGTGTGGCAAGACGTCGGCACACCGCAGCGCCTGGCTGCGCTGAATGCCGCTCCGCTCCAACCCTAGATCACCGTCACGGACTGCGCGCACCCGGGGTAGAGTACAATCGCGGACATGTCCGAGTTCAAAGGCATCCCGATCGCGCAGCCCGAGCGGCCCGCGCGCAGCGGCGAGAAATACACCACGCCGCAGGGTTTCACCGCCATCAAGGATGGCGTCAAACAGACGTCCGCGCCGGCCGCCAATCCCCGCAAACCTGCCTGGCTGCGCGCACCGCTTGCAGCGGGGGCCGCATTCGGCGCCGTAAAACAGATCGTGCGCGAGCACCGCTTGAGCACGGTTTGCGAGGAAGCGAAGTGCCCCAACATCGGCGAATGCTGGAATGCGGGCACTGCCACCATCATGCTGATGGGCGCGGTGTGCACGCGAGCGTGCCGCTTTTGCGCCGTGGATACCGGCAATCCGCGCGGCTGGCTGGACGCTGAGGAACCGGAGAACGTCGCCAAGTCGGTGCAGCTCATGGGCCTCAAGTACGTGGTGCTCACTTCGGTGAATCGCGACGACTTGCCCGACGGCGGCGCCGGACACTATGCCGCCGCGGTGCGCGCCATCAAGCGGCTGAATCCGGGCACCGCGGTCGAAGCCTTGACCCCGGACTTTCAAGGCGTGATGAGCGACGTGCACACCGTGCTCGACTCAGGTCTGGATGTGTTCGCGCAAAATGTCGAGACCGTGCGGCGCCTGACCCATCCGGTGCGCGATCCGCGCGCAGGGTACGAGCAGACCCTCGCGGTACTGCGTGGGGCCAAGCGTCATAATCCCGCGGTGCTGACGAAGACCAGCCTCATGCTCGGATTGGGGGAAGGCGACGCGGAAATTCGCGACGCTCTTTCCGACCTGCGCGCCGCACAGGTCGACATCTTGACCTTGGGCCAGTACCTGAGGCCAACGCCCAATCATTTGAACGTTGAACGCTTCGTCAGCCCGCAGCAATTCGATCAGTACCGAGTGTGGGCGCTGGATCTGGGATTTCTCGAGTGCGTGTCCGGTCCCTTGGTGCGCTCCAGCTACCGCGCCGAGCAGGCGCTCAAGCGCAACAACGCGGGACTCGACAATGCGCGGCTCGCGCTCAAAACGGTGCGCGTGTAAGCATCATGAACGAGGCGCCGCGAATTCGTCACCTGGGGCTGCAGCCCTACGAGCCGATTTGGCGCGCGATGCAGAAGTTTACCGATGAGCGGCAGGACGATACCGGCGATGAAATCTGGTTCGTGGAGCATCCGCCGGTATTCACCTTGGGATTGAACGCAAGCCGCGAGCATCTGCTGGCGCCGGGAAACATCCCGGTGGTGCAAATCGACCGCGGCGGCCAGGTGACTTATCACGGTCCGGGCCAGCTGATGATTTATCCGCTGCTGAACCTGCGGCGCGTGAAGCTCGGCGTGCGCGATTTGGTGGTGGCCCTGGAAAATGCCGTCACGGCTTACGCGGCCGAGCACGGCATCGAGGCGGCCGGTTCGCGTCAGGCGCCGGGCGTCTATGTCGGCGGCGCGAAGCTCGCCAGCATCGGCCTGCGCATCCGCCGTGGCGCGTGCTATCACGGCATGGCGCTCAACGTGTCGCTCGACCGCGAGCCCTTCGGCCGCATCAATGTCTGCGGCTACAAGAATTTGCAGGTTACCCGGCTGGCCGATCACGGCGTGAATGCCACGGTCGAGACGGTGGCCCGGGACCTGACCCCGCATCTATTGCGCCATTTGGGCTATGCCGCGCAAGCCGCGCCGCGCGGCTACAGCGCCATCAATACCGATTTGCAGGCCGTCAGCTCGCGATAGATCTTGTCAAGCTGTTCGCGGCTGGTGGCGTGCACCACGTAGGTCAAGGCCAAGAAATTGCCGTCGGCGCTGGTGCGCGTCTTCACGCGGCTATCGGCGACGGGTCCGGCATGCCGCTCGACAATGGCTTGGGTGAGCGCACGCAGATCGCTGTCATGCCGGCCCATGACCTTGATTGGAAAATCGCTCGGAAATTCCTGCGGCGCGCCGCTCATAGAGCGGGGCTTTTGCCCAATTCGCGGATGTAATTGGCGAAGGCCAGGTGGATACGCTTGAACAGCGCGCCAGGCGCCCCGGTCCCGACCGCGGTGCCGTCGAGCTTGGTGACCGGCAAGACGCCGCGCGTGGAGAACGCCAGCCAGATCTCGTCGGCGCCGCGCAAGGCAGATTCCAAGATTGCCGTGCTGCGATTGCGAATGGACAGAAGATCTGCGAGTTCCGTGACCACATCGCGCGTGGTCCCCGGGAGGATTTGGCGGCTGTTCGGCGGCGTATGGATGACGCCGTCCTTCACCACATGCACCGTCGTTGATGAGCCCTCGGTGAGCTCGCCGTTTTCCAGCATGATGGTTTCGAAAGCGCCGGCATCCGCCGCCAGCTTCTTCAACAGGATGTTGGCCAGCAGCGCCGTGGATTTGATGTCGCGGCGAGCCCAGCGGGTCTCCGCTGCCGTCACCGCGGCGACGCCTTTCTCGATCAGCGAATCGGGCAGCGGGTCCAGTTCGGTGCAATAGGCGAACAGCGTGGGCTTCAATCCTTCCGGCCACGCGTGATTGCGCCCAAATTCCGCGCCGCGGCTCACTTGCAGGTAAAGGTGGCCGTCAGCCGCGCCATTTCGCGAGATCAATTCTTGGCACACGTGCGCCCAGTCGCCATGCGGCATCACCGGCGGCATGCGGATGCCGTCCAAGCTGCGATTCAACCGGTCCAAGTGCTGCCGCAGCCGGAAGGGACGCGAACCGTAGACCGGCACCACCTCGTAGACGGCATCGCCAAAAAGAAAGGCTCGATCGAAGGGCGACACCGCGGCAGCCTTGAGCGGCACATAGGCGCCGTTCAAAAAGCAAACGGGCAAAGGTCCGCTCATGCGAACCACAGGCGGATGGTATCGATGAGACGCCGCCACCAGCCGCCCGCCGCAACCAGCTTCAATGGATGCAGCTGTATGTTCGCCAACGTTTGGGTGCCGTTGAACACGTGCAGCACTCCGACATTGGCATCCGGCGACAGCGGTGCAATGAGCTTGGGCGGGACTTCGACCACGGTTTTTACATCCGTTTGGCCTCTGCCCAAGGTCATGTACAGGTCATCCTTGATGCCGAACTGCGCGCTGCTTTGAGCCGCCTTCCAAACGTGCGCACTGGCCAGCGCCGTGCCGCCCTTGACGATGAGCTTGGTGTCGTAAAACGTGAAGCCATAGCCCAGGAGCGCGGCACTGGCGTTCTCGCGCGCCTTCATGCTGCTCGAGCCGAGCACCACCGATATCAAGCGCATTCCCTCGCGGTGCGATGAGGTCACCAGACAAAAGCCCGCCGAATCCGTGTGTCCGGTCTTCAGGCCATCGACGCTGGGATCCTTCTCGAGCAGTCCGTTGCGGTTCTGCTGCTTGATGCCGTTGTGCATGAACTCGTGCACAGCGAAATATTTGTAGTACTGGGGGAAATCGCGAATGATGGCGACGGCCAGCAGGGACATGTCGCGCGCGGTGGTGTAGTGCTGCGGCGAGGGAAGGCCCGAGCTGTTTTCGAAATGCGATCCGACCATGTTCAAGCTCTTGGCGGTCGAGTTCATGAGTTGCGCGAACGTGTCCTCGGTCCCGGCGATGCGTTCGGCGAGCGCGATGGTGGCATCGTTTCCCGACTGCACGATCATGCCCAGGATCAGATCTTCCACCGACACCGGCTTGCCCAACTCGATGAAAGTACGTGAACCCTCGGAACGCCAGGCATGCTCGCTCACCGTGACCATGTCCTGCAATTTGAGCTTGCCGATCGCGAGCTCATGGAAAACGATGTAAGCCGTCATCAGCTTGGTGAGGCTGGCCGGTTCCATGCGCTGGGTGGCATTGCCGGCCGCGAGCACTTTGTCGGTTTGGTAATCGACGAGAATGTAGGAGCGCGCATCGATCTGCGGGGCGCTCGGTATCGGTATCGCAGCGGGCGCCGGCGCGGCAGCCGCAGCAGCGGGCGCTGCAGCAGGCTTCGCCGAAGGCGCAGCTGCCCAGCACGTTGCTGCGCAGAGTACGGCACAGGAAAGACTCGCAATAAAAGAACGAACCATGGCTATCTGTATTCCCTTTTTAAGGCCGGCTAGTTTACGGAAGTCTCGCCACCCGGCAATAGGCGATCAATCAAGCGCAAGATGGGCATCGCCGACACCGACGCGTTGGAGAGCTGCGACGACGCGGTCGAACTCAGCGACGTCGGGGACCGGACCGATGCGCACTCGGAACATCCTGCGGCCCGCAATTTCGTTGTCGCGCACGAACACTTTGCCGTATCCGCCGCCGCGCAGCTTCTCCATCAGGCGTTCGGCGTTCTGCGGATCGCTGAATGCGCCCGCTTGAATGTAAAGCGCGCGCGGAACAGCGACGGTCGAGACGTCGGCTGCGGGCCCTGAACTTGGCGCCGCACCGGGTGCCGTCGTCTGCGCAACCAGCGGCGTGCCGGCGGAGACAGGTTCAAGGCTGCGCACTTCGACCATGGCGGTGCCGTTGCGCAACATGTCGAGTTTCGCCGCTGCGGTGTACGACAGATCGATGATGCGATTGCCCACGAAGGGCCCGCGGTCATTGACGCGAACCACGATGCTGCGGCCGTTCTGCAAATTAGTCACGCGAACATAGGCGGGCAAGGGCAGCGTCTTGTGAGCCGCCGTCATGCCGTACATGTCGTAGGGTTCGCCGGTGGAGGTACGGACCTTGTGAAAGCCGGGGCCATACCACGAGGCGACACCGCGTTCCACATAACCGACGCTCGAGGAGAGAACGAAGTAGCGCTTGCCCATGACATCGTAGAACGGCGGATTGCCATTGCGCGAACGTGCCTCGGCGCGGGGCACCATGTCAGGCACCGAATCCGGCGGCGGCGGGGTTTCGGCAGCCTGCGGCGGTGCAACGGTTGAGGGGCTGGGCCTTTCAGGACGCGGGGGCGGGCTGAAGCAGGCGGACACGCCGGCTGCAACCAATAGGCACAACGGCGGGGCCAGCGCGCGCGCGGATCTCACGGCGACGTCGCGGTCGTCGCGGTCGTCGCGGAGGTGGCGAGCTGCGCGGCGTCTTGTAATAGCATGCGCTGTTTGACCGCCGTCGCGAGTTCGTACACGGCCATGGCATATAGCGCGCTGTGGTTGTAGCGGGTGATGACGAAGAAATTGTTGTAGCCGACGCGCCAGTGGATCCCATCCGGTTCATCAACGGCGATCAAAATCGCCGGGGCTTCAGCCGGCAGCGCGGCATCCAAGTTGATACCCTTCGCCGCGAGCGAGGCTACGGTCTCCGACAGCGCCAATTTGCGGCCATCCAGATCCGCGGCCTTCTCGGGCGGAACCGTGGCCTCGGCCAGGACAGGTTCGCCGGCATTCCAGCCGTGCTCCTTCAAGTAATTGCCGACGCTGGCGCACACGTCCGGCCAGTCCGTCCACAGGTCGATATGGCCATTGGCATCCGCGTCAACCGCGTAGCGGCGGTAGTTCGAGGGCATGAACTGCGGCGCGCCCATGGCGCCGGCATAAGAGCCCTTCAGGGTCTTGGGGTCGAGGCGAGCATCGCGCGTCAGCAAGAGAAACTGTTCCAGCTCGTCCCGGAAAAATTTTTCGCGCGGCGGATAGTCGAAGGAAAGCGTGACCAAGGCATCGAGCACCCGATAAGTGCCGGTAAGACGGCCGTAGTAAGTTTCGACGCCGAGGATGGCGGCGAGATATTCCGGTGCAACGCCGCTCTTGATGCTCGCCTGATCGAGCGCCTCGCGGTGCGCAGTCCAGAATTCGGTGCCTTCGCGAATCCGCCGCTCATTGATGAAAATCGGCCGGTACTCGTACCACAACTTGACCTTTTCGGCGGGCTTGCCCATGGCCTCGAGAATCGCCGGCTGGCTCTGCGCGCCTTTCAGCAGCTTGCGCAGCGTGTGCTTTTTGAAGCCGTAGCCGGAGGCCATATGCGCGATGAATGCCTTCACCTCGGGACGCTTGAGGTCGATGGCCGACGCCGGTGCGGTACCGAGCGCGAGCAGCGCGGCGCAGACCATGAGCTTTGGACCAAATTGATGCCCGGCAGCCATTTAAGATCCGATCAGCTTGCGATGCGAGTGCAGCGACATGAGGATGCCGAAGCCGGCGAGCAGCGTGACCATGGAAGTGCCTCCATAGCTGATCAGCGGCAACGGCACGCCAACCACCGGCAAGATGCCGCTGACCATGCCGGAGTTGACGAACACATACACAAAAAAACTCAGCGCGACGGCGCCGCCGGTGAGGCGCGCAAAGGTCCCTTGCGCCTGCATGGCCAGATACAGTGCACGGCCGATCACCACGCCATACAGCGACAAGATCAACAGCTGTCCCAACAGCCCGAATTCCTCGCCGATGACGGCAAAGATGAAATCGGTGGAGCGTTCGGGCAGAAATTCCAGCTGCGCCTGACTGCCGTTCATGTAGCCCTTGCCGAACAGGCCCCCGGAGCCGATGGCGATCTGCGACTGGATGATGTGGTATCCGGCGCCGAGCCGGTCGGTTTCCGGATTCAAGAAAGTCAAAATGCGCTGGCGCTGATAATCGTGGATGAAATGCCATGCTCCCCATGCGGCGGCTCCCAGCAGCGGGATGGCGATGAGAATCAGACGGATCTGTAATCCGGCCAGCAGCATGACGATGAGGCCCGACGCGGCGATCAAGAGAGCCGTGCCCAAATCCGGCTGGGTGACGATCATCGCGGTCGGGATTGCGATCAGCACCCCCATCACGATCAGGTCCAGGAACGTCGGCGGCAATGGCCGCTCGTGCATGTACCAGGCGCAGACCATCGGCACCGCGAGCTTCATGATCTCGGAGGGCTGAAAGCGCATGAAGCCGATGTCGAGCCAGCGTTGCGCGCCCTTGCCGACGTGGCCGGTGACATCGACCACGATCAAGAGCAGCACACCCACGATGTAGGCGATCGGCGCGAACATTCGCAGGTATTGCGGCGTGGCGAATTTGGCGAGCGCCAGCATCGCTGCCACCGCGATGGCGATATTCACCAGGTGATGCTGCACCATTCTCCAGTTCTGGCCCGAAGCGCTGTACACCACCAGGATGCCGATGAAGACAATGATGGCCAGCACCCCGGTGAGCGGACCATCCAATCCCAAGGCGCGCAAGGTACGCCCGCCGGCGGTCAAGGTGCGGCGGGTTCGCGAGGGCGAGAATTCGTCGTAAATCATGTTTCAACGCTCATGTATTTTCCTTCAACGCTCATGTATTTTCCCCATGATGCTGATGAGCACCGGCCACAGCAATGCGCCGATGAAGGGCGCCAGCCAGCGTCCGAAGGTGGTCACCGGGTTGCCGGTCGCGCCGTCGACCCAGAAGAGAACGAATTGATAGCCGGTGAGCAGCGCGAACACAACCAGGCACTGCGACAGAATGGAGAAGACGCGGATGCGCAAGCGCAGGTGCGTGGCCCAGGCACCCATGAGCGTGAGCGCGAGCGCATGCTGCCCTAAGACCACGCCGTGAATCACGTCGAGCGCAAGACCGGAGAAGAACGCCAAGGACAGCCCGCCGGCGCGGGGCGATTCGATGCACCAGTAAAATACCACCAACACCAGAAAATCCGGGCGGAACCAATCGAGCACCGCGGGCAGCGGCAGAACCGCGAGTGCGAGCGCGACCATGGCCGACAGCGCCATCGGCATGCGGCGGATTCGCGTTTCGCGCATCATTTCTTCGGCACCGGCGCGGGTTTGACAGGCGGCAGCAGCTCCGCGGCCTGCGGCTTGAGCCAGACGAATTCCAACTCTTTCGACCGGTTGAGCGCGGCGGCCGGCTTGACTTCGACGTCGGCGAGCGACTGCGCCGGATCGCGCTTGACCTCGGCAATCGTGCCGACCGGATAGCCGGCCGGAAATCCGCCGCCCAAGCCGGACGTGACCAGCAGGTCGCCGGCCACCACGTCGGCGCTGGTCGGCAAGTACGGCAACTTCAACCGATTCGTGTCGCCGGTTCCCACCGCCACGGTACGCAAGCCATTGCGATTGATTTGCACGGGAATGGCGTGGGCGGCATCGCTCACCAGGATGACTTCGCTCGTGAGCTGCCCGACGCGCGCTACCTGACCGAACACGCCGCCGGAATCAAGAACCGCCTGACCCACGTAGATGCCGTCGCCCGCACCCTTGTCCACCAACACGCGCTCGCGAAAAGCGTCCAAATCCACATTCATGACGTCGCCGATGACGAAACGGTCGGCGACGGCGGCAGTATTGTCGCGCAGTGCGCGCAATCTCTGGGTCTCTGCCTCCAGTGCTTCATAGCGCTGCAGGCGAAACTGCGCCATCCGCAGTTCGGACTCCAGCTTGGCCTTGTCGGCACGCAGCACGTCGCGCGTCGTGATGCTGTCGCGAAACCAGTGCCAGCCTTCGAATGGGGAGGCGACGGCAACCTGCACGGGGTAAGCGACCACCGAAAGCAGCCGGCGAATCTTGCCTAAGTGATCGTAGCGCTTGTCGACGATGATGAGCGCCAGGGCGAACAACGAATACAGAACGCAGCGGAACAGAAGCCCCGTGGTTCGACCCGAGGCGTCGGTACTACGAAAGGCGACCATGGGCGGTCGTCGCTTGCATTACTCCAGTCCGAAAATGCCGGGCCCGTGTTCCTCGGTGAGCTCGAGGATCCGGCCGCCGCCGCGCGCAACGCAGGTGAGAGGATCATCTGCGATGACCACCGGCAAACCGGTCTCTTCCATGAGCAATTTGTCGACGTCGCGCAACAGGGCGCCGCCGCCGGTAAGCACGATGCCGCGCTCGGCCACATCCGCCCCGAGCTCCGGTGGAGTTTGTTCTAGGGCCTGCTTCACCGCGCCGACGATGCCCTGCAGCGGTTCTTGCAGCGCTTCGAGAATTTCATTGGAATTCAGCGTGAAGCTGCGCGGCACGCCCTCGGACAGATTGCGCCCCTTGACCGAAATCTCCCGCACGGTTTGTCCGGGATACGCAGAGCCGATTTCGAGCTTGATGCGCTCGGCCGTGGCCTCGCCTATCAAGATGCCGTAGTTGCGCCGCACGTAATTGGTGATGGCCTCATCGAATTTGTCGCCGCCGATGCGCACGCTGGCCGCGTAGACGATGCCGTTTAGGGAAATGACCGCGACCTCGGAGGTACCGCCGCCGATGTCGAGCACCATCGAGCCGCGCGCCTCTTGCACCGGCAGGCCGGCACCCACCGCGGCCGCCATCGGTTCCGGAACGATATCGACGCTGCGCGCCCCGGCGCCTTCGGCGGATTCCTTGATGGCGCGCCGCTCGACCTGGGTCGAGCCAAACGGTACGCATACCAGTACTCGGGGACTAGGACTCAAAAATCGGTTGCCGTGCACCTTCTTGATGAAGTACTGCAGCATTTTCTCGGTATAGGTGAAGTCCGCGATGACCCCGTCCTTCATCGGCCGGACCGCGGTGATGTGCCCGGGGGTGCGGCCCAGCATGTTCTTGGCTTCGACCCCGACGGCGACGATGATTTTGCCGCCCCGCGTCGGTTCATCCTGCACCGCGACCACGGAGGGTTCGTTCAGAACGATGCCTCTCTCGCGGACGTAAATCAGGGTGTTTGCGGTTCCAAGATCGATTGAGAGGTCATTGGAGAAATAACCTCTAAGGCGTTTGAACATGGGGAATTTTCTTGACTATTTGGGGTTAAAAAAAGATCGGCTAATGTAACAACCGACACGACATATCACAAGGCAACGTGTATCATCCCCCAGGCTTAAATTGCGTGAGTTGCTGCGCATTTTGAGCACCAACCCTATGAGCCTAACCCGTCAAGACGTCGAAAAAATCGCGCACCTTGCGCGGCTTTCCATCACGGACCAAGAGATGCCGGTGTACGTGAGCAGCTTGTCGAGCATCGTCGATTTTGTCGACGAGCTGTCGCGCACCGACACCGCGGGCGTGGTTCCCATGGCGCATCCGCTCGATGGCCAGCATCAGCGGCTGCGCGAGGATGCGGTCTCCGAATCCGATCATCACGAGAAATACCAGCGCAATGCGCCGGCGGTGACTGCCGGCTTGTATGTCGTGCCAAGGGTGATCGAGTAAGAGCCTGCTATTCTTGAGCGATGCATAACCTTTTCATCGGCGAACTCGCCGAACGCTTAAAGAACCGGCAAATTTCCAGCGTGGAACTCACCCGGCACTTCCTGAGCCGGATCGAGCGATTCAGTCCCGCCCTCAATGCCTTCATTACCTTGACGGCTGAGCAGGCGCTCATCGATGCCGCTGCCGCCGATGCCCGGCTTGGCAAAGGCGAGCGGGGCCCATTACTCGGCATCCCCCTCATTCATAAAGACATTTTCTGCACCGACGGGGTCAAGACCAGCTGCGGCTCGCGCATGCTGGATAACTTTGTCGCCCCCTACGACGCCACCGTCGTGGCCCGCCTCAAGGCCGCCGGGACGGTGATGTTGGGCAAGTCCAACATGGACGAGTTCGCCATGGGCTCATCCAACGAAACCAGTTACTACGGACCGGTCAAGAATCCCTGGGATATCAGCAAAGTACCCGGCGGCTCCTCGGGCGGTTCGGCGGCAGCCACGGCCGCCCGGCTGGCCCCCTTGGCGACCGGCACCGACACCGGCGGTTCCATTCGCCAGCCGGCGGCCCTCACCGGCGTGACCGGGCTCAAACCCACCTACGGGCGGGTGTCGCGCTACGGCATGATCGCCTTCGCTTCCAGTCTGGACCAGGCGGGGGTGTTTGCGCGCAGCGCGGCCGATGCCGCCGCGGCGCTGCAAGTGATCGCGGGATTCGATCCGCGCGACTCGACCAGCGTCGATGTGCCCGTACCGGACTATTCGGCGCCTCTGAGCCGGCCGCTCAAGGGATTGAAGATCGGCTTGCTGCGCGAATTTTTCGATGGGCTGGAGCCGCGCAACGCGGCCCTGATCGAAGATGCCCTGAATATCTTTACCGGCCTCGGCGCGGAGACCCGCGAGGTCAGCTTGCCGCACCTGCCGTTGTCCGTGCCTACCTACTATGTCGTGGCCCCGGCCGAATGCTCTTCGAATTTGTCGCGCTTCGACGGCGTGCGCTTCGGATACCGCTGCGAAAATCCCAAAGATCTATTGGACCTGTACAAGCGCTCGCGCGGTGAAGGATTCGGCGCCGAGGTGAAACGGCGCATCATGACGGGCACCTACGTGCTGTCCGCCGGCTACTTCGATGCGTACTACCTGAAGGCGCAGAAGGCGCGCCGCCTGATCACGGACGATTTTCGCTCGGCGTTCGAAACGGTCGATCTGCTGATCGGTCCGACCACGCCGACGCCCGCCTTCGACATCGGCGCCAAGATGAATGATCCTGTGCTCATGTACTTGAACGACATCTACACCATCGGCGCGAACCTGGCAGGTCTTCCCGGTGTATCGGTGCCCTGCGGCTTCGTCGACAGTCTGCCCATGGGTCTGCAGCTGATCGGACCGCACTTCGCGGAGGCGAAACTGTTGAACGCGGCACATCAGTATCAACAAGCCACGGATTGGCACCGGCACGCACCGCGCGGGTACGAGTGATGCGCGACTGGGAAGTGGTCATTGGGTTGGAGATTCATGCGCAGCTCGCGACGCAGTCGAAGATCTTCTCCGGATCCGCGACCGCCTATGGCGCGCCGCCGAATACCCAGGCCGATCTGGTCGATCTGGCGTACCCCGGTGTGCTGCCGGTGCTGAATGCGCGCGCCGTGCAGATGGCGGTGAAGTTCGGGTTGGCGGTGGACGCCACGATTGCGCGGCGCTCGGTGTTCGCGCGCAAGAATTATTTCTATCCGGATCTGCCGAAGGGCTACCAAATCAGCCAGTACGAGCTGCCGGTGGTCGCGCGCGGCTCGCTGCAGGTGATGCTCGATGACGGTGCCGTCAAGACCGTCGGGATCACGCGTGCGCATTTGGAAGAGGACGCCGGCAAGTCGCTGCATGAGGGGTTGGCGAACGCCTCGGGCATCGACTTGAATCGCGCCGGCACGCCGTTGCTCGAAATCGTCTCCGAGCCCGATATGCGCTCCGCCAAGGAAGCGGTGGCGTATATGAAGAAGATTCACACCCTGGTGCGCTACTTGGAGATCTGCGACGGCAACATGCAGGAAGGTTCCTTCCGCTGCGATGCCAATGTGTCGGTGCGCCCGAAGGGCGAGGAAAAACTCGGCACGCGCGCCGAAATAAAAAACTTGAATTCCTTCCGCTTCGTCGAAAAGGCGATTCAGTACGAAGTCGCGCGGCAGGTCGAGCTCATCGAGAGCGGCGGCAAGGTGGTGCAGGAGACGCGTCTCTACGACTCCGACAAGGACGAAACCCGGTCGATGCGCTCCAAGGAAGAAGCCAACGACTACCGCTATTTCCCCGATCCGGACCTGTTGCCGGTGGAAATCGACGCGAAGTTCATTGAGGCGGTGCACAAGACGCTGCCCGAACTCCCCGATCAAAAAGCGGCACGCTTCGCCAAGGATTTCGGCCTCTCGGCCTACGATGCCGGCGTACTGTCCGCCAGCCGCGAGCTGGGCGCGTACTTCGAAGCGGTGGTGGCCGGCTTGAGCGCCGGCCATGCAAAACTCGCGGCGAACTGGGTCATGGGCGAGCTGTCGAGCGCATTGAACCGCGAGAACGTCGACATCGAGCACTCGCGGGTCAATCCGCCGCAATTGACCGGCCTCTTGAACCGCATCGTGGATGAGACCATTTCCGGCAAAATCGCCAAGGAAGTGTTCGAAGCCATGTGGTCCGAGGGCAAGCCGGCCGATACCATCATCGAGGCCAAGGGCTTGCGGCAGATCACCGACGCGGGCGCAATCGAGGGCGTCATCGATGCCGTGATCGCCGCCAATCCGAAGCAGCTGGCGGACTACCGTTCAGGGAAGGATAAATTGTTTGGTTTCTTCGTAGGACAGGTGATGAAGGCTACCGCGGGCAAGGCAAATCCTGCGCAGCTCAATGATCTGCTCAAGAAAAAGCTGGGCGGCGGCGGACATGCATGATCGCGATACGCTGCACCGGTTTCTGTTCGAGCGCTTTCCCATTCGCGGACACCTGGTCCACCTGGATGCCGCGTGGCGCGCGCTGATCGAGCATCGCGCCTATCCGCTTGCAATTCGCGAGACATTGGGCGAAGCCGTGGTGGCCTCGCTGTTGCTGGCGGCAACCATCAAATTCGAAGGCCTCCTGTCGCTGCAATTGCAGGGCGACGGCCCCATGCATTTGCTGCTGGTCCAGTGCACCAGCGGTCTTGGGGTCAGGGGTCTTGCGCGCTATCGCGACCAGGACGCCGGCGCTTCGCATAAAATCAGCGATCTTATCGGCACCGGCAATCTCACCGTGACCTTGGAGACCGATGATGGCGCGAAGCGCTATCAAGGCATCGTGCCGATTGAAGGCGAGCGCTTGGCAGGCTCTCTGCAGGCCTACTTTCAGAACTCGGAGCAATTGCCGACGCGCCTGTGGCTGCACGCGGACGAACTGGGCGCCTCCGGCATGCTGCTGCAAAAACTTCCTGGAGCTGAGGCATTGCCCGCCGCCGACGCCGCGGCGCTCGAGGACGCATGGCGCCGCGTACAGATCATCGGCGACACCCTGACCAAGGAAGAGCTGCGCACGCTTGCCGATGCGGAAATTTTGCACCGCCTGTTCAACGAAGACGACCTGCGCCTGTTCGAGCCTTCACCGGTCTATTTTCGGTGCCGCTGTTCCCGCGAGCGGGTGGCCGGCATGCTGCAGGGCCTCGGCGAGGCCGAGACTCGCGGCGTGATCGAGGAGCGCGGCAAAGTGGAAGTGCACTGCGATTTTTGCAACCGCGGCTACTTCTTCGATGCCGTGGATGTCGAGCAGCTGTTCAAGGCCGCCGTTGCCGCCGACCGCGGCAGTTCAGTGCATTAGTACGGCTACCTCGCCCGCATACAAGATCTGTATCGCCGCGCTGATCGGTGTGACCGCCGTTGTCGGCGCAGTGGCGTTCGGCGGCGCGACGGCCTCGCGCGCCATGGCGCCCGGCGCCGAGAATACCGGCCGCGATGCCGCTCGCGCTCCTTTCTATGCCAACAGCTTTGAGCGGCAGCCCTCCGCGACGGCACTCACCGCACTTGGCCGAGAGTTGTTTCGAGATCCTGCGCTGTCCGCATCCGGAAAATTGGCTTGCGCCACTTGTCACGATCCGCAGCACGACTTTGGGCCGCCCAATGCACAGGCCGTGCAGCGCGGCGGCGCTGTCGGGCGCAGCCTCGGCGTCCGTGCCGTACCCTCGCTCAAGTACATGCAAAACGTGCCGCCCTTCACCGAACATTTCTTCGACGATGACGGCGATGACAGCGCCGACCAGGGGCCCGCCGGCGGGCGAACCTGGGACGGACGATCGCAATCGTTCCATGACCAGGCGCGCCTGCCGTTGTTTTCCCCCTTGGAGATGGCCAACTCCGGTGTCGAGGCCGTGGTCGCGAAAGTGCAGGCGGGCTACGCGGCGAAATTTTCCCAAGTCTTCGGTGCGCGAGTCTTCGATGACGAGGCTCTGGCATTCAAGGGCTTGCTCATGGCGCTCGAGGCTTACCAGCAAAGCCCGGCGGAGTTTTATCCCTACAACAGCAAGTACGATGCGTACCTTCGGCATGAAACATCCTTGAGCGCGGCGGAATTGCGCGGCCTGGCCGCATTCAACGATCCGCAGCGCGGCAACTGCGCCCGCTGCCATCCCAGCGGCAAGCTGCAAGGCGCCTTCCCGCAGTTCACCGATTTCGGTTTTGCGGCGATCGGCGCACCACGCAATGCCGCCATCCCGGCGAATGCGAAGCGTGAATACTTTGACTTAGGGTTGTGCGGGCCGCTGCGGACGGATCTTTCGGATCGGCATGAATACTGCGGCCTGTTCCGCACTCCCTCGCTGCGCAACGTCGCGCGGCGGCCGGTGTTTTTGCACAACGGCGTGTTTCATTCGTTGATCGATGTGGTGCGCTTCTATGCCGAGCGGGATACGCAGCCTGAGAAGTGGTATCCCCGCGCGCGCGACGGCAGCATCGAGAAATTCGACGATTTACCCACGGCGTACCGCGCCAACCTCGACAGCCAAGCGCCCTTTGATCGAAGTGTGGGCGGCGCGCCGGCATTGAACGGGCGCGATATCGAAGACATCGTTGCTTTCCTGGAGACGCTGAACGACGGTTTTCGGTGATGCGCTTCAGACGCTAGAGCGAAGACACGCCCGCGAGCTGCGTGAGACTCAAGGTCCGGGTCAAGGCAATGAACTCTCTTATATAGGTGGCGTCCGCTCCGGCCTGGGTCGTGGCTGCATAGAGTTCGCAACGCAGTCCCGCCTGGCCGATCGGCCTCGAGACCACGTAGCCCCGCTCGATGTAGTTGCCCACGGTCCAGGAAGGCAGCGCGGCAATGCCGCGGCCGCTGGCGACCAGCTGCAGGATGGCTACCGTCAATTCCGCGGTGCGCCGCTTCGGGCTGACGCCGGCCGGCGTGAGGCAGTGCTTCATCACGTCCAGCATTTCGTCGGGGACCGGGTAGGTGATGAGCGTTTCGGCGGCGAAATCCGCAGCATCCACCCAGGGTTTGGCCGCCAAGCGGTGCCGCGGGCTCATCAACGCGACGCTTTCATAGCGAAACAGCGGACTGAAGGTAATGGTGGCGTGGGTCTCTTGCCGGTCATGGATGATGGCCAGCTCCGCGTCGCCCTGATCGAGCAGCGGCAAGGGATTCATGAGGAATCCGGAAATGATGTCGAGTTCCACCTCGGGCCAGAGGGTCCGATAGGCATCCATCGCGGGCATGAGCCAATCGAAACAATTGTGGCATTGGACCGCGACGCGCAAGGGACCTGCATGGCCTTGCGCCAGACGCGCCACGTCGCGCCCGGCCTCGGCCACTTGCGGTAGAACCAGCCGTGCCAGGGCCAGGAGGCGCTGTCCGATGGCCGTGAACCTTAAAGGCCGGACATTCTTTTCGACCAGCGCGGCCCCATAGTGGGTTTCCAGCGCTTTCAACTGGTGCGACAGCGCGGATTGGGTCAGGAACAGGCGTGCCGCCGCCTTGGACAGGCTGCCGCACTCGGAGAGGGCCAGTAAGGTTTCCAAATGGCGGACTTCAAGGGCCGTAGACGACATGAGCCTAATTCATTCCTGCTATTAGAATAATGAGATTGAATCAAATCGTAGGCTTTAGCATGCTGAATGTCGAGGTAGTCCCTAAGGGTCCTTATGTCCGATCCAGCTGTATCGTTCGAGTTTTTCCCGCCCGGGGATGAGGCCATGGCGCAGCAGCTCTGGCAGTCCGTGCAGCGGCTGTCGCCGTTGAGACCGAATTTCGTGTCGGTCACGTATGGTGCCGACGGTTCCACCCGTACCCGCACCCACGAATTTGTGCGGCGGGTACAACGCGAAACGGACCTGCGCGTGGCCCCGCACCTAACGTGCGTGGGCGCTTCGCGCCAAGAAGTGCTGGATATCGCGCGAGTTTATTGGGATCAGGGAGTGCGCCATTTGGTCGCCTTGCGCGGCGATGCGCCCGCCGCCAATTTGAGCGCCGACGGCCGCTACCGGCCGCACCCGGATGGATTTGCCTACGCCTCGGACTTGGTCGGCGGACTGCGCCAGGTCGGTAATTTCGAAATGTCCGTGGCTGCATATCCGGAAGGGCATCCGGAATCCGGCGGACTCGATGCGGAACTTACGAATCTCAAGTGCAAGGTCGATGCCGGTGCCCGCCGCGCCATCACGCAGTTCTTCTTCGAGACGGATTTATTCCTGCGCTATCGCGACCGCTGCGCAGCGGCCGGAATTGAAGTCAACCTCGTGCCCGGCATCCTGCCCATCACCCGCTTTCCGCAGTTGCTGCGCTTTGCCGCGCGTTGCGGCGCCAGCGTGCCGGATTGGCTGCGCAGCCGCTTCGACGGGCTGGACGATGATCTGGATACGCGGCGCATGATCGCGGCGAATGTCGCCATCGAGCAGGTGCAGCGGTTGCGGCAGCATGGCGTCGATGAGTTTCATTTCTATACTTTGAACCGCGCCGAGTTAACCTATGCGATCTGCCATGCCTTGGGGATCCGGCCGCGCGTCAGCGAAGCACGGGTGGCCTGATGCCGCCGCCGCGCACTCCGTCCAGAGCCGGAGCCTTTGCGGCGCTGCTCGAGCAGCGTTTGGTGATATTCGACGGCGCGATGGGCACCATGATCCAACGCCACCGCTTGAGCGAAGCGCAATTTCGCGGCGAGCGGTTCAAAGATTGGCGCAGCGATCTGCGCGGCAACAATGATTTATTGAGCATCACGCAGCCGCAGATCATTGCCGACATTCATCGTGCCTATCTTGATGCCGGCGCGGATGTCATTTCCACCAACACCTTCAATTCCACCGCGGTGTCGCAGGCGGACTACGGCATGCAGTCGCTGGTCGGCGAGCTGAACCTCGAAGCGGCGTGCCTCGCGCGCCGGGTCGCCGATGAGGTCGCTGCGGCCAGCGGCGTGCAACGCTTCGTTGCCGGAGCCTTGGGTCCCACCAACCGCACGGCCTCGCTGTCGCCGGATGTCAATGATCCCGGCTTCCGCAATATCAGCTTCGATGAATTGGTGACTGCGTACTCGGACGTCACGCGTGCACTCGTCGCAGGCGGCGTCGACATGATTTTGATCGAAACCGTCTTCGACACGTTGAATGCCAAGGCTGCGCTGTTCGCCGTGCGCCGGGTATTCGATGACGTGGGCACGGAGCTGCCGATCATCGTGTCGGGCACCATCACCGATGCCTCCGGGCGCACCCTGTCGGGCCAGACCACGGAAGCGTTTTGGAATTCGATCCGTCATGCCAGGCCCTTGGTGGTGGGACTGAATTGCGCGCTGGGCGGCAGGCAGCTTCGCCCGTACGTGGAGGAACTGGCGCGCATCGCGGATACCTATGTGTGCGCGTATCCCAATGCCGGTTTGCCCAATGCCTTCGGCGAATACGACGAAACCGCGCAGGAAACGGCGGAGATTATGCGGGACTTTGCCGCCAGCGGATTTTTGAACATGGCGGGCGGCTGCTGCGGCACTACCCCTTCGCACATTCGCGCCATCGTGCGCGCGCTTTCAGGACTTGCGCCGCGCGTCATTCCAAAAATCGAGTCGGCATGCCGCTTGAGCGGCTTGGAGCCGCTGACCATCGATGCCAACAGCTTGTTCGTGAATGTCGGCGAGCGCACCAATGTCACGGGTTCCGCGAAGTTTCGCAAGCTCATCGAAGCGGGCGATTACGCGGCGGCGGTGGATGTGGCGCGCCAGCAGGTGGCGAACGGTGCGCAAGTCATCGACGTGAACATGGACGAGGGCATGCTCGACTCGCAAGCGGCGATGGTGAAGTTCTTGAGCCTGATCGCCGGCGAGCCGGACATTGCCCGCGTTCCCATCATGATCGACTCCTCGAAGTGGTCGGTGATCGAAGCGGGCTTGAAGTGCGTGCAGGGCAAGGGCATCGTCAATTCCATCAGCTTGAAGGAGGGCGAGGAAGCGTTCCTGGCGCACGCCCGGCTGTGTCTGCGCTACGGCGCCGCGGTGGTAGTGATGGCCTTCGATGAAAAGGGCCAGGCGGACACCATCGAACGCAAGGTGAGCATCTGCGAGCGCGCCTACCGCATTCTCACGGAGCGCATCCAGTTCCCGCCCGAGGACATCATTTTCGATCCGAACATCTTCGCCGTGGCCACCGGTATCGAGGAGCACAACCGCTACGGTCTGGACTTCATCGAGGCGACCGCGGCCATCAAGCAGCGCCTGCCTTTGGTGCATATCAGCGGCGGCGTGAGCAACGTGTCGTTCTCGTTTCGCGGCAACGAACCGGTGCGCGAGGCAATGCACTCGGTGTTTCTCTACCACGCTATTCGCGCCGGTCTCACCATGGGCATCGTCAATGCCGGTCAGCTGGCGATATACGAGGAAATCGAGCCCGATCTGCGCGAGCGCGTGGAGGATGTGATTTTGGCGCGCCGTGCCGATGCCACGGAGCGGCTGTTGGAGATCGCCGAGCGCTACAAAGGCGGCGGCTCGCAGAAGCGCGGCGATGATCTGCAATGGCGCAAACTGCCAGTGGCTGCACGCTTGCAGCATGCTTTGATCAAAGGATTGGACGAGTTCGTCTTCGAAGATACCGAAGAGGCGCGATTGCAGGCTAAACGGCCGCTCGACGTCATCGAGGGGCCCTTGATGGACGGCATGAACGTGGTCGGCGATTTGTTCGGTGCCGGCAAGATGTTCCTGCCGCAGGTGGTCAAGTCGGCGCGCGTCATGAAAAAAGCCGTCTCGGTATTGATTCCCTATATCGAGAAGGAGAAGTCCGGCGAAAGCCGCTCCAACGGCAAGGTGGTGATCGCCACGGTCAAGGGCGACGTGCACGACATCGGCAAGAACATCGTCGGTGTGGTGCTGCAATGTAATAACTTCGAGGTCGTGGACTTGGGCGTCATGGTGTCCTGCGAGAAAATCCTCGAGGCCGCCACGCGCGAGGGCGCGAACTTGATCGGCTTGTCGGGACTCATCACCCCGTCGCTCGATGAAATGGTGCATGTCGCCAAGGAGATGCAGCGCTTGGGCTACAAGCAGCCGCTGTTGATCGGCGGCGCGACGACATCGCCGGCGCACACGGCGGTGAAAATCGATCCGCACTACCAGGGTGCGGTGATTTACGTGAAGGATGCGTCGCGTTCGGTCGGGGTCTGCCAGCAGCTCGTGACTAAAAGCAAGCACGATGCCTATGTAGCCACCATCAAGGCGGAGCATGAGCGCCGGCGCGAGCAGCATCGCAACAAGGGTGCCAAGGCGCCGCAGCTGTCGCTCAGCCAGGCGCGCGCCAAGAAATTCAAGATCGACTGGGCCTCGTATGCGCCGCCGGTGCCCACATTTCTGGGCGTAAAGGCTTTCGATGATTACCCCTTGCAGGAATTGGTGCCGTACATCGATTGGATGCCTTTCTTCAACGCGTGGGAATTCGCCGGCAAGTTCCCCGACATTCTCGAGGATAAGATCGTCGGCGAGGCGGCGCGCAACCTCTATGCGGATGCGACCCGCATGCTGAATCAATTGATCGCGGAGAAATGGCTCAAGGCGCGCGCCGTGGTGGGATTCTTCCCCGTCAACAGCGTCGGCGACGATGACATCCATGTGTTTGCCGACGACGCCCGGCAGAGCGTCGCGCTGCGCCTGCATCATTTGCGGCAGCAAAAATCCAAGCCGCAAGACCAGGCTCAGTTGTGCTTGAGCGACTTTATCGCACCTGCGACTACGGGACGCGCCGATTACCTGGGCGCGTTCGCCGTCACCGCCGGAATCGGGATCGATGCGCACGTGGCGCGGTTCGAGGCGCAGCACGATGACTACAGCAGCATCATGCTGAAGGCGCTGGCGGATCGTTTCGCCGAAGCCCTGGCGGAACGGCTGCACGAACGGGTACGGCGCGAATTTTGGGCCTACGCGCCGCACGAAAAGCTCGACAATCCCGGGCTGATTCGCGAGGAATATCAGGGGATCCGGCCGGCTCCGGGGTACCCGGCTTGTCCCGACCACACCGAAAAGGCGCTGCTCTGGCGCCTGCTGGATGCGGAGCGCGCCGCCGGGATTCGCCTGACCGAGTCTTTCGCCATGTTTCCGACCGCGGCGGTGAGCGGGTTTTATTTTTCGCACCCGAAGGCGCATTATTTCGGCGTCGGCCAGATCGACCGCGACCAGGTCTTGAGCTATGCGCAGCGCAAGGGACTCACCATGAACGAAGCAGAACGTTGGCTGGCGCCGCTCTTGGGCTACGAGCCCGACGCCGGAGATGCGGCCGATGCCGCCTAGATCGGGGCGGGCAGCATTCGTCACCGGCGGGACCGGCTTCGTCGGTCTCAATTTGGTCAAGGAACTGATGATTCGCGGCTGGGATGTGACCGCCCTGCATCGGCGCTCCTCCGAATTGAAACTACTGAAGCGATTTCACCCCAAGCTTGCGGCCGGCGAACTGAGCGATCCGAATTCTCTGCTGGCGGCGATTCCGCCCGACACCGATACGATCTTTCACGTCGCCGGCAACACCAACATGTGGCGCGGCGGAAACGCACAGCAGACCAAGGATAATGTCGACGGCACGCGCAATATCGTGGATGCCGCGTTGGCGAAGCGCGTGCGGCGGCTGGTGGTGACCTCGTCGATTTCCGCCTACGGAATGGTGGACGGCGAGATTAGCGAGGAGACGCCGAGTCTCGCCGCCAAATCGCGCGTCAACTATCAAAAGACCAAGTGGCAGGCACAGGAACTGGCGCGCGCCGCCATCCCCAAGGGTCTCGAGGTCGTCATCATGCAGCCCGGCGCCATCATGGGTCCGTACGATATCGGGACCTGGTCCCGATTGTTCGTGCTGGTTCGGGACGGAAAGCTGCCGGGCGTTCCGCCGTCGCTGTTGACATTCACGCACGTGCGCGAAGTCGTCGCCGCGCACATCACCGCCGCCGACAAGGGACAGAATGGCGGCTGCTATCTGCTCGGCGGCGAGAACAAGACCATGATGGAGTTGGTGCGCGAAATCTCCGCGCTGGTCGGCAAAGCGGCGCCTGAAAAGGCAACCTCCATGGTCGTACTGCGAACCATCGCGGTCTTCGCGGATCTGGCGAGCCGATTTTCCGGCAAAGCGCCGGCCATCACGCCGGAAATGGCCGGCCTGATGAGCCGCAAAGTCAGCACTTCATCGCTCAAGGCGCAGCGTGAACTCGGCTATCGCGTGCTGCCCTTGAAACTGATGGTGAAGGACTGCTACGACTGGATGGCGGCGGAAGGGCGCATCTAGCAAGCCTGCTGCGTGGCCTTGCGTTCCACGCCCATATAATTCAAAAAAGCCCGCCTCAGCACACTCACATTTACATCTATAAGTTATTCCATGAGCAGCTCAGACGCACGGCATCCGTTGTTCA
>DATAVX010000040.1:0-1673 GCA_036267535.1 Steroidobacteraceae bacterium
GTGCCGAAGCCCGGCACCCGCAACAACTGCTCCCGCGCCGCGACGTTGACGTCGAGCGGAAAGCTCTCGCGGTGGAGCAGCGCCCAGGCGAGCTTCGGATCGATCCGCGGGTCCAGCATGCCGGTGGGTGCCGCGGCACGCAGATCGCCAACCGTGAAGCCATAGAACCGCAACAGCCAATCGGCCTGGTACAGCCGGTGCTCGCGGATCAGCGGCGTGGCGACTTGCGCAAGCTGCGCCGACGGGTGCTGGGTGGGGCTGAACGCCGAATAATAGACCCGCTTCAGGCGGTACGACGCGTACAGCGACGCGCTCGCGTCGAGGATCGCGACATCGTCGGCGCCGTCCGCGCCCACGATCATCTGCGTCGACTGGCCGGCCGGTGCGAACCGCTGCGGCCTTCCGCGTCTCGCACCCGCACCGGCACGGTCGTCGGCGGCTTCCTCGATCCGGGCGCGGGTGAGCGCAAGGCCGCGCTTGATGGTGGTGACGCTCTTCTCCGGCGCGAAAGCCTTCAGCGAGGCCTCGCTCGGCAGCTCGATATTCATCGACAGCCGGTCGGCATAGCGGCCGGCTTGCGCAATCAAGTCCGGATCGGCGCCCGGAATGGTCTTGAGATGGATATAACCGCGATAGCCGTGCTCGAGCCGCAGCACCTTGGCGATGCGGACCAGGTCCGCCATGGTGTCGTCCTCGCCGCGGGCGATGCCGGAGGACAGGAACAGACCTTCGATGCAGTTGCGGCGATAGAGCGCCAGCGTCAGCCGCACCACCTCATCGACCGAAAACCGCGCCCGCGGCGCGTTGCTGGAGCGGCGGCTGACGCAATAGGCGCAATCATAGATGCAGAAATTGGTCAGCAGGATTTTCAGCAGCGAAATGCAGCGGCCGTCCGGCGTATAGGCGTGGCAGATGGCGCGACCGGTCGAACCGATCTCGCCCTTTCCAGCCGCCCGCTTGGGCGCCCCCGAAGACGCGCACGACACATCATATTTTGCCGCATCGGCGAGGATTTCGAGCTTTTGCGCTAACGACAGGACCATAGCGCCGGAGGCTATGTTCTCTTTTTGTTCTTTTCAAGGACAACGGGATTATGTACTTGACAAAAGCAGGGATAAAGTCCTATGTGTGAACGACAGGCCGACGTTGGGGAAATCGAGATAACCACCGCTATGATTCGCGCCGGTGCGGACCGTTTGCGCTGGCTTTTGCTGGCAGAGACGGAGCCAGCCTATACGGCTGAGGAGGTATTTCGGGCAATGGTGGAAGCGGGGCGATTACCGCTGACTTGCCGCGATCATCGATCCACCTAATGAGGTCGGCAATGAAATTGAACGTGTTTGCAGCATCATCGGCCACCCTGCGCAGATCGGTGAGAGAAAGGTCGTAAAAATTCGTTTCCTGGGGATTGTTGCGCGCCCTTTTTTGCCAAACGGATTCTTTGTGGCAGCACCCCTTCCGCTTCCGTAGTTGAGTGAAGGACCAAATTTCGAGTGTCGGTGCATATACTAAAATAGCGCAGAGCGGTCTTGATGTGCTCACGAAACCGCCCATGGGCTTCGTTAGTTTCGACAATTTCCCGAAGCATCCCAACACGTTCGCCATTGTTCAGCGAGTGATAAAGATACGTGGAATATTGGTCTCTTGCCGGGAAGTAGAGGCGAAACAAATCG
>DATAVX010000041.1:0-17092 GCA_036267535.1 Steroidobacteraceae bacterium
CGGCGCTAATGCTGATCGGCGGTGCGGTCACGGATCGCGTCTCACCCCGCAAAATCATGATTCTTACGGCCGCGTGTCGAACCATTCTGGTGGCCGCCCTGGCCGCTCTCATTTGGACAAACCATGTTCAGGTCTGGCAGATCTATGTGCTGTGCTTTTTCTTCGGCGTCGCGGACGCCTTTGCCGCGCCGGCCGCGCAGACCCTGTTGCCTTCGCTGGTGGCCTCAGAGCAATTGCCGGCGGCCAATGCGCTGTCTAGGGGCTCGCAGCAGATCGCGATGCTGACCGTGCCTGCACCGGCCGGGATCATCGTCGCGGCGCTTGGCGTCGCCTCCGCGTTTTTCATTGACGCCGTCAGCTTTCTTTTCATCATCGCTGCGCTGCTCATGCTGCGCGATCCGCTGCGGGCCGAGTCGGCCGCTCGCCGCTCCAACATCGCCCACTCCATCCTTGAAGGCCTACGTTACGTCAAGAACGACGTGGCATTGCGGACCCTATTGCTGGTGCTTTCGGTGCTGAATTTCTGCATCACCGGTCCATTGAGCGTTGGCGTCGCGTTTCTCGCCAAGAGTGAATTCGGCTCATCAACGGCATATGGTCTGTTGATGTCTGCGGTCGCGGGAGGGAGCCTCGCCGGTTTGTTATTGGCAGGCGTGCGTCGGCAGCGTCATCGGGGACGGCTCCTTATCGGGGTCTGCTTGATTGTTGGATTCTGTACCGCCTCGATTGGATTCCTGAGCCGATTGTGGTCGCTCTTGCCGGTCCTTTTCGCCATGAGCGTCAGTGCCGGTTTTCTGAACGTGCATCTATTGGCTTGGTTTCAACAACGCGTCGACCGCGCCATGCTCGGCCGAGTCATGAGCGTTCTCATGTTCGCCAGCCTCGGACTCATGCCGCTGTCTCTCGCGGCAGCAGGTGCCGCAGTTCAGGTGAGTCTGCCCGGCATGTTCGCCGGATCCGGGGCCTTGGTTCTGGTGGTGACGCTGGTCGCCGCCCTGCAGCGTCCGGTACGTGAGATCGACTGAGCGGCGGAGCCAGGCCGCGGAGTCGTTACTTACCAGCCGACTGCCTCGCCATCCTTGCGATGATCGGTGCCGGCGCGAATTCGGCATCTCGCCCAAGGATGCGCTGCATCACCGCGAGGACGGCTTGGCGGCGGCCAAGATGTCGTCCGCCAGGCCTGCATAGTTGCCGTCGAAATGATGGCCGCCCTTGACCTTCACGACGTTGAACTTCGCCGGATCCAATTTCGGACACAGCGAGTCGCGCTCATCCTGGCCATAGATGCACAGCACCGGCATACCGGTGATGCGATTCACCTCGGGCAGGGTCGCGGGGCCCGATTTGTCGTCGGCAATCCAGCTGCTGACATGAAATTCAAATAGCGCGTGCTCCGACATGCCCAAAATGGCCACCAGCGACACCGCAGCTTTGGTGGCCGCCGGCAGTCGATTCACCGCGAAGGGCAGAACATCGGCGCCCTGGGAGTAGCCGATCAGCAGCACGCGCTTCTTGCCGAAGTGCGATAGATAGTAACGGATCATCCGATCCGTATCCGCCGCAACTCCATCCGGCGTGCGCGCGGTCCAGTAGTAACGCAGCGAATCCAAGCCGACGACACGAACGCCTTTCGCACTCAATGCCGCGGCGATGTTTTGATCGATTCCGGCCCAGCCGCCGTCGCCGGACATGATGATGGCGAAGACATCCGCAGGCGGCGCATCGGGCTGTACGGGTACTTCGACCACCGGCAAATCACCCAACTCCGCGGGCGGCGCTACGGCACGCTTTGGATTCGCCGCGGCAAGCTTGGCGAAAGCCGCGTTGAGAGGGCGCTCGCTGAAACCGGGCAGCGTGGCAACGGCCGCGCCATGCACATGCGCCACAAAATCGCGGGTGACCTCCGGGGGACAGGCGCGATTCTTGGAGTCCTGAAGGACGACCCAAGGATTGTTCAGCGATTTAATCGGCAGGAGGCTCAAGCCGGAGCCGCGGGCACCGTGCGTCAACTCGAGTCCGGAGCCTTTGCAGAGCGGCTTGTCGAAATTCAAATGCGGACAGAAACCGACGCTGAGTGCGCCTGCAAAGGTGTCTTGCGGCCCTTGCGCCAATACCGCATAGGCCATGCTGCCGCCCGCGCCGACGCCGACAAGCAGCGGCGCAAGATAGCTCGAGTTGTGAAAATAGGCTTGCACGAAGTGACTCAAGTTTTCCAAATCGCCGTCCGGGAAAACGCAGTCGCCGCCATCCGCCTCGAGCACTGCTTCGAATTTAGGCAGATCGATGCCCACCACCATGGCGCCTTGCTGGGCGAGCTGTTCCGCCAAGACTTCTGCGCTGCGGCTCCAGCCCTCATCGCCCGACAGGAAGAGCACGAAGCTGGTCGCTTGGGCCGGCGGAGAGTAGACCGCCAAGTCCTTGAAGCGTCCATGGCTCAAGTGCGCCGGAGCGGCTGCGGCCATTGCGCCGAATAGCGCCAATGCTGCGAAAAGCACGAGGGATTTCATGGGCCGGTCACACTTGCACCTCGGAATTGGCGTGAATGACAGCGGAAGCACCGGAGTCAAGCCGGAAGATTACTATAACGTGCGCCTCGCGCGCGGCTGGACGTCGGGGCAGCGAATATTAGCGGTGCCGGGCCGGGTAGGCGTCGATCTCTCCCAACATCTCCGGTCCGCCGAGCGCCTGCATCTGTCCTAGGATCCAATCGCGCCGCTGCTGCACGTAGGCGGACGGCGCGCCGGCCAGCAGCCTCTTGGGATTGGGCAATACCGCTGCCAGCACGGCGGAATCGCTGCGGGTCAGGTCCGCCGCGGATTTCTGGAAAAATCGCTGCGCGGCGGCTTCCGCGCCGTACGTGCCATAGCCGAATTCGGCGATGTTCAGGTAGATCTCCAGGATGCGCCGCTTCGGCAAGCACGCCTCGATCAGCACCGTAAAGTATGCCTCCAGCCCCTTGCGAAAATAGCTCCGCCCCGACCAGAGGAACAGATTCTTGGCTACCTGCTGGCTGATGGTGCTCGCGCCGTGCACACGGTGACTATGCTGATTCATCGCATAGGCCTTCTCGATGGCCGCGACGTCGAAGCCCCAGTGAGCGGGGAATTTCTGATCTTCCGACGCGACCACCGCAAGCGGAAGGTTGGGCGAAATTTTGCTCAAGTCCACCCAGCGATGGCGAAAAACATAGCTGCGGTCGTGCTTGGACCACGCATCCATTTGAGTCTCGAGCATGAAGGCGCTGAAGGGCGGATTGACCCAACGCAGCAGCCCCACCATGAGGGCGCTGAGCGCGAGGCACGTGAACACCAATCCGAATAGCGACCACGCCAGCCGCCGAATGAATGATTTCTTCTGCGCCACGCTCGTTATGGCTTAACCCGCCGCACGCTCTTCATGCTGACCGCTTCCACGGGCACGTCGTCGAATCCGCGTTTGCGGCCGGTCTCCACCGCCGCGATCTTGTCGACGACATCCATGCCCTCGGTCACCTTGGCGAAAACCGCGTAGCCGAAATTGCCGCGCGAATGATCGAGGAAGTCATTGTCCTTCAGATTGACGAAAAACTGCGACGTGGCGCTGTTGATGTCATTGGTGCGCGCCATCGACAAGGTGCCGCGCTTGTTCTTCAAGCCGTTGTCGGCTTCGTTCTTGATCGGCGCTTTGGTCTTCTTTTGCGTCATGTCTTCGGTGAAACCGCCGCCTTGGATGACGAATCCCGGGACGATGCGGTGAAAGATGGTGCCGTCGAAGAAGCCTTCATCGATGTAGCGGGTGAAATTGGCGGCCGATTCCGGCGCTTCCTTCTCGAATAGTTCAATGGTGAAGTCGCCCAGGTTGGTTTCGAAGCGGATCATGGAGGTTCCTAGTGTTGTGTATGAACGCCCAGCGTTACGCGGGGCCTGCCTGAAAAATCGGGATAGGTGCGCACCGAAGCAAAGCCGCGGCGTTCGAGCAGCTGCGCCACTTCCTGCGCCTGCGTCAATCCATGCTCGAGCGCCAGCCAGCCGCGCGGGTACAGGTGCGCCGGCGCCTCTGCAATGATGGCGCTGAGCGCCTCCAAGCCGGATGGGCCGGCAGTCAAGGCCATGAGGGGTTCCGCGGACAGCGCCTCAAGAGCCGGGTCGGTCGCGGAGACGTACGGCGGGTTGGCGACGATCAGATGAAATCGCTCGCCGCGCACGGCGTCGAACCAACTGCCCAAGCGCCATTGAATTCGCGGAAGGTCAAGGACTTGCGCATTGTAGCGGGCGACCTCGAGAGCCGCGGCCGACAGATCCACCGCGGTGATCGACCAGCGCGGCCGCTCGTGAGCCAGGCTCAAGGCAATGGCGCCGCTGCCGGTGCCGAGGTCGAGCACCGCGCAGGCTTCATCGCGGGGCAGCAGTCCTAAGGCCTGTTCGAGCAAGGATTCGGTCTCGGGCCGCGGAATCAGGACCGCGGGCGACACCTTGAGCGGCAAGGACCAAAATTCGCGGCGGCCGGTGAGATACGCCACCGGCGTTCCTTGGGCACGCTGCCGAATGAGTTCCGCGTACGCCTGCCGATGGCGCTGCCCCAGCGGTTCATTGCCGCGCGCAATCAGCGCCGAGCGCGGCAGATCAAGAATGCTCGACAGCAGGATCTCCGCATCGAGCCGCGGCGATTCGCTGTGTGCATCAAGCGTTTGCGCGGCGCTCAGCATGGTTTCGGCAATCGTGGCGTGCTTGTTCATTCGACTTGGTTCGCAAGTTCCTCGGCTTGGTGCTCCTGATTGAGCGCGCGCACCAACTCATCGAGGTTGCCGTTCATGACGTCATCGAGCTTGTACAGGGTGAGATTGATGCGATGGTCGGTCACGCGGCCTTGCGGAAAATTGTAGGTGCGTATCCGCTCAGACCGGTCGCCGGAGCCGACTTGCAGCTTGCGCGACTGTGCCTGCGCGCTCTGCTGTTTCTCGCGCTCCGCGGAAAGCAGCTTGGCCTTGAGCAACGACAGGGCGCGCGAACGATTCTTGTGCTGCGAGCGTTCATCCTGGCATTCGACCACGATGCCGGTCGGCAGATGCGTGATGCGTATGGCTGAGTCGGTCTTGTTCACGTGCTGACCGCCGGCCCCGGAGGATCGATAGGTATCGATGCGCAAGTCCGCCGGGTTCAGGTCCACCGCTTCGACTTCTTCGAGTTCCGGCAGTATCGCCACCGTGCACGCCGAGGTGTGAATGCGCCCCTGTGCTTCGGTGGCGGGCACGCGCTGTACACGGTGCGTGCCGGATTCAAATTTGAGCAGCGAATAGGCACCGCGTCCGATTACCCGGCTGATGATTTCCTTGTAGCCGCCGTGTTCGCCGGGGCTCTCGCTCAAGATCTCGACGCCCCATCCCTTGGACTCGGCGTAGCGCGCATACATGCGAAACAAATCGCCTGCAAAGATGGCCGCTTCATCGCCGCCGGTCCCGGCGCGAACCTCCAAGAAGATGTTGTTGTCATCGTGCGGATCCTTGGGGACCAGCAGGCGCTGCAGCTCGAGTTCTTCGTCCAAAATGCGCGGGCTCAGCGCGGATAGTTCCTCTTCGCCCATGGCGCGCGTGGCGGGATCCTTGTCGGCCGCCAATTCCCTGGCGGTCGCTGCATCGCCTTCCAGCGCCAGAAAGCGGCGGTAGCGGCGGACCAAATCCTCGAGGCGCGAATACTCCATGGAGAGTTCGCGAAATTGGTTTTGCTTGGAAATAACGCCGGCGTCGGACAGCAGCCGGCTGATTTCCTCAAAACGCTCATCGAGTTTTTCCAGCTTGCGCCGGATGGATTCTTTCATGGGCGCGGATTATAGCGGCCTTGGCCGCCCGACAGGCTGCTTAGAGCTATTGCCGGCCGCGTTCTTCGGTCAAAAGGCGGGTAACGGTCTCCGCCACGGCCAAATCAGCCAACTCCGCGGCCTGGCGCAAGGCTTGCGTCGGGGCATGCAGCAGCCGATTGGTGAGCGTATTGGCGAGATAGTCGATCACCTCGTCGCTCGTTTTGCCCGCCGCCAGCATGCGGCGCGCCTGCTCGACGGTTTGCCGGCGAATTTCCTCGGCCTGCTGACGCAATGCACGGATGGCCGGACCCGCATCCTGCGCGCGCGACTCGGCCAAAAATCGCGCGACCTCTTCGTTGATCATCAGCCGCGCGCCGCCGGCGGCCAATTCGCGTTGCTGAATATTTTCATCCACCAGTTGTTGCAGGTCATCGATCGAGAAGAGGTACACGTCCTCCAAGTCGGCGACGTCGGGCTCGATATCGCGCGGCACCGCCATGTCCACCATGAATATCGGCCGACGGCGTCGGGCGCGAATGGCGGTCTCGACCGCCCGCTTGGTGATGATGGGTACGGGGCTTGCCGTGCAACTGATGACGATGTCCGCGTCCGCCAATTCCTTGTCCAAATCGATCAAAGAAACCGCGTGCGCCTTGAGCTCGGCGGCCAGCGCTTCAGCCTTTTCCAAGGTGCGGTTGGCAATCACGATGCGCTTGATGCCGGCGCTCAAAAAGTGCCGCGCCGTCAGCGCATTCATGCCCCCCGCGCCGACCATGAGGGCATTGTGGGCGCTCAAGTCCTCATAAACGCGCCGCGCCAGACTCACCGTCGCCGAGGCCAGTGACACGGCATTGGCGCCAATGCGGGTCTCGGTGCGTACCCGCTTGGCGGCGGAAAAGGCGGCCTGGAACAGCTTGTTGAGTATCGGCCCCGTGCTGCCGCTTTCCTGTGCAACGCGGTACGCATCCTTCAGCTGACCCAGGATTTGCACCTCGCCCAAGACCATGGAATCAAGGCCCGAGGCCACGTTAAAGGCGTGCTCGACGGCACGCGATTCTTGATGGACGTAAAGACTGGCACCCAGGTCGAGGTTGTTTCCGTGATGGCGCTCCAGCCATTTCGATAGCTCGGTGCCGCTGATCGGACCGGACCAATACACCTCGGTCCGATTGCAGGTAGAAAGAATTACGGCTTCGGCGACGCCCATTTCCCGGCGCAGCGTCTGCAAAGCGGCGACCAGCCGATCCTCGCTGAACGCCACCTTTTCGCGCAGCGCGACCGGTGCGGTCTTATGGTTGATGCCGAGGATATTGAATGCCATGGAAGCGTTTTGGCTCGAGTCTTAAGGGATTCTGGTGTATGACGCACCGCTAGATCAAGGATGAATCCGGCATCGGGCTGTTCATTTCGTTATAGTGCGGCCGTGTTCTCGTTTTCCGTCATCAGAGCTGGTTTAGGGCTTGGCGTGCTCGCCCTGAGCGCCTGCGCGGGTACTCATACCAAAGCAGACGGGCAGGCGGCACCGCAGTCATTTTATACCGTCACGGGCGAGTTAGCCCTGGCACGTCAAGAGCCGCGCGTCGCCGCGCTTCAATATGCAGCCGCGGCGGCGCACGAGACCGACCCGGAAATCCTGAAGCGCGCAACCGAGGTGACGGCCGAGACCTTGCAACCCTCGCTCATGGCCGGCGTCGCTGCGCGCTGGCTCAATGTGGATCCAAAATCGCTCGATGCGCAACGCGCAGCGGCGCGAGCGGCGCTGGCGCTCGACCGAGTCGATGAGGCTGCCGCCCACTACCGAATTGTCCTGATGAATTCGCCCGCAGGCGTCGACGCGGAATTCGCCGACGTGGAAACGGACTTGGGCTCCGATGAGAACGTGTTCGGCGCACACCAGCTCGCGGACCGCTTGGCGTCTTTCTTTCCAACCTCGCCGTCGGCGCTGCGTATCCAGGGTATCGCTGCCATGCGCGCGGATGATCCCGCCGCTGCCGTGCACAGCTTGAGCGGCGCGCTGGCGATCGAAGCGGCAGGCAAGGCGTCAGGACGGCCGACGCACAAGGAATTGGCGCAGACGCTGCTGCGCGCGCGCATCATGGCCGGCGATGTCGAGGAGCCGCTGCGCACCGCCAAGGCACTCCTCGATGCTGACGCCTCGCCCACGAATCGCTTCAACTATGCCGCGTTGCTGATGACGGCACAGCGGCTGCCGGAAGCGACGGAGCAACTGGAAGCACTGGCGCGCAATGCTGAATCCACCGCAGTGGCGCTGCGATTGCTGGGACTGATCGATTTTCAGCAAGGCCACCTCGATGCAGCATCGGCAAGATTCCGGCAGCTTTTGACGGCCGGGAAGTTCGCCGACGACGCATTTTACTACCTGGCGATGATCGCCGACCGCAACGGCGATCCTGAGCGTGCACTGCGATTTTTTTCGCAGGTGCAGAATGGCGAGAATGTGGTGCCGGCGCTGCTGCGCGCCGCGACTTTGCTGCACAAGCACGGTGCACAGAGCGCGGCCGAGGAACTGCTCGATCGGCTGATGGAGGACGAACCGCAGCGGGCGCCGGAGATTCTCACGGCTCGGGCCCGAATGTACGCGCAGTCCAGCGACCTGACCAAGGCGTTCGCCGTGCTGGAAAAGGGCGCCACGGAATATCCGGATAGCGTCGCATTGCGCTATGCGGCCGCGTCCGTTTACGAGGAGCAGGGACAAGTCTCGGCTGCGCTGCATGAATTGACGCTGGTCGTCAAAGCCCGGCCCAACGATCCGGCGGCCATGAATGCCTTGGGCTTTACGCTTGCCGATCACACCAAGAAATTGTCTCAGGCCCGCAGGCTCATCGAGCGCGCCCATGCCGCTGCGCCGAGAAATCCGGCGATTTTGGATAGTTTGGGCTGGGTAAATTTCCGCCAAGGGCGCGCTAACGAGGCATTGCCCTATCTTAGGGCCGCTTACGCGGACGACCCGGATGGCGACATTGCGGCGCACTTGGGCGAGGTTCTCTGGCAGATTGGTTCAAAACAAGAGGCGCAGCGGATCTGGTCCGAAGCCAGCGCCATGGACGCCGACAATCCCTTACTGAAGTCGACGCGGCATCGGCTGACCTCAGCAAACTGATTCAGCATGCGGCGCGCGTTGACGATCATTTGTTGCTGTGCGCTGGCTGGGTGCGTGAGCACCCGCCCGTTGCGGCCTGCATCGACGTGGCAGCAGCGCCTCGGCGAGTTGCAAAATGCCGCGGCTTGGCAGCTCGATGGGCGTGCCGCCGTTGCTTTAGGCGCGCAGGGCTGGCAGGCCACGCTCAATTGGCGGCAATCCGACAACACGGCTGAGGTGCATCTGTCGGGTCCTTTCGGCATCGGTGCCTTGGTGCTCAAACAAAGCGCAGAGGGGCTGTCGCTCAATGGCGCGCCGCCGAGCGATGCGGTGCTCTCGCAAGTTCAAGATAAATTGGGATTCGATCTGCCGATCGAGAATCTGCATTACTGGCTGCTCGGCGTGCCGAATCCGGCCTCAACATTCGATCTGTCGCGCAATGATCAGGACCGGGCCGCCGCCTTGAGCCAGGCGGGCTGGAGTATCACCTACGACCGCTACCTGCCGGTGGCGGGCGACTTGCTGCCCGGCCGGCTGGTTTTAACCCGCGGCGATGTGCGCGTGCGCATCTTCATCGATCATTGGCAATGGCCGACATGACGGCGCCGCAATCGCTGTGGCGGGCACCGGCGAAACTGAATTTATTCCTGCATATCGTGGGCAGACGGCCCGACGGCTACCATGAGCTGCAAACCTGCTTCCAATTTATCGATCTATGCGATGAGATCCGGATCGAGGTGCGCGCCGATGGGCAAATTCGGCGCGCCGTGGACCTGCCGGGCCTGCCGGCGGATGACGATCTGTGCGTGCGCGCGGCCAGAGCACTGAAAGACGCCGCGGGCGCGAGCTTAGGCGCCGACATCCATCTGCTGAAGCGCATTCCCATCGGCGGCGGGTTAGGGGGTGGAAGCTCCGACGCAGCCACCTGCTTGGTCGCGCTCAACCGGCTCTGGGGAATTCATTGGCCGCCTGACCGGCTTGCCGCTTTGGGACTCAAACTCGGGGCGGATGTGCCGGTATTCGTCTATGGCCGGGTCGCCTGGGCAGAAGGGGTGGGCGATCGCCTGACCCCGCTTTATGCGCCGCAGGCCCCAGCTGAGCCTAACTACCTGATTTTAAAGCCGAATGTCTTTGTCAGCACCGCGGCCGTGTTTCAAGATCCTGAATTGACAAGGAATTCTGCGCCCATCACAATTCACGGTTTCCTGGCATCTGGTGGAAGGAACGATTGCTTGGGCGTGGTGCGACGCCGATATCCTGAAGTTGCACGTGCGCTCGATTGGCTATCGCTCTTCGGTTCTGCGCGCCTGACTGGTACTGGGGCCTGCGTTTTTTTGGCCTGTGAGACATTGAATCGGGGGCAAGAGATATTGAGCAAGTTGCCGCCGGAGTGTGAAGGCTTTCTGGCTCGCGGACTGAATGACTCGCCCTTGCTTGAGGGATTGCGGACCGGCTGAGGCCGATCTGAAGTTTTTTTCCAAGTTGGGGTGTCGCCAAGCGGTAAGGCAGCGGGTTTTGATCCCGCCATACGGAGGTTCGAATCCTTCCACCCCAGCCATTTTGAGCAAGGTCGATGTCGCAAAATAATGAATTCGATTCGTTGTCGATCGCGGTGTTCACCGGCAACGCCAATGCGCCGCTCGCGCAGGAGATCACCCGGCACCTGCACGTGCCGCTGGGACGCGCCGACGTGGATCGATTCAGCGATGGCGAAGTGAGCGTTGAGCTAAGGGAGAATGTACGCGGCCGCGACGTGTTCATTCTGCAGCCGACGCATCCGCCGGCCGAGCACTTGATGGAGCTGCTGATGATGGCGGATGCCTGCCGGCGGGCCTCCGCGAAACGGGTGACCGCGGTGGTGCCGTACTTCGGCTATGCGCGCCAGGACCGCCGGCCGCGCGCAACGCGAGTCGCCATCACCGCCAAGCTCGTGGCGAATATGATGACGCGCGCCGGTGTGGACCGATTGCTGACGGTGGATTTGCACGCGGATCAAATTCAGGGTTTTTTCGACATCCCGGTGGACAATGTGTACGCATCGCCGGTGCTGCTCGGTGAGGTGTGGAAGCAGAAATATCAGAACATGATCGTGGTATCGCCGGATGTGGGCGGCGTGGTGCGCGCCCGGGCGCTCGCAAAGCGTTTGGATGATGCGGATTTGGCGATCATCGACAAACGCCGGCCGCGGCCGAATGAATCGAAGGTGATGAACATCATCGGCGAGGTCAAGGGTAAGACCTGCGTGCTGGTCGACGATATGGTGGATACGGCGGGCACGCTGTGCCAGGCCGCGCAAGCGCTTAAAGATGAAGGGGCGCTCAAGGTGGTGGCCTACATCACCCACCCGGTGTTGTCGGGTCAGGCGATCGAGCGTATTGCACGTTCGGTGTTGGATGAATTGGTGGTCACCGACACGATACCGTTGTCGGAGGCCGGCTTGGCGTGCAAGCGGATTCGCCAGTTGAGCGTGGCTGGATTGCTGGCTGAAACCATCCGCCGCATCAGCGATGAGGAGTCGGTGAGCTCGCTGTATATCGATTAGCGATGGGGTCGGTGCCTTTGCAATTGGTCGCGATGCAAGGGCGCTTTATTTGTGATTTAACTGGAGAAGATTATGAAAACCTCTTTCGAACTCGTTGCCGAGTTCCGCGAGACGCAAGGCAAAGGTGCGAGCCGCCGCCTGCGTCACGACGGAAAGGTACCGGCAATTCTTTATGGCGGCCATCTGACCGCGCGCACTCTCACCTTGAGCCATCAGAAGCTGCTGATCATGCTCGAGAACGAGCGCTTCTATTCCACCATTCTCAACTTGAAGGTTGGCGATCAGTCGCAGGCGGCAATCCTGAAGGATGTGCAGCGGCATCCTTATAAGAATGCCATCGTGCACGTCGATTTCCAGCGCGTGGAGGAGAATGAGAAAATTCGCATCAGCATTCCGTTGCACTTTACGGGTGCCGCGGTTTCGCCGGGCGTCAAGTCTCAAGGCGGCATCGTGTCGCATATGCGCACGGAAGTGGAAATCTCTTGCTTGCCGAAGGACTTGCCGGAATTCGTCGAAGTCGATATTTCCGCCCTGTCCCTCAATGAGAGCGTACATTTGTCGCAGTTGAAGGTCCCGCAGGGCGTCGTGCTGGTGGAGTTGGCCAAGGAAGATGCGGCAGTGGTCGCGATTCACAGCCCACGAGCTGAAGAGCCTGAGCCCACGGCGGTTGCGGCGGCGGCACCGGGCGCGGCGGAAGGGGCTGCGGCAGCAGCGGCACCGGCGGCGGGAGCCGCGCCTGCAGCGGCGGATGCGGCGAAGAAAGCTGAACCTGCGAAGAAAGAGGAAGCGAAGAAGGAGCCGGCAAAGAAAGACGCCAAGAAGTAATTTTCTTGAAGCGTTGTGTCATGGGGGCCGTCGGTGTGACGGCCCTTGTCTTTTAAAGGCTTTGTTCAATGGCTGGTTTACCGTTGCGAATCATCGTTGGCCTGGGCAATCCAGGGCCTGAACATCAGGTAACCCGCCACAATGCGGGTTTCTGGTTCGTGGACCTGCTCGCACGGCGTCATGGCGGCGAGTTTCGCGACTATCGAAAATACTCGGGCGAAACCGCGAAGATCAGCATCGAAGGACATGAGGTCGTGCTGCTCAAGCCGACGACTTACATGAACCGCAGCGGACTGTCGATCCGGCAGTTGAGCGACTTCTACAAGATTCAACCCCCGGACATCCTGGTTGCGCATGATGAGCTCGACCTACCCGTAGGCACCGTGCGCCTCAAGCAAGGCGGCGGTCACGGCGGCCACAATGGCTTGCGCGACACCATCGCGCATATCGGCGAGACCTTCTGGCGCATGCGTTTAGGGATTGGACATCCCGGCAACAAAGCCGAGGTCATCGACTACGTCCTGACCCGTGCGCCGCGCGTCGAGGAGGACTTGATTTTGGATGCCGTCGGCACCGCGGTGGATTGCATCCCGCTGCTGCTGGAACAAGGCGCGGAACGGGCCATGACGCGCTTGCACAGCCGCGCAGGAAAAGTGTAATGCCCATCCGCTGCGGTATCGTCGGACTGCCCAATGTGGGCAAATCCACCCTGTTCAATGCGCTCACGCGGGCGCAGATAGCGGCGGAGAATTACCCCTTTTGCACCATCGATCCCAATGTGGGCGTGGTGCCGGTGCCGGATCCGCGCCTCGACCAGTTGGCCGCGATCGTGCACCCGGAGAAGATCTTACCGACCACGGTGGAATTCGTGGATATCGCCGGGCTGGTGGCCGGCGCATCGAAAGGCGAGGGCTTGGGCAACAAGTTCCTTGCGCACATTCGCGAAGTCGATGCCATCGCGCATGTGGTGCGCTGCTTCGAGAACGACGACATCATCCATGTGGCAGGCAAGATCGACCCTGCCGGCGACATTGAGATTATCAATACGGAATTGGCGCTGGCGGATCTTGACAGCGTCGAGCGGGCCTACCAGAAAGCGCTCAAAGCGGCGAAGGCCGCGGACAAGGACGCCGTGAGATTGCGGGACCTGCTGGAAAAAGTGCGTGCGCAATTGAATCAAGCGAAGGCGGTGCGGCTGCTCACGCTCGATCCCAACGATCACGCGCTGCTGCGCGATCTGCACCTGCTCACCGACAAGCCCGTGATGTATGTCGCCAACGTCGATGAATCAGGCTTCACCAACAATCCGCGTCTCGACCGCGTGCGCGAGATTGCCAAATCCGAGGGAGCGATCGTGGTTCCCATCTGCGCGGCCATCGAGGCCGAGATTGCGCAGCTCGATGAAGCTGACCGCGCCGAGTTTTTGGCCGAATTGAAGTTGGACGAGCCGGGGCTCAATCGCGTCATCCGCGGCGGCTATTCCTTGTTGGGTCTGCAGACTTATTTCACGGCCGGCCCCAAAGAGGTGCGCGCGTGGACCGTGCATGCGGGCGCGACCGCGCCGCAAGCGGCCGGCGTCATTCACACCGATTTCGAACGCGGCTTTATTCGGGCCGAGGTCATTGGCTACGATGACTACATCAAATTCAAGGGCGAGGCGGGCGCCAAGGAAGCGGGCAAGCTGCGTTTGGAGGGCAAGGAATACATTGTCAAGGAAGGCGATGTCATGCACTTCAGATTCAACGTGTAATTGGCGACATCGAGTAATTGGCGAAATACGTGCCTTTTATCTCTTGACCTGAGTTGGCCACGCAGGCCATATATGACGCTAGTGGGGCCTGCTCTTTCGTACAATATTAAAGGGAGCCCCGAATGGAACCCCGCCCGAATCAGATCTTAGGTTTGCTGCTTCATCCGGCGACCGGCGGGTTGCCGGTGAAGACCGCCAATTGAGCGGCGAAGGCATGCTTGAAGGCGGGCCGCGCTTCGCCGCGGGCGACATAGGCTAAGAGATTCGGATACGGGTCCAGGATTCCCAATCCTTTCGACCTGAACAGTACCGCTGCCAGCATAAGATCGCCCGCATTGAACGTGCCGTCGAGCCAGTCGGCACGTCCTAGGCGGCTGGAAAGGTCGCCCAGCATTTTACGCGCGCGATCCTCGACAAGGGGCAGACGTTGCTCGCACCAGGGCTTGTCGCGCTCAAAGATTTTGGCGACGGCGAGTTCGACAAGAGGCGGTTCCACGGTGTTGAGTGCCGCAAACATCCATGTGATCGCGCGCGCCCGGGAATTCGCATCGTCCGGCAGCAGGCCCGCATGGCGCTCCGCGATATGCAGCACGATCGCCCCCGACTCGAACAGGACCAGATCGCCTTCTTCATAGGTCGGAATCTGCCCGAAAGGATGCCGCGCTCGATGCGCGGGCTCTTTCATCTGACTGAACGAAACAAGGCGAACCTCGTAAGGCTGGCCCGCCTCTGCAAGCGCCCAGCGAACGCGCATGTCACGCGCCAGTCCCCTGCCGCGATCGGGTGATGATTCAAAGACCGTGATGGTGGGAGTCATCGGAAGGCTCCAGGTGATTGCATGAAGCAGATGCGTCTAGCTTATCTGGGCGGCCGTTGACAAGGGACAAGGTCAGCGAGGTTTGCAGATTCCGGCAAGCGCCCGAGCGCTAACTCGTTGATTTAACAACGGTAGGTCTGAGATTCGGCTTGACAGCAGCGACATAGCTCCACAGAATCCGCGGCTCTTGGTGAGGTAGCTCAGCTGGTTAGAGCGTGGCACTCATAATGCCGAGGTCGAGGGTTCGAGTCCCTCTCTCACCACCAAAATCAAGCAGTTGCTGCTGCGCTTGCGCTCTCACAATCGTCAGTGCGTGACTTTTGCGTGATCGCAGTGCGCAAACCTTATCCGAAGCCCCGGTCAGCGATCCAATCTCCGGTGCCGAGTATGTAGATCTTGGTGATCGGTTGCCCTTCGCAGGTGAAGACGAACTCCGTACCGATCGGGATCATGCAGAGCTGAGGCCGCACCTCGCGATTGAAGCGGTTCTTGTCCATGCCGAGATAGGTCGGCGCGTCGCGCAGGCGAATGAAGCGGGGCGGGGTAGCGGCAAGCACGCTAGACGACCTTTTGTGGTTCCGGTCGTTTAGGGCCAAGTTGTCACGGATGGCGAATTGTTACGCTTCGGCGCAAAAAGGAGAGTTAGGGTATCTCGGTAAATTCAGCGAAACTTGAGCGGCGGATCGAAATGACCACCTGTCGCCGTCGGATATCGAAGCGACCCTTTCGGCCAAAACCTGGCATTGACGATAATAATTTGCCAACCGATAAGCGGACGCTCCAGAGCGAAAGAAAAAGCCTTCAGGAATTTGTGCGCTCTTGCGCTTCCATTTCTCGCTGCGTCTGCCTCCATGAATGAATTTCTTCCAATCGTAGGATATAACCAGCATCCGGATTGTCGTTTTCGAAAAATACGAAATCCGCAGTGAGATCACTCCATCCACCGTTCAAAGGCAAGTCGAACGCCACAGCGCCCGCCATTCGAACGGTATTGGGCTTGTACCAAATGACTTTTTGTTGCGGGTCGGGCTTGCCTCCACGTGCCGTCCTCCAATCTGAAACGATGAAGGTCGTGACACCGGGGTAGTAGTCCGGCGATCGGTAGCACTGGATGGCCCTTGTAATGCGCTCAAAACTGGAATCCCCCGACGAGATTGAGTAGCCGAGCTTTTCAAAAGCGGTCTGATAATCCTGCGCGGCTAGCACATCGACCCAACCCCGGACGATTTCCAAGACTTTTTCGCGGGAGGCGCCGCGCGGCACGCGATTCATCATGCTTTAATCATAGACGATTGGGTGTTGGACGCCACCGATAGTCTCGGACCGGCCAGTTTGAGACATTCGAGCTAGCGAAATCACGGCAATAGAGCGGCCGTTCGTCTCTTACGGTAGGCTAAAGAAAAACCACTCACGAAGAGCCCGATGTATGGCCCGCCGCGCGGAACCAGAGCACTCTCAGAGACCCAGCCTGACGAGGACACCGTGACCGACTCTGGAGGTACAGTTCTGTGACAACGTCTTCCGGCGCAGTTACTGCTGGTCGAGACATAGGCCGCGGTCTCCTGACAAACTGCGTTGTGTTTCTAATCGCGGGCTGCGCATCGACAGGAGAAACGATGCAGCCTGTGACACCCCCTGGCCAGGCCGTCCTAGTAAATTACGGTTCCGTCATGCGACCTCGATGCGAAGATGCCAACATGAAGGTCGTAAACGGCGACAAAGAAGCCGTCTGTCAAGCGTACGTCCAAGCAATCGACGGTCGTGACGTGAGCCATTTGGCTAAGGAAACGCCAGCGGCCCCCGGTGCGCATTCCCTGTCAATCCACTGCGAGTACGCAATCATCGGGCCGAAGGATCGCGGCATAGTCGCACGACTGCACACGTTGATGACCACGGAGACCAGGCTCGATGAGTCCAAGCGGTACTACCTATGGGCAGACGTCACCGACGGCAAATGTACAGTGAACGTGAGTGATAAGATGCCACCACCACCCGCTCCGCTCTGGAAGGCATTCCTTCCTTAAGGCGAGCGTCCTCGGCGAGGATTTTTGACGCAGCCAATCTGGGCAAGCCAGAATCCTCGAGGTTAAATCGATTGTTTTAAGCCTGCCCACAAGCTGACGCTCGTCACAGGCAGCACTGGGTCGGGCTCCGACGCTGGCTGTTAGCGACAACGGCGAACGACTCCGAATGGGAAATGGCATTAAAATGAGAGGTAGATCGATGAGGGTATATCGTGCTTGGCGCGGCATCTCCATTGGCGCTCGCCGGATCATAAGGGTT
>DATAVX010000042.1:0-3960 GCA_036267535.1 Steroidobacteraceae bacterium
CTCAATGGCGGGCTTCGAGCTTTTTGGCCTTATCATTAAGCGACACTTGATAAGCGACGCTTATCTCTTCTGAGAGTGATCGCCGAACTCAGCCATCACCTATCGCTGGCGTGTACTCTTGGTGCGGGTGAGTCCGAGGTGTTGACTCACTGGCCGGCGCGGCCCGCCGGTTCCGTCCCCAACATGAGCCAGCACCGTCTCTTCTGCGGCGCCCCGCGAGCGCACTGCTTTGTGCCTGAAGCCAAATCTCCGTGCGCGGTCCGCGCCGGGACTGCCTAATCGCTTTCACCAAACGCCCTTGCAATCGCGCGCAACAAGTCCTCGCGCTTGAATGGCTTCTCAATCCATCCGAACGGATTGCATGGGGCGGCTCGACTGCGGGTTAGCGGATCAGCGAAGGCGCTCACAAAAATGCACCTGATGCCATTGGTAGAAAGAATTTCTGTCGCAGCCTGCACGCCGTCCCTAGATCCTCCAAGGCGAATGTCCATAAGGATCAAGTCCGGCCGCTGCGCTTCCGCCAGGTTTATGGCTTCGTCCGCGCTTCCCGCAATTCCGACGATGTCAAAGTTTTCGTCGAGGAGCCACCGTTCAATGTCCATCGCCACGAAGTAATCATCTTCAACAATGAGAATTCTCCGGCGAGGCTGAACACCGCTCCCTGTTTCGTCTGCCGGAGCGCGGAGCAAGCTGCTTGCAGCATTTCCGCCCGGCAAGAAACCCACCTGCCGCCGAAGAATTTCGATATCAATTCTCATCATCCTTCCTTGCGATATTCAGCCGAGCTTGGGGAATGCTGACGAGGCAGCGGGTCCGACCATTTTGACATTCGACCCGAAAACTGCCGCCAAGCTGCCGTGCCAAGCCGCGCACGAGGCCGAGGCCCGAAGACCGTTTTTCCATCGCGCCCAGCGCGAAGCCCGGCCCATTATCCTCAACCGAAAGCTCAACGTGATTGTCATCAAGTCGCAAGCCAATTTCGACGTTGGCGTCTATTTCACTGCGGCCATATTTTATCGCGTTTGTCACCAACTCGTTTGTAATGAGCGCAAGAGGTATGGACACGTCACTCGGCAAGTTTAGGGGTTGTACAGCCAATTGGATATCAAGTGCCGATGGCAACGTTTGCTGTAAATGGTGAAGAAGGAGGCCGAAGAATTTTTCCGCGGGATAATGTATCAATTTATCTGACGCATAGAGCGCCTGCTGAACTGCTCCCATTGCACCAAGCCGCCGCCCAACATCTTCGAGCATTGCCTTTGTCTCGCTATTAGGCGCTTCACGGGCGGACGCGGCTAGCATTCCCTGCAGCATTTGGATGTTGTTTTTCACGCGATGATGAATTTCACGTACCAGCAATTCGCGTTCGGCAAGAGCCTGCTTCAAAACTTCTTGGGTGTGAAGATGGCGACGCACCTCGCCATTTAACGAGTCGATGCGATGCGTGAGCAACGAAAATCTATTATCCTCGAGACTCAGACAGCGCAGCATGATCGGTGAGCTTGAGGACGACCGCAACAGGTTGCCGTAACAGCGGTACTTCGTGCCGTTTCCTTCCTTATTCGGCAGGACGATTGAACCAACGAGTTGGCCGGTCGATCCCGAGCAGCGGTTGAGAAATGTCCTTATGGCCGCGACATCTCCGGAGTTGACCGCGCATAGGTCATAGCCGCACAACGGCCGCCCCGCGTCGGCTTGGGCGGCTCGATTAGCGAAATCGACAATCCCTCTTGCCGTGGTCAAGAGTGCGGGTTGGGGAAAGCTGTCTAGAACTTCGCGGACATCAATGCTGTGAATAGTCATCGCGCTTGAAGTATTCTCGGGTGGACGGTCCCTTCTCGTCATCGCTGGGACGAAGATGAACCACCACTGTGCAGCCGGGATGGCCGTCCGCAATTGTCCCTTTAAGCTCGATGGCTGCATAGCCGAGATTTTGGGCGGCGATATGCCCGAAAACATTTGATGTCATCATGCAGAGGGATGGGCGGTCACGGACCATTTCGCCGAAAGGGCATGCGCGGTTTCCGAGCACGATCTTGTCTTCGGTCTCTTCAATTATGAAAAAGTCGCCTTTGATCCTTCGCTTCAAATCGACGAGTACGCTTGCGACTTGCCCACGATCCAATTTATCGACGGCCAGCGCGCGGCGGTATTCGTCGTTGATTTGCTCGCCCATAGCGGCACCGACAACGCTGATGTAGCCGGAAGCGTCTTCAAGGCCCACAACCTCCTGCAACGAACCTGCAAGTTCGCGCAAGAGACGGCGCACAAATACGTCACGCTCTAGTGGCACCGGAAGTGTCGACAAATCAGCCATGCACCTTGCCTTCCTATGCACAGCCCTCACACCCGCAACGACCTTACCGCTGCCCGTGCGGCCGGCGCAAGGCTCTCGCCGACGCATCGCCTGTATGCCGACGGCCATGCAGATGCTGCACGGCCAAGCGTGACGCCGTGCTCAACCCGGTCGCATGTCGATTCCGCTTGGAGCGGCACCGCCGGCAACGTCAATCGACATGCACATTCGCCTTTTCGACGATGCTGCGATAGGTCGCGGCTTCGCGCTGGATGCGGGCGGCAAGCTCGGCCGGGCTTGACGGGATGGTGATGACGCCGCCGGCGGCGAAGCGCGCCTTCACGTCTTCGCTGGCGAGAATCTTGGCGATCGCGGCGTTGAGCTTGTCGATCACCGGCTGCGGGGTGCCTTTTGGCGCCAGCAGTGCGGTCCAGTTCGACATGGCGATGTCGCCGGCGCCTTCGGCCTTGAGCGTCGGCCATTGCGGATCGAACGGCGAGCGCTCGGCAGTGGTGATGGCGAGCACGCGGATGCGGCCGCTCGGCACGAACGGCGCCACCGACGAGCTGGCGAGGATGGCGAGTGGAATGTCGCCCGCGGCGAGCGACTGCGCCGCCGGTGCGCCGCCCTTATACGGCACGTGAGTGAATTTGGTGCCGGTGTTGAGCGCCATCGATTCCAGCACGAGCTGATTGATGCTGCCGTAGCCGGGCGTGCCGACATCGAGACTGCCGGGCTTGGCCTTGGCGGCGGCGAGCACGTCGGCCACCGACTGGTACGGGCTGGCGCCGTTCGCCACCAGCACCATCGGCGCGTCGCTGACCGTCATGATGGGGGCGAAGTCGCGCCCGACATCGTAGGGCATGGTCTTGAACAGCGCCGGATTGATGGCGACATCGCCGACCGTGCACAACACCAGCGTGTAGCCGTCGGGCGCGGAACGCGCGGTCGCCTCCATGGCGATGAAGCCGCTTCCGCCCGGGCGGTTCTCCACCACCACCTGCTGGCCCCAGGCCTCGCCCAGCTTGCCGCCGACAATGCGCGCCGCGATGTCGGAAATGCCGCCGGGCGCATAAGGCACCAGGACGCGGATCGGCCGGGTCGGATAATCCTGCGCCGAGGCGGGTGCCGCAGCGATGATGACGACGGCAAAGGCCAGCGAAAGCAATCGAAACATCAGAACTCCCCCGTTGCGGCGCGCCATGGTGCTGGGCCGCGGTGCCGCAGCAGAGCATCGTTCGCGCGATCGTTCAATGAACGCGTGCTGCGGTTGGGTTGGGTCGAACTACGCACTCGTCATGCGCGGGCTTGTCCCGCGCATCTCGTTCAGGAGGCCATGGGCCGTGCCCGCTGATCGGGGTGGCCGGGACAAGCCGGCCATGACGCGAGCCGCAAACCGATTTAGCCTCGCCGGTGGAACCTTGTCTCCGCCACCTGAGTTGCTGAGCGACACCGGAGGAACGTAGCATGGACGAAAATCGCGTAGAGGGTACTGTCAGGAATATCGGCGGCAAGGTGCAGGAAGGCGTCGGCCGCGTCACCGGCGATGCCAAGAGCCAGGCGCAAGGCGCCGTCAACCAGGCAGCGGGCTCAGCGCAGGATCTATACGGACAGGCCAAGGACACGGCGGCAAACGCGGCGGATGCCGCAATGGATACGGCTGC
>DATAVX010000043.1:0-6696 GCA_036267535.1 Steroidobacteraceae bacterium
CCGGCGCTTTGTTCTGCTGGCAGATGGTTACGCAAGTCTGCGCGGCCGCCTGCTGTTCCTTAGCGCAGACTTCCTGAGATTTGCCGCTCTGGATGCAGGCCCTGTATTGCACTTGGAGATCGTGAGTGCACCTTTCGCAAGCCACACCCGCGAAGGCAGCAGTCGCGCCGGCAAGAATCAAGGCTCCGCAAAGCAACTTAAAAAATAGTCTCATCGCACGCTCCGTTTGCTCGAGTCTACGCCTTTGCCCGACGCGGCATGTCTGCATCGATGCCGTCGCAGGTATTGGCGGATCGTCATGCCGCCGTAGCATCCGCCATGAGGCTTCGAAGCGCAATTGATGGCTGCTGCGATCCGTTCGGGCGAAGGTTTCAAAATTCTGTGATCTGCGTCCACGTGCGCCGTCATCCCGGGTGCCGTTGCTGCGTTGTCTGTTGCGTGAACCCGACCTGTCACCGGCGCCGCCGGCTTGCGGGCCGTGGGGTATCAGGAGAAACTGGTGGGCGAGAGCATCGCTTACGGGCCGAAGTCCGCCGATGAAGTGGTGCAAGGCTGGCTCGATTGCTGGGGGCGCCGAAGGCCTGACGCGCCGGCGTTCCGCTACTCCTGCTTCGCAACTACCGGCGCATCTTGTTCGACCGCCGCGCGCATGTAGGCAGGATCTTTAGCATCCATGCAAACGAAGGTCAGGTCTTCCTGCTTCGGCGACCAGGCGTGCGCGCTCGTTTCAGTGGACTGGCGAAACATCACATGCCTGCCCATCTGGTCGCAATATTGATTGGCGACATTGAGCGCCTTCAAATTCGTGTCCGTTTGCGTTTCATAGCGCGCGCCGACCGCGCTCACATGGTAGGCACTCTCGCTTGCGGGAATGACTCCACTGGGAGCCGAGGCGCAGCCCGCCATCGCCGCGCAGGCAATTGCTGCGAATATCCAGGTTGATTTGCGGCTCATGTGGGCTCCTTAGGTCGGCTGCCCACGATAACGCGCCGTTCACCCCGGCGTTCGTGACGCGCGGCACGATTGGCGCGGAACAACCGTGAGCTGCATCACGAGAGTGCGAGTGCTTTGGCTCCCGCAGATGTTGTCATATTCCCGCGCGGCGATTCTCTTTACGCCGACGCCGTACTCGTAGACGTTTTTGCCGCCCCGATAACCGGTGAATACCAGCGCCGCGCTCGCAGCCAACAGAACCACGATGAACAGCCAGGAGGGCCGTGATGCGTGAGCGGTGCCGGCGCCTCGCCAGATCGCCAGCAACACCGATGCCAGCGTGCTAAACATGGCCCATTTCATGTGCAGTGAAATTGCCTGGCGCGCCGCGTCGCTGACCTCCAGACTCAGCACCGCCGCCAATCCGGTGCCCGACGCGAACACCGCCGCCAGCGCACCGAGGCATAAATTCCACGTCCCCACGGTCGCGGCCGTGGCGGCAAGCGCTGGATTGCGTAGCAGCCGGGCCGCGAGCAACAAGGCCGCCGCAACCATAATCAGCGCCAGGGGGAAATGCACGACCATCGGATGCCAGCCTGGTGAGGGACTCATGAGCGCTTCACCGCCGCAAGCTCGGCGCGCCACCAAGCAACGGTGTTGCAGATTCCTTCGCTCAATGAAAATCGCGGCCGCCAGCGCATTTCATCGCGCAGCCGATGCACATCCGGCAGCAACAACGGCGGCTCGTCGTTGAGCGCAGTGCGCGCGCCAAGCCGAACCAGATCGGCGCGGCCGATTTGCCGCGCAATGTCTTGGATCAAGTCTGACAGTGCCGTTGGTTCGTCCGAACCGATGTTCACGGCTCCTTGAATCTCGCTGTCCAAGAGCTGGGCAAAGGCCGCGCCGACATCGGCGACATGCAGAAAGCTGCGGATCTGCCGCCCATGCGTGCACAAGGCTTCTCGATCAAGAAGCAGCTGCCGAATGACCGAGGGCACCAAGCGGTCCGGATGCTCGTGCGGACCGTATTGGAAAAAGATCCGGCCCCATGCCGCCGACAGGTGTTCCTCATCGGCGAATCGCGCCAAGGCTTCCTGCAATGCGATTTTGCAGGCGGCATAAGGCGTCAGCGGTGCGGCGGCAGCGTTTGCCAACGGACTGGTGCGCTCGATGCACACTCCAGCTTTCGACCAGTCGTATTCGGCGCAACTGCCGGCCATTACGACGCGCTGCCCGCCGCCCTGTCGAAAACAGCGCAACAGATGTTCGCTTGCGGCCAGCCAGCGGGCATTGTCCGGGCTCTGCCAATAGATTCCCGGTGTCGCGATCCACGCGAAGTGCAGCAAATGAGTCGGCAGCACGCTTTTGACCAGCGCCTCGACGTCCGCTTCGCGCAGCAAATCGGCGCAATGCACGGCGGCGCCGTGAATCTCTCGGGGCAAGGCTGCGCGCGCATTCTTGGAGAGCACCGCGTGGACTTCGTACCCTTTGGCAAGCAGCGGCGCGACGCTCCAGCGTCCGATGAAACCGCCTGCGCCGGTCACCAGCACGCGCTTGGCTTGACTCACCGACCCGTCGACTCCAGCAGCGGGTAGGCCGAGTCGCGGGAGGAGACGACGCTGGGCATCATCGGCCACTGAATGCCGAACGCCGGGTCGTTCCAACGAAATCCCCGCGCATGCTGCGGCGAATGCGGAACGGAAATCATGTAGTACACCTCCGCATCATCGCTCAAGGTCACAAAGCCATGCGCATATCCCGGCGGAATGAATAGCGAGCGACGGTTCTGCGCCGTCAACTCCGTCGCGAACCAGCGCCGAAACTGAGGCGAACGCGGCTGAATGTCGACGATGACATCGAAAATCGCCCCCGCCGTACAGCGCACCAGCTTGTGCTCCTGGTGCGGCACGTCTTGATAGTGCAAGCCTCGCAGGGTGCCCTTGCGCGAATTAAAAGACACGCTGCACTGGCGCAAGACGATGTCCAATCCCTTGCCCGCAAATTCATCCGCACAAAAGCTCCGGGCAAAGAAGCCGCGTTCGTCGGCCAGCGGCTCTAAGTCAACGAGAAACGCACCCGGCAACGGTGACTCGGTAAAAATCATCGCGGCACTTAGTGAACCTGCACCATCGGCACCGGCGTGACGAAGCGCCCGCCCCATGCGGCGATTCCAGCCAATTGCCGGCTGATCTCGTCGCGCAGATTCCACGGTAGGATCAGGACATAGTTGGGCATGATCCGCATGAGTTCCTCGGGCGGTACCACCGGAATGTGCGTACCGGGCAAATATTTTCCCTGTTTGTGCGGATTTCGGTCCGCCACCAGCAAGATGTCGGCGGGCGTGACGCCGCAGAAGTTGAGCAGTGTATTGCCCTTCGCGGCGGCGCCATAGGCAGCGACGCGCTTGCCTTGCTGCTTTGCGCCGGCCAGAAAATCGAGGAGCGAATCACGGCAAGCCTCGACGCGCTTTGCAAATTGCAGATAGGCCGCCAAGTCCGCAAGGCCGGCGGCCGACTCCTGCGCTCGCACCTCGCCTAGCAGCAGGCTGTCTTCCAAGTCCGGCCGCGCCGCATGAGAGGCAAATATCCTCAATGATCCGCCATGCGTGGGCAGCCGTTCAATGTCGTAGATCCGCAATCCATGGCGCTTGAAGACCCGCTCGATGGCATACAAGGAAAAATACGAATAGTGCTCGTGATAGATCGTGTCGAACTCGACGTGCCCGATCAGTTCCAACAGGTGCGGGAATTCAATGGTGGCGCTGCCATTGGGACGCAGCAACACGGCGATGCCGGCGACAAAGTCATTGAGGTCGGGGACGTGCGCGAGCACGTTGTTGCCGATGATAAGGTCGGCTTGACGGCCTTGCGAGGCCAAGTCCTTCGCCAGCCTTTGGCCGAAAAACTCCACCAGAGTGGGCACGCCGACTTTCTTCGCCGCGGCCGCCACCGTGTCCGACGGATCGATGCCGAGAACCGGGATCCCCATTTTCAGAAAATTTTTGAGCAGGTAGCCGTCGTTGCTGGCCAGCTCGACCACGAGGCTGGAGGAATCGAGGCTGAAACGCTCGCGCGCCATGTCGCAATACGCGCTCGCGTGGGCCAGCCAGTTGTCCGAGTACGATGAGAAATAGACGTAGTTGCCGAACAGTTCCTCGGGTGCGACGTCGTAGTCCAATTGCACCAGCTTGCACACCTCGCAGACCTTGGCGCGCAGCGGGTAACGACGTTCGTCCTGAAATGCGCGCGGCGACTCGAGAAAGGCGTTCGATGCAGGCTGCATCCCCAAATCAGCCATCGTTACGGTAAGAGGGCCGCCGCAGGATCGGCAAGCCGCGACAGGCCCTACCATCTGGTCAACCTTCCCATAGCTTCCACGGCGCCGCACCGCTCTCCCAAAGAGCATTCAAGTGCTGCTTATCGCGCAAAGTATCCATCGGTTGCCAGAACCCGCGATGCACCCAGGCCGCCAATTGTCCCTCTGCGGCCAGGATTTCCATGGGTTCTTTCTCCCAAACCGTGTCGCGACCGTCGATCAGTTCCAAAACACTGGGTTCGAGAACGAAAAATCCCCCGTTGATCAGGCCGCCTTCCGCAGACGGCTTCTCTTCGAACGACACCACCCGAGCTTCCTGCGTGACGATGCGGCCGAAACGCGCCGGCGGCCGGACACAGGCAACGGTCGCCTTGCGGCCGTGGCTCGCGTGGAAGGCGATTTGTGCCTTGAGGTCGATGTTCGACAACCCGTCTCCATATGTCATACAGAACGGCTCGCCCGGATTCAAGTATTTGCCGACCTGCAGCAGCCGTCCGCCGGTCATGCTCTCCTCGCCGGTGTCGACCAGGGTCACCTTCCAAGGCTCCACGCGGCAATCGTGGTACTCCGCGCGATTCTCGGTCATGTCGAAAGTCACGTCCGCTTGATGCAGGAAATAGTTGGCGAAATACTCTTTGATCATGTAGCCCTTGTAGCCCAAGCAAACAATGAATTCCTGCACGCCGAATGCAGCGTAGAGTTTCATGATGTGCCACAGGATGGGGCGCGTGCCGATCTCCACCATCGGCTTGGGCCGCGTGTTCGATTCTTCCGCGATACGCGTGCCCCTGCCGCCCGCCAAAATCACGCACTTCATGGGCGCAACGCCGGCAAGGACTGATACCGCGCAATCTGCGCTTGCGAATACTTCTTCATATTCTCCCCTGCCGCGAAAGCTCGATACCAGTCCGCCGTCCATGATAGCGATTCACCAACGTCGAGCCGCGGCCGCCAGGCCAAGGCGCGATGCGCCAAGTCGGATGATAACCTCAGTGCGGCGGCTTCCTTGGGATGCTCCGCTGCGTCTTGCCGCCAGCCCGGACGGCCGGAAAATCTTGCGCTGAAAGCCTCCACGACCTCGCGCACCGAGGAAAAGGATGAGGCTTCCGGACCGAAATTGACAGCCGTGGGCGTGCCGTCCGGCGTGCGCACCAGCGCTTGCGCGAGGGCGAGATACCCCGACAGCGGCTCCAGCACGTGCTGCCACGGCCGAATTGCATCCGGGAATCTCAAGCAGACGGGCGCACCCGCCTCGAGCGCCCGAACGCAGTCCGGGATCAGGCGATCCTGCGACCAATCGCCGCCGCCGATGACATTGCCGGCGCGCACCGAGGCAATCGGCGCCCCTTCCGCAAAGAAGCTGCCGCGAAAGCTTGCCGTCAGCAATTCCGCGCATGCCTTGCTGTTGCTGTACGGGTCATGGCCGCCGAGACGATCGCCTTCGACAAAAGGCCGGCCCGCGCCGTTATTTTCGTACACTTTGTCGCTGGTAACCACGAGCACACATTCCAACCGCTTGAGAGTTCGGCAGGCCTGCAGCAAGTTGCCGGTGCCCAAAACATTGGTCTCGTAAGTTGCGAGCGGATCGCGATACGACTCCCGCACCAGCGCTTGCGCGGCCATGTGTATGACGACTTGGGGGTCCGCCTCGCTCAGCGTCTCGCGGATCCTATCCGCATCCCGAATATCGGCGATGTGCGACCGGGAATCCGCCCCTACGAGAGCAAACAGATTCGGTTCGGTGTTCGGCGCGAGCGCATATCCTGTCACCTGCGCGCCGAGCTGCTGCAGCCACAAATGCAGCCAGGCACCCTTGAAGCCCGTGTGGCCGGTCAGAAAAACACGGCGCTGCCGCCAAAATTCGCGCGTCGGCTGAGTAATCGCTATCCCGCCTTCTTGTCCCAATAGGATTTTAGGGTTTGCAGATACGCCGCTGCGCCGAGACGCAGCGCACCGCTGGTGCGAATTTGCAGCGTCCAGCTCTTCGCAAAGCGCCGCAGCAGCAGAAAAACGTCTTTATATTGCCGCCGGCCTTGAGTCGAATAGGCGATCTTGAGCGCGTCGCAAATGATGGCGACGGGCAACTTATAGATCCGCGAGCGTGCAACGAAGGGATCGCGCGCGCGCGCCGTAAAGCCGCGATCGGTTATCAGTATCCAGGTCGCGACGCGCTCCATTAGAAATATTTTCATCTGCACATTGCGCCGGCCGCGGTATTCGGTCGGCGCGCGCAGTTCGACTCCCAAAGAGTCGTCCGGAGTTTCGGCGATGGCAAACATTTGCTCGGTAATCTTGAGCCATGCGCGCCAAAATCTCGGTTTGGCGATGAAATAATTCGAATGCACGGTATTTCGAGAATCGGAAATCAGATCCTCGAGCGGCATCGGATGACCGATTCGCCTGAAGAATTCGTTGGCGATCCGCAAAAGACCCGGATGCTCGGCGTTG
>DATAVX010000044.1:0-3819 GCA_036267535.1 Steroidobacteraceae bacterium
AGATGGCGGAGCCAATCGTTCCTCCTGCCGTAGCGACAAAAGTTCAGGCGCGCGCCGGCCCCACCGAACGCGCGCCTAAGCCGATTCTCGAGGCGACGGGGCTGACCAAACGCTATGGCGGCCTACTGGCCAACAGCGACATCGATTTCGTCGTCAATCATGGTGAAATGCGAGGCATTATCGGGCCGAACGGGGCAGGCAAGAGCACTTTCTTCAAGATGCTGACCTGCGAGACGGCGCCGACGTCCGGAAAGATCATATTTGAGGGTAAAGATATCACGGGGATGAGCGTCACCGATGTTTGCCAACTCGGGCTCACCAAGAGCTATCAGATCAATCAGCTATTCGATCATCTCACGGTCAGACAAAACCTGAGGGTGGCCGCACTGAGCAAGATCCGCGGCAAGTTCAAGCTCGATCTGTTCCGAAGCCTCCACAGCGTTCCCGGCCTTGACGACCAAGTCGACCAGACATTGGCTCTCGTAAATCTGACCGAGCGACCGAACACGCCGGTGTCCGAACTCGCCTATGGCGAGAAGCGCCGGCTCGAAATCGGGCTGGCGCTCGCGACCGAGCCAAGCCTGCTTCTGCTCGACGAGCCTCTCGCAGGAATGAGTCCGGGCGAACGCGTCGAGACGGTCGCGCTGCTCAAATCGATTGCCGGTGGGCGGACGATGATTATCATCGATCATGACATGGACTCGTTGTTCGAGCTGGTCGAAAAGGTCACCGTGCTGCAGGAGGGCCGTGTGCTCGTCGAGGGCAGGCCCGAAGAGATCAAAATCAATCCGAAGGTGCAGGAAGCCTATCTGGGCGGGGTTCACGGAGAGGCGGCGTGAGCCTGCTCGAAGTCGAAGGACTTAACGCCTACTACGGCGACAGCCACATCCTCTTCGACATCTCGTTGCGAGTTGAAAAACACGAGGCGGTGGCCCTTGTCGGCAGGAACGGCGCTGGCAAGAGCACGGCGCTGAAGAGCCTGATGGGCATCGTTGCGCGGCGGAGCGGCAGCATCAAACTCGAGGGCGATGAACTCGTCGCGCAGAAAGCCCACAGCATCGCGCGTCTTGGCATGCAGCTCGTGCACGAGGATCGGCGTATTTTCGGCAGCCTTAGTGTCGAAGAGAACATCATCCTCGCGGGACTCACCGCCGAGAACAAATGGCCGCTTGAGCGCATCTACGGGATGTTCCCCCGATTGAAGGAACGCAAAGCCAGCCGCGGCACCGATCTCTCGGGAGGCGAGCAGCAGATGTTGGCGATCGCGCGGGCGCTGGTCCGTGATCCGAAGATCATCCTGCTTGATGAGCCTTTCGAGGGACTGGCCCCGATCATCGTCCAGGACCTTGTACATACATGCCGTGAGCTGGCGCGAAACGGTCAGACCATTGTTTTGGTCGAACAGAATCTGGCCGCGACGCTTGCTCTGGCGCAGCGCGTCTACATCCTTAACAACGGCCATATCGTCCATGAAGGTCCGGCCGCGGAGATCAAAGCTCAGCCCGGCCTTTTACAGCGCTACCTAGGCGTGTAGCGTCCCGGCGACGAGGGCAAGTTCAGCCGAACGAATGTGCGGAAGCTGCGGCGCGGGAGCCGAAGCCTCAGCATTCGTTGGAGTTCCCACAAGTTCCGACCTCGACGAGCTTCGCGCTTGCGTCGACTACCTCGCGCCGCGTGACTCACAGCGGGCAATTGTGCGCATTGAGCGGTGTGATAATAGTGTGCTTTCTATCCGATAAGTCTGCTCGAAGCATCGATTTCGAAAAGATGGCTGAGCGTTACCTCGAGCAGGTTGCGCCGGAATGGCCTAAGTAAGGTGAGAGCCCCCAAGCTGCGGAGAGCCGGATGCCGGGGATTAGAGAGTGGCTGAATTCGCACGGCTTATCCGAGTATGCGGAGCGCTTTGCCGAAAATCGGATCGACCTTTCCATCCTCCCGGATCTTACGGACGACGATCTTAAGGAGCTCGGTGTATTACTGGGGGATCGTCGGCGAATTCTGCGTTTGATTGCGGAGCTTGGCGCTAAGCCCCAGGCGTCTGCGGTATCCGGGTCGCGTCCCCTTGAAGGCGCCGAACGGCGCCAAGTTACGGTGATGTTCGCTGATCTGGTCGGATCGACAGCGCTCGCCACCGGCATGGATCCGGAGGATCTGCGCGACGTTTTTGCCGCCTATTCGGGCTGCGCCGAAGAGACCGTGAGCAAGTTTGGCGGGAATGTCGCCCAGTACATGGGTGATGGCATCCTGGTCTATTTTGGCTACCCGCACGCGCACGAAGACGACGCGGCGCAAGCGGTCAGGGCAGGCCTCGAACTCATCGCGGCGGTCGCCGGACTGAAGACACGCGTTCCCCAGCAACTCAGGGTCGGCATCGCGACAGGAGTGGTCGTCGTCAGCAATCTGACCCCGAGCATCGTCGGCGAGACTCCGAACCTTGCGGCCCGTCTCCAGAGCCTTGCCAAACCCAACACGGTCGTTGTCAGCGAAGGTACGCGGAGGCTTCTTGGGCATCTCTTCGAGCTCGAGGACCTAGGAACGCAGGACTTGAAAGGAATTTCGGCGCCGGTGCAGGTCTGGGCGGTGCTTCGCCCCAATTCCTGGTCGTCTCGCTTCGAAGCGCTGCATCGGAGCGGGATGACGACCTTGGTCGGCCGCGAAGAGGAATACGAATTCCTGCGGCGCCGCTGGTTGAAGGCAAAAGAAGGGGAAGGTCAAGCCGTGTTGCTGTCCGGCGAAGCCGGCATCGGAAAATCACATTTGACAGTCGCATTCACCGAACGTCTCAAGGACGAGCGTTTTCTCCGCATCCGTTGTTTCTGCTCTCCGCAGCACACCAACAGCGCGCTTCACCCGATCATCGACCATGTAGAACGCTCCGCCGGCTTTGCGCGCGATGACGCGCCGCAAACGAAACTCGACAAACTCGACGCGCTTCTCCGACAGTCTTGGGCTTCAGCTGAGGACGCCGCACTCTTCGTCCGCATGCTCTCGCTGCCGAACGACGGACGCTACCCCGTGCTCGAGCTCCCTCCGCGGCAGCGCCGGCAAACAACGATGGACGCGCTTGTCAGGCAAGTGGAAATCCTATCCAACGCCGGCCCGTTGCTCGTGATCTTTGAGGACGCGCACTGGGCCGACCACACGAGCCTAGAATTGATGGGTCGGTTGGCGAGCCATATTGCGAGCCATCGCGTGCTTATGGTCATTTCCTTCCGGCCGGAATTCGAGTCACCCTGGAGCCGGCAGGCGCACATGACCGCCCTTGCCCTCAACCGGCTTGGGCCCGGCGACGTCGAGGTCATGATCAATCACATCATCGGCAACAATCCGCTGCCCGCGGCTGTCCGCCAGGATATCATCGAACGAACTGACGGGATTCCGCTGTTCGTAGAAGAGATGACGAAAGCTGTCCTCGAGACGGCTTCCGAGGCCGCGGCGCGACGGATCGCCGCCTCGGTCCCCCCTCAGGCTATGGCTGTTCCCGCGAGCCTGCACGCATCGCTGATGGCCAGACTCGACCGACTCGGCGGATCCAAGGAACTCGCCCAGATCGGAGCTGCCATTGGCCGCGAATTCTCGCATGAACTCCTGCTTGCAGTGGCTTGTAGGCCAGAGGCGAAGCTGGAAATGCAGCTCGACAGGCTTATACGAGCGGGATTGTTATTCCGCCAGGGCGCGCCCCCCGATGCAACCTATTTCTTCAAACACGCCCTCGTGCAGGATGCGGCCTACAGCCTGTTGTTACGCGAGCCGAGACGCCACCTTCACGCTCGTATCGCCGAAACCCTCGAGAGCAAGTTCAGCGAGATCGCCGAGGAC
>DATAVX010000045.1:0-3120 GCA_036267535.1 Steroidobacteraceae bacterium
GCCCAACTTCCTCGCGCGAAAGTGCGAAATCTGTCCAGTGCGGACTCTGCTCCATGGCCTGCAGGAAATTGCCACCGCGATTGCCGGCGCAAGCAAGGCCCGATGTCATACTCAGCATGTGCGAGAGTGTGAGGCGCCGCTTGACCGGATCATAAGCCGCAGGCGAGTCCGGCAAGAACGCTGCCACAGGCGTGCGCAGATCGGAAATGCGGCGCTCGCGCATGGCCATGCCAACCAAAGTGGAAACCACGCTCTTGGTGACGGAGAACACGTCGTGCAACTGGTTGTCCGCGAAGGGCGCGAAATAGGCGTCCAGCACAATTTTGCCGTGCCGTTCGATCAGCAGACTGTGGACCGGGATGTGCCGTGCACGGATCGTCTCCATCGCGTCCGTGAGCACGGTGGAATCAATGCCCTGCGCTTCCGGCGTGGAGGTCGCCCAGCCGTGTGTCGGCCACGTCCCGGCGGCGTCGCGCGCCTGCATGTCAGCAACCGTTGCCGCAGGCGGCAACACCGCGAGCGCCACTTCGGCAGGTGCCATCTGCCCCGCGGCGTGTCTGATGCGGAAGTCCTGGCCTTGTGCCGCAGCGGGAATGAGCATCGCCAGTGCGGCGACCGCCCACGCAGATTGCACCGCCCTGCGTTCTGTACTCGCAAATCCCTTCGACACCGATCGCACCTTCGCAACCGAGCAAACCGCGCCCGTTCCCAACGGCGACCATGTTTAGGCCGCACGGTTTGCGATCAGGTGAAATGGTTGGCGGAGATTTGCCGGAACGCGTTAGCCAATTGACGGGCGGGGCTTTTCGGCCATGGCGCTGAGGTCGTAAATTCAGGGTTAAGGTATTCTAAGATGGTAAATGCCGCGAGGTTGCACCTGCGCCATTTTTCGGGAGTGGGGCTGTTAGTGCTTGCTGCCGGAACCGGGTTCCGTCTGTTGGCGATGTTTTTCCGCCGTCGCGGTCGCGGGCAGCACTTTCGCCATCGCCACCTGCAGCTTGTTCTTCCAGCCCGTGATGACGGAATCATCGCCGGTCTGCATCGCCTCGTAGCCGATGCGCGCAACTTCTGCCGGGTCGTCCTTCTCCTGCTGCCCAATCTTGGTGTCCATCAGATCCGGTCGGCGTGATAGTCGTTGTCGGCAAGAATCGGTGGAAATTAATCCATTGCCGAACGGCTACTTCTCGTCGCTCTTCGCGAAGATCACCGACAGGTTGTTCGCTGGCATCTCGATGATTTCCTGCAGCCGAAGACCGTATCTTTCGGCCGCGATGCAAATCTCGCCGAGATTCCGCACGCCCCATTCGACATTGCGCGCCTTCAGCGAAGCGTCGAAGGTGGCATTTGATGGCGCGGTGTGGCGGCCATCTCGCATGAACGGCCCGTAGAGGAAAAGGATTCCGCCGGCGCGGATAAGCCGCCCTGCGCCCTTCAGCAGCCCAAGTGCGGCGGTCCACGGCGCAATGTGAATCATATTGACAGAAATGATGGCGTCGAATGGCGCCCGGTCTTCGACGCCCCAGGTCTCGTCACGCACATCGATTGCAAGCGGCGGCCGGACGTTCGCAGGTTCTTCGTGCGCCATCCAGCTCGCGATGCTGTCGCGAGCCTCTTGGTTCGGATCGCTCGGCTGCCAATCGACCGTCGGCATTGCTTTGGCGATGAACACGGCGTGCTCGCCGGCGCCCGACGCGATTTCCAGCACTTTCGCGCGCTGGGGCAGAATGCGGCGCAGGGCTGCGAGAATGGGCTCGCGATTGCGCGCCGTGGACGCGGCAAATATCCGGCGATCAGAACGGCTACTCATGCCGGAGCGCTTCGATGGGGTCGAGGCGGGCGGCGCGCCGCGCGGGAAAGTAGCCAAAGGCCACACCGACGCCGGCGGAGAACGCGACAGCCAGCGCCACAATCTCCGGCCTCAGCACGAACGGCAGGTGCAAGGCGGAGGCAGCAGCGGCGGAGCCTGCGAGCCCGAGAATGATTCCCAGCACGCCGCCCAGCGCGCTCATCACCACAGCCTCGATGAGAAACTGCAGCAGCACATCGCGTTCGCGGGCGCCGATCGCCAGCCGAATGCCGATCTCCCGCGTGCGCTCCGTCACGCTGACCAGCATGACGTTCATGATGCCGATGCCGCCGACCAGCAAACTCACCGCCGCAACTGCCGACAAGAAGGCCGTCAGAATCCCCGTGGTGGTTTCCACCATGCGGGTCACCTCGCGCATGTCGCTGACCTGAAAGTCGTCGGCAGCGCCCGACGCCACATGGCGGCGCTCGCGCAGCAGCCGCTCGATGTCGTCCTTGACCCGAGTAGTTTCCGACGCGCGCGCCACACTCATCCAGATCATATTCACGTCGGTATTGCCGGCCAAACGCCGCTGTACTGTCTTTAGCGGCATCACGATCAGATCGTCCTGATCCTGGCCGAAGGTGGATTGTCCCTTGGGCGACAGCACACCCACCACATCGCAGGAAATTTTGTCCACGCGAATGCGGCTGCCGACCGGGTCCTGCGTACCGAACAGTTCGTGGCGCACCGTTTCACCCAACACGCACACCGATTTGCCCGAGCGGTCTTCCGCCAGGCTGAAGGCGCGGCCTGTGGCAATCGGCCATTCACGGGTGGCGAAAAAATCGTTGGTGGTGCCTGTCACCTGCGTCGTGCGGTTGCGATTGCCGGCTACCGCGACGGCCGAGCGCGACACCGCCGGCGCAACGGCCGACAATCCGTCCACGTCGCGGCGGATGGCAAGTGCGTCGTCCAGCTGGAAATTTGGCGCGGCCACCAGAGTGCCCGGGCGGCGCTGGCCCGGCACGGCGATGAGCAGGTTGCGTCCCATGGAGGCGATGTCGGCGGTGACGCGCTTGGTGGCGCCGGAGCCCAGGGTCACCATCGCGATCACGGCACCCACCCCGATAACGATGCCAAGGGTGGTGAGCCCCGCGCGCAGCAAATTGTTCCGGATTTCGCGCAGCGCCAGCAGGAAGGCGTTAGCGATCATGCGGCCCTCCGCAAACTGTCGGAGGCGATACGGCCGTCGATGAAACGCACCTGGCGCTGCGCATAAGCCGCGATGTCTTCCTCGTGCGTGACGAGCACGATGGTGAGGTGGCGGGTCT
>DATAVX010000046.1:0-53457 GCA_036267535.1 Steroidobacteraceae bacterium
GCTGTTGAACATCAGAGCGAGGGCGAGAGCTGCCAGTTTGGTTGAGATGGAAGTATTCATGATCGTCTCCTATCAAGTGTTCGGTCTTTCAGTCCGTCACCGCGGTGTTCCGGTGACCTGGTGATATAGTAATATACAACACCACTACATGCAAGCACCCGATGCAAATATTTTTCGCGCGCAACCATTTGTTTTTTAACGACTTAGCAAAGATGGCGCAGAATTCCTCAAAAATAGTTTCATCGGTTCGATGTGGCTTTGCCTCGGATTGAGCCGGACGTATGCTGCGAGCTCAAATGGAAGCGCTCGACCATGACGCCGGATTGATGCTGCGTTACCGAGACGGCGATACAGCCGCCTTCGCCGCGCTGTATGCGCACTACAAAGGTCCGCTGTATCGATATTTGTTGCGCCATGCACGCAACGCCGGCGCCGCCGCGGACTTGTTCCAAGAGGTGTGGTCGCACCTGATCGCGACCCGCGCGCGTTATGAACCGCGCGCAAAATTCGCGACGTTTCTATTTCACATCGCACACAACTGTGCCATCGACTTTTTCCGGCGCGACCTGATTCAACGGCGCGCCACACTGACGCATGATGCCGACTCGCAATTGCTCGAAGCTGAAGTTCCAGAGCATCAGCGGCCCGACCGGGTTGCGGAATTCGTCGAGCAGCAATCGGCATTGCTTGCAGCCGTCGCGGCTCTTCCGCAGGAACAGCGCGAGGCGTTTTTGCTGCGCGAGGAAACCGGATTGACCGTCGAGGAAATCGCGCGCATCACGGATGTGCCGGTGGAGACGGCGAAGAGCCGGCTGCGATATGCAATTCGAAAATTGAAGGACGCGCTGCGCCCCATCCAAGCGCCCGACGCTCTGCCGCTGCGAACTTATGCCTGACGAACCTATGCCTGACGAACCTATGCCGGATGAACTCGACGATTATTTGCGCGCCGGCAGCGCACTGTCGAGCCGGTACAAGCGCGGCTCTTCGCCGCAGCCGCCGCATGCGCTCGACCGCGTAGTGCTCGAAGCCGCACGCGCCTCACCGTTCGAATCCAAAAGGCCCTTTAAGTCCCAAAGTTTGGCGCCCGTTGCCTTCGCAGCCAGCGTGCTGCTGTCGCTCGCGCTGGTGCTCGCAATCATATTCAGCCCGCAAGTCAAAAAGCCCGACGACAAAGCGCAAGTGGTACGCGTGCGCATGTTCAAGAGCGAGCCGCCGCGCGCCGCGCCGGCGTCCGCGCGCGAGCGCAATCCTGCCATGTGGCTCGCCGATATCAGTGCGCTGCGGCGTGCAGGGCGCTACGTGGAAGCGGAAGTGGAGATGCGCCGCTTTCGCAGCGCGTATCCTGACTACATTATTCCCATCAACGAGTGAACAATCCGCCCATGAATCACCGACGCGTTTCCTTTTGGCGCGCATCGTCGGCGTTGCCGCTCTTGTTGGCGGCGCTGGGTGCCGGCAATTTTGCCGCCGCCGCGTCCGTTCTCATGATCTCGGTGGATGGTCTGAAGCCTGAATACGTCCTGGACGCAGACGCGCACGGCCTGAAGATTCCGTTTCTGCGCAGTTTGCTGCGCGACGGTGCGCATGCCCGCGGCGTCACCGGCGTGTGGCCGACTGTGACGTATCCCAGCCATACCACGCTGCTGACCGGTCTCTCGCCCGCCGAGCACGGCATCTATAACAATCTCGAATTCGATCCCAAAAACACCTTCGCGAACGCCTGGTACTGGTATGCGCAGCAAATTCGCGTGCCGACGCTGTGGCAGGCCGCGCATGAGGCCGGATTGTCGACGGCCAGCATCGGCTGGCCCGTGAGTGTCGGCGCCAGGGCGGTGGATTTTCTCATTCCGGAATATTGGCGCGTGGCGCGCTTGACGGATGTCGATCCGTCGGACGCCTTGCTGATCACGGCGGTCGCGCGCCCCGAAGGCCTGCTGCAAGAGATGCAGGCGCGCCTTGGCCCCTACATGCGGGGCAATGATCCGAGTCCGCCCGGCGATGAAATCAAGACTCGATACGCTTTGGATATCCTCAAGACCAAGAAACCAAAGTTCATGACCATTCACTTGAGTTCCCTCGACGAGGAGCAACATGGACACGGCCCATTCAGTCCGGAGGCCGATCGGGATCTCGAAGTGATCGACGGCCAGCTCGCACAATTGTTCGCCGCGGCGCGCGACAACGATCCCAAAGCCGTCGCGGTGGTTGTCTCGGATCACGGCTTCGTGCACATCACCCATAAAGTGAATCTCATGCAGCCGTTTTTGCGCGCGGGTCTGGTGGAGAGCGGCGGCGCATGGAAGGCGCAGCCTTGGTCCGGTGCCGGGATGGCGGCGGTGATGCTGCATGATCCCGCCGATTCTCGAACCGAGGGTCAGGTGCGCGAATTGTTGCAAACGCTGAAGGCCGATCCCGACAACGGCATCGCCGAGGTGCTGGAGCGCGGCGCGATCAAGCAGCGCGGCGCGTTTCCCGACGCAGCGTTTCTCATCATCATGAAACTCGGCTACTACGCACTGTCGGACGCCGCGAGCCCGTTGGTGAGCGAGGTTCAGGGCCCGCTGGGCAGCCATGGATTTTCTCCGGAATACCCGGAGATGCGCGCCGCCTTCTTCATTGACGGTCCGGGCATTGCGCCGCATCGCGACTTGGGAGTGATCGACATGCGGCGCATCGCGCCCACGGTCGCGCAACTTCTCGGCGTGCGCTTGACGAGAGCGAGCCAGGCGCCGCTCGACATCCGCCAATGACCATCCTCGGCGATTTCGGCTACCATTCCATGTTTTTTCGCGGGAGTTCGTCATGAAGAAGCCAGTCACCATCACCATCACCGGCGCCGCCGGCAACATCGGCTACGCCCTGGCGTTTCGCGTGGCGTCGGGTCAGATGCTGGGGCCTGATCAGCCGGTCAACCTGAATCTGTTGGAGATCCCTGCGGCGAGCGCGGCCGTTCAGGGCGTGGTGATGGAGCTGAACGACTGTGCCTTCGCCACCTTGAACAAGGTGACGGCGACCTCCGATGCCAATGTGGGTTTCAAGGACTGCAACTTCGCGATGCTGGTCGGTGCGAGACCGCGGGGTCCCGGCATGGAGCGCAAGGATCTGTTGTTGGAAAACGCCAAGATATTCTCGGCGCAAGGCAAGGCGCTGGATGCGGCGGCCCACCGCGATGTGCGGGTGCTCGTCGTCGGCAACCCGGCCAATACCAATTCGCTCATCGCGCAGCGCAACGCCCCTTCGCTGCCGCGCAATCACTTCACAGCCATGACCCGCCTGGATCACAACCGCGGTCTTGCGCAACTTACGGAAAAGAGCGGCGTCCCATTGTCCACGGTCAAAAAAATCATCATCTGGGGCAATCATTCCGCGACCCAGTATCCTGATTTGCACCACGCCACCGTGGGCGGCAAGCCGGCGTTGTCGATCGTCGATCAAACTTGGTTCAGGGACAGCTTCATACCCACCGTGCAACAGCGCGGCGCCGCCGTCATCAAGGCGCGCGGTACTTCGTCCGCCGCCTCGGCCGCGGCTGCCGCGCTCGATCACGTGCACGACTGGATGCTCGGCACACCGTCGGACGATTGGGTGAGCATGGGCGTTCCCTCCGACGGCAGCTACGGCATCCCCGAGGGGATCATCTATTCCTACCCGGTTACGTGCAAGGATGGCGAGTACAGCGTCGTCCAGGGACTTGCCGTCAACGACTTCAGCCGCGAAAAAATGCAGGCGACGCATCGCGAGTTGCTGGAAGAACGCGACGGTGTCAAAGAGTTGATCTAAAAAAGGGACATTCCCATGCATGACCTGCTGCTGATCGCCGGCATCGCCGTTGGCTGGCTGGTGCTGTTCGCGGGCGCCATTTGCATTCTTGCTTACCGCCGCGCCAGTCTCGCCGTCAGCAGCTTGGTCCTTGCCGCACTGCTTGCCGTGTACTGGCCATTCGGCGCGGCGCCGGTCTGGTGGAAGTCGCTGATCTGCGTGCCGTTTGCAATCTTGCTGTTTTTGAACCTGCGGCCGCTGCGCATTCGCTTGCTGACCCGGCCGTTCATGAAGAAATACCGCAAGCTGCTGCCCGCCATGTCTTCCACGGAACGCGAGGCGCTCGATGCGGGCACGGTGTGGTGGGATGGGGAATTGTTCACCGGCGGCCCTAACTGGCAAAAGCTCATGTCCGCCAAAGCGCCGGCGCTCACGCCGGCCGAGCAGGCATTTCTCGACGGGCCCTGCGAGGAACTGTGCGCGATGCTCGACGATTGGGATATCACGCATCGGCGCGCCGACCTGCCCGCCGCCGTTTGGTCGTTCATCAAGTCGCGCGGCTTCTTCGCGATGATCATTCCGCACCGCTACGGCGGCCTCGAGTTCTCCGCCTACGCGCACTCTTGCGTGCTGATCAAGATAGCCTCGCGCTCCACCACCGCGTCATCGACCATCGCCGTGCCGAACTCATTGGGACCGGCGGAGTTGCTGCTGCATTACGGCACCGAGGTGCAAAAGGATCACTATTTGCCGCGGCTCGCGCGCGGCGATGACGTGCCCTGCTTTGCACTCACGGGCCCGCGCGCGGGTTCCGATGCCGCGTCGATTCCGGACACCGGAATCATTTGCAAAGGGCAGTGGCAGGGCGAGGAAATCACCGGCATCCGGCTCAATTTTTCGAAGCGCTACATTACGCTGGCGCCCATCGCCACGGTGATCGGGCTGGCATTCCGTCTCTACGATCCCGAGCATCTGATGGGCGGCAAAGAGGACTTGGGGATAACCTGCGCATTGATTCCGCGCGGCACGCCCGGCGTTGCGATCGGGCGGCGGCATTTTCCCCTGAATATCCCATTCCAAAACGGCCCGATTGTCGGGACAGACGTGTTCGTGCCGGTGGATGCCATCATCGGCGGCTTCAAGACCGCGGGCCAGGGCTGGCGCATGCTGGTGGAACAGTTGTCGGTGGGACGCTGCATTTCACTGCCTTCCAGCGCCACCGGCGGGGCGCAAGCCGCGGTTTATGCCTCCGGCGCGTATGCACGCATCCGCCGGCAGTTCAACACCCCGATCGGCAGCTTCGAGGGCGTCGAGCAAGTTCTGGCCCGCATGGCGGCGCGCACCTACATCATGGACGCGGCACGCTCGGTGACCGCCGGCGCCATCGACGGCGGCGAAAAGCCGTCCGTACCCTCCGCCATGCTCAAGTATCACGCCACCGAAATCGGCCGAATGGTCGCCAACGATGCCATGGACGTGCATGGCGGCAAGGGCATATTGCTCGGCCCAAAAAATTATCTCGGCCGCGGCTATCAAGTCGTGCCGGTGGCCATCACCGTCGAGGGTGCGAATATCCTGACGCGCAACCTGATCATATTCGGACAGGGCGCCGTGCGGTGCCATCCCTTTGTCTTGAAGGAAATGAACGCCGCGAAGAATCCGAATCGCGAGGTCGGCGTGCGCGAATTCGATGCGGCCGTGATGGGTCATGTGGGTTTTGCGATTTCCAATGCGGTGCGCTCGTTGGTTCTGGGCTTGACTTCGGCGCGGTTCACCCGGGTGCCGGACACCGGCGCCACGGTGCGCTTCTTCCAGCACGTCAATCGCTACAGCGCCTCCTTCGCCCTTGCCACCGATGTGGCGATGCTGGCGCTCGGCGGCTATCTGAAGAAGAAGGAATCGCTCTCGGCGCGGCTCGGCGATGTGCTTTCGTCCATGTATCTGGCATCGATGGTGCTCAAGCACCATGAGAATCAGGGCCGTCAAGCGGACGACTTGCCGTTGATCGAATGGGCCTGCCGGAGCCTCCTGTACCAGGCTCAAGAGCAGCTGCACCTGTTCCTGCGCAATTTCCCCAATCGTCCCCTGGCGGCGTTCATGCGCCTCTGTATTTTTCCGCGCGGACTCGCCTATTCTCCGCCCAGCGATCGGCTGGGCCGCGCGATCGGCGGGCTTGTCATGAACCCAACCGCCAGCCGCGATCGCTTGAGCGCTCATATTTATAAGACTCCGGCGCCGGACAACCCCTTGGGACTCCTGCAGCAGGCGTTGATCCTTGCCGCTACCGCCGAGCCGCTCGAGAAACGCATCCGGGTTGAGGGCGTCAAAACCGGCCGCGTCACCGCGTTGGACCTGCCTGGCCAGGTCACCCAGGCGCTGTCGCTCGGCATCATCAACGAGGCAGAGGCGGCGGCGCTCAAGGACTATGACGCCAAGGTTCTGAACATCATCAATGTGGATGATTTCGCGCCGCATGAGCTCGGAGCGGGCGCCGATTCATGAGTTCGATCGAACCGTCCGGACCAGGCGAGGTTGCCCTTCCCGGGGGCGCCGCAGTCATCCCGGTGCGGTGCAAGAACTGCGACGCGGTGCTGCTCGGCCACTTCTGCGCCCATTGCAGCCAGGCCGCCGATGTACACGTGCCGACGACCCTGGAACTTGTCCATGATTTGTTGGAGGGGCTGACACACTCGGATTCGCGCCTCTGGCGCACCCTGACGACTTTGTGGTTCAAGCCCGGCAAGCTCACACAGGAGTTCGTTGCCGGCAGACGCGTCGCCTATCTGCCGCCTTTTCGGCTGTACCTGATCGTGAGCATTATTTTCTTTCTGATGCTTTCGGTCATTCCCATGAAAACCAAGGTCATCACCTTTGACGAAGCCTTGAAACCCGCGGCGGCGCCGAGTACGCCGCAGCCGGCCGCACGCAGCATAACCGGCTGCGACGACGTCAATTTCACTACCTTTTCGCATCATCCCACCTGGAACCCGCGCATCAAGCACGCATGCGAAGCGATCGTCCAAGACAACGGCGCGAACCTGCTGCATGTGGCCGTCGGCACGATGTCGAAGGCCATGTTCATCTTTCTGCCGCTGATCGCATTTCTGAACATGCTGATTTATTGGCGCCCCCGGTATCGGTACGCGGAACAGCTGCTGTTTTTCGTGCATCTGCACGCGTTTTACTTTTCAGTGGCGATCGTGATGCTGTCGTTCATCAACGCGGCTGACGCGTGGCCGAAATTCGCGGGAGCGGCAGGCTTCGTCGAGACGATCCTGGGATGGAGCCTGCCGATTTACACCGTCATGGCCACGCGGCGGGTGTTCCGCAGGGGCTGGGCCGGCACGCTATTCAAGGGCTTGGTGCTGTTCTTCGTCTATATGATCGTCTTTGGCCTCACGGTGGCCGGCGTCATCGTCTACGCCGCGTTGCAGCTGTAAAATGCCGTTTTCAACAAGGAGATTCCCATGGGCCGTCTATTTCTCGCGTTGAGCATCTGTTTGATGGCAGCGTTTGCGCCGGCCGCGGATCGTCCGGCGCCGCCGGCGGGGGCGGAGGTGTATTTCATCGCCCCGCGAAACGGCGCTAAATTGCATGCTCCGGTCACGATCAAATTCGGCCTCAAGGGAATGGGCATTGCTCCCGCAGGCGTCAAGTTCGACAACACCGGCCATCATCATTTGTTGGTGGATACGGATTTGAGCGAGGTGAAGTTGGATGCGCCCATGCCTGCCACCGACAAGATCGTGCATTTCGGCAAGGGCCAGACCGAAACGACACTGGCCTTGACTCCCGGCAAGCACACGTTGCAGCTGGTGTTCGCCGACTACCTGCACCAGTCGTTCGATCCACCGCTGACCTCGAAGAAAATCACCATCACCGTGGAATGATGCGGTGCGGGCGATACTGCATATCGACATGGATGCCTTCTATGCCTCCGTGGAGGAGCAGGATCGCCCCGAACTCCGGGGCAAGCCGCTGATTGTCGGCGGCACCGGCGGCCGCGGTGTCGTCGCGGCCGCCAGCTATGCGGTACGCCGCTACGGCGTGCACTCCGCCATGCCCATGCGCGACGCGCTGCGCCGCTGTCCGGATGCCATCGTGGTCCACCCGCGCATGGCGCGATACAAGGAAATATCGGATCAGGTGTTCGCGATTTTTCGCGGCTTCACGCCGCTGGTGGAAGGACTGTCGCTGGACGAAGCATTTCTCGATGTCACCGCCTGCCGGCAGCTGCTCGGCGGGCCATTGGAGATCGGCGCGGAAATTCGCCGCCGCATACTCCGGGAGACCGGGCTGACGGCCTCTGTGGGGGTCGCGACGAACAAGCTCCTGGCCAAGATCGCGTCGGACTTGAACAAGCCGAACGGCATGTGCTGCATCGATGCCGGCAATCTCCGCGAAATTTTGGATCCGCTGCCGATTCACAAACTATTCGGAGTCGGTCAAAAGACCTTGCCTACCGTACTGGCGGCCGGTATCCGCACCTTCGGCGATGCACGTACGGCCGGCGATGAAGTCCTGTGGCGGGCCTTCGGCAAGCACGGTCACGCGATGCGGGATCGTGCCGGCGGGCTCGATGATCGGCCGGTCGAGCCTGACCGCGAGGAGAAATCCATCAGTGCCGAGGAAACCTTCGATACGGACCTCACCGCAGCGGCGGCGCTGAAAGCGCAGCTTTCGCACCTGGCGGATCGTACCGCGTCGCGGCTGCGGGCCCAAAAGCTGATTGCCGGCCGGGTAAACGTAAAGATTCGCCGCGCCGACTTCACGACCTATACCCGTCAGCGAGCTTTGGAGCCCGCCACTCAAGATACCGCCGTCATCGCGGCGGCCGCCGAGGCGCTGCTCTCTGCCTGGCTGGCCTCGCAGCCCGGTGCCGCCGTTCGACTGGTGGGAGTGGGCGTCGCGGATTTGCAGCTATTGCGCCAGTCGGACCTGTTTTCCGGCCCGCTGCCGAATCCGGGCTCGCGCCTCGATTCCGCGGTCGATGGGATCCGCGACCGGTTCGGCGAGGGGGTGCTGACCCGCGCCAGTCTCCTGCCCAGAGGCCCAACCAACGGAAACTAATACGGCGTTGGTATTATCCTAGTAAGCCAGGTACACCACTCCTACACATGTATACCAGCTTCTTTGGGCTCACTGAAAAGCCCTTCGCCATCACTCCGGATCCGCGCTTTCTCTACCTGAGCGAGCGGCATGCGGAAGCCCTGGCGCATTTACTGTACGGCATCAACGAGTCCGGGGGCTTCATCCAGCTGACCGGCGAGGTGGGTACCGGCAAAACCACGGTGGTTCGAACGCTTCTGTCGCGAGTCCCGCATCACGCCGATGTCGCGGTGATCTTGAATCCGCGCGTGACGCCGGTGGAATTTCTCCTCACGATCTGCGAGGAACTGGGCGTGGCCATAGGCGACGCCGACAAGGACAGCGTCAAGCAAATGGTGGATGCCCTGAATCGACGTCTGTTGAATGCGCACGCAGAAGGCCGGCGGATCATCGTTCTGGTCGATGAGGCGCAAAACCTCTCGATCGACGTTTTGGAACAAGTGCGTCTACTCACCAATCTCGAGACTCCCACCCAAAAGCTGCTGCAAATTATCCTCATCGGCCAGCCTGAGCTGCGCGAATTGCTGGACCGAACCGATCTGCGTCAGCTGGCGCAGCGCATCACGGGCCGCTACCACTTGAAGCCCCTGTCGCGCGAAGAGACCAAGGGTTATGTGCGTCATCGGCTGCGCGTGGCCGGAGCGACCGAGGAAATATTCACGCCCGGCGCTCTGCTCGAGTTGCATCGCCTGTCGCTGGGCGTTCCGCGCGTCATCAACGTGGCGTGCGATCGCGCTCTGCTCGGCGCGTATACCCAGGAAACCAAGAAAATCACAGCCTCCTTGGTGCGCCGTGCCGCCGGCGAGGTTTATGGCCGTCGATTTCTACCCGCCTGGCTTGGCTGGGCGGCCGGTTGCCTCGGGGCGGCGGCGCTGGCAGCCGCACTGCTTCTCGCCTGGCAATATTGGCGCCATCAGAGCCCGGTGTTGAGTGCAGCTCGCGCGATCAAGAGCGCCGCTGCAACCCATGCGCCGCCGCGCGCTGCATCACCGGCAGCCGCTGCCGCGCCATCTCCCGCTGCCGCCGCATCGCCCGCTGCCGCGCCCAAACTGACATCGGTCAATGCGCTGCTCGAGGCCAATGAGGCCAACACCACGGATGCGGCAGCCTTCCGCCGGCTTCTGGCGCTGTGGGGAACGGCGTTGGCGGATGATAGAGATCCCTGTGGGCAGGCCGCCAAGGCTGGCCTGGCCTGTTTGGAACAGCGCGGTTCGTGGACCCAGGTCAGGACCTTGAATCGGCCTGCGATCTTGACGCTAACCGATACCCTAGGACAGCGCCGCCGGGTGGTGCTCTCGAGTCTCGATGACAAGACCGCCACGTTGAATCTGGGGGAGCACAACGAAAAGGTATCCATCGACGACCTGTCGCGCGACTGGTTCGGCGAGTTCACCGTCGTGTGGAAACCCAAGACGTCGCACACGCGATTGCTATCGCTCGGCATGCAGGGCGACGAAGTTCGGTGGTTGCGCCGCAGCTTGAACGCGCTGGCGGGCGGAGCGTCGGATCCGGAACATGCGGATGTCTACGATCAGGAGTTGGCGATCGCCGTACAGAATTTCCAGCGTGAACATCGGCTGAATGTCGATGGCATTGCCGGAGTCCAAACCCAGGTCGTGCTCGACACCGCGCTGGCCGACCCGAATTCTCCGCTGCTATCGTCCAACGCGCTGCGCGGCGGTTAGGAAGAGTCCATGTCCTTCATTCTCGATGCACTGAAGAAATCTGAAATAGAACGGCAAAGGCAATCGATGCCGGGCTTGATGGACGCACCTGCGGTCCTGCGCAGCGGCCGGTTGCCGCTCTGGGCCATATGCTTGGGCGCATTGCTCGCCATCAACATTGCCGTGCTGAGCGTCATGCTGATGCGAAACGGCAGGCCGGGCGCTGCGGCGCCCGTGAGGCACGACACGGCGGCAGCCGTGGAAAAAAGGCTCCCCGCTGATGAGCACTTCAGCCCCTTGAGCCAAGAGCCGGTCTACGCCCCTGAGATTCCTCTGCCGCCCTCCGGTGAGACCACGCCTGCCAAGAACCCGCCGGCGCCGCTCGCGGCAAGCCGCGCGCCCGCGCAACGTGCCGCTCCTCATGCAATCCATCATCCTGATCCTGTGCTCGTGGATGAGGACGCCAAGGATGATGACGAGCTGCTGCCCTCGATCAATCAATTGAATCTGACGGGAGCTCAAGCGCTGCCCGAATTGCACTTGGACGTCCATGTCTACGCAACCAAACCCGCCGATCGCTTCGTGTACATCAACATGCGCAAGTACCACGAAGGCAATACGCTGCAGGAAGGCCCGGTTCTGGAACGCATTCGGCGCGACGGCGTGGTCTTGAGCTATCAGGGATTGCGATTCTTGCTGCCGCGGCAATCATGATTTGCGGCCGTCGGCCAGACGCCGCAACGCATCGCCGCTGATCCGGTAGTTCACCCACGCGGGATCCGCCTGAGCGCCGAGAGATTCATAGAAGCCGCGCGACGGGCGGTTCCAGTCCAAAACCTGCCATTGAAATCGTCCGCAGTCCCGATCCAATGCCAGCGCGGCCAGATGACTCAATAGCGACTTGCCGATTGCGCGGCCGCGATACGCCGGACGCACGAAAAGATCCTCCAAATACAAGCCCGGCTTCCCCAAAAACGTGGAGAAGTTGTGGAAAAAGAGCGCGAACCCTGCTGCCTCCCCATCGAAACGCGCGATGAGCGCCTCGGCTCGCGGCGCCGGCCCAAAAAGAGCCTTACTGATCGACGCCTCCGTCGCAACGCTCTCATGGCGCAGTTTCTCGTAGTCCGCCAATTCGTTGATCAGAGACAGAATTAGCGGCACGTCCGCGGAATTTGCGGGTGAAATGTCGAGAGCGGATGGTTGCGGCATCGGCGTTTAGCCCCAGTGGGCGGTTAGGCCCGATCGTGAGATCATATTCCCATGCGCAAGATTCTAACCCTGACCATGAGCGGTTTGGTAACCGTGCTGCCGCTCGCGCTGACGGTGTATGTGATTTGGTGGCTGGTGAATACCGTCGAGGGCTGGCTGCGCCGCGCATTGATTGCTCTTGGCATCGTCAGTCCCGAGCGCTACTGGCCGGGCTTGGGATTGCTCGCGGGTTTCTTGCTGCTGTTGTTCGTGGGCAGCGTGGTAAACGCCTATGCCGGCAGAGTGCTGCTCAAATATTGGAACGATTTTTTGGGCCGCATTCCGTTCGTGAAGACTTTGTACGGCGGCTTTCGCGACGTGCTGAGCCTGTTGCCCTCCGGCAGCGGCGAGAAGCGCGATCTGCAGCGCGTGGTGCTGGCGAAATTCGCCGACGTGCACGCCATCGGCTTTGTCACACGGGAAGATGTACCCACGGTTCTGTTTGCGCATGGCGGCCAGGATTGGGTGACCGTGTATTTTCCGATGAGTTATGCCTTTGGCGGGTACACCATTTATCTGCCGAGGGATCGAGTCCAGCCGCTCGACATTTCGGTCGAGGATGCCATGCGCTTGGCAATCACCGCGGGGCTGACGGCTGCCGGCAAACGCAACGGACTTTAAGGGCTGGTTTGACGCGTGGTCAAACACGGTTTGAAGCTTCTGATTTTGGGGCTGGCAATGTCGCAGCCGGTTGCGGCGTTGGCGACCAGCGCGCCCGGGCCAACGGTCAAGCCGCCCGCCGACAAATACCAGGCATGGCGCAACGAGGCCGTGCGCGCGCTGGCGGCACGCAACGACGCGAATTCCGTGGCAACCGCGGCTGCGTTGAGCTTTACCGGCAGCTCGACTGCGCCGGCTGCCTCGCCCTCTGCACTGCAATTGATCGCGCGCGCCAGTGATCTTGCGCCGGATAGCGCGGCGATCGGCTGGCTGCACCTGCAGCTATGCGCAAGTACGCCGTCCTGCGACAATCGCGATCCGGCTACCGTCCTGCGCTGGGTGGACCCCGACAACGGCGCGGCATGGCTCGCGCAGCTCTCCACCGCCCACAAGGACAAGGACACGATCGAAGTGGACCGGGTGCTGGACGACATGGCGCGAGGCAAGCGGTTCGATCTTTACTACAACCAGATCATGGTGCTGATGTTCGACGCGCTGGATGGCGTGCGCCGGCAACTGCCCGGCGGCGTGGTCGCGTCGGATACGGCCCGCTTGACCGCACTCGCCGGCGTCGTCAATGGCGAAATCATTCCCCGCTTTTCGCCGCTGATCGATTCGTGCAGAGAATCAAGCCCCGGAAGCGAACGGCGCCGGTACTGTTTGAAGCTTGCGAAGATCATGCAAAGAGGCGACACCGTCATCGTCCAGATGGTCGGATTCGGCATCGAGGGGCGCTTGATATCGCCTGAAAGCAGAGAAGCGAAAAATCTTTCGGAGCGCAGGCACCTGTTGGAGTGGCGCCTGTCCGCCGCCGGCAAACTGGACTCGTCGATCCTGCCCTGGACATCCCGCGCACGGACCCGTATCCGGCTTGCGCAAATGCGCCTCAGGCCGCGCGAGGAAGATGTTTGCATTGCCCTGTTGCGCGCGCACAAGATGCCGCTCGAACCCGCGGAGAGTCATCAATGATCGATCTGTATTATTGGCCCACGCCCAACGGGCACAAGATCACCATGTTCTTGGAAGAAACCGCGATCCCCTATACATTGGTGCCGGTGGATATCGGCAAGGGCGAACAATTCAAGCCCGAATTTCTCGCCATCGGGCCGAACAACCGCATGCCTGCGATCGTAGATCATTCGCCCCTGGAGCGGGGCGCGCCGATCTCGGTGTTCGAATCCGGAGCGATTTTGCTGTATCTCGCCGAGAAGAGCGAGCGCTTCATTCCGAGCGAGTCGCGCGGCCGCGTTGAAGTGTTGCAATGGCTGTTCTGGCAAATGGCCGGCTTGGGACCGATGCTGGGACAGAATCATCATTTTTCCCGCTATGCACCCGAGAAGATTGCTTACGCAATCGACCGCTACGTCAAAGAAACCAACCGGCTGTACGGCGTGTTGGATAAACGGCTCGCCGACCGTGAATTCGTCGCCGGCACGTATTCCATTGCCGATATGGCTTGCTATCCCTGGATAGTTCCTTATGAGGCGCAGGGCCAAAGGCTGGAGGATTTTCCGCATCTGAAACGCTGGTTCGAAGCGATCAAAGCCCGCCCGGCGACCGAGCGCGCGTACGAGAAGGGCGCGGCGGTGAACACCGGCACCATCATGACGGAAGAGGCGAAAAAGATTCTGTTCGGCCAGACGGCGCAAAGCGCCGGCCCGAAATAGCCGCTGCCTTTAAGATCCGCCTTAAGGCGTCTTCACATCGTGCGACTTGAACCACGCCAATATATATGCCGCCTTGTCGATCAGCAGGCTCGGCCGGGCGGAAATGTCGTGCGATGCATTGGGAACGCGCACCAGCGCCGTGTCGATTTTGCGCAATTTCAGCGCCTGATAGAACTGTTCCGCTTCGCTGGACGGCGTCCGATAATCGACCTCGCCGGTCATCAGCATGGTGGGCGTTTTCACGTTGCCGACATAGGCGAGGGGCGAGCGCTTCCAATAGGCCTGCATGTCGTCCCAGGGAAATTCGCCGAACCAATAACGGTAGAAATAATTGTTCATGTCGCCGGTGAGCACGAAGCTGGTCCAATTGATGACGGGCTTGACGACCACCGCCGCACGAAATCGATCCGTGTGTCCGACGATCCATGCAGTCAGGACGCCGCCGCCGCTGCCGCCCGTCACGAACAGGCGTTGCGTGTCGACATAGCCTCGCCCGATGACGGCATCGACCCCTGACATGAGATCGTCGTAGTCTTTGTCGGGGTAATCATGGTGAATCAGATTGGCGAACTCTTCGCCATAGCCGGTGCTGCCGCGCGGATTCATATAGAGAATGACGTAGCCTGCCGAGGCGTAGAGCTGGATTTCGGCGGCAAAGCTCGGGGCGTACATGGCGAACGGGCCGCCATGAATCTCCAGCACGAACGGGTACTTCTTCGCCGCATCAAACCCGGGCGGCTTGACGATCCAACCTTGCATGTGCCGATGGTCGGCCGAGGAATCGAAGCCGATTTCTTCGAGGGCGCCGATCGAGCGCTGCTTCAGAAGGTTGCCGCTGAATGCGCCCAGCGTGGTGAGGTCGCGCGCAGACGTGCCGGTGGCCAGCGCCGCCGGCGCCGCCGCGCTGGCTTGGGTGAATGCAAAGCGGCCGTTGGGCGAGATGGAAAAGGATCCGCCCGAATAAGGCCGGGAAACATCATTGCCGCCGACACCCTGCGCAAGAGCGCGCATCTTGCCCTGCAGGTCGATGGCCGCGATCTTGGTCAAGCCATGATCGTCGTACTGGAACACCAAAGTCTTGCTGTCGGCCAGCCACTTAGGCGAAGCCGCATCGCGATCCAGCGATGCGGTTAGCGAGCGTGGATGGCTGCCGTCGCTGTCCATCACATAGAGTTGCGTCGCTTGATAGCCCAACTGCTTGTCATCGAAGCCGAGGTAGGCGACGTGCTTGCCGTCGGGCGAGGGCACGGGATGACGGTCCGGTCCGCGCCGGTCGGTCAACTGGTGAATGGAACCGTCCGACAGTTCCACGCGGTAGATCTCGCTGTCGATGGGATTGTAGTCGGCATCCGCATGGCGATTGGCGGCGACCAAGATGCCGTTGCCATCGGCGGTAAAAGCGGGTGGTCCCTGATGATCGAAGTCGCCGTGCGTCAATTGGCGCGCGGCGCCGCCATCGGCTGAAACGATGAAAAGTTGGCTGAAGGTGCTGGGCAAATAACCCTCGCCATCCGCGCGATACACCATTCGGTCGATGAGCTTGGGCGGATCCGCCCACTTGGCATTTTTCGGTGTTTCCGGCAGTTCGACCTTCAGCGGCTTGCGCTCCTGCGGCACGGACATCGTGAAGGCGAGCCAGCGGCCGTCGGGCGACCATGCCAGGCTGCCGGGCGATTCCGTGAAGTTGCTGATCGGCGCGCTGACGCCGCTGGCCGTCCAGTGCATGAAGAGCTGGGCAGATCCGTCGGCGGCGCGCGCGATGTAGGCGACCCTCGAGCCGTCCGGTGACCACCTTGGAGAACCGCTGCTCGCTGCAGCCGATAGCGGGCGCTCATTCTTGCCGTCGGCGCCGATCAACCAGACCGTGCCGCGCGCCCGATCCGTTTTGATGTCGAATCCCATGCGTAGGTAAGCGATGTTTCGGCCGTCCGGCGAAACTTGGGGGTCGGCGGCCCACTGCAGATCAAACACATCCAGAGGCTTGAACGCCGGCTGCGACGACTGCGCAAGCGCAGGCGCCGCAAGGCCCAAGGCCGACAGCAGCGTTGCGGCATATTTCATCTTCAGGGAATACCTATTGATCATGGACGCTCTCTTAGCCGGCCGCCCAGCAGTAACGTTGATGTTCATCGACTATCCCGACGGCCTGCATGAAGGCGTAGCAGATGGTCGTTCCGACGAATTTAAAACCCTTCTGTTTTAGGTCCTTGCTCATCGCGTCGCTGTGCGGCGTCGATGCCGGTACGCCGCCGAGATATAAAGGCCGGCGGCGCAGCACCCTACCATCCGTGAATTGCCAAATATAGTCGCTGAAAGATCCTGACGAGCGGATCTGCAGGTAGGCGCGCGCATTCGCGACGAAGGCATCGACCTTGAGGCGATTTCTGATGATGCCGGGATTGTTCAGGAGACGGCGGCGCCTCGCGGCGCCGTAGCACGCTATTTTTTCTGCATCGAAGTCGTCGAATGCCTGCCGGTAGGTCTCGCGCTTGCGCAGCACCGTGATCCAGCTCAGCCCGGCCTGCGCGCCCTCCAGGCACAGCATCTCGAACAGGTGCGTGTCCGAGCGTACCGCGACCCCCCATTCGCTGTCGTGATAGGCCACGTAGAGGGGATCTTCGGGGCACCAAGCGCAGCGCAGCTTGCCGTCTTCGTGCCGTTGCGCCTTGAGCTTTCGACGGTCTGTCGCCACGGATGGGTATCAGTGCGATTTGGCGGCAACGACCTCGATCTCGACCAGCGCTCCGGGGGCCGCCAAGGCGGCAACTTGAAAGGCGCTTCGGGCAGGTTTGTTGGGCTGTTCGGCGGTGCCAAAAAATTGCTTGTAGCCGGCCATCATGCCGGCGAAATCCATCTTGTTGTCCTTGGTGGAATCGCCGACCAAAAAAATGGTCATCTTCACCACATCGCCCATCTCCAAGCCGAGGCGTGCCAGCGTGCCTTTGATCGCGTTGAGCGCGCCGACCGTTTGGGTTTGGGTGTCGCCGTACGCGGCCGCGCTGCCTTTCGAAGCTTCCTTGTTGATCACGGGTGCCAATGCACCGCTCAAAAAATACGTGTCGACGCCGGCCTTGACAGTGACCGCTGAGGAGATCGGAAAATCATTGCCCCCGGGAAGCGGCAGGCGCATCACTTTCTGGTGATCGGCCGACGGGGCGGCTGCAGCAATGGACGCTGCCAGAACAGCGGCGGTCAAAATGAAGCGGCGCGCATATTTGATGCTGGACATCGTATCCCCTGGTTGGAAATTACAGGTGCAGTCGCACGGCGTGGCGGTATTTATAGGCCAATTCAATCCGGTCCACGCCGCGCGTTCGGCGCGCCGTGCTGCGGATCTCATGCATCAGCTTGAGCAGCACGCGGGTGCTCAAGTCCGCGGTCAAACTGAGCCGCGGATCGACTCCCAGATGCAGTACGGCAAAACGTTCGTGCGCTGAACGAACGAAGACGGCCACGCCGATGGGGCGGCCTTGATCGGAAATAGCAAACAGCGTTTGCACTCCCGCGATATCGCCCACCCGCACACGCAAACCGCCATCTTGCTCGTAGATTTCCGGCACCCCGTAGGTATCGATGGATTGCTGGATACCGACCCGGACCCGATGCTGGTTGACGTTGAAAAACAGCAACTGCTCCAGCGCTGGACGCTGTTCCGCAGCTAGCTTCGACGTGATGCCGATAGACGCGCCCAACAAACCCCCGAGCATCCCGCTCTTTCGAATGAGCGGCCAGTCACAAAACTTAATTGACGCAGCGCATCATACATTGTCTGCGCCCTGAGACTCCGTATCGTATAGCGTCGCTCGTTGAATGACACTAGCCTGACCATTCGTCGGCAAGTTGCTGCAGTGCGGTATCGCGGCGGCGCGACCATAATATTAGCTGCCCCAGGAGAGGAAACAATCAGTGCTAGCTTCTGACGAAGATGGCAGCACACTGGATGCACTCAAGTTCAGCCTCGCGAGCGATATCGTCGAGCTCGTCGTGCTGAGCGCGGACGACGCATTCCTGCAGACCCTGCGAGAAGCCGTCGGCGGCGCACGTCGCCTGTGGCATGTACCGTCGGCCGACAAGGTCAGCGACCTTCTGGTGGCGGGGGAAGTCGGCATCGTGGTGCTCGATGTGCAGGCACTGCACGAGGGCGCCCGTATTTTCGTCGAGCAAATCAAGCGTCAGTTCCCGGATCTCGTGCTGGTTGCAGCCGGGCATCGCAACGACGAAACGGCGCTCGCCGGGTCGATCAGCTCGGGATTGGTGTACCGCTTCATCCATAAGCCGATGTCCCCGGCGCGCGCAAAACTATTCGCCGAAGCGGCCATTAAAAAGCACGAAGATCAGCGCCGCCGCGCGGCCGAGATGCCGCCGCACAAGCCCGCGGCGGCGCTAAATCGCGCTTGGCTCATCGGCGGCGCCGCAGCCGCGCTGCTGGTTGTCGCCGCAGTCGCTTGGCTGGCGCATCGAAACAGCGGCGAGCAACCGGTGCCGCCGGCCGCGCAAGCCGTGAAGCCTGTTGCGGTTGAATCGCCTCTCGTGGCACGGGCATCGGCGGCCTTGGCGGCGAATCGCTTGACCGAACCTGAGGGCGATAATGCATGGGAGCTGTATCTTCAGCTGCAGGCGCGCAATCCCGCGGATGCCGACGCCCGTGCCGGCCTCGCGGAAGTGCGCGAGCGGTTGCTGGCGCGGGCGGAAAATGCATTGCTGGAAGAACGATTGGATGAAGCGGCCGCGGCCATCGATGCGGCGCGCAAGTCCGGCGTTGAAAGCGGCCGCATCGCCTTTCTGACCGCGCAGCTGGCGAAGTCGCGGGAACAGATCAAAACGGCGCAGGCGCAGGTTCAGCAACAGACCCGAGCGCGCACTGAATCGAAGCCCGAGGAAGATCACGTAACTCCGCTCCTCAATCTCGCGAGCCAGCGCATCGCGGAGGGCCGGCTCATCGCACCGGAACGCGACAGTGCTCGCTATTACCTGCAGGAAGCCCTGCGTGCCGAGCCGCAGAACGCGGCGGCGCTCGACACCCAGCGAATTTTGGGATCGCGATTGCTGGAAGAGGCGCGCGGTGCCGTCGACCGGCGCGATTTCGCCCAGGCGCTGATCGTCATCGAAAGTGCCGCCGGCATCGCGGTTCAGGCAAATATCGACTCGGTGCAAAGCATGCTGAGCGCGGCACGCAAGCAGGCGGACGCCGACGCGAGGGCACAGCTCCTGAAGAATGCCAACGAGCGATTGCTGCAAGACCGGCTGATCGAGCCCGCGAACGACAATGCCAAATACTTCTATCTGACTTTAAGGCAGCTCGATCCGAACAACGCGGCGCTTGCCTCGCTGCTGCAAGACCTCGGCACACGCTTGACCGCGAAGGCCCGGCGCGCGTTGCTTCTTGGGCAGCTCGATGCGGCCAAGAGCTGGCTGGATGAGACCGCCACAGTGGGCTTCAACTCGGCCGAGACGAGTTCCGCGCAGCATGAGCTCGAGGCGGCCGTTGCGAAACAAAACTTCATGACCAACTTGGTTCCGCTGAGCCAGCTCACGGTGCTGAAATCGGTGCAGCCGGTTTATCCCGCCCGTGCAGAACAGAACAAGATCGAGGGCTGGGTGGACGTCGAATTCACCGTCGCGGAAAACGGCAGAGTGAAGGACGCGAGCGTTAGCGCCGCCGGCATTTCCGGAATATTCGAGGACTCTGCGCTCAAGGCCGTATCGCAGTGGCGCTTCAAGCCCCCGTTGCGCGATGCCAGGCCGATTGCCGTGCGCAGCCAAATCCGCGTCCGGTTTTCGCTCCCTTAAGCCGCCGAGCTGCGTACGATGGTTTCGGACTGCGCTTCCTGGGTCAGCGCTCCGATCTCGGCGCCGATGCGCAAGTCGTCGACCGCGCCAAACGCGTGCTTACGTATCATCCCGTGCCGGTCGATCAACACCAGACTGGGTGTGCCGCGCATTTTGTACCTTTCCATGGTGTGCGGGATGGGGCTCGCGGGATTCGGTTGATCCAGGGCGATCGGAAATTTCAGACGATATTCCTGGATGAAGGCCTTCAGCACCGCGGCGTTGAACGCATCGTGGTGCTCGAATGTGGTGTGCATGCCGATGACCGTGACATCGCTTGGGGCAAAGGTCTCGAAAATCCTTTGCGCTTGCGGCACGCCGGATGCGATTGAGTCCGGACACAGCACTTGAAACCCGGCCAATACCACGACGCGGCCCCGCAACGCAGACAGCGTAAGCGGTCGATCGGTATTGAACCAGGTTTGGACCAGCAACTCCGGCGCGGAGTTCGTGGGGGTTGTTGTCATAAAAGTGCGCCGGACCGGTCCGCACCGGGGCGCTCGAGAAGTCCCTCATCGGTTTTTTTTTAAAGATAACCTTAAATCGCGCCGCTGGCTAGCGATGTAACGCGCCGACGGAGTGTTCTTTTTCGCGGCGCTTGCGCTCGGCGACTTCCTCGCGGTCCACGCTCACGTTGATCGGCGCCTTGATGCCGATACGCACCTGCGAGCCGTTGACGGCCATCACAGTCACTTCAACATCGTCACCGATTCGTAGCGATTCCCCTGCGCGGCGGGTAAGTATGAGCATGACTTCAATTAAGACATGCTCAACAAGGTTTGCCTGTGAGGAATACTTTTAAATTTTTGTAGGACTGCACCGACGGCGCGTGTTGTCGGCCACCGATTAATGCTCGCTGATCCGCTCCGCGGAGCCGTCCGGCATGCCCCAATTGCTCACGGTCGCTTCGTAAATCGCGAGTTCCTGCAGCAGATCCTCCAGGCGCTGTGCCTTGCCCATTGCAAAGCCCTGTCCATAGTCCACGCCGAGGTCCGCCATGCGCACGCGCAGCACGTCGGTCTCGACGTACTCCGCGATGGTTTCCATGCACATGACTTTGGCGAGTTGGGCGATTGCCTTGATCATGGATTCGGAGCGTGCATTGGTAACGGCATCGCGCACGAAACTGCCGTCGATCTTGATGTAGTTGACCGACAGATCCTTCAAATAGGCCAACGAACTGACGCCGGTGCCGAAGTCATCCAGCGCGAACTGGCAACCGAGCTCTTGCAAGGTACGCATGAAGACTTGCGCCTTTTCCAAATTGCCGATCGTCGCCGTTTCGGTCAGTTCAAAGCACAGCACGCCGGCCGGCAAGCCGCCGGACTTGAGCTGGTCGACCACGAAGCCCAAGAACGATTCGTCCTGCAGCGATTGTCCGGAAAGATTGATGGCGAAACGTGCGAAATCCTCGCCGACCGAAGCGCTGTGTGCGCCGAGCAGCTCGCATGCCTTGCGCACGACCCAGCGGTCCACCGTGGGCATCAGCTGATAGCGTTCTGCCGACGAGAGAAATTTCCCGGGCGGAATGATTTCGCCCCGCTCACCGAGCATGCGAATCAGCAGCTCGAACCGCGGCCGGCCGTAGTTGCCGCGCAATGGCAGGATGGGCTGTGCGTCGAGCCGGAAACCATCGCTGTCGAGCGCTTCGCGCAGCTTGCCGATCACCAAAATGTCCGTGTGCCGCCGGATGATGCTCTGGTCGGAATCCTGGAACATTTCAACGCGGTTGCGGCCGCGGTCCTTTGCAGCCTTACAGGCGATTTCCGCCGTTGCCAGGGCATGTGCGAGCGGGTTATCCGAGCGCCCGATCGGCGCCACCCCTAGGCAAACCGATACTTCGAAAGCGCCTTGGCCCGCGCGCGGCGCGATGCCTTCGGCAGCGGCGCGAATCTGTTCCGCAATCAGCGCGGCCGATTCCATGCTGGAGCCGGGTATCAGCGCCGCGAGCCGGTCTCCGGAAATGCGTGCCGAGAGTGCCCCGGGCGGCAGGCTTTTGGCCATCCGGTCGGCGACGCTGACGATGACATCGTCGCCGACGTGCATGCCGAATGTTTCATTGATGACGTGCAGCCGGTCGATGTCGAGATACAAAATGATATGCGCGCCCGCGGGCGCCGCCGCCAACACCGCGCCCGCTTGACGCTCGAACGCCTGGCGGGTCATGAGGCCCGTGCTGCCGTCGTATTGCGCTTGGATGATGTTGGTCGAACGCTTCGCCAGCATTTCGGCGACCCGCGTTTGCTGCAAATCAAAGTCCTGTGCGCTCGGCGGATTGAACAGCGCCAATACGCCCATCACCCGCTCCGAATGGTGCCGGATCGGGCATGCCAGGATCTTGTAGGGCGCGGCCACGTCGGTTGCGACCTTGGAAATGTGATTGATGACGATGGTGCGCTGTTGCATCTGCATCCATGCGGTCAAGTGATGCTGCGCGCGCTGCAGCGCCTCCGGAGCCATCGGTGCGCCGCTGCGCGTCATGGAGACCGAGATGTTCTTGTCGGGCACCCAAAGCGCGGCCAATGCGCAGCCCATGCGGTCGAGGCCGGTCTTCAGAATCTGCGAAAACTCATCCGCATCGCTCGCCGCGGCCTGGTTGGAGGAAATCTCCATCATGAGTTCCAGGTCGCGTTCCTTGATATTCAGATCGCGCTCGCTCGATCCCAATTTGGCGCGCAGCGACAGCTCGCGGCGCAAGCATTCGAGAGCGGGCTGGACCAATTGCCGAACCGTTTGCAGAGGCCGCGGTTCGATCTGTACACCGGACAATCTGACCACCAGACTGACTATCCCTAAAAGTTCGATATGCTCGCCGCGCACGGCGAAGGAATAAACCACGCGATCGGCGTCGATGGTACGTGCGATGCCCGGGAATTCGGCGGAGTCCGACAACGCGTTGGCGATCGCATCGTTGATGAGCTGCGGCTCGTCGCTCAAGTCCCAATCGTCGGATGCCCATACCAGGTTCGAATAGCCGTCGTGAATGACGACGCCGCGCAGGCTCGGCATGAGCATGCGCAGCAGGCGGCCGTACGGATCGAAGGAAGCGTCCGCGGAATGAGTTTCGACCGTGTTAGACGTGATATCCAGCACTAAAGGTCATCCCGGCAGATATAGAGGTTAAAACCACGAATCAATGTGCTGGAATCCCTGCCTAGCAGCCTTGACGAGCGTCGCAGTTCAACGCAAAGGTTGCGGACTCTGACGGGTAGGACAACGGCAAAAAGCCTGGAAAAGTGACAATATGCGCCGCTTCGTGTGATGCGCCTCCCGTTTCGACGCTGCTGCGTCATTGGCGCTTGCCCGAGCGCCTCAGCAGCTTCAGGAGGAAGCGTCCGCCGGGGATGCGCACCAAGCGAAACACCCGGTGCCAAAAGCGCCGGGCGTCGGCGTCGATGCTTGCCAAGGGCAGGTTCCCGTACAGATGCGGCAGGGGTTCGTGCACGATCGCGCTCATCGCCTCGACGCTCGCGACTTTCTCGTCCGCGAGGAAGGTCAGAAGCACATGCCCGTCGTGCCATTCGATGCCGAGATCGGTGATCGGCCCGCTTCCGATAGCCTGTGCGGCGCCCGGTTCCGCGCCGCGAACAAATACCGTCATTTCGTGCGGTGCTGATCGGACCAGTTGCCAAGCGCCTTGCCTGAGGCTTTGCGCGCGAAATGCACCGGAATAATTGCATCGCGTCTTTGGGTACATTCACCCATCCTACCCGGGAATTAACAGCGGGCCAGTACTGTAGAATGCTGAAGTGGATGAACCGATAAAATTGCTTCCCGGACAAGCTCTGAGCAGAAGCGGCCGACCGCGCCTCGATTACTGGGCGGTCGGCAACCTGGCCTTCCCTTTCATGGTGAACAGCGCCGTGCAAGCGGTGCTGAACGCCACGGATACCTGGTTCATCGGACGCGTGTCCCCGGACGCGACCGCCGCCATCGGCGCGGTGTACTGGCCGGTCTTGGTGTTCGTGCTGCTGTTGGGCGGCGTCGGACTCGCAGTGCAGACCCTGGTGGCGCAGGCTTATGGCGGCGGCCGCTATGCGCGGGCGTCGCAGGCCACTTGGACCGCCCTGTGGGCCTCGTTGTTCACGGTGCCTGCGTTTACCCTGCTGGCGCTGGCCGGCGCACGAATTTTCGGCCCCTTCGGGCTTCCTGCCGAAATTCAGCGGCTCGCCCTAACGTATTGGTTTCCGCGCATGTTCGGTGCCCCGTTGAGCGTGGCGTTGTGGGCGGTACTGGGCTTCTTCAACGGCATCGGCCGCCCTACTGTTACGCTGCGCATCGCCGTCGGCGTGGCGCTGGTCAATGCACTCCTGAATCAGTTGTTCATGTTCAACCTCGGCATGGGCGTCGCAGGCTCGGCATGGGCGACCAACGCCGCGCAGCTGATCGGCGTGGGCGTGGCGTTGCTCTGGTTCTTGGCGCCGCCGACTCGCAAGCGCTTCCGATCGCACCTGACCATGCGGCTGCACGGCCGCACGCTGTGGCACCAACTGCAGCTGGGTTTTCCCATGGGGCTGCTGATTGCCGCGGACATTCTCGGATTTGCCTTGTTCCAGCTGATGCAGGTGCGCTTGGGAACCGTCGACGGCGCCTCGACGCAAATCGTCATGATGCTGACCTCGTTTTGCTACATGCCGGCGGTCGGCATCGCAATGGCAGGCACCACCCTCGTCGGCCAGGCAATCGGCGGGCATAACAAGGACTGGGCGCTGAAAGTCGGCAACGGAATTATCCTGATCGCCGTGCTCTACATGGGCGCAATCGGCGTGCTGCTGGCAGCCTTGGGACCCTGGGTTTTGCCGTTTTTCACCAACTCCGCGGATCCGCACGCCGCTCAAGTGGTCCTGCGCGCCGGCACGTTGCTGTGGATTGCGGCGGGTTATCAATTGTTCGACGGACTCAATATCAGCAGCAGCGCCAATTTGCGCGGCGCGGGCGATGTACGGCTTCCGGCAATCATGGTTCTGGCGCTGTCATGGTTCATTTTCGTACCGCTCGCTCACAGTCTTTCGTTCGCGCCCGGTGAAGGCTGGGTCGGTTGGCTGCCTCAGTACGGCCTCGGAGCGGTCGGCGGCTGGTTTGCGGCGTTGGTCTACATTTTTTTCCTGGGACTGACGTTGTTTCTTCGCTGGCGCTCGCTCGCCTGGCAGCGTATCGCGCTGCCGCTGGATTGATGCACCGTATTTCGCAGGGTCGCATCGCACTTGCCTGCCTGGCTTGCGTGCTGCTGCCGAGCTTCTCGATGGCGGGATCGAGCAGCGCGGTTCCGGCCCGCATTACGCAACTGATCGGTGTTGAGCGCCTGCCCTCGAGCGCGGTCAGCTTCGTGATAGTCGATCCGGACTCAGGCCGCGTGGTCATGAGTCACAATCCGAACACGCCGCGAAGTCCCGCCTCCACCCTCAAGACCGTCACCACCTTTGCGGCGCTCGACATGCTGGGGCCGGCCTTCGTCTGGCAGACCCGGGCTTGGATTCACGACGGCGATCTGTATTTGCAGGGCGGCGGCGATCCGTACATCACGCTCGAGCGATGGTGGAGCTTCGTGCACGGCTTGCGCGCACGCGGCTTGAAGTCGATTCCCGGCGACATCGTCATCGACAACAGCGCATTTTCCTCGGCAAACGAAGATCCGGGCGCTTTCGACGGACGGCCGAATCGATCGTACAACGTGGTTCCCGATGCATTGATGGTGAATTTCCAATCGATCGAGTTCCGGTTGGCCGCCGATGCCGACACTCATCGGGTGCAGATTTCCGCGAGTCCGGCGCCGGTCAATCTCGACATCGAAAATCATATTCGGTACGCAGCCGGGCGCTGCAACGGGTCCGCTGCGCGGGTGGATTTCAGGGTTGCGTCGTCCGGGTGGGATCGAGTGATTTTCTCCGGCGCGCTGTCGCCGCACTGCGCCGAGAGGAGCTTCGCACGCGTTTTGCTGCAGCCTGCAACGTACGCCTTCGGCACCTTTGTCCAGCTCTGGCGCGGCTCGGGCGGAGATTTCAACGGCAAACTACGCATGCAGCCCACGCCGGCGGACGCGAAGGCGCTCTACACCTTCGATTCGCTCAGCTTGGCCGAGATCGTGCGGCTTACCAATAAGCACAGCAGCAATTTGATGGCGCGGCATTTGCTCCTGACCTTGGGCAAGGAGCGGTTCGGCGATCCGGGCACCGTGGAAAAAGGCGTCACGGCCATCGGCGAGTGGAGCCGCGAACGCGGTTTCGATTTAGGCGGCGTGGACATCGACAATGGATCCGGACTTTCTCGCACCACCCGCATCACGGTGCTGCAAATGGCCAAGATCCTGAGCGCCGCGTACCACAGCCGGTTCGCGCCCGAATATCTGGCTTCGTTCCCCTTGGCGGGGATGGACGGCACCCTGCGCTCGCGCATGAAAGGCGCCCCGGCCGGTTCCGTGAGGCTCAAGACCGGGCACCTCGATGGCGTCAGCGGCGTCGCGGGCTTTGTGACCACACCCGGGGGAAAAACTTATGTCCTGGTTTCGCTGGTGAATGACGTGCGGGCGGATTTCGGTGCGGCGGAGCCGCTGCATGCCGCGCTCGCGGCATGGATTTCGGATAATCTTTGATCTTAAGGACGTTCCATTTCCCAAAGTATGGCCGTGACGTTTTTGCGCACCCACATCCCAAATCCCAGGTAGCGAAACCTCTTGTTTAAGCGCCGCCGATACCAGGCGCCCGGCCGCAGATGCACCGCACGATCCGTGCGGCTGCGATCGCAGTTTTCGCGCCAGTCCTCCGTCGTCAGCGCCGAGACATAGAGCGCGGAGCGCGTAAGTTTGCTGAAATTGGCGATGGCGCGCTCGGCTTGCGCGTCGGGCAAATACTGCAGAACGTCATAGCAGACCAGCAGATCGAAAGGGCTGCGCGGCGCAAAGTCGACGATCGACCCCGGCACCCACTGGAAGCGGCGGCACAGATATTCGCTCGACTCGAGGCCGACATAGCGGGCGCGCGGCAGATACTCCTCGAAGGGCTTGCGCAGCAGGCCGATGCCGCAGCCTGCGTCGAGTATTCGCCGCACGGGAATTCGGCATTGGCTCAAAGCCGCGGCGATCAGCGCGGCACGGCTGCGCATTTCAGACGCCGTGACGACGCGCGTCGCCGCGCTGAGATAGAATTTTTTGAAATATGCCGCGCTGAAATTGTTCATCGGCGCGCCGCCGTGTACCTTACCTGCTCTTTTTGGTTGGCGCTTCGCCGAGGTTTCACCCATGCCCAAGAGGTTTCCGTGCGTGACTGCTCTACCCGCAATGATAGTTGTCTCGCTGCTCGCGTGCTCGTCCGTATACGCAGCGGCGGCGCAATCCAGCTCGCCGAGCGCAATACCCACCATCGAAGCGAAGACCTCCGGTATGCGTCGTATGCCGGGCTTTCTGCCGCTGCATTGGGATGCCAAGAGCGGCAGACTGTATTTGGAAATCCCGCGGATCGGCGCCGACATGCTGTATTTCGATTCGCTTCCCTATGGAACCGGATCCAACGATTTAGGACTTGATCGCGGCCAGGTGTCGGCGGCAAGAATAGTTCGCTTCGAGCGGTTCGGACCGAAAATCCTCTTGGTCCGGCCCAATCAGCTGTTTCGCAGCTCTGCGCAGGATCCGGCCGAGCGGCTCGCCGTGCGCCAGTCCTTTCCGGAGTCCGTCCTCGGCAGCTTCACGGTGGCCGCTGAAAACACGGTTGGATCGGATGCCGGCGCGGTACTGGTGGATGCCACGGACTTCTTTACGCGCGACGCGCACAACGTATCCGATGCCCTGGTAAAGCAGGGTTCTTACAAACTGGATCCGGCACGATCGGCGATCGCCATCGACGCGACCAAGGCGTTTCCAAAAAACACCGAAGTCGAAGCCATTCTGACGTTTGCCTCCGATGCTCCCATTCACGGATCGTTCGTCGGCGAAGTGACGCCCGATGCCCACGCTCTGACATTGCGCGAGCATCAGTCGTTTCTGGAGCTGCCGGGACCGGGGTTCACGCCGCGGCACTTCGACCCGCGCGCGGGGTATTTTCCGTTTGCCTACCGGGACTATACGGCAGCACTCGGCGAGCCCCTGGAGCAACTGTTCATCGTGCGGCACCGGCTCATCAAGCAGGATCCAATCTGCGCGCGGGCCTGCGTGGCGCAGAAGCCCATTCAGTACTACCTCGACAGGGGCGCGCCTGAGCCTATCCGGTCCGCGTTGGTGGAAGGGGCACGGTGGTGGGACCAAGCCTTTCAGGCAGCGGGTTGGGCGCCCGGCACTTTTCGGGTGGACGTGCTGCCCGAGGGCGCCGATCCCATGGATGCGAGGTACAACATCATTCAGTGGGTGCATCGGTTCACGCGGGGCTGGTCCTATGGTCATCCGGTTGCCGATCCGCGCACGGGGGAAATCATCAAAGGCAATGTGACGCTGGGATCATTGCGCAGCCGGCAGGACTATCTCATCGCCGAGGCGCTGCTATCCCCCTATGTCGCCGGCAAGAAACCCGTCGCGGCGGGCGACCCCATGCTGGCCATGGCGCTGGCGCGCACGCGCCAATTGGCCGCGCATGAAACCGGCCATACCTTGGGACTGGCGCATAACTTTGCGGCCAGCGCTTATCCGCACACTCCTGCCGAGTCGCTCTCCGTCATGGACTACCCGCATCCGCAGATTGAGCTCGGCAAGGACGGCGTACCGGATCTGTCGTCCGCGTATGCGGTCAATATCGGCCTTTGGGACAAGGTCGCGATCAACTACGGCTATCGCCAGTTTTCCGACAGCGAAGCGGAGCGCGGCGGGCTCGATGCCATTTTGAGCGACGCCACCAAATCCGGGCTGGTTTACATCACGGACGAGGATGCACGGCCGCAAGGCAGTGCGCATCCATTCGCCCACCTGTGGGACAACGGCACTGATGCGGCCGATGAATTGAACCGCATCATGAATATTCGCGCGGCGGCACTGGCGAGATTCGGCGAGAACGCGATTCCTGCCGGTGTGCCGGTGGCCCAGCTGGAAGAGACGCTCGTGCCGCTGTTTTTGATGCACCGTTATCAGACCGAAGCGGCCATCAAGATCATCGGCGGTCTCGACTACCGCTACCAGTTGCGCGGCGATGGGCAGATGAACGCCGCCATTGTCGCTCCGGACGAGCAGCGCAAGGCGCTCTGCGCCGTGCTGAAAACATTGTCCGCGGAAAGCTTGACGCTGCCTGAAGCACTGCTAGCCCAATTTCCGCCGCATCCGCCGGCTTTTGAGCGTACGCGCGAGTCGCTGCCGGCCCACACGGGACTGACCTTCGATCCTATTGCGGCGGCGGAATCCGCAGCGGACATGACACTGGACGTTTTGTTCGATCGTGAGCGCGCCGCGCGCCTGGTGGAATACCACGTCCGTGCCCATACCCCCTCCCTTGCCGAAGTGATCGACGCAGCCCTCGAGGTAAATCGCCCGGCGGCGCGCGCCGCCTCGAACGGCCGTGCCGGTCTGGCCGGCGAGATTCGATCGGCCCTGTATGCCAGAACCGTCGAGGCACTGCTCCGGCTCGCGGCGGATCCGCAAGATTCGTTCGAAGTGCGCGCCATCAGCTACGCGAAGCTGGACGACATCAAGCGGCGCGGCGATGCGACCTCGCCGCTCGATGCCTACCTCGTTCACCGCATCAAACAATTTCAAGAGGACCCCGAGAAATTCGTGGTGGCCAAGCCGATCGAAGCGCCTCCCGGCATGCCGATCGGCGACGACGGGGAATAATCCGTGACGCCTGCGGTGCGGAGCCCACTGCGGACCATTTGTTCAAAGACGCTGCCCATAACTCATGTATGGATCATAATATTATTTGCTAAATAGTATTAGTAATCATATAGTATTAGCCAATGGACGATAGCAACGGGCGCAAATTTCAAAAAGAGCTGAACGGGGGCCTGGTAGGCCTGGTTCTGCTGGCTGTGCTGGCCGAATCGAGCGAGGATCTCTACGGGTATGAAATTGCCAAGCGCTTGGCGAGCGCCAACGATGGCACGTCGATTTTTAAGGAAGGCACCGTCTACCCAGTCCTTCGGGCGCTTTCGGGCGGGAATTTATTGACCAGTCGCATCGTGCCTTCTTACTCCGGTCCACCCCGCCGCTACTACCGAATCACCGAGCAAGGCCGCGGCGTGCTCGCCGAATGGAAACAGATTTGGGCAGGAACCCGCGACTTCGTGGATCGATTCACCGAAACAGAACAATCGGACATAGGGCATTCCTCATGAACCGCAGCGCACCCCGTTCCATCGATCAATACCTCCGGCAATTGCGCGAGGAACTCGCCGGCGCGGATTCCGCCCTCGTTCAGGACGCGCTGTATGACGCCGAGGAATACCTTCGCGCGGAAGTTGCGGCGCACCCAGACAAATCCGAGTCCGATGTGCTCGAGTTGATCGCCTCGACCTATGGCGCGCCTGATGAGGTGGCAAGCGCCTATCGCGACACGGAGGTGAAAGTAAAGGCCGCCATGGCGACGCCGCGCAGAGAGCTGCACACTGCGGTGGGCCGCTTCTTCGGGGTATTTTTGGATCCTCGCGCGTACACGTCCTTGTTTTTCTTATTGCTGGCGTTGCCCACGGGCATTATCTATTTCGTGCTGGCGGTAACCGGTCTGTCCTTGTCGGCCGGCTTCTCGGTTCTGATCATCGGCGTGCCTTTCTTTCTCCTGTTCATGGCTATTTGCCGCGTAGTCTCTCTGGCCGAAGGCCGTTTGATCGAAGCGATGACCGGCGTGCGCATGCCGCGCCGCCCCGTGTATCAGGGCCAGGCGATGGGTTTCTGGGCACGGATGGGCGAAATGTTGAAAGACCGCCGCACGTGGACCACGATCGCCTACTTCATTGTGAGGCTGCCGATCGGTATCGCCTACTTTGTGATTGCCATCGCGGGACTTGCGGTGAGCCTCTCGCTCATAGCACTGCCCGTCATAGGGGTGCTGGCGCAGCAAGGTTGGTTCGGCGTGGGCGGCGTCGAGGCGTTCTCCACCGCGCAGCCCGAGTGGGCCTTCCACACCGTATTTGGCATTCCCTTGTTGGGGTTGGCCGGCGTCCTGTTGCTGACCTCGCTGATGCATCTGACACGTGGCATCGGGCGTCTGCATGCGCTGTTCGCGAAATCCATGCTGGTCGCGCGTACCGCCTCGGGCTCAGCCGAGGCGGGCGCGTCGGATGCGGTGCTGGCGGCTCACTAACCGGGAACGGGCGATTCGCCGGACAGCTTCCGGCGCCGGCACTGGGTTCATTCCTTCGGCTTATTTGTCTTCTTGGCGATGACCTCGGCTTTTTCTTTTTCGTTGAGCTTGACGGGCCGCGTCCAATTCTCTTTGGTGATCTGCTGCGCCCGCTCGAAGGTGAGCTTGTCATCGGGTGTGTTCGAGGCAATGGTCGAACCGGCGCCCACGTTGGAGCGCGCGCCGATACGCAGCGGCGCCACCATCATGGTGCCGGAGCCGATGAAAGCGCCATCTTCGATGAAGGTAGGCCATTTATTCGCGCCGTCGTAATTGCAGGTAATGCTGCCCGCGCCGACATTCACGTCCTTGCCGAGGTGGGAATCGCCAAGATAGGTCAAATGATTGGCCTTGCTGCCGGCGCCGATCTCGGTGTTTTTGACCTCCACAAAATTGCCGATATGCACCTCGCGGTGCATGACGGTCCCGGGCCTAAGCCTTGCGAAGGGACCGATGCGGCAATTCTGCGCGACGATGGCGCGATCGATGACGCTGTTCGCAAAGATTTCGGTGCCCTCGCCGATGCGCGAATCGGCGATGACGCAATTCGGACCCACCTTCACGCCCGCCGCCAGATGCACCCTGCCGGTGAGCACCGCATTGACGTCGATGAACACGTCGCGGCCCACCTGAATGTCGCCGCGAATGTCGATGCGCGCCGGATCCGCCAGGGTTGCGCCGGCGAGCATCAATTCCTCGGCCCGCAGCCGGCGATAGCCGGCTTCCACGGCGCTGAGCTGAATCTTGTCGTTGACGCCGGCAACCTCGAGAGGATTCGCAGCCCGAATGGCCTCGATGCGCGCGCCGGCTTTCGCGGCCCCTGCGACCACGTCGGTCAGAAAATATTCGCGCTGCTTGTTGTCGCGTCCCAATCCGAGCAGCCATTCGCGCAGGGCTCCGGCCGGCGCCGCCATGAGGCCGGAATTGACTTCGCGAATCTCGAGTTGCGTGGGCGTAGCATCCTTGTGCTCGACGATCGAGATGACCCGGCCTTCCGCGTTGCGCACGAGGCGCCCATATCCACGCGCCTCATCGAGATTCACCGACAGGATGGAGAGCGCGCTCTCGCCGGCAGCGGCTATCAGCTTCGTGAGCGTGGCGCTCCTGATGAGCGGCACGTCGCCATAAAGCACCAGCACGGTATGATCATCGGGAATGAGGCACATGGCCTGCATTACCGCGTGGCCCGTGCCCAGTTGATCCGCTTGCAGAACCCAGTCGACGTTTTCGTGCGCGAGAGCGGCCTGCACCTGTGCGCCGCCGTGGCCGTAGACGACGTAGACGTTGGCGGGGTCAAGCGCGCGCGCCGCGCTTATGACGTGCTGAAGCAACGGTTCGCCGGCCAAGGGTTGCAGCACCTTGGGCAGGTCGGAATTCATCCGTTTGCCCCGGCCGGCTGCCAAAATCACGACGGAAAGCGGCATGCAGACTCCGTTTGCGGCAAATCCTAGCGTTTCTTGCGTAGGCGTTCGATGGCGCGCAACTGCGCGATGGCTCGCACCAGTTCCGCCTGTGCCTCCGCGATATCGACCTTGTCGCCGCGATTGCGCACGGCATCCTCGGCGCGTTGCTTGGCAGCGAGCGCCGCGGCCTCATCCAGATCCTTGGCGCGTGCTGCAGTATCCGCGAGCACGGTGACCTGGTGCGGCTGTATTTCGAGCGCGCCGCCGCCGACATAGAAAGTCTGTTCCTCGTGGCCCTCGCTCTCAATACGCACTTCGCCGGCTGCCAAGGTGGTCAACAAGGGCGCGTGACGCGGATAGATTCCCAGCTCGCCCTGTGATCCCGGCACGAACAGCCTCGTCGCCTCGCCGGAAAAAATCTGGCCCTCGGCGCTGACGATGTCGACGTGAATGGTGTTGACCATGGTGTTTCGTTATTGCAGGGTCTTGGCTTTCTCGGCGGCTTCTTCGATACCGCCGATCATATAGAATGCCTGTTCCGGCAGGTGGTCGTATTCGCCGGCGATGATCGCCTTGAAGCCGCGGATGGTGTCCTTGAGCGGTACGATCTTGCCGTCCTGACCGGTGAACACTTTGGCAACGTTGAAGGGCTGCGTCAGGAAGCGCTGGATCTTGCGCGCGCGATACACGGCTAATTTATCCTCTTCCGACAACTCGTCCATGCCCAAAATCGCGATGATGTCTTGCAGCTCCTTGTAGCGCTGCAGAATCGATTGCACGCCGCGCGCTATGTCGTAGTGCTCCTGGCCGACCACGAGAGGATCGAGCTGACGGCTGGTGGAATCCAGCGGATCCACGGCAGGGTATAGACCGAGCGACGCGATCTGGCGCGACAGCACGACGGTGGCGTCCAAGTGCGCAAAGGTCGTCGCCGGCGAGGGATCGGTCAAGTCGTCCGCCGGCACGTACACGGCTTGAATCGAGGTGATGGAGCCCGTCTTGGTCGACGTGATCCGCTCCTGGAGCACGCCCATCTCCTCGGCTAGCGTCGGCTGGTAACCCACCGCCGAGGGCATGCGGCCGAGCAGCGCGGATACTTCGGTGCCGGCCAATGTGTAGCGGTAGATATTGTCGACGAAGAACAGTACGTCGCGGCCCTTGCCCGAGGCTTGTTTTTCGTCGCGGAAATATTCCGCCATGGTCAGGCCGGTCAAGGCGACGCGCAAGCGGTTGCCGGGAGGCTCGTTCATCTGGCCGTACACCATGGCCACTTTGGAATTCGACAGGTTGTCCCGGTCGATGACGCCCGATTCGATCATTTCGTGATAGAAGTCGTTGCCTTCGCGGGTGCGCTCGCCGACGCCGGCAAACACCGACAGGCCGCTGTACTGCTTGGCGATGTTGTTGATGAGTTCAAGCATGTTCACGGTTTTGCCGACGCCGGCGCCGCCGAACAATCCGACCTTGCCGCCCTTCGCAAACGGCACCAGCAAATCGATGACCTTGATGCCCGTGACCAACAGGTCCTGGCCTCCAGCCTGTTCATCGTAGGCCGGGGCGGGCCGGTGAATCGGCAGGTAGTCCTTGCTCTGCACCGGACCTTTTTCGTCCTGCGGCTTGCCGAGCACATCCATGATGCGGCCGAGCGTGCCGGCGCCCACGGGCACTAAAATGCCCTTGCCCGTGCCCTTGACCGTGAGGCCGCGGCGCAAGCCTTCGGAGGGGCCCATGGCAATGGCGCGAACCACGCCGTCGCCGAGCTGCTGCTGCACCTCGAGGGTCAGGTCCACGTCGTCGAGCTTGAGCGCGTCGTAGACTTTGGGAATCTGATCGCGCGGGAATTCCACGTCGATGACCGCCCCGATAATTTGCACGATTTTACCGCTGGACATTGTTTATTGACCTCTATTCATGGCCTACGGCCAACTTCTCACGGGGTTGCAGCAACCCCGTCCGATTGGCGGCGCTGCGCGCCGATTGAAAAAACTATCTGAGCTCATTTAAACCGCCGCCGCGCCGCCGACGATTTCCGAAAGTTCCTTCGTGATCGCGGCCTGGCGGGCCTTGTTGTAAATGAGTTGCAGCTCATCGATGAGCTCGCCGGCGTTATCCGTCGCCGCTTTCATGGCCACCATGCGTGCGGCCATCTCGCAGGCGACGTTTTCAACCGCGCCTTGGAAGATCTGCGCCTCGATGTAGCGCATCAAAATGCCGTCGAGGATCGCCATGGAATCGGGTTCGTAAATGTAGTCCCAGCGTTCCTGCAGGTCGTCCTTATCGACGGTCTGAATCGGCAACAGCTGCGACACGATGCCCTTCTGCGTCATCGTGTTGAGGAAGACGTTGTGCGCGAGCAGTAGTTGATCGACTTTCGTGTCGCGGTAGAAGTCCAGCATGACCTTGGTGGTGCCGATCAAATCCTTGATGTGCGGCCGGTCGCCCAAGTGGGTGACCGACGCGGCGATTTCCACGCCTGCGAGCCGGCGGAAGAATTGCAGGGCTTTCGAGCCGATGACGCACAGGTAGACCTTCGCGCCGCGCGACTGCGCTTCGCGGATCGATGCCAGGGTGGCCTTGAACAGGTTCAAATTCAGCGAACCGCAGAGGCCGCGATCCGTGCTGATCACCACGATGCCGACGGCGGTTACCGGACGCTCGAGCGTGAACGGATGCTTGTAATCCAGATTCACCTGGCGCAAGTGGCCGATGATCTTGCGCACTTTCTCGGCATAGGGACGCGCCGCGCGCATTCGATCCTGCGCCTTGCGCATTTTGCTCGCCGCCACCATTTCCAAGGCCTTGGTGATCTTGCGGGTATTTTTGATGCTCGCGATCTTGCCCCGGATTTCTTTTGCGCCTGCCATTTAGGTCCTCTTGTGCCTCGTCCTCAAACCGTCGCGAAGAATTCGTCGCAGCACTTCTTCAGGGAGCTTTCCACTTCCTTGCTCAGGTCCGGCTTGCCGTTGATGCCATTCAGCAGCTCGCCGTAACTCGAACGCGCGAAGGACTGCAGCCCCGCTTCCGTCTCGACGACCTTGAGCCGCGGCACCTTGTCGAAGTAGCCGTTGTTGGCTGCGTACAGGGACAGCGACATTTCCGCCACCGACATGGGTGCGTACTGCTTCTGCTTCATGAGCTCAGTGACGCGTTGGCCGCGTTCCAGCTGCTTGCGGGTGGCCTCGTCCAAATCGGACGCGAATTGCGAGAAGGCCGCGAGTTCCCGGTATTGCGCCAGCGCCAGGCGCACGCCGCCGCCGAGCTTCTTGATGATGCCGGTCTGCGCGGCGCCGCCGACGCGCGACACCGAAATGCCGGCGTTGATCGCAGGACGCATGCCCGCATTGAACAGATCGGTTTCCAGGAAGATCTGGCCGTCGGTGATGGAAATCACGTTGGTCGGCACGAAGGCGGTGACGTCGCCGGCCTGGGTTTCGATGATGGGCAGTCCCGTCAGCGATCCGCTCTTTCCCTTCACGCGGCCTTGAGTGTACTTCTCCACATACTCTTCGTTGACGCGCGCCGAACGCTCGAGCAGCCGGGAGTGCAGGTAGAACACATCGCCGGGATAGGCTTCGCGCCCCGGCGGACGGCGCAGCAGCAACGAAATCTGGCGATAGGCCACGGCTTGCTTCGACAAATCGTCGTACACGATCAGCGCGTCTTCCCCGTTGTCCATGAAATACTCGCCCATCGCGCAGCCGCCGTACGGCGCGAGGTACTGCATCGCCGGCGGCATGGAGGCCGAGGCCGCAACGATGATGGTGTGGCCCATGGCGCCGTGCTCTTCGAGCTTGCGGACCACGTTGGCGATGGAGCTTTGCTTCTGTCCGATCGCGACATAGACGCACTTAACGCCCGTGCCCTTCTGGTTGATGATCGTATCGATCGCGACCGCTGTCTTGCCGGTTTGGCGGTCGCCTATGATGAGTTCGCGCTGGCCGCGGCCGATCGGCACCATGGCATCGATGGCCTTGAGGCCCGTCTGCACCGGCTGCGACACGCTTTTGCGGAAGATGACGCCGGGCGCCACACGCTCCAGGGGGGATTTCAGTTTGGCATTCACCGGGCCCTTGCCGTCGATGGGCGTACCCAAGGCATCGACCACGCGGCCTAGGAGTTCAGGTCCCACCGGCACTTCGAGAATGCGGCCCGTGGTCTTGACCTCGGCGCCCTCGGAAATGCTCTTGTAGTCGCCGAGCACCACGGCACCCACCGAGTCCTGCTCGAGGTTCAAGGCGAGTCCGAAGATGTTGCCGGCGAATTCCAACATTTCGCCGTAACGCGCATCGGCGAGACCGTGAATGCGCACGATGCCATCGGTGACGCTCACCACGGTGCCGACATTGCGGGCTTCGGTGGCGGACTTGAACTTCTCGATGCGCGCCTTGATGAGGTCGCTGATTTCCGATGCCTTGATGGACATAGCCTTAAATCCTCTAGCAAATACTGGTCGTTAAGCCGTCAGTTCGAACGCGATGCGCTTGAGCCGACTCAGCAGGGAACCGTCTATCACCGTGTCGCCGGCACGCAGCACGGCGCCGCCGATCAATGTGGGATCCGTGGCGAAGTGCAGGCGTACCGAACGCTTGAGCTTGCGCTCCAGAGCCTTGGAGAGCGCCGCCTGCCGGGCGCTGTCGATGGGTGTGGCGGAGGTCACGGTGACGTCGACGACGCTTTCCGCTTCGTCCTTGTACAGATCGAACAGGGTCGAAATTTCCGGTAGAAACCCGAGACGATGGTTCTCCGCAAGCGTGCGGAAGAAATTTTGACCGCGTTCATCGAGAGGCGCGCCGGTGACGCCCATCACGAACTGCGCCAGGTCCTCGCTGCTCAATATGGGGCTGCCGAGCAGCTCATGCACGCGCGGATCGCGCACGGCGGTGGCGGCGGCCTGCAGGGTGGCGGACCATTGCGGCAGACGCTTTAGCCCCAGGGCTTCCTGAAACGCCGCCTTGGCGTAGGGTCGTGCGATGGTGGTCTTTTCAGCCATGGCGGGCCGCCCTAAATCTGCGCCGCGAGCTTGTCGATGAGATCGCCGTGCGCGCGAGCATCGATCTCGCGCTCGAGGATCTTCGATGCCGCGCTGACCGCGATATCGGCCACCTCGCGCCGCAGCGCTTCGCGCGCCCGCGAAGCCGCGAGGTCGATCTGTTCCTGGGCGGCGGCCAGGAGCCGCGCGCCTTCCGCGGTGGCGGTGCCTTTGGCCTCTTCCACCATATCGTGGGCGCGATGCTGCGCCTGGTCGATGATCTGACCGGCGCGCTCGCGAGCTTCGCGCAGAACGGCGTCCGCCCGCTCGTTGGCGGAGGCCAAATCAGCCTTGCCCTTTTCGGCCGCGGCAAGCCCCGCTGCGATCCTGCGGGTCCGCTCTTCCATCGAGTCGATGATCTTGGGCCACACGAATTTCATCGTCGCCCAGATGAGCGCGATGAACACGATCATCTGCACGACCAGCGTGAGATTGATGTTCACGTTCGATTCCTTGCCGACTTGCGGTCCGGCTTCAGTGCGTCAAACCGGCGGTGAACGGGTTCGCGAACGTGAAGAACAGCGCGAAGCCGATACCGATCATGGCGACTGCGTCGACCAATGCCGCCACGATGAACATCTTCACCTGCAGCATGGGGGTGAGCTCGGGTTGCCGCGCGGCGCCCTCCAGAAAGCGGCCGCCCAAAATTCCGAACCCGATGGCGGTTCCGGCAGCGCCCAAACCGAAGATGATGCCGACGGCGAGCACGGTCATGGCTTGGACGTGTGCAATGTTTTCCATTCAATTCTCCTAGACGAAAACGAAAATAAGATCTGGTTATCGGACTCGGTACTAATGCTTTTCCTGCGCCATCGCGAGATAGACGATCGTCAGCACCATGAAAATGAATGCCTGCAGCACGCCTATCAAGAAATCGAACACGGTCCACACCGCCGCCAGCAGCATCTGCATGACCAGAAAGAACCACCCGCTGACGCTCGCGAGCTGGTTGATGCCATGCAGCGACAATGTCGCGAGCAGCAGGAAGATCATCTCGCCGGCGAACAGGTTGCCGTACAAACGCAACGACAGCGACAGCGGCCGCGCCACCAGCGGCACGATCTCCAGCACAAGATTGGCGGGAACCAGAATCACTTTGAGGACCGGGTTCTTGGCGCTGAACGGCTGCAGGGTCAGCTCCCCGAGAAACCCGCCGAGCCCCTTGACCTTGATGCTGTAGTAGATGATGAGCACGAACACCGTGAGGGACAGGGCAAAAGTGACATTGAGGTCGGTGCTCGGCACCACCTTCAGATGTCCGAGCCCGGCGCCGCGCCCCAGGGCCGGCAGCAGGTCCACCGGAATCACGTCCATGAAATTGAACAAAAATACCCAGCAAAAGATGGTGAGACCCAAAGGCGCGAGCAGCTTATTGCTGCCGTGAAACGAATCCTTCACCTGCGTGTCGACGAACTCGACCACAGTTTCCACGAAATTTTGGAATTTGCCGGGCACGCCCGCCGTCGCGGTGCGCGCGGCCAAATAGAACGCGCCTACGAAAAGCAGCCCGAGCACCGTGGAAATGGCCACGGTATCCCAGTTGATGATGGAGAAATCCACGATCCCCTTGGGTTCTTTGTTGGATAAGAACGTCAGGTGATGAAGGATGTATTCGTTTGCGCTCGTGGGTTGCTCTGCTGCCATTTCAAGGTCTACGTGTGTCTCAATCGCCTCAAATCAACTGTTTTTTCAGCGTCCGCGCGGCACATTGGTCCCGCCCAAAGGCGGCAGCATATTTGCCAATGCAATCCAAAACACCAAGAAGGTTGCTACGTAGGTGCCGAGCATCGCCAGCGGCACCACCTTCATCGTCTTCAGCACCACGACGAACAGCACGATGACGATCACGGCCTTCGCGGCTTCGCCTATGAAGAACGCACGCATCGCCCGCTGCCCATCTGCAGCCGATTTGCCGCCAAAACCCAGCATTGCCATGACAAGACTCGCAGCAGTGCTGATGCCGCCGCCCATCGCCGCCGATAAAGCCGCGTGGGGACCTGCAATCAGCCAGCTCACGAGAGCGCAGACCAGGGTCACGGCCGCTTGGCCCAGGACGACGCTGAGAGCCAGTCGCCGTGCGAGGCCTAAATCGATCGTGACCAAGTTAAATCCCGTGGAGCGAAGCTTCGGAACACTTCGCTGTACCGTGCCAAAAACGGCCGGCGCATTATAGAGACGCCGCCTTGGGTCATCAAGGCGTTTAGGCCTATTTTGTCGCCTATTGGATGTGGGCCAGGATGCCCTCGAGTTCGTCCAAACTGTTGTAATTGACGATGAGTTTGCCCTTGCCGGAGGCTAAGTGCCGGAAGGCGACTTTGGCACCCAGCTTCTCCGCAATTTCGATCTCCAGGCGATGAATATCCGGATCAGGCGCGGCAGCCGGCTCAGTGGACTTAGGGTTTATGATGCGCCGCACCAAAGCCTCGGTGTCGCGCACCGAGAGGGTCTTTTTGGCCACCAAGGTTGCGACCTCGATCTGCTGCCGACGGGAGACGAGCGCCAACAGCGCACGCGCATGCCCCATTTCTATCTGACGATGCTCCAGCAGCTCCTTGACCTCGTCGGTCAATTCCATCAGGCGCACCAAGTTGCTGACTGCGGCCCGCGACCTGCCGACCGCCTCGGCTGCCGCTTGATGTGTCAGTCCGAATTCTTCGATCAAACGCAACAGCGCGCGGGCTTCCTCGAGCGGATTGAGGTTCTCGCGCTGAATGTTTTCGATGAGCGCCATCGCCACGGCGTCCTCGTCGGGGACGTCACGGATGACCGCCGGAATCTCCGTAAGGCCCGCCATTTGCGCGGCGCGCCAGCGGCGTTCGCCCGCGATGATTTCATAGCGTTGCGATTCAGCCGGATTCGGCCGCGGCAGGGGTCGAACCAAGATCGGCTGCACCAAGCCGCGCGCCTTGATGGAATCAGCCAGCTCGCCCAACGATTCGGTGCGCATATCGGCGCGCGGCTGATACTTGCCACGCTGCAGCAGATCGACCGGCAGGGAGGCCAGCCGGTCGCCAGCCAGAACTTGCGGCTTATCGGTGTCGGGAGGCCCGGCGCGGCGTGCGAGCAACGGACTGAGCTCAGCCAGGCCTCGACCCAAAGACGGCTTTTTGCCGGACATAGCGATTCCCCGTAAACCGATCAACGGATTATACGGGCGCGCCCGAGGAACCGCCCGGCGATTCACCCTGCGGATCGGCCGGCGCATCCGCCGCATCGGCCGCCGCATCGGCGATTGGGCCTTGCAGCGTATTCGCCGGCAGCTCGTCGCGGCGAATCATCTCGCCGGCGAGCGCCAGATACGCCAGCGCGCCGCGCGACTCCTTGTCGTGAAACAGCGCGGGCCTGCCGAAGCTCGGGGCCTCGGCCAGGCGCACGTTGCGCGGAATCATGGTGCGAAACACCTTCTCGCCGAAGTGTTCGATCAGTTGCGCGGACACTTCATTCGCCAAGTTATTGCGCGGGTCGAACATGGTGCGCAGCAATCCTTCAATCTCCAATTCAGGATTGATGCTTTCCTTGATCTGCTCGATGGTTTGCATCAAAGCCGTCAAGCCTTCCAACGCGTAGTACTCGCACTGCATGGGAACCATCACCGAATCGGCGGCCACCAGGGCATTCAAAGTCAGCATATTGAGCGACGGTGGACAGTCGATGAGTATCACATCGAAATCGCTGCGCACCGGAGCCAGCGCGTTGCGCAGCTTGAACTCGCGGCCGACGGCCATGGTGAGCAGGCGAACTTCGGCTGCGGTGAGATCCTGATTTCCCGGCATCATCATGAAGCCTCCGTACTCGACCGGGACCAGGGCTTCGACGCAGCTGCAATCGCCGAGCAGTACATCGCAGCTGGTGCGCGACAGATTGTGCTTGTCGATGCCGCATCCCATGGTGGCGTTGCCCTGCGGATCCAAATCGATGAGCAGCACGCGGCGCTTGGTCGCCGTCAGGGACGCCGCAAGATTGACCGCGGTCGTGGTCTTGCCGACGCCGCCTTTTTGATTCGCCAATGCGATGACCCGTTTCACTTCTTGATCAACTCCACGAGATGCCGCTCATCCGCGAGACCGGGCACGCTCAAGCGATGCACCGCCCGTACCCGGAACGATTTCGGCAGCGCGGAAATCTCAGCGTCCGGCCGTTTGCCCTTCATCGCCAGCAGCCTGCCGCCCGGAGCGCACAAATGACCGGCATAGGCCACGAAATCCGCGAGCGATGACAAAGCTCGGGCGACCACTGTATCGAAAAGCTCGGAGGGTCTATAGCTTTCCGCACGTGAATTGACAACCTGCACATTGCCGCAGCCGATGCGCTGGGCGGTCTGCTCGACGAATCGGGCCTTCTTGCCCGTGGCTTCGATCAATGTGAATCGGCGTTCCGGATCGACGACAGCCAGGACCAGGCCCGGAAAGCCCGCCCCCGTACCGACATCGGCGATTCGCCCGCCGCGCAAATACGGCTGCAGACTCATACTGTCGAGTACATGTTTTCGCAGCATGCCGGGCCGGTCGCGGATCGCGGTCAGGTTGAACTGAGCGTTGCCTTGCTCCAGCGCATCGACCAGGGTGAGCAGTATTTCGGCACGAGCCGGGGCCAAATCGATCCCCAGTTCGCTCGCGCCCGTTGCAAGTATGTCGAGTTCGGCTCGCACAGGCCTATGGCCGCTCAGGTAGGCGTTCAGGCGCGCGCTCGGATTCAGGTGCCGGGGCGTTCAGCTGGACGCTCATCCGCGTCTCGGATCCATCCGGCTCACTGTCGAGATGGCCGGAGTAGGCGATGCCGCCGTCGGAGCCGGCACAGCCTTCCGCTGCCGCTTCGCCGCTGTTGCGCCACAAGCCGCACGCATCGGCGAAAATCCGCGCCGCCTCGTCCGCCGGCAGCCGCACCGTGGCCTCGATCCGCGACAGCCGGTCGTGTTTGAAGCACAGCAGATACTCGGCCGGCGTGCGCGCGATGAAGCGCGGGCGTTCGCCGTCGACGGCGTAGCACTCCAGCTCATCGGCCGCCGTGGCGCTGCGCGCTTCATCGCGAAACAACAGCACTTCGTGCAATGTCAACGGTATGTCCCTTAAGACGCTGCCGAAAGGCGCGACAGTGAGCACACGCCAATCGTATGACGCATCCAACGCAGGCGGGGCCGGCGGGAGTGCCGCCGGCTTCGGCATGGGAGCCGCGCACGCCGCGAGCGCCAGCATCGCCACCGACACGATGGCTTGCGCGGCGCGTAGCGTGCGGCTCATTTCAGCTGCCGCCCAAACGAGCGACCAGCGTTTCTAGTTCGGCCACCGCCTGAAGGTCAGCGGGCCGCGCGCGCTCGAGCACCCGGCGCAGCGCTTGCAATGCCGTGTCCTTGATCTTCATGCAGTCTCTCGCATAGTGGACGCGCCAGTCCGCGACAAGTTCGCGTTCGAAGAAATCGTAATCCCGGCCGTCGACGATGGCATCGAGAACCATGGCGCAGACCGCAAGCTCCTGCACGCGCGGCCAGCTCAATGCCGGCGCGGAAACGCCCTCGGCAAAACAGCGGCGCAGGTATGCGGGCGGGTCCGCGCTCGCAATGTCGTCGAGCAGATCGCCGACATCGTAAGATTGGATCAAATGCTCGAAGCCCGCCATCGATCGCATTATCCTCGACGTGTGAGAACATGGAAACCATGAACCGAATTTATTTGTTGCTGCTCGCTGCACCGCTTTTGGCCAATGTCGCGGCTTCCGCCGTTTCGCGCGTCGAGCGTGGCAATTTGACCTTCGAGAACATTCCGGAAGCACCGGCGGACCTTGCCGAGAAATTGGACGGCTATCTCAACGCGCGTCAGGCAGCACCTCTCGGCTGGTCGCCGAAGGGACAACTCCTCATCGCCACGCGCTTCGGCGATGTCGATCAGCTGCACTTGCTGGAACAGGCGGGCGGCGCACGGCGCCAGCTCACGTTTCTGCATGAACCGGTCACGCAAGCTGCGTTTTCACCGGACCCGGCGCGCAGCGCCTACGCGTACCTGAAGGATGCGGGCGGCAACGAAAATGCGCAGCTTTACTATCAGCGCATGGGAGAGCCGGACGCGCATCTGCTGACCGACGGCAAGTCCCTGAACGGGGCGCCGGTTTGGTCGAACGCCGGGCGCGAGGTCGCCTTCTTCAGCAATGCGCGCGACGGCCGCAGCTTCGACATCGACATCGTGGATCCAGAGTCCGGCAGCTTGCCGCGTCTGGCGTTTGCCGGCGACGGCAGCGGCGCGGCGTGGTCGGTGCTCGATTGGTCTCCCGACGATCATGCGCTGCTGGTGCTCAAAGAGCTGTCCGTTGCGGAATGCTATTTGTACGTCGTGGACTTGAACTCCGGACAAAAGCGCGAAGTGGAAGCATCGCCCACCAAGATCGGCATCGTCGGCGCCAAATTCGCGCGCGACGGCCAGGGGGTGTATTTGATTTCGAACCGGGACGCCGAGTTCGCGAGGCTGCGGTACGTCAGTTTGTTTTCGAATGAAAAGACCGCCGTCATATCCGCGCACATACCCTGGGACATCGACACGCTGGAGATTTCGCGCGACGGGCACTACCTGGCTTTCGTCAGCAACGAAGCGGGCGTCAGCAAGCTGAACCTCTTGGATTTGCGCACGCATCAGGATCTCGCGCCGCCCCGCCTGCCGCAGCCGGGCATAATCAGTTCCTTGAGTTTCGACGCGGCAGGCAAGCGGCTCGCCTTCGGCTTCGCGGCCCCGAATCAGCCGGAGGATGCCTATGTGCTGGAGATCGGCGAAAATCGCCTGGAGCCCTGGACTCGAAGCGAAGCCGGCGCGGTCGATCTTGCGAGATTCGTCCTGCCGCGGCCGGTGGAATTCCCGACCTTCGACCGCGTCGACGGCAAGCCCCGGCAGATTCCCGCGTACCTCTACGAGCCGGCCGCTCCCGGGCCGCACCCGGTATTGATCTCGCTGCACGGCGGGCCTGAGTCGCAGTTCCGTCCGGGGTTCGATGCCTGGATTGAATACGTGGTCGATGAACTCGGCTTCGCCGTCATCGCACCCAACGTGCGCGGCTCCTCCGGCTATGGCAAGAGCTACACGGCGCTCGACGACGGACCGCTGCGCGAAGACGCGGTGAAAGATATCGGCGCGATGTTGGTTTGGATCGCCATGCAGAAAACTCTCGACGCCGAACATGTGGTGGTGGCGGGCGGCTCGTATGGCGGCTACTTGGCGCTCGCCTCGCTGGTCAACTACGGCGACCGGCTGCGCGGCGGCGTCGATGTCAGCGGCATCGCGGATTTCGTAAATTTTCTGAGCAATACGGCACCCTACCGGCAAGACCAGCAGCGCGCCGAATATGGCGATGAACGCAATCTCGAGATGCGCAGCTTCTTGAGGCGCATCTCACCTTTGACGAGTACCGACCGAATAGGCCGTCCGCTGCTGGTGGTGCATGGTAAGAACGATCCGCGCGTGCCGCTATCGGAAGCGGAACAGATAGTGAACAAATTGCGCGCGCGCGGAACGGAGGTGTGGTACTTGCTGGCCGCCGACGAAGGCCACGGTTACCGGAAGAAACACAACCGCGAGGCCTACTACGAAACTTTCGCGCAGTTCTTGATGACGCTGCGCAAATGACCGCGCGCTGACGCGCACATTACCGGCGCCGCGCGGCGTTATTTGCTCTCGGTGGTCGCCGTGGCCAGCGGCGAGGCTTGATTTGCGAAATAGGCCGCCACAATTTTCACGTCTTCATCGCTGGTCAAAAGCTTCGCCATGCTGTCCATGACGACGTTCTTGCGCCGCCCGTTGCGGTACGTGCCCAGTGCCTGCTCCAAATAATCCACATGCTGTCCCGCCAGCACCGGCGGCTTCGGCACCAGCGGCGCATCGACGCCGAGGCCGTTTTCGCCATGGCAAGCCACGCACGGCGCCGCTTGCTTCGGCGCTTTTGCAGCGGCAGCTGCAGGTCCCGGCTTCACGGGCGTCGCGCCTTGCAGGTAGGCGGCGATATCCTCGATATCCTGATCCGAGAGCGACGCGGCCTGTGCATGCATGGTGGGGTGGGGCCGGGTGCCGTCGCGGTACTCGTGCAGCGCCGCTTCCAGGTAGGCCGCGTTTTGGTGCCGCAGCTTCGGCACGCTGTAATCCGGGTAGGCATTGCGGTAATTGGCGATGCCGTGGCAGCCATAGCAGGTGTAGAACTTCATTTCGCCCTTCGCCGGATCGCCCGCTGCGTGCGCGCTCAAGGACAAGCAAGTCAAAGCCGCGCCGGCGGCCCACGCTTTGGCAATCAATCGAGCGAGCATCTGGTTCTCCGAGCCTTCAGGTCCAATTGGGTGCGGTGATGTTAAAGAGTGAGCGGGCAAATTGCCACTCAACTCGCGCCGTCCGCCTGCAAATCCGCAAGAGTTCTCACTCCAGGACGTTTGCCAAATCCTGCAGCAGCGTAGGGTCGGTCGGCTTGGTTCCGGCCGGATAGCGGCATACCACCCTGCCGCTGCGGTCGATGAGAAATTTCTCGAAATTCCAGCCGATGTCGCCTGGAAAGCCGTTTTCCGGCGCCGTCAGCCAGGCATACAGCGGATTGCGGCGAGCGCCATTCACGTCGATCTTCGCGGACAAGGGGAAAGTGACGCCGAAAACACCTTCGCAAAACGTTTGAATTTCCGCCGCCGTGCCGGGTTCTTGCGCGCCGAACTGGTTGCAGGGAAAGCCGACAACGGTGAAATTCTTCGCCTTGAGTTCCTCGAAGAGATCCTCGAGATCGGCGTATTGCGGCGTATGGCCGCATTTGCTGGCGACGTTCACGGCCAGAGCCACTTTGCCGCGCAAGGGTTCCAGGATATTCGCGCTGCCGTCCAGTCCCGGCACTTCAAAATCATAAAATCCGTTCATGGCCGCCTCACGCCGCGCGATCGCGCTTCTTCATATGCACCAGCAGCAGCGAGACCGCAGCCGGAGTAAGTCCCGGTATCCGCGCCGCCTGCCCCAAGGTTTCGGGCCGCACGTTGCAAAGCTGCTGGCGGGCCTCGTTCGACAGTCCACGGACCTCCAAATAATCCAAATCGGCGGGCAGGCGCAATTCCTCGTGGCGGCGGTGCCGGTCGATCTCGTCGCTCTGACGCTTAAGATAGCCGGAATATTTCGCCTGGACTTCGATCTGCAATTTCACCTGCTCGCTCATTCGTTCGTCCGGCCATGCAGCAGCCGCGTCCGGCACGGCGCGCGCCAAATCATCGTAATTGAGCTCCGGCCGGCGCAACAGATCGAAGGCATGGGTTTCGCGCGACAGCGGCGCCCCTAACTTGCCGAGCAATTCCGCATCGACGTCGGCGGGGCGCACGACGGCGCGCTGCAGCCGCTCGGCTTCGCGGTCCAGCGCGCTGCGCTTGCGCTCAAAGAAATCCCAGCGCTCATCGCCGACGAGACCAAGACTGCGGCCGGACTCTGTCAGGCGCAGATCCGCATTGTCCTCGCGCAACGACAAGCGATATTCGGCGCGGCTGGTGAACATTCGATAGGGCTCGGCCGCGCCGCGCGTGATGAGATCATCGACCAACACGCCCAGGTAGGCCTCGCTGCGCTTCGGCACCCATGGATCGAGTCCGCGCGCCGCGCGCGCGGCGTTGGCGCCGGCGAGCAGCCCCTGAGCCGCCGCTTCTTCGTAGCCGGTGGTGCCGTTGATCTGCCCGGCGAAGAACAGGCCCGCGAGGAACTTGCTTTCCAAACTGGATTTCAGGTCGCGCGGGTCGAAGAAGTCATACTCGATCGCATAACCGGGGCGCGTGATATGGGCGCGCTCGAATCCGGCGATGGTGCGCACAAAATCGCACTGCACGTCGAAGGGCAGGCTGGTGGAGATGCCGTTGGGATAAATCTCCTGAGCGTCCAGACCCTCGGGTTCGACAAAGATCTGATGCGAGCGCTTGTCGGCGAACCGTACCACCTTGTCCTCGACCGACGGACAGTAGCGAGGACCGACGCCCTCGATCAGGCCGGTGAACAGCGGCGAGCGCGCGGTCGCGGCACGAATGATGTCATGCGTTCGCTCATTGGTCGCCGTGATGTGGCATGGAAGCTGGCGAGGATGCTGGCCGCGAGTGCCGAGAAAAGAGAACACCGGACGCGGATTGTCGCTGTGCTGTTCGCGCAGCGCGGAGAAATCGATGCTGCGCGCATCGATGCGCGGCGGCGTGCCGGTTTTCAAGCGCCCCACGCGCAGGTTCAATTCGCGCAGGCGGGCCGCCAGAATCAAGGACGGCGGATCTCCGGCGCGGCCGCCGGGGTGGCTGTCGAGCCCGACATGAATCTTGCCGCCGAGGAACGTGCCCACGGTCAACACGACGGCGGGCGCGCGGAATTCAATGCCGCTCGCGGTCACCACACCCACCACGCGATCACCCTCTATCCTCAGATCCGCCGCTTCCTGTTGGAACAGCTCCAAGCCGGGTTGCGACTCGAGAATGCCGCGGATGGCCCGCTTGTACAGCCGGCGGTCGGCCTGCGCCCGGGTCGCGCGCACCGCGGGCCCCTTGCTGGCATTCAAGGTGCGGAATTGAATGCCGGCTTGGTCTGTGGCGCGCGCCATCCCACCGCCAAGCGCGTCAATTTCTTTGACCAGATGTCCCTTGCCGATGCCGCCGATCGCGGGGTTGCAGCTCATCTGACCCAAGGTTTCGATGTTGTGCGTGAGCAGCAGCGTGCGCAGGCCCATGCGGGCAGCAGCGAGAGCCGCTTCGGTGCCGGCATGGCCGCCGCCGATCACGATGACCTCATACGGCTTCGTAAAACGCATGACGCTGAATCTACTCGATTTTTAGCAAGGGCGCGTACTCTAAACTTTCGCGGCTCAAAGCACCAGGGAACCATTACGGCGCGTCTGCAACTAAATATAAATGGGGCGCCAGCTTACCTCCGACACTCCTCACGCGGCCGGCCGCGACGGCGGCGGCCCCGGCATCACGGCCGTGGCGGTCATCATTGCTCTCCTGATGGGAATGGTCGGGATCTTCGATTCAGTGGCCGCAGCCGGGCTGCAAATCGGGCAGATTGCGCCCGATTTCGCCGCCGTGGACAGCAAGGGTAATGCGGTAAATTTAAGCGAATATCGCGGCAAGACGGTCGTATTGGAATGGACCAATGCGGACTGTCCCTACACGCGCAAGCACTACGCCAGCGGCAACATGCAGGCGATGCAGGCTTTGGCGCAAAGGAGCGGCATAGTCTGGCTGAGCGTGATCTCCTCGGCGCCCGGCAAGCCGGGCTACGTGAACGGACCTGCGGCCGATGCCCTGACGCAATCGCGCAGCGCGCTGCCCGCGGCGGTACTGCTGGATCCCACCGGCACTGTGGCGCGTTTGTATGCCGCAAAAACCACGCCGCATATGTTCGTCATCGGCAAGGATGGCGAGCTCGAATACATGGGCGGGATCGACAGCATCGCGACGACCGACGAAGCCGACATTGTTCGCGCCGAGCCCTACTTGAAGGAAGCGATGCTGGCGGTCGCAGCCGGCCATGCGGCGCCGCATCCGGTGACGAAGCCCTACGGTTGTTCAATCAAGTACTAGTGGCCGAGGGCGGCTCGCCTAACGCGTATAGTCGCCCGCGTGAACATCCGTCCAGCCATCCCCGCGGAACGCCGGACATTGGAGGCGCTGCAGTGGCGCGCTTCGCTCGGCAACCAGGGCGACCGCGACGCGTTGCTGCGCCATCCCGATGCCATCGACCTGCCGGACGAGCAGATTGCCGCGGGCGGCGTTTTCGTGCTGGAGCACGATGGCGCCATTGTCGGCTTTTCCGCGATTTTGCCGCGTGAGGATGGCGACACGGAGCTGGACGCGCTGTTTGTCGAGCCGGACAAACAACGTCAAGGCATCGGGCGAAAGTTGATCGAACACTGCGCGGCAGTAGCACGTTCGGCGGGCTCGAGGAGCTTGCACGTGATCGGCAACGCGCACGCGAAGGAGTTTTATCTATCGTGCGGATTCGAGATCCTGGGGCCCTTCGAGACGCGCTTCGGATCCGGTCTGCTGATGCGCAAGCCGCTTTGAGGTTTACTCCACCGCCAAAGGGATGCCGGCGAATTTTCCCGCCCATTTTTTCGGGCCGGTCTCGTGCACCGACTCGCCGTCGGCGGTCACCGCCACGGTGACCGGCATGTCTTTGACGTCGAACTCGTACACCGCTTCCATGCCGAGCTCCGGAAAGGCCAGCACGCGGCTGGCGCGGATCGCGTTCGACACCAGGAATGCCGCGCCGCCCACGGCGATCAGGTAGGCCGACCGGTGCTTCGCGATGGACGCGACCGTTTCAGGCCCGCGCTCCGCCTTGCCGACCATCGCCAGCAGTCCTGATTTGCCCAGCATGGTGTCCGTAAATCGATCCATGCGATTGGCGGTGGTTGGCCCCGCGGGTCCCACGACCTCGGTGCCGACAGGATCGACAGGGCCGACGTAGTAAATCACGCGGCCGGTGAAATCGAGGCCATGGGGCAACGGCTTGCCGGCGTCGAGCAGCGCGCAGATGCGCTTGTGGGCGGCGTCGCGGCCCGTCAGCAGTTTGCCGGACAACAGCAAACGCTCGCCGGTTTTCCAAGATGCAACTTCTTGCTGGGTGAGGTCTTGAAGGTTCACGCGGCGCGCGCCGGCATCCGCCGTCCAGTGAACCTTTGGCCAGAGATCCAAATCCGGCGGCGTGAGGAGCGCAGGCCCGCTACCATCCAGCGTGAAATGGATGTGCCGGGTAGCGGCGCAATTCGGGATGACCGCGGCCGGCAGGGACGCGGCGTGGGTCGGATAATCCAAAACCTTGACGTCGAGCACCGTCGTCAAGCCGCCCAAACCCTGCGCGCCGATACCGAGGGCGTTGACGCGGCGGTAAATCTCCAGGCGCAGCTCTTCCAATGCCGTCTTCGGTCCGCGTGCTATCAGGTCGCCGATGTCGATGGGATCCATCAACGATTTTTTCGCCAGCAGCATGGCTTTTTCGGCGCTGCCGCCGATGCCCACACCGAGCACTCCGGGTGGGCACCAGCCTGCGCCCATTTCCGGCACCACTTCCAACACCCAGTCGGCGACCGAATCGGACGGGTTCAGCATGGCGAACATGGATTTGTTTTCGGAACCGCCGCCTTTCGCGGCAACCGTAATGTCGAGCTTGTCGCCGGCAACGAATTCCGCATGGATGACCGCGGGCGTGTTGTCCTTGGTGTTGCCGCGCCCGAAGGCGGGATCCGCGACGATGGAGGCGCGCAGCTTGTTCTCCGGGTGCAAATACGCGCGGCGCACGCCTTCGTTGACCATCGATTCCAAATCGCGTTTGGCATCCCAAGCCACGCCCATGCCGACTTTGACGAACACCACCACGATGCCGGTGTCCTGGCAGATCGGGCGGCGGCCTTCCGCGCACATGCGCGAGTTGGTCAGAATCTGCGCGATGGCATCGCGCGCGGCCGGACTTCGTTCAACCTCGTAGGCACGGCCCATGGCGCGGATGAAATCCGGCGTGTGGTAATAGGAAATGTACTGCAGGGCGTCCGCAACGCTCGCAATTACATCGGCTTCGCGAATGACGGTCATGTCGCAAATCTATCAAGATGTGACCTAGCGTGGGTAGCGAATCCCATACAATCGTCAGGTTATTCGGAGGTGGCATGCGGCAGGTGATCGGAACACTCGTCTGGCTTGGTTTGAGCTGCGCGTGCTGGGCGCCGCCTGCCGCCGCCAACGATGCTGCGGCTCTGCCGCTGATCGAATGCCGCCTCGAGCACCCGTTGCATCTGACCTCCATCCCCGCGCACTGCGGAACCTTGCGCGTGCCGCTCGACCGAGAACACCCGAAGGAGGGGTCGGTGGATCTGAAAGTCGCCGTGGTCCCGGCACTCAACCGGCGCAGCACGGCAGCACCGCTGTTTCTGTTGGCGGGCGGTCCGGGCCAAAGCGCGATACAAGTTTACGTGGCGCTCAACACCGCATTCGCACGCATCAACCGCAATCACGCCATCGTGCTGTTGGACCAGCGCGGCACCGGAAACTCCAGTCAGCAGTCTTGCACCTACCCCGAGGATTGGCAGGAACCCGTCGATCCCATGCCGGCGCTGCGCAAGGCGACGGTGGAATGTCTCGCCAAGCTAGGAGCCCACGTCCGCTTCTACACCACCAGCATCGCGGTCCGCGATCTCGACGGCATGCGCCTGGCATTGGGCTATGACCAGATCGACTTGTACGGCGGTTCCTACGGCACGCGCGTCGCCGAGCTTTATATGCGCCGCTATCCGGCGCATGTGCAGGCGGTGATCTTGGATGGCGTGACTTACCCGCAGCAGGCGATCGGTGCCGAGACGCCGCAGGACGGCGAGCGCGCGTTGAATTTGATCGTGGCGCGATGCATGCAAGCGCCGGATTGCGCGGCCACCTATCCCCAGCTGCAAGATGATCTCACCAACCTGCTGCGCGAATACGGTCCGCAGAAATCCGCGGTGACCATCGACGATCCTAACAGCGGCCTGCCGCTGGAAATCCAGTTCAACCGCAGAATCCTGAACGCGGCGCTGCGCTTGCTCTCTTACAGCAGCACACAGGCATCGTTGTTGCCGGCGCTGATTCACGCAGCGGCGCACGGCAAGCTGCGGCCGCTGGCGGCGCAATCGGTGATGAACATGCGGCAGATCAGCGATCAGCTGGCAAACGGCATGCAGTACAGCGTGATCTGCAGCGAGGATGAGCCGTTTTTCGCCGCGGCCAATATTGATCGTGCCGCGGCGGCAAAAACCTATCAAGGAACGGACATGTTGGATGCCCTGCATGAGATCTGCGGGCTCTGGCCGCGCGGACCGGTGGACCCGGACCTGCACGCGCCCCTGCACAGCGATATTCCGACGCTATTGTTGTCGGGCGAAGCAGATCCTGTGACCCCGCCCGTCGACGCGGAGCGCGCCGCCGTAGGCCTCACCCGGCATCGACACCTGATCTTGAAGGGCGAAGGTCACGGTCAGTTGCCGACCGGCTGCATGCCGAATGTGGCCGCCGATTTTCTCGACACCACGGCGCCCGACAAGCTCGATGCAACCTGCCTCGACCGGCATACTCCGGAGCCATTTTTCTTGAGCATGACGGGACCTGCGCCGTGATCGAGGCGATCGGCTTGACCAAACGCTTCGGCAGCATCGAGGCCGCCCGCGACGTTTCCTTCGTGGCGCGCGATGGCGAGATCACCGGACTCCTGGGCGCAAACGGCGCCGGCAAGTCTACGTGCCTGCGCATGCTGTACGGCGTGCTCACGCCCGACAACGGCAGGGCCTGCATCGATGGCATCGACATTCTCGGCGAGACGTCCAAGGCGCGCGCGCACCTGGGCGTGCTGCCGCACGCGGCCGGGCTGTACAACAATCTGAGCGCGCGCGAGAACATCCGCTATTTCGGCAGCCTGCATGGAATGAAGGCGCCGCGTCTCGCTTCGCGCACCGCGGAATTGTCGCTCGCGCTCGGCATGGATGGCTTTATCGAACGCCGGGCGAAAGGATTTTCGCAGGGCCAGCGCATCAAGGTGGCCCTGGCCCGCGCCCTGGTTCACGATCCCGGCAACGTGGTGCTGGATGAGCCTACCAACGGGCTGGATGTGATGGCGATCCGCAACCTGCGGGAAATGCTGCGGGCGCTGAAGGCGCAGGGGCGCTGCGTGCTGTTTTCCTCGCATGTCATGCAGGAGGTAGCGGCGCTGTGCGACCGCGTCGTCATCATCGGGCATGGCCGCGTGCTCGCGGATGCCACCGTCGAGGAGATTCGTGCACGCAGCGGCACGGCGACCCTGGAAGAGGCGTTTCTGCAAGTGCTGGGCGACACCGCGGGTGTGAGCTGAATGCGTACTCTATTGA
>DATAVX010000047.1:0-67638 GCA_036267535.1 Steroidobacteraceae bacterium
ATCGGACCTCTCCCCACAATTGCGGTTGCTGCGGATTGTAAACACGAATACCCCGTTCGGCGTAAAAATTGCGGGGTTGCAATCGTCGCAGGCGTGCAGGTGTGCTAATTTGCGCTGCGAGGTCCGATGAGGGGAGCAAACCTGTGCTGGAGAGAAATCTGAAGGGGGCGGCACTGCCCGCTTTTCTGGCGGCGATGCTGCTGCTTGGAAGGGCCGATGCCGCATCTCAGCGCAACGACAAGGTGTATCGGGCGGCGGAGGCGAACCGCGCCGGCGCCTTGGAGCTGCTCAAGGAAATAGTCAATATCGACTCCGGAACCGGCGATGTCGCAGGCGGCGCCAAGGTCGAATCGGTGCTGGGCGCACGGCTCAGCCAATTAGGCGCCGAGGTGAGAACCCAGGCCGCCGAGGCGCCGGGGCTCCCCGACAATCTGATCGCGGTATTTCACGGCAGCGGCAAGGGCAAGATCCTCATCATCGCTCATGTGGACACGGTATTTGGACCCGGCACTGCAGCTGCACGGCCCTACAGCATGGATAGCGGGCGTGCGCACGGTCCGGGGGTCGGCGACGAAAAAGCCGGTGTCGTGAACGCCGTTACGGCGCTGAAGATTCTCCATGACATCGGGTTCAAGAATTTCGCGACCATCACCTTGCTGCTCGACGATAGCGAAGAGCGCGGCTCGCCGGGTTCGACGCAGTTGATCAAGCGGCTGGCGCGCGAGCACGACGTGGAATTCAACATGGAACCCGGCGATCCGCCGGATGCGCTGACAGTCTGGCGCAAAGGCTCTGCGAGCATTCGCATCGAGGTCAAGGGCCGCGCCGCGCATGCCGGAATGGCCCCGCAGGACGGACGCAACGCTGCCGTCGAATTGATTCATCAGCTCGATGCCTTGCACGGAGCCTATCCGCTTTCCGGCAGCGGAATCACCATGAACCTGACGGTTTTGCGCGCCGGTGAGCGCAACAATATCATTCCGGACCTGGCCGAAGCCACGCTCAATGTCCGCTACCGCAAGGCGGACGAGTTCGATGCGGTGCTCGCCAAAGTCGAGGCCGGCGCGCACAACACGCAGGTACCGGATACCACCGTGTCCGTCTCACATGATCCGGCCTTTCCGCCTTTGACCGAGAATGCCCAAATCGACGCGCTGGCGGCGCGGGCACGCGCCATTTATGCGGAAATCGGCAAAACCATCGAGTTATCCGGAAATGGCGGTGCATCGGAATCTGCGCTGGCGATGTCCGTAGGAACCCCGGCGCTCGATGGACTGGGTTACGTGGGCGGGGATTTCCACACCGATCACGAGTGGATCGACCTCGCCAGCGTGACGCCGAGATTGTATCTGTTCACCCGATTGCTGATGGAAGCCGGCGCCAAGCCGCCCTGAGGATTTGAAGCTTCGGTTTTGTCTTACGCCGATAGACGGCGGATGGAGACAGCCATCCGGAACAGGCGCGGCTAGTTTTCGGCTGTGGCGACCGGGATAGGGAATGCTGGCGGCCATCGGCATATTTCCGGTGCTCATCATCGCGGCTGCCGTACTTCGGCCGGCGAGCTTTTGGGCGAAGGAGTGATTCATGGCTCAGAGATCTGTGTGGCGCGGCGCGATTTCATTCGGCCTCATTTATGTGCCGATAGAAATGTATTCCGCTTCCCGCGAACATGCGTTGAATTTGCATTTTCTGGATAGCCGCGACTTTTCGCCGGTGGGCTACGAGCGAATCAACAAGGTGACCGGCAAGAGCGTCGACTGGCAGCACATCGTCAAGGGATATGAATACGAGAAAGGGCAATACGTCGCCCTTTCGGAGGCGGATTTCAAGAGCGCCAATGTGAAAGCATCCGAAACGATCGACATCTCGAGCTTTACCAACGCCGCCGATATTTCACCCGCCTATTACCATACCCCTTACTACTTATCGCCGGGCAAGGGGGGCGAAAAGGTTTACGCGCTGCTGTCTCGAACCCTTCGAGCAACGGGCCGAGTGGCGGTTGCCACATTCGTCATGCGCGGTCGCCAGCATCTCTGTGTCGTTACTCCCGCAGGCAACCGCTTGATGCTGGTTACGCTGCGATTTTCAGACGAGCTACTGCCCGCGGCAAAAGCCTCTCAGGATGGTGCCAAGTCCGTGACGCCGAAACCTGCGGAGCTTGCCATGGCGCGCAAGCTGGTGGAGGAAATGAGCGCGGCATGGAAGCCGCAGTCGTTCCATGATACCTACCGGGAAGATTTGATGCGGCGCATTCGCGACAAGATCAGCAAACACCAGACGCACGAGCTGGCTGCCGAGCCCAAGAAAACCTCGCGGGCCAAGGCGGACGTGGTCAATATCATGGATGCCCTGAAGAAGAGCCTGAAACTTCAGGGCAAACAGGGCATGCGGCGCGCCGCCCCGAAAAAGGCGCAGGAGCGCAAGCGCGCATGACGTGGGCCGACCGCGAAGAACCGTGTAGGTTGAATGCCTACGCGGGGATGCGCTGAATACCGCTGCAACCGACTTTCCCACGTGGTTTAAATGCGTCGGTACCGAAGCATTGGAGATATGCCATGGGATTCGATCTCGATCGCACGGAAATGGCTGACCGCACGGAAATGGCTGATCGCACGGAAATGGCTGACCGCGCCCTCGGTGAGGGCAGCGCCTGGCGGGCACAATATCCGGAACAGTCGGTATTCGGCCGGGCGCTGTCGAGAAATCTCGTTGCCGAGCGCTTCGCGATCGACGCCTATCGTCGGATCGCTGAACAGGGTGAAAATTACGACAAGGCGACATTGCGGCTGGTCAAGGTCGCGCTGGCCGTCGAAGAAGAGCACGCCGAAATTTTGTCGGCCATCATCGAGAATCTTCGCAATTTGAACGGCGCCATGGCCGGATAATTCTCCCTGCGGCCAGAATCCATGGCAAAAGCGCGAAACCTTGCATAGGCGGATTCTGACAGCAGGCGTAGCTGGCTGGCGACACCGCAACCAGCCGGCATTCGCCTATAGTCCGGTATGTCTTCGGATGGGTTGAACACAGAAGAACTCCTGCAGGTCGCGCTGGATTCGGCCGGCATGGGCAGTTGGGAGCTTTACCTGTCGACCGGCGCGATCCATCGCACGCTGCGCCACGATGAAATTTTTGGATACTCGGAGATCCAGCCCTTCTGGGATCTGGACATGACCCTCCAGCATGTGGTGGAAGAGGATCGCAGCATTGTGCGCCAGGCATTCGCGCAAGCGGAGCTCACCGGCACCCTGGATGTCGAGGCGCGCATTCACCGCGTTATTCGCGGTGAGCCGCGGTGGGCGCACTTTAGCGGACGAACGTTTTATGTCGATAGCCTGCCGACGCGCATTGCCGGAGTCGTCGCCGATATTACCCGGCGACGGTCGGTCGAGGATCATCTGCGGCAAGCGCAAAAGATCGAAGCTTTGGGCCAGTTGACGGGCGGAGTTGCGCACGATTTCAACAACCTGCTGCAGGTTCTATCCGGCGGCCTGCAGTTAGTCGGCCGTCAGACCGACCCCGCACGGCGCGAGATTATCTTCAACGCCATGCGACAGGCGGTCGACCGGGGCGCGAGCCTTTGCCGTCAGCTGCTGGCATTCTCGCGGCGTCAGACCCTCAAGCCCGAACCCATAAGCCTCAATCGCTTGATCGGCGACATGCGAGAGCTGCTGAATCGAAGTTTGCGCGGCGACATCCAAATTCAGACCTTGTTTGCTGAACGGCTTTGGCCCGTGGAAGTCGATGCCGGCGAACTGGAGCTCGTCATTCTCAATTTAGCGCTCAACTCGCGCGATGCCATGCCTGGCGGCGGAACGATCCAGATCAGCGCCAGAAATTGTGCCGGCTTGGCCGAGCATGACCTTGTGGGCGACTTCGTACGGCTTGATATTGCAGACTCCGGTGTCGGCATGACGCCCGATGTGCTCAGTCACGCCTTTGAACCATTCTATACCACCAAGGACGTCGGCAGCGGCTCCGGACTTGGGCTGGCGCAGGCACATGGCTTCGCCAAGGCATCGGGGGGCGCGGTGCGCCTAGCCAGCACGCCCGGACGCGGGACCGTGGTGTCGCTGTTCTTGCCCCGCACTTTTAAGACGCCCGCCTACGGTCCGGAATTGATGCCGCATGCCGCCGATGACGGGCCGGCAGGCACTGCCCAAGTTCTCATCGTCGAAGATGACGACGAAGTGGCGGCCTTGACTGTGGAGATGATTCACCAGTTGGGGTACGACACGACCCGGGTCGCCAGTGCCGAGGCAGCGTTGGGCGCCCTGGCCGACCGCCGCTCGGTGGATATAGTGTTCTCCGACGTGATGATGCCCGGCCGGATGAATGGCGTTGAATTGGCGCAAGAAATCCGCCGGCGTCGGCCGAACTTGCCTGTGCTGCTCACCAGCGGCTATGCCGAAGCGGCGCGCCGCAAAGCCGGTGCGCAAAAAATAAAGATCATCCCCAAACCCTATCGAATCGACGAATTGCGCGACGCTTTGGCGGCCGTGAGGCAAGATGCTCGGAACTTGATCCGAGAACACTAGATGACGTCGGTAATCGTTTGTCCTTCGTGCGACCTGGCGCATCGCGCCGCTATGGCGCCGTCGGTTGCGGCAACCCGCTGCGCCCGCTGCCGGGCGCTCCTGCAAAGGGCTGAGAACGGCAGCATCGATACCGCGATTGCGCTGGCAATTTGCGCGCTGGTGCTGTTTGTACTGAGCAATGCCTATCCTTTGGTGGGAATCCAATCAAACGGCGCCAGCCGGGACACCACCCTCGTGGGCGCGGCTTTCAGCCTGTATCAACAGGATCATCCCGCCCTCGCTTTGCTGGTGTTCGTCACCACTGTGCTCGGTCCCTTCCTGCAGATCGTCGGGCTGTTGTATCTGCTGATTCCTTTGCGGCGCGGATGCCAAGCGGCCGGCCAGAACACGGTGTTTCGGCTGCTGACCCAGGTGCGCCAGTGGATATTCATCGAAGTATTCATGCTCGGCGCCCTGGTGGCGCTGGTGCGGTTGTCCTCGTCTGCGCGCGTCATCCCCGGGGTCGCCATCTGGTCGTGCGGATTGCTGATGTTCGCACTTGCCGCGCTGGCCGGCCGCACGACCGCCGGGCAATTCTGGCGATGGGCGGAAGGAAGCCGCGCATGAACGCCGGGGCAACCGGCCGAAGCTTGGGGCTGCTCGTTTGCCTGCAATGCCGTGCCACGGTGCGCGCGCTTCGCATCCCGTATCCACGCTGTCCGAGATGCCATGCGCATTTATATCAACGCAAGCCGCATAGTTTGGCCCTAACGGCAGCGCTGCTCATTTGCGCTGCGATTTTGTACATACCTGCCAACTTGCTGCCGGTGATGTACACCCGCACGCTGTTCGACGAGGAAAGGGACACGATCATGAGCGGAGTGCTGGTGTTGCTGCACTCCGGCTCCTGGCCGATTGCAGTATTGGTTTTCATTGCCAGCATCGTGGTGCCGCTGTTGAAGATCATAGCCCTCAGCGTGGTAGTCTTTTCGGCCTGGCGACGAAGCCCGCGATACCGAACACAACGCAGCGAGCTGTTCCGGATGATCGAATTCATAGGACGTTGGTCGATGCTCGATGTCTACGCCATCTCGCTTCTCGTGGCCCTCGTACAAATCAGATCGCTGGCCTCGATTGCCGTCGGCTGGGGCGCTTTGGCCTTTGGTGCGGTGGTTGTCTTGACCTTGTTCGCGGCGCGCACCTTCGATGAGCGGCTACTGTGGGAGGCCCCGCGGTGAGCGAAGAACCGCATTCGAAAATCGAGGATCTGCCCGCGGCGGTGCCGGCAACCTCTCTGTGGGGGCGGCTGCCGCTCGTCTGGATCCTTCCCGTCGTCGTGGTTCTCGCCGGCGCCTTCGTGGTCATTCGCGAGAAAATCGCTCAGGGTGCAGCGATAGAGATTCGTTTCCAGAACGCCGAAGGCTTGGAGTCGAACAAGACCAAAATCCGGTATAAGGATGTCGACATCGGCGAGGTTCGCGACATCCGGGTCGGCGATGATCGCAAGGACGTCATTGTGACGGCGGACATTCACCGCAACGCGAAAGCCTATCTGGTCGAGGACACGCGATTTTGGGTGGTCCGGCCCCGCATCTCCGGCGCGGGGGTGTCGGGATTGGCCACCCTGGTTTCCGGGGCGTACATCAGCGTCGATGTCGGGCACTCCGCCGCAAAGCGCGATCACTTCGTCGGTCTCGAAGTGCCGCCGATCGTGACCGCCGATCTGCCGGGCCGCGAATTCGTTCTGCACGCCGAGGATCTGGGATCGCTGGACATCGGTTCCTCGGTATTCTACCGGCATATCACGGCCGGCCAGGTCGTCGGTTACAGCCTGGATCCGGGAGGAACCGGAGTGACCATCAAGGCCTTCATCAACTCACCGTTTGATATGTACGTGACCGGCGATACGCGCTTTTGGCAGGCGAGCGGGATCGACATGTCGGTTAACGCGGACGGGGTGAAGCTGCGCACCGAATCGCTCGCGTCGATCCTCGAAGGGGGCGTTGCCTTTGGAAATCCGCCCGGCACGGCCGGCGACCGGGTCGCGGCGGATACCGCGTTCACGTTATTCAGCGACCAGGATCGCGCGATGCGCCCCTTGGAAACCGAGATTCGGAGCTTCGTCATGTACTTCGGCGGCACATTGCGAGGGCTATCGCCGGGCGCGCCGGTGGAGTTGCATGGCATCTCGGTGGGCGAGGTCAAAAGCGTCGATGTGCAATACGACGAACGTGCCGGCTTCCTCGCCTTTCCCGTGGTGGTGGAGTTGTATCCTCGGCGGTTGCGCGGATACCCGCCGCAGGCCGGGCGCGCCAGCTTACCGCTCACGGCTGAATCCGATAGCCGCGCGCTGATCAATAGTTTGGTCGCCCATGGGCTGCGGGCCGAATTGAAAACCGGCAACCTGTTGACCGGCCAAAAATTCGTTTCGCTCGACATGCATCGTGATGTACCCAAGGATAAGGTCGGCTGGATGGACCAGCCGGCAGTTTTTCCGACGATTTCGAGCGGTCTCGACGACATTCAAGATTCTGTCGGCGTCATTGCAAAGAAGCTGAGCAGAGTGCCGTTCGATCAGTTGTCGGCGCGCCTGATCGGCGCCATGAGCTCCCTCGAGCAGACGCTGAAGAGCGCCGACCGGCTGCTGCATAACGTCGACACCAATCTCGCGCCGCAGGTTCAAGCCACGCTGAGCGAGGCGCAGGCCGCGCTGAAGAATGCGAAGGACGTGCTCGGCCAGGACGCGCCGCTGGAGAACGACCTCGGTTCGACCTTGCTGCAGGTGTCCCGTGCCGCGAAATCGCTCGGCGCGCTGGTCGACTATCTCGAGCGCCACCCGGAATCCCTGCTACGCGGCAAACCGCCAGGTACACCATGAAATTGCCGAGTGCAGTGCTATGTGCTCTTGTTTTGTTCAGCGGCTGTGTCACCCGTCAACGGGATCACTTCTACGTGCTCGATGCACAACCCGCCGGCGGCCGAGAATCGCGAACCGAGTTTGAGCGTCAGGTCACCTTGCGCGTTACGGTGCCATCCCTGGTCGATCGCAACGAAATGGTACTGGCCTCGCAAAATGGCGTCGCGGTGATGGATCACGAGCGCTGGGCGGCGCCGCTTGCGGACCTGGTGGCGGCGACGCTCGCACGAGACATCGAACAGCGGCGTGATAACGTGGTGGTCCTGTCTAAAACGGCCGATCATGCCGGCATTCCGCTGGTGCGGATCGTGGTCGACATTGACCAGATCGATTCGCGCCTGGGAAGTCATTCGACTGTGGAGGCGCACTGGCGCGTCACCGACGCGCATACCGGCCGCGAAATTCTGGGCAGGGATACCTACGTGAGTCCGCAGCTGCCGCAGAGCTATGCGGAAATCGCCGCCGCGTTGAGCACTTGCCTCGGCGCGTTGGCGGACCGATTGACCGGCGAAATACCTGCCGGGTAGGTGCGGGCGGCGGCGTGCTGCTGATTGCAACGCAAAGCGGACACCTCGTCGAGGTGCCCGCAGTGCTGAAACGTCCCGCAAATGGCCGAAACGACAGTCTTGGAAACCGTCGGGCCGTTACGGCTCGACCGTGATGTCGTTGTGAACCGAATTCACGCCTTCCGTATTCTTCGCAATCATCGCCGCCAAGTCGCTCGCGTCCTTGGTCGGAGCGCGGCCGCTCAGCCATACCACGCCGTTTGCATCGGTATCGACTTTGATTCTCGTCAGAGTCGATAAATGCTTCGCCGCCAGTTTCGCCTTCACCTTGGTGGTGATCGCCGAATCCTTGACGAAATGATGCGATTGCGTGTCAGTAGCGCCCTCATCGGCGATCGCCATCGATCCGCATGCCGCGCCCAGCGCGATCATGCCGCATAAAATAATGTGCTTCTTCATCGTTCCTCCGAGGGTTTGTGTAGCCTGTCGGCTTTTTGCTAGTTGTACCTGTGTATCCTGCTGGGTGCGGCGCGGCATATCTGTAGGTGGCGAAACTGACCGCGTGACGGCTATATCCCACAAGGTCAATGGGCGTGGGCGGCAGGACGCCCGCCGCGCGCAATGGCCCGTTTTGCTTCTTCCTCCGGAATCGACAGCAACCGCGCGGTATTGACCAATGCCATATGGCTCAGGGCCTGCGGGAAATTGCCGAGCATGCGTTTTGCGCGCGGGTCATATTCTTCCGCGAACAGACCCACCTCGTTGCCTAATGCCAGCAGACGCTCGAACAGTGCCTCGGCTTCGCGGCGGCGGCCGGTGAGCACATAGCTATCCGCGAGCCAAAAGGAACATGCCAAGAAAGCCCCCTCACCCACGGGCAGCGCATCGACGTCGGTTGCCGTCGAATACCGCCGGACTAGACCATCGACCCGTAAGCCGGTTTCGATGGCGGCTATGGTGCCGAGCACCCGCGGGTCATCCGCCGGCAGAAATCCTACCTGCGGAATCAACAGCAGGCTGGCGTCCAGAAAATTCGAGTCGTACGACTGTACGAAGGTGTTGCGCGACGCATCGAAGCCCTTTTTGCAAACTTGCGCATGGATACGATCGCGCACGCGACGCCAGCGTTGCAGCGGTGCATCCAGGCCTTCCATCCTGGCGTCCTTGATCGCCCGGTCGAAGGCGACCCACGCCATGATTTTGGAATGGGTGAAATGCCTGCGCCGGCCGCGGACTTCCCATAGACCCTGATCCGGCTGATCCCAGTGGGATTCGAGGAATCGCAGCAGCGCCAGCTGCACTTTCCAGGCCTCAGGATGCCGCTGCATGTCCGCGCTTCTCGCCAAATGCAACGAGTCCATCACCTCGCCGTACACATCCAACTGAAATTGCCTCGACGCCGCATTGCCGACGCGTACCGGCGATGATTTCCGGTAGCCGGGAAGCCAGGTCAATTCAAACTCATCGAGCCGCCGCGCGCCTGTCACCCCGTAAACGATCTGCAAGTCGTTCGGCGAGCCGGCGACGGCGCGCAGCAGCCATTCGCGCCAGGCCGAGGCCTCCTCGTTGTAGCCGCTCAGCAGCAAGGAGTTTAAGGTGAATGTCGCGTCGCGCAGCCAGCAATAACGATAATCCCAATTGCGCACGCCCCCCAGAAGTTCGGGCAAGGACGTGGTGGGAGAGGCAACGAGGCCGCCGCTCGGTTCGTAGGTCAGCGCCTTCAAAGTGATCAGAGAGCGCAGGACCGGCCCGCTCCATCGGCCCTTGTAGCGGCTGCGCGCCGACCAACGATGCCAGTAGCGCTCGGTTTTCCTCAAGGCGCTCGCCGGATCGATCCGCCGCGGCATGGGAAAATGCGACGGACGGTAATTCAAGACGAAGGTTTCGCGCTGTCCCTTGCGCACGGAGAATTGCGCCACGGTCTTCATATTCCGACCTTCAGCATTGACCGAGGCCGCCAATTCGAGCGTGTCGGGACCGGCTGTCAGCAACAGGACGTCCCGTGCACGCCGCACCCACGGAACAATCGATCCGTAGTCGAATCGCACGATCAGTTCCATGCGCATCGCCACCGTGCCGCTCAATCCCTCGACGATGCGGACGACGTCCCAGCGCTCTTCGGAAATAGGCATGAAATCGATGAGCCGCACGCTGCCGCGCCGCGTATGGAACACCGTTTCCAAGATCAGTGAGTCGTTTCGGTAGCTGCGCAGAACGCTCGTTACTTTGCCGGCCGGCGCCACCAGCCAGCGTCCGTTGTCCGGACCGCCGAGCAACGCCGCAAAGCACGCACCTGAGTCAAAGCGCGGAAAGCAAAGCCAATCAATCGACCCATTGCAGCCGACCAGCGCAGCGGTATGGCAGTCGCCGATGAGCGCGTAGTCCTCGATCGACAGCCTTTTCGACGAACCTGAACCCGACTTCTTCACCGCTTGATTTTTTTCAGCTGCCTCTCGCGCACTTCGTTTGGATTGGTCGGATCGTTAGGGTCGTTGGAAAATCCGCCCGGCTTGGAGGCCGGCTCGGCTTGGGATTCCTCCTCCGCTTGGTGCTCATCCTTGGATTTGCCTTTGTCCAGGGCTGGAGCGGGGTTTGACGGAGCACGGGGAGATTCGGGTGCCGCTGTCGACAGCAGCGTTTTGAGCAAGCGAAGTTCCTCGCGATCGGCTTGACTGCCGGGCCGGCGTCTGTTCCCCGCACCGTTCACGAAAGCAAGTGAAGCGTGCATGATCTACCCCCTCGTTACGTCGCTGTTGGAAGCTTGCACGCGCGTGCCGGCGGGAAACATGGCGGGTGGCCGATTTACATGCAGGACGATTCTGACCTGAGCCGCCGGCACGCCATTACTTGCGCAGTGAGGCATGCGCGCATACCGTTCGCGCTATGGAATTCGACTCCTCCGATCACGATGAGCGGCTCGAGGATTTCTTTGCGCGCCACGGGGGCCGGGTTCTCATGCAGTGCGCCGCGGCCAATCGGCCGGCGGCGTACAGGGGTGGTCCGAGGTGTCGGCGAACGATGGCTACGTCTTACGTTGTGATTGGTCGACCTTCGGGACGCGCGAAGAGATGAAATACTCGGAAATTGCGCCCCGCGCTTAAGGAAATGCCATGATCCGCAAGATCAGCAGCGGTGAATATCGCCTGTATTCGCGCAAAGTCGATCCCAAGACCAAGCGCCGCCGCAATTTGGGCACGTTCAAAACACGCACGGCAGCCGAACGGCACGAGCGCGAAGTGCAGTATTTCAAAAGGCACTAAGTTTGAAGTACCGGCGCCTCGGCAGCAGTAAACTGGTTGTTTCTGAAATCGCGCTCGGTTCCTGGCTGAACCTCGCTGAGGGAGATGCGAAGGCCAAGGCGATCGCCTGCGTGCATCGCGCCCTTGATGTCGGAATTACCCTGATCGATACCGCCAACATTTATGGGCGCGGCGCTGCGGAGCGGGTGCTCGGTGAAGCGCTGGCAAATATCAGACGGGACAGCTACGTGCTGGCGACCAAGCTCTTCTTTCCGATGAGCAAGGACGATAAGGGACTTTCGCGGGCTCAGATCCACAAGCAGCTCGACGCTTCGCTGCAGCGCCTTCGGGTCGACTTCGTCGACCTGTACCAGTGCCATCGCTACGACCCGGAAACCCCCCTCGAGGAGACCATGGAGGCGTTGAGCGAGGTGGTGCGCGCGGGCAAGGCGCGCTACATCGGATTTTCCGAATGGCCGGCCGACCGGATCGCCGCGGCACTCGCCATCCCTGGCGTCGAGAAATTCGTATCCAGCCAGCCGCAGTACTCGATGCTGCATCGGGACCCGGAAAAGGCGCTGCTGCCTCTGTGCGGGGAAAATGGCATTTCGCAGATAGTCTGGTCGCCGTTGGCGCAAGGGGTGCTCACGGGAAAGTACCAGCCGGGCGCGCGCTTGCCGCCTGACAGCCGGGCAGCAAACGACGCGATCAGCGGCTTCTTCAATCGAGCGTGGCTCGAACCTACGGTATTACGGGCGGTTCAGCGGCTGCGCCCGATTGCCGCGGAGGCAGGACTCAGCCTGGCGCAATTCGCGCTCGCTTGGGTGCTGCGCCAGTCGAATCTGGCAAGCGCAATTATCGGCGCGTCGCGCACCGAGCAAATCGATGAGAATGCAGCGGCCTCGGGCCATCCGGTGGCGGCCGAACTTTTGCAGCGAGCGGAAGAAATTTTGGAGCGGGCTACTGCCGAAACGCCGCGTGCTTGAACACGCGCTTCAAGCTGCCACGCGCCGCGGGCGCGGCGCATGGCGGGCCGACTAGCGATCTTGCTTGGCCTGATCTCGCTTGGACTGCTCGTTCAAGTCGTTCTTGACATCGCCGTACTTGGCTTGCGCCGCGCCCGCAACCTCTTTGGTCGCGCCTTTGATCTGCTGCGTGGTGCTGCCGACGGATTTCCCGGCGACTTCCTGAACCTTGCCCGTCCCTTCCTTGACGCGGCCTTCCACCTGATCTTTGTTGATGCCCATGCGCTTTTCTCCTGCAGATTTCGCCGGCAAACGGCCGACACGTCCTCGAGGAGCATGATGTGACGCCGCTCCTGTGCGAACTGTAGGATCGCGAAGTGAATCGGTGTCGGAATTCCGCCCGGGATTTGCAGTATCCTAGGCAACTCGACGTTTAATAAGGGATGCTCATGTTATCGCGACGAATCTTTCTGCAAAGCGCCGCCGCCGTGCCCCTGTTGGCCGCGGGTGCCGGCTTCGCCGGTGATTCCGCAGGCTCGACGCTTAAGTCGCTGACGGCGGATGCCAAGCCCATTTCGGCCGGAGAACGCCATTCGCGTATCGAAAAAGCTCAGGCGCTGATGGCGCAGCGCAAAGTAGCCGCCTTGTTGGTGGAACCAGGCACGAGCATGGAATACTTCACGGGCATTCGCTGGCACCGATCCGAGCGAACGACGCTTGCGATCATTCCTGCCCGCGGCGCGGTGCTGATTGTGACACCGCACTTCGAGGAGCCTTCTGTCCGTGAAACGTTACAGGTAGGCGGCGATGTGACGCCGTGGGATGAGCACGAGAATCCCTTCGAAAAAGTGGTGCAAGGATTGAAGGCCCGCGGCATCGACTCCGGCTTGCTGGCCGCCGAATCCACAATGCGTTTCTTCATCGTTGCCGGCATACGCCAGGCATCGGGTGCATATGAAATAATCCCCGCGGACCCTATCGTGCGGGCATGCCGGTTGATCAAGTCGCCGGCCGAACTGGCCCTGATGCAGTCGGCAAACGATGTGACCATCGAGGCGCTTCGCCACGTTCATTCGCATGTCGCCAAAGGGATGAGCGCGTCCGATATCAGCGCGCTGATGGATCGCACCACCATTGCGCTGGGAGGTTCGCCCGGCGGCTTCTCGCTGGTGCTTCTCAATGAAGCCTCTGCGTATCCTCATGGCTCGGTGAAGCCGCAAGCGATCCGCGACGGATCGGTGGTGCTCATGGATTGCGGCTGTGCCGTGCACGGCTACGAGTCCGACATCTCGCGCACCTGGGTATTTGGCGAGGCGAGCGCGCGTCAGCGGAAGGTTTGGAATACGGTCAAGCGGGGCCAGGAACTGGCTTTGGAAACTGCAAAACTGGACGCTCCGGTGGGCGGCATCGATGATGCCGTCCGCAAATATTACGAAACCGAAGGCTGGGGTCCGGGATACCGGCTACCAGGCCTCTCGCACCGGACCGGACACGGCATCGGCTTGGATGGTCATGAGCCGCCCTACCTGGTGCACGGCGACACGACGCCCTTGCAGGCGGGCATGTGTTTCTCGGACGAGCCCGGAATCTATATACCCGGTGAATTCGGTATTCGCCTGGAGGATTGCTGGCATATGACTTCCTCGGGTCCCAAGTTATTTACGCCGCTGGCAAAATCCCTCGAAGAACCGATCTGATTTCGCCGGCCGATGCTCGCGCTGTTGTCACTGTGCGTGTGGATTTTTTTATTCTTCGCGCACGGCTTCTATTGGCGCTCCCGTCCGCAACTCTCGAAAGCTGCGCCGCAGGAACTCCCCGACGTCGATATCATCGTTCCGGCGCGCGATGAGGCCGGCACGATCCAGGCAGCGATTGCCTCGCTGCTCAGCCAGGACTATGGCGGCAACTTCCGCGTGCTCCTGATCGATGACAGTTCGACGGATGGCACCGCCGAAGCGGCCGGATCAGCGCCCAACCTTACGGTAATTCGCTTGGATTCGAAGCCGCCGGGTTGGACAGGGAAGCTATGGGCGTTGCAACAGGGGATCACTGCGAGTTGCGCGCCGATCCTGCTGTTGACCGACGCCGATATCCTGCATCGGCCGGAGCATCTGGCGACATTGCTGGCGAAGCTGCTGACCGCGCAGCTCGATATGGTCAGTGAGATGGTACGGCTCAATTGCCGCAGCCTTGCGGAGCGCCTGCTGGTTCCGGCATTCGTGTATTTTTTCCAGATGTTGTATCCGTTTGCGAAGGTGAACGACCCGCGCTCGACGGTCGCCGCGGCAGCCGGCGGTACGATTCTGCTGCGGCGCGCAGCCCTGCAGCGCATCGGCGGATTAGCCGCGATCAAGGACGCGTTGATCGATGATGTGGCGCTGGCAAGAGAAATTAAACGCGGCGGCCCGATTTTTTTGGCCCACACCCAGCTGGCGGCATCGATCCGGCCTTATCGGAGGTTCGCCGACATTTGGCATATGATTTCCCGGACCGCTTTTACCCAACTGCGCTATTCGCCCTTGATGCTGCTGCTGACGATTGCCGGGCTCGCCATCGTTTGGTTCGTGCCCCCGTACGAGGCGGTCTTTGCCGGCGGCTGGCGCTTTTATTGCGGCGTTGCCGCTTGCATACTGGCGGCCTCGAGCTACGTTCCCACGCTTGATCGTTACCGGCGCAACAAATTTGGGGCTCTGGCAATGCCCGTCATCGCCGTATTCTATATGGCCGCAACGATCGCCTCGGCGGTGAACTACTGGCGAGGCAAAGGCGCGAGCTGGAAGAATCGCGCCTACCCGCGCTAGCGACGCGGGGCCTTGCCCATGGCGGACAGCGCCTTGAGGGCTTCTGCCTTGACGGTGAAGTCCTCGGTGTTGATTTGGTGCGGCACGCAGTCGGTGCGATAATTTAAGTCGCGCAGGCTGAAATTCTTCGAGATGATGTCCTTCATCTCATCGACCAGCTCGCAATCGCCGCGCCCCATGAAGTAAGGATGAGTGGGACTCACCAGCAAAGGCGTCCAGCGAGCTTGAACGGTGTCGGGTGCATTGGCGTCGCCGCTTGGGACTAGGGTATAAAAATCGAGTGCGACAATGGCATTGCGTCCGGGCACGCTGCTGCCGTGAGGACAACCCCGTGCATTGACCTTGGCATCCTTGCGGGCGCCTAAATGCAACAGCAGCGAGCGGATGTTCTCTTCGAGCCCATCGCAGCTGTATAGGGCGGTTATACCCCAATAGGTAAACTCGGTCTGGCGATGTTGCCAGGTTGCCGAGATCGGCTCACCGGCGGCGCCGTCGCCTTCAGACCTCGCGGCGCTGCCCGCCAAAGCAACGAGCGCGGCGATGGCGGCGCTGGTGAGAAACCGTCGATTGCGCTGCATGACAAAGTCCTAAGTTGCATACCCTGGTGCAATAGACCCGCAGGATCATTCGGGGTTCATTGGCTCGCGGGCCGGAGCGACGGCCCAACCGCGCTGCGGTTGACTACCCTCGCCGTTTCGTGCGTGTTTGAGCGCTTTATTGGCATCGACGACCGTGATTGCGGTCATGTTGACGAGCCGGCGCACCGTTGCGGCTGGCGTCAGGATATGCGCAGCCGCGGCGCAGCCCAGGAGGATGGGCCCCACCGCGACGTTGTGGCCGGCCGCTGATTTCAGCAGATTGTAGGCGATGCTGGCACTGTCGAGATTGGGGCAGACCAACAAATTGGCGGTGCCCTGCAACGTGCTCGACTGCAAAACGGCGCGCCGCGCTGCCTCGTCCAGCGCGCAGTCGCCGTGCATCTCCCCGTCCACTTCGAGTTCCGGCATCCGCACGCGCAGCAGCGCGAGGACCGCGCGCATCTTTGCCGCCGACGGCGCGTTGCTCGATCCAAAATTCGAGTGCGAAAGGAGCGCCGCTTTGGGCACCAGGCCAAACGCCGATAGCTGCTCGGCCGCTAGCTGCGTCAATTCCACGAGCTGCTCTGCCGTCGGATCAAGGTTCACGTGCGTGTCGATCATGAAGATCTGGCGTCCCGGAAGAATCACGCCGGTCATGGTACCGTACACGCTAGCCCCGGCGCGATGTCCGATCACCTGGTCGATATAATGCAAATGCCGGCCGGTGGTGCTGATCGTGCCGCAGATCATGCCGTCGGCTTCCGCCTTTTTCAGAAGCATGGCGGCAATCAGCGTCGTGCGGCGGCGCATTTCCAGCCGCGCGTACTGCGCGGTAACGCCCGCCCGCTCCGTCAAGCCATGATATGTCTGCCAATATTCCCGAAACCGTTCATCCTGCTCTGGATTGACGAGCGTGAAATTCTCGCCGATGCGCAGGCGCAAACCATGGCGCTTGAGCGCGCGCTCGATAACCGCGGGGCGGCCAACCAGAATAGGTACCGCCAGTCCTTCATCCACCACGATCTGCACGGCGCGCAGCACGCGCTCATCCTCGCCCTCGGCATACACGATGCGGCTGCGTTCCGCGGCGGCTTCGCGCGCTGCCGCAAAAATCGGCTGCATCAGCGTGCCGCTGTGATAGACGAATTGCAGCAGCCGCCGTCCGTACGCGGTGAGATCATGGATGGGACGAGTCGCGACGCCCGATTGCATCGCCGCTTGTGCGACCGCGGGAGCAATCTTGACGATCAAGCGCGGGTCGAAGGGTTTTGGAATCAAGTAATCGGGTCCAAAGGCGAGATCCTTGCTGCCGCCATAGGCGGCCGACACGATATCGCTTTGCTCCTGCCGCGCCAGCTCCGCAATCGCGTGTACAGCGGCAATTTCCATCGGCCGCGTGATCGTCGTCGCACCCACGTCGAGCGCGCCCCGAAAAATGAACGGGAAACACAGCACATTATTGACCTGATTAGGATAGTCGCTGCGGCCGGTGGCGATCACCGCATCATCGCGCACCGCCCGGACCTCCTCCGGAAGTATCTCCGGCGTCGGATTCGCCAGCGCCAGAATCAAAGGTTTCGGCGCCATCCGGCGCACCATTTCTGGGCTCAGGACGCGGCCGGCGCTGAGACCCAGGAAAACATCCATGCCGTCGATGATTTCAGCCAGCGTGCGCGCTGCAGTAGGCTGTGCAAAACGAGCTTTCTCCGGATCCATCAGTTCCTGCCGACCTTGGTAGACGACACCGGCAAGGTCGCTCAGCCAGACATTTTCGCGTTGTAGCCCCAGATCCAACAATAGATCGATGCAGGCCAGAGCCGCCGCACCGGCACCGCTGACCGCCAGCTTCACGTGCGCGATGTCCTTGCGCACGACCTGCAGTCCGTTGATGACCGCGGCGCCTACGATGATCGCGGTTCCGTGCTGATCGTCGTGGAATACCGGTATTTTCATGCGCCGGCGCAATTCCCTCTCTACCATGAAGCACTCGGGCGCCTTGATATCCTCTAGATTGATCGCGCCGAAGGTGGGCTCGAGCGATGCAATGATTTCAATGAGCATCCTGGGATCGCGCTGTTCGATCTCGATGTCGAACACGTCGATGCCGGCAAATTTCTTGAACAGCACCGCTTTGCCTTCCATCACCGGTTTCGATGCCAAGGGACCGATCGCACCCAGTCCGAGTACCGCCGTGCCATTGCTGATCACGCCCACCAGATTGCCGCGCCCGGTGAAGCGAAAGACGTTCAGTGGATTCTCGACGATCGCCTCGCAGGCGGCGGCAACACCCGGAGAATAGGCAAGCGCCAGGTCGCTTTGATTCAGCAATTGCTTGGTGGCGGTGATCGACAGTTTGCCCGGCGTCGGGAACTCGTGATAGTCCAGCGCTTGCTTCTTCAGCGATTCCCTGATTTCGTCACTCTTCATATCGCGTTGCACGACCGGCGGAGCAACGCCGGATTATAGCCGCTCGCCACCCTGCGCGCCCGCACGGTTCTGGCGGTTCCGGCCGGTGCGCGATCCCAAGGCATAGGTGAACACATGGGTGAATTCGGCGCCCAACAGAAAAATTTGCGCGGAATAATAAATCCACAGCAGCAGCACCATGATGGAGCCGGCCGCTCCATAGGCGGAACTCAACGAACTGCGGCCCAAGTACAGTCCGATCAGCAATTTTCCCACCGAGAACAGACAAGCCGTCACCAAGCCGCCGATCCACACGTCGCCCCAGCCAAGCTCTTCACGCGGAACATACTTGTAGATCATCGCAAACAGCACCGTGGTCAGCCCCAGGCTCAGCACCAGATCCAAGGCGGGCAATATCACTTGCCACTGCAGGAAGCCTCGCAGCCACCCACCCAGCGCCGCGAGCGCGGCGCTCATGATCAGCGACACCATCAGGAGAAAACCCACCCCGAGAATGAGGCCGACGGATAAAATGCGTGAGCGCAGGATTCGCCACCATGCAACACTACCCTTATCCGCAGATTTCCAAATGAAATCGAGCGTGTTTTGCAATTCGCCGAAGACACTGGTGGCCCCGATCAGCAGCGTGACGACGCCGACTGCCGCGGCGAAGCCTTTCACGCCGCTTTGATGCGCGCTCGACAAAAGGCTCTTTACCGCCGCGGCGCCCGTGTCTCCAAGCAAGCCGCGCATTTGATCCAGAACGTGACTTTCCGCGACATTGGCGCCGAATATCGTGCCGGCGACCGCCATCGCAACGACCAAGATGGGCGCGAGGGAAAACAACGTATAGAAGGCCAGGGCCGCGCCCAAGCTCGATGCGTTGTGCTCGACCCATTGCGACAGGGTATCGCGCGTGATCTGCCAAACAATGCGGCCGGAATTTGCTGGGCGTCGGAGAGATTGCGTCGACATGCGGCGCCCGCCTATGGGGCCGGACGCTGGCCTCTTCCGCCGGCGGCCGGCGGCGCAACCTGGGTCGACAAGTCCGGCGCTGCGAATTCCCGACTCGCGCCGTCGTAACACAGCAGGCGCAGGTAGCTATCGGCGGCGGGCGGCGAACCGAAACCGGTCCCGCTGAGCGCCGGCGTGCGCATTCGCGGCAGCGGCCGGCCGCGCACGCGCGGCGGACAAACATAAGCGAGAATCGCGGCGGCGGTGGGCGCGGCTGCGCCGAAAGGCAAAGGAGCAATTGTCCATCGCACCGGACCCAGTGCATCTATCAGTGCGGCCATGCCCACGATCTCGGCGATCGCGGACCACGACGTCGAGTCCGCGGCGCCCGTGGCGTTCGCGCCCGCGGGTTTGGATTCCGCCGCCGCGAGCAGTTGGCAAATTCTAGTGGCATGCGTACGGACCGTCCGCCTGATCTGCGAAGCGTCGAGCCCCTCGATCACCGACTCCCAACTCGGCCGCGTTCGCGAAAAAGCGAATGGAATATGACCGAAATGCCGCTCGAACGGCACGATCTCGAAGCGTCGTCCGGAAATGCCGGCCTCCGAATGCGCACGCAGCACACAGGCCAGTGGGTGGGCCGCGTCCACCGCATCGATCGCATGGACGACGCGCTCCTCGTGCTGCGGGAAAGCATCGAGAATCGCCGCGATGAGCATCTCGCACGTAAGCGCCCCGGAAACACTGAGATGTAGATCCATCGCCGCTCCGGCTGATTGTTTCTGCGCACACACTACGTCAACATCGTTGCCGCAATAGTGCCCAAAAGCCTAAGTACGCGTAGGAATAATCCTAGGGAATCCGCTGCCGGCCGATACGCGCCGGGCCGTTACGGTGCGGGCCGATGCGGCGCCGGCCAAGCACGATGCCGGCCAAGAGCCCGAGCGCCGCCGCCGATCCGGCCGCAGCATACGGAGAACGCCGAATCAGTCCCTGCACTTTTTCGCCTGCCCCACGGGCGTCTTGGCGAAATTCCGCGCCAAGGTCTCCAGCCACCCATTTGATGAGGCTCAAGCCCACCACGAGGTTCGCGGTGCCCTTGAGAAGAGTCGCCACGCTCATGGGCAAACCGGTTGCGCTCCGGCCGACGGCGCGGCCCTTGAAATCGGCCGAATTGCTATGACCTTGGCCATTCGCGCAGGCACCGGGGAACGACCGGCGATGTTTTGATTGGCGGCCCGGTGCGTGTCGCTCAAGTGGAAATAATATTCGAGGTGACGATGCGTGCGCACGAATAAGAACAGGTTTCCGCGGGCGGACAGGTGCTTGAGCATGAGCAACATATAGCGCTCCGCCCTCATGCGGGTCTGTCGTCCGCATTTGCAACTTTTTGTAGGATAGCCTGACGGCGCGCACCGACGCCCCGGCCCTCTTGCCGCAGGAATGCAAGTACGAGCGTTTCAGCCTTGCGCGCTGAAGCCGCGGTCAGTTTGCCGTCGATTTTTTCATGAATGCTGCCGGACCGCCAGCTGTCGAACACGGCGGGATTGATGTACGACTTGCGGCAAACCGCCGGCGTATTGCGCAATTCAGCGGCGACCTGCTTCACCACCTCGGCGATCGTCTTCTTGAACGCACGCTCGCTGCAAACTTCCGGCAGCGGTGTTCTTGCGAGCAGCGTGATGGCATGCAACGTAGCCCCCCAGGTTCGAAAATCCTTGGCGGTAAAATCGTTGCCCATGGCCTCGCGCAGATAGTCATTGACCTGGCCGGAATCGATCGGGCACCGCTGCCCCTCGTCGTTGATATATTGAAACAGATGTTGGCCTGGAATCTCTTGACAGCGGCGCACGATTTTCGCGATACGCCTGTCGTCGATGAGAATTTCGTGCTGCACTCCGCCCTTGCCGCGAAAGTTCAACACGGCGCGGCCGTCGCGGATGAAGGTGACGTGACGGTTGCGCAGCGTGGTAAGCCCGAAACTCTTATTGTCGCGCGCGTACTCGCTGTTGCCGACGCGGACTCTGGTCGCATCCAGCAAGCTGGCGACGACGGCCAGCACTTTTTCCCGCGGCAATCCAGGCAAGCCCATGTCGCGCTTCAGCACGCGGCGCAATTTCGACAGCTGTTCGCCGAAGGCGACCATCCGTTCGAATTTCGCACTGTCGCGCAGTTCGCGCCATTCGGTATGATACCGGTATTGCTTGCGACCGCGCGCATCCCGTCCGGTTGCCTGCAAGTGGCCGCGCGGTTTCATCGTGATCCAGACGTCGCGATACGCAGGCGGAATTGCCAGGCTCGCGATCCGCCGGAGATCTTTTTCGGCGGCGAGGCGCCGGTTCTCGGGGGTCACGTAGCGAAAGCCTCGGCCGACGCGCAAGCGGCGTATCCCAGGCTCCGTATCGGAGACATAGACGAGCCCGGCCTCGATGGCCATTTGCGCAGCTTCAGCCGCGCTGCCGCTCAACCTGTCGCTGTCTTGCTCTGTCTTGAGAGTCATGCGACTTGCTTTTATCAGGTCACCCCGCGCGAAACCATGGACGAACGCCGACGATGTGTAGGACCGCCGCATTGACTGTGTAATCTGCGACGCAGTTCATGCCACGAGTGTGATGCCGGTCGTGCGGCCCATCCGGCCGCCTGCGTGATTACCGTCCGCCGAGAAAAAAATTGTTAATTTACATAACGTTACATTGGCCCGGATCTATCATGCTTTTTTTGCGCATTCATCGCAGTACGGCGCGTCATTTTCCTACGTTGAGATGCGCCGCCGGCGACTCGTGCCGAGCTTGCAATTGCGAAAAGATCGCGAGTCCAAGGTGAACTGGTCTTTTTTAAGGAGAAGAAGATGAAAGGTCCATTACTCGCGTTGTTGTTGGGCTTGCCCGCGTTGGCCATCGCTGCGTCGAACCCCGATGCATCTTTCTACAAAAATGCGGCTGAAGGCGGCATCTCAGAAGTTGAGGCGGGCCAGCTGGCGCAGGACAAAGGCAACAGCCAGAAGGTCAAGGACTTCGGCGCCATGATGGTGAAGGATCACACGGCCGCCAATGACAAGCTAAAGACCCTTGCGTCATCGAAGGACATCACGCTGCCGACGAGTCCAAGCGCCGGCCAGATGGCAGCCAAGGCCAAGCTCCATGTTCTGTCGGGCGACACGTTCGACAAGTCCTACGTCAAGGGACAGATCAATGCACATCGCCAGACCATTGCACTCTTCCGCAAGGAGATCAGCGCAGGTCAGGACGCGGATGCAAAGGCGTTCGCAACGGCAACGCTGCCGACGCTCAGGGAGCACCTGAAGGCCATTGACGCGATCGCAAACGACATGGGCATCAAGACCAAGTAACAGGTCTGATCGCAACAGGCTTCATCGGCGCCCCGCTCCGGCGGGGCGTCGACGCCGAGACGGATCACAAGCGCAATTCCCGGCGCGTAGGCGCAATCCCACGCGACGCAACGGGCAGCGGCTCTACTCTTTCTTCACCGGCCTTCGTATGTTGCACTCGTCACAATTAGGCGTTGCGCCTTAAAGGAATTGCCATGCTTCATTATGCCATCGTGTTCTTGGTCATTGCCTTGATCGCAGCCGTGTTCGGCTTCGGCGGAATCGCCGCCGGCGCCGCGGGCATTGCTAAGATTCTGTTCGTCGTGTTCCTCATCGGAGCGATCGTCACGTTCCTGATGAACGGAAGATCTCGGGTTTAGGGGTTTATCATGATCCGCGGACGACGGCGCACGATCGCCGTCGTCCGCTAACGCGGCGCCGATCGCGCGAAGCTCATCACTTCCCCGGCCATCAGGTCGAGCACCTGTGCCACCCTTGGAATCAGGCAGCGGCCATCTTCGTCGAACACGCTTTCAGCCGAATTGATCGCGGCTCCCAGCGGTGTCGGCCAGCCGCGCAGCGCGTGCACGATATCGCGCAATGCGCTCAAGGTATTGATGGCAGCGGGCCATCCGCCCGCGGTGGCGATGCATCCCACCGCCCGGCCGCTGAAATACGGTCGCGCGTCGGTCCGCAGGTCTTCCGCATAGTCGAGCGCATTCTTGACCAAACCTGAGATGCTGCCATGGTAACCCGGAGAACCGATGATGATGCAGTCAGCCAGGGCCAGCTCGGCGACCAGAACCCGCGCACCCTCGCCGCGTTCCGGATTCTCAGGCTGGTACAGCGGCAACTGCAGCAGCGGGCCGCTGATCAGATTGATGCGGGCACCGGCGCGATGAACGGCATTGAGCACGTGGCGCATGGCCCATTCCGTCGATGAATTTGGGCGGAGCGTCCCGCCGACGGCCACGATGTACGGTGAACTCACCGCATTTATCCTACACGCTATTGCCTTTCGATTCAGGGTGCCGGATTTTGCGCCCGCGCACCGAACGGCGGCTTCGCAAACCAGATTAGCGGCACCAATGCGAGGAAGATGACTCCCACCATGTTGAAAACATCGTTGACTCCGAGGGTGGACGATTGGCTGGAAATAACCTGGTTAACGAATGCGGGGGCGCCGGCGCCGCCTATGCCGTGAGAATGCAGCTGTCCCTGGTATTGCGTCCAAGGATGCGAAGCCGCTCGAATGTGCTCGGCCAGCACCGAATGATGGTAATCGGTGCGTCGATTCCAAATCCATACCGTAACAGCCGTTGAAAAACTACCGGACATGGTGCGTAGGAAGTTGCTGACGCCGGAGGCGGAGGCCAACTCGTTCGAGGCAACGCCGGACATGAGAATCTGATTCAACGGCAGGAAGAAAAATGCCATTCCTAAGCCTTGCACGAAGCGCGGCGCCGCGAATTGGAAGAACGTCGCGTTCTCATTCAGCGTGGCCGTCCAGAAGACCGCGAAGCCGAAAATGCAAAAGGCGAAGCTGGCAGCCAGTCTCAAGTTCAGGCGCATCATGTTGCGGCCGACGATCGGCGCAATTATCAGTCCCAGCAGTCCGACCGGCGCGACCGCCAATCCTGCCCAGGTGGCCGTGTAGCCCACGGTGGTCTGCAGCCACAACGGAAAAATTATGTTGACTCCCGAGAAGGCAAAGAATGCCAATGCCAAAGTGCAGGTGCCGACTCGAAAATTGCGCTTGCCGAACAGATGCAGGTCGACGACCGGATGTTTATCGGTGAGTTCCCATGGGATGAAAAATGCGACGGCGATGAGCGCCGCGATCGCGGCCGCCAAAATTGCCGGCGAGTTGAACCAGTCCTTTTCATTGCCGTTGTCCAGCATGAATTGCAGGCTGCCGACGCCGACGACCAACAGCATGAGGCCGACGGCGTCAATCGGCAACTTGACCGTATTCGACTCGCGGTGGCGCAACAGCGACCAGCTGGCGATCGCAGAAAACGCGCCGACCGGCAAGTTGATGTAGAACAGCCAAGGCCAGGAAAAATTATCCGTGATCCAACCGCCGATGATGGGACCGAATATCGGCGCAATCATGATGACCATCGACCACAAACCGAGCGCCAGGCCGCGCTTCTCGATCGGATAGTTTCGCAGCAATATTGCCTGCGCCACCGACATCATGGGCCCCGAGACGAATCCTTGGGTGAGACGCGCTGCCACCAGCATCGGCAGGCTGTTGGCGACTCCGCAAACCGCCGAGAAGACCATGAAAAGAACAATTGAAGTGACAAAAGTTCTGACTTCGCCGAAGCGGCGCGCGATCCATCCGGAAAGCGGCTGCATGATAGCCGCGGCGAGCATGTAGGAACTGACGGCCCAAGTGCCCTCCGAGGGCGTAACGCCGAGGCTGCCGGATATCGAGGGCACGGAGACATTGACGATGGTCATGTCCAGTATCTCCATGAACGAGGCCGTCGCGATCGCCACGGTGAGAAAGAACAGCTTGCCTCCGTGCAACGGAGGGTATTCGCCGGCAAGGGCCTGCTGCGCCGATTCAGCCATGCTGTTGCCCCCGGCTAATGGTCGTTGCCGAGATTCCGGCGCACCACTGCGTCGGCTTCAGCATTGGCTTTGTCGAGATCCTGCGTATAAACCTGCGTGTCGCCGACGGGTTTGTCGCTTGCCTGCAGCGCCAATACCGGCCCCTCGCGAGAGGTCGTGTCGACCGTCACGGTGGCCGACAGACCGACGCGCAGCGGCGCTTTCTTGAGGTCGTTGTCGTCGATCAGAATTCTGACGGGTACCCGCTGCACCACCTTGATCCAGTTTCCCGAAGCGTTTTGCGGCGGCAACAAGGAAAACGCGGCGCCGGTGCCCGCAGACATTCCCTGTACGTGCCCATGGAATATGAAGGAGCCGCCGTATAAATCGCTGCGTACCTCGGCCTTCTGTCCGATGCGCAAGTTTCGCAGCTGAACTTCCTTGAAATTGGCGTCCACCCAAAGAGAGTGCAGCGGTATCACCGTCATGAGCGCTTCGCCTGCCTGGATGTGCTGGCCCAGCTGCACGCTGCGCTCGGCGACATAGCCGGTTACGGGCGCGACCACGGCATTGCGCTGCACGGCGATCCACGCATCGCGATACGCGTCCTTGGACTGCAGCACCGAGGGATTGCTTTCCACCGGCGTGCCGTCAACCAAGGCATGCGCCGACTGCGACTGGCGTTCGGCCTGCCGGAGCGCGGCCTGCGCTATTTTGACGCTCTCCTCGGCGTGGCGCACTTCTTCGCCCGCGATGGCGTGATCGGCGATCAACGGCCGGCGCTTTGCCAGATCGGTTTGGGCCCGCGACAGTTCCAATCTGCGAGCCTCTATTTCCGAATCGAACTGCCCCGCGGTCGCTTTCTGTTGCCGCACCTGCCGCACGGTTTGCGCCAACGCGCTCGCCGCCCGGCTCAAGGCGGTCTGCGCATCCGTGGGATCGAGCTTCACCAGCGTTTGTCCGGCGGTAACCAGCTGCGTGTCATCTGCCAATACCGCCACCACGGTGCCCGATACTTGCGCGGAAATAACCACGCGATTCCCATTCACGTAGGCATCATCCGTTTTCTCGCGCTTCGAAAGCACCAGCAGCCAATAGGCGCCCCAGAGCACGCCGATGCAGATGAATATAGCTGCGATAAGCAGCAAAATTCTGCGCCGCTTGCCGTTCGAGGGATTTGCCGTTGAAGATTCTATGGTTGCGTTCATGGTGCTACGGTGTTTGAAGAGGAACTGTCGAATTTCCGGGGACTCTCATAGCCGCCGCCGAGGGCCCGCTGGAGCGCAATGTCAGTGGACAGGGCGGCGGAATCCAGTTGCATCAATGCGTCCCGCTGGTCCAGCCAGGACTCGGTCGCCATCAACTCGCTGCGTGCGTCGGTGATTTCCTGCCGGACCCGGGCGGCGGCGCTGTGGGTCAGACGCAGCGCCGCATCGACTTGTTTGGCGCGCTGCGCGCGCTGAGCTTGGAGCTGGGCGCGCGTCGTGGCTTGCGTCGCGACGTCGCGCGCTGCGCTCACCACCGTGTCTTGATAATTGGAGACAGCCGCATCGATGGCGGCTTGCGCGCCGCCATAGCGCGCTTTGAGGCGGCCGGCATCGAATATCGGCAGGTGGATGGCCGCGTTTACCTGCGGAACACGGCTGCCGTATTCGAGCAGCTTGCCCAGGTCCAGGCTCGACACGCCCAGCAGAGCATTCACCGTCACGTCGGGAAAGAAATCCGCGCGTGCGGAAGCAAGGCTTTTCTCCGCCGACTCCACGCGCCAGCGGCTCGCGGTGATGTCGGCGCGCCGCGCGATCAAGTCGATTCTCACATCGTCCGGCAGCGCCCCTGGGATGGCCGGCAGCGGCTTCACGCTGAGCACCGGCAGCTCGCTGACGGAGCGCCCGACCAGCGCTGCGATCGCAACCACACGCAACTTCGCAGATCCTTCCAAGGCGGCGATCTGCTCGCGAATTGCCGCCAGGGCAAGATCCGAATGGCTGAGTTCGTCCGCTGAATCCAGATCGGCGCGCACGCGGGCGATGGTAACCTTCGCGGCCGATTCGGCCGCGGCTTCCTTGTCCTTCGCCAGCAGCAGCCGGTTCTGGTCCGACTGCCAGCCGAAGTACGCGTCGGCAATGGAACTGGCAAGCATCAAGGCCGCAGCGCTGCGGTCGGCTTGGGCCGCATGCGCTTGATCCATGGCCGCCTCCACCGCGTTGCGCTGCTTGCCCCACCAATCGAACGTATAGCTGGCCTGCAGTCCCAAGTCGAACTGGTTGTACCAAGTGAAGCCGAGCAACTGCGGCGGGAACAACCCATTGTCGCTGAGCCGTTGCCGGTCGCCATCGGCATTGGCCTGCAGATGCGCGCCTGATTCGGCAGCGGCAAGGCGGACGGACTGCCGAGCGGAGTCATAGCGTGCGTGAGCAGTCGCCAGGCTCGGCGAAGTCGCGCCTCCCAACTCGATCAGCCGGTCCAAGGTGCCATCCTGATAGCGCTTCCACCATTCCGGCGCGGGCCAATTTCCGCCCCCTTGCGTGCTGAAGCCATCGAGCGGCGCGGCGTTGGACAAGCGCACCGGCGGATGTTTGCGCGGCAAACCGGCGCAACCCAGCAGCGCCGCGAACACCAGCGCCAAGACTGCGCGGCAAAGAGTCACAGCGCCGGCTCTCACAGCGCCGGCTGTCACAGCGCCGGCTCCGTGAAATCCGGCATGTTCATATGATCCAATTCCATCCCAAGCCGTTTGAGCTGTGCCGCCAGCTGCCGCTGTTCCGTCTCCGGGAAATCTTGCAGCATCCGCCGCAGCGGCACGTGCAGCTTCGGCAGCAGCGTCCGGACGAATTCCTCCCCCTGCTGCGTAATGCGCAATACCATGCGGCGTCGATCGTGCACGCTCGACACCCGCGTGATGAGACCGCGTCCGAGCAACGCATCGCTGATGCGCGACATGTTGGCCGGACTTTGCGAGGCCCGCATACACAGATCGCCGGGGTGGGCCGCCCCGTCGGGCTGTGAGAAGAGAGTGCTCAGTACCCGAAATTCCGCCTCGTTCAGGCCAAAGGGTCTGATCTGCTGTTCGAACTTCGCGCTCATCTCGCGGCCGATATGCAGCAACAAACGGCACAATAGAATTCCGGATACCGGCAGATCGGGCATGCGCTGCTTGAGGCTTTCGAGATTCGCCTCCATCAGTTCGAACTGTAACGGGGAATTATTCATTTGATTGCTAACGATTTACTATTATATAGTTTATCAAGTGAATATATGCCACGCAAATAATAGCTTGCAATTGAAAACGACACATGTCATTTTTACCCGATGATCGACCTGCCGACGCTCCAAACAGTCCCGAAACGCGGCAGACCTCGACGGGGTACCGAAATGGCGCGCAAAGCGGCACTGATAAATGCTGCTACGCGGGTCTTTTTGCGAGAGGGCTATGGACTCGCAAGCATCGACAAAGTTGCCGCCGAGGCCGGGGTTTCGACCCGCACCATTTACGAGCGCTACAAGAACAAGGCCGAGCTGCTGGGCGCTGTGATCAACCGGCTGGTCGATCGTGTTTCCACCGTGCTCGCAACCGCGGAACTGAACCGGCTCGAGCCCCGCGCGGCGCTGCAGATTATCGCAGAAACAATCGCCGGTCGCGCGCGCGACCCGGATGCCGCCGCGCTGTTTAGGATCGCGGCCACCGAAGCGCACCGCTTTCCGGAACTCGCTGCAAAAATGCGCGACAGCAACAAGCTTTGCGTCGACAGCGTCGTGGCCGCATATCTTCGCTCTCAGGCCGCCCGCGGTACACTGGCGCTTGCCGATCCTGATCGGGCGGCAAAACTGTTTTTGCAGATGATTTGCTCCGAGCTGCACGAGAGTCTGTTGTTCGGCGACGACGCCGCGCTGGCCCGCCTCGATTGCAAATCCCACCTCGACCATGTAATCGACATCTTTCTCCTCGGTGCGGCGCCACGCAAATGATTCGCGCGACTTGCCTCGGATGTTCGACCGCTCTGGCGTGCCTGCTCGCCGCGTGCACCGTGGGCCCCAACTTCAAAGCGCCGCCGCCGCCTCATACCTCGGGCTTTGCGCCGCCCGGCGCAATACCTGCGGAGCTGGGGCCGGCGCAATCGCATACCGGACAAGCCACGCAACATTTGGTGGATGATGTGGACATACCGGGCGAGTGGTGGACGCTGTTCCAGTCGCCGGCTCTGAATGCTTTGATCGAGCGCGCACTGGTGAACAGTCCGACGCTCGAGGCAGCCACCGCGGTGCTGCGCCAGGCCAATGAGACTCTTGCGGCGGAACGCGGCAGCTTCTATCCCAGCGTTTCCGGCAGCGCGGGCGTGCAGCGCCAAAAAGTTCCCGGGGCAGCGTTGGGCGCGCCGCAGATTTCCTCCGTCATTTACACGCTGAACAACGCGACGCTGAACGTTTCCTACACCCTGGACGTCTTCGGCGGTGTGCGGCGCCAAGTTGAATCCCTCGGCGCGCAGGCGGAATACGAACGGTTTGCCCTGGAGGCCGCATACCTCACGCTCACTTCGAACTTGGTCACGGCGGCGATTACCGAAGCGTCGTTGCGCGCGCAAATAGCGGCCAACGAAGACATCGCGCAATCGCAGCGTCAGCAGCTGGAAATCATTCAACGCCGGCTCACCGCGGGTGCCGCATCGCGTGCCGACGTGCTGCAGCAGCAGGCGGTTCTACAGGGCACGCTTGCCGCCCTTCCCACGCTGCGCACGCAGCTGGCGCAGCAGAGAAATCTGCTCGCCGCCTACGCCGGTGCCCTGCCGGCCGATTATTCCGGCGCCGAATTCACGCTTGATTCGCTGATTCTGCCAAGTGAACTGCCGTTGAGCTTGCCCTCGAAGTTTGTCGAGCAGCGACCCGATGTGCGTGAGTTCTCCGCACTGCTGCACGAAGCCACCGCGCAGATCGGCGTTGCGACCGCGGCCATGCTGCCGCAGATCACGCTGTCCGGCAGCTATGGCGGCGAGGCGACCGGCTTTTCGAATGTATTCTCCCCTGCTTCGGTGGTCTGGAGCTTGGCGGCCTCGGCCGCTCAGCCGATTTTCAAAGGCGGACAACTTGTACATCAGCGCCGCGCCGCCGTTGCCGCGGCCGAACAAGCGGCCGCCAACTATCGAGGCACGGTGATCACGGCATTTCAAAACGTCTCCGATACGCTGCACGCCCTCAAAGGCGATGCGGACGCGCTCGAGGCTGAAGACCTTGCGGCACAGACGGCCGCCGACAGCCTCCGATTGGTGCAAGTTCAATACAAGAGCGGCGCCGCCAGCTACTTGCAGGTGTTGAGCGCTGAACAAACGTATCAGACCGCTGCGGTGGCGCTGGTGAAGGCCAAGGCGCAGCGCTACGCGGACACTGCGGCGCTGTTTCAAGCGCTGGGCGGCGGCTGGTGGAATCGATCCGACGTCGCGGCCAATGCACCCGATTCGCGCAAGGAACCCCTGTGAGCACCCTGGAAACCGCTAAACCCAAGGCGATGATCAAGCCGATCGTGATCATGTTGATTGCCGTAATTCTGGTACTGGGCGCGATATTTGCCTGGCAGCGCATAGGCGCTTCGTTCGGCAAGAAATTCATGGATGCCGCCGCCCACGCGCCGCAGACCGTATCTACCATTCAAGCCGCTGCTTCGGATTGGCAGCCCTTTATTCAATCGACCGGCACGCTGCGGGCGGTGCGCGGTGCCGATCTGTCCGCGCAAGCGTCCGGTGTGGTCGATGAGATTGCCTTTGATTCGGGCAACGATGTCGCGGCCGGCAAGGTGCTGCTTCGGCTGAAACCCAACGACGACTATGCCAAGCTGCGGCAATTGGAGGCGGCAGCCGAACTCGCCGGGCAAACTTACAAGCGCGATCAGGAACAGTTCGCCGCTCAAGCAATCAGTCAAGCCAATGTCGACACCGACGTCTCGACATTGAAATCAGCGCGCGCGCAGCTGGCAGCTCAACAGGCATTGATCGACGAAAAAATCGTCAAGGCGCCCTTCGCCGGACGACTGGGCATCCGTCAGGTCGACATCGGCCAATACCTGACCGCCGGTACCGCGGTGGTCACGCTCCAGGCGCTCGACCCGATCCTGGTCGACTTCTACGTGCCGCAGCGCGCGCTGGCGCAGCTGAAGATCGGGCAGCCGGTTTCGGCTTCGGTGGACACTTATGCGAATCAGACGTTCAGCGGCAGCATCGAGGCCATCAATTCCAAGGTCGATGCCGGCAGCCGCAATGTCCAAGTGCGGGCGAGCCTGCACAACCCTGAGCGGCGCTTGGTGCCGGGTATGTTTGCCGACGTTCGCGTCCAATTTGGCGAGACGTCCGCTTTGATAACCCTGCCGCAGACCGTCGTAACCTACAACCCGTTCGGCGACACCGTGTTTGTCGTCGAGAAGAACGGCGTCGACGAGAAGGGCAATCCGCGCTTAACCGTGCAGCAGCGCTTCGTCAAACTAGGGGACACGCGCGGCGATCAGATCGCAGTCTTGAGCGGCATCAAGGCAGGCGAGGTGGTGGTGAGCGGCGGCCAGATGAAGTTGCGCAACGGTACCGTGGTGGCCATCAATAACAGTGTGCTTCCTTCGAACAGCCCCAATCCGAATCCGCCGAACGAATAGGCTGATAGTTACTCGTGCATTTCACCGACATATTCATTCGGCGGCCCGTATTGGCGTCGGTTGTCAGCTTGGGCATCATGGTGCTGGGTCTGCGATCGTTTTCGGCATTGCAGGTGCTGGCCTACCCGAAGACTGAAAACGGCATCGTCACCATCTCCACGGCCTATCCCGGCGCCGATCCCGATTCCATCGCGGGATTCATCACGACGCCGATCGAGACGGCGGTCGCTCAAGCGAATGGCATCGATTACATGACATCGGTCAGCCAGAGCAGCGCCAGCACGATCACGGTCAATCTTCGCCAGAATTACGACACCGCCAAGGCCGCGAGCGAAATCAACATCAAGGTCAATTCGATCTTGAATCAGCTTCCCTCCGGCGCGCTTCAGCCGACGATCACGGTCAAGGTCGGACAGACGACCGATGCGATGTACATCGGTTTTCGCAGCAAGTCCCTCGCCTCGAATCAAATCACCGACTACTTGACCCGTGTCGTTGTGCCGCAATTGCAAGCGGTCGCCGGCGTGCAGACCGCAGAACTGATCGGCGGCCAGACATTCTCGCTGCGCGTCTGGCTGGATCCGAAGAAGCTTGCCTCCTACGGATTGACCGCGAGCGACGTCTATTCGGCGCTCGGCAACAACGACTATATCTCCGCGGTCGGCAACACCAAGGGCGAAATGGTGCAGGTGACCTTGACCTCGACGAGCAACCTGCATTCGCTCAAGGAATTCCAGAATTTGATCGTCAAACAGATCAATGGCAGCAATATCCGTTTGAGCGATGTCGGCGCCGTGACGCTGGGCGCGGATAGCTACGAAGCCAAAGTGCGCTTTGACGGCAAGAACGGCGTTTTCATCGGAATCCAGATCGCGCCTACCGCGAATCTTCTCACCGTCATACAAGGCGTCAGGGCAAAGCTGCCCGAGATCAAGTCCCAGCTGCCGGAAGGCTTGGAAGTCGACGTTGCTTATGACTCGACCGTCTTCGTCAACGCTTCGATACACGAAGTGGCGGTCACGCTCAGCGAAGCCTTGATCATCGTGATGTGCGTTATTTTCGCGTTTCTGGGATCGCCCCGGTCGGTGCTGATTCCGGTCGTGGCCATACCGCTCTCCTTGGTGGGCACCCTCGCGATCATGCTGGCGCTGGGATTCTCCATCAACTTGCTCACCCTGCTCGCTCTGGTGCTGGCAATCGGCTTGGTTGTGGACGATGCCATCATCGTCGTGGAGAATGTGAATCGGCACTTGGAGGATGGTATGCCGGCGGTTGCCGCTGCAATGCAAGCCGCGCGCGAGCTCGCCAATCCCATTGTCGCGATGACCGTGGTGCTGTTGGCCGTATACATCCCCATCGGATTTCAGGGCGGGCTTACCGGGGCGCTATTTACCGAATTCGCCTTTACCTTGGCAGGCGCGGTGACCGTTTCCGCAATCATTGCCCTGACGCTCTCCCCCATGATGTGCTCGCGGCTGCTGCGTCCCCACCGCGCCGACAGGCAAAATTGGGAAACCCGCATCGTCAGATTCATCGATACGCGCTTCGAGCGCTTCCGCGCCGGATATCAACGGCGCCTGGAAGCCAGCCTGCGCTACACGCCGGTCACCGCGCTGTTCGTCGTGGTCATCATGGTGAGCATTTTCCTTTTGTATCGCAGCGCCCGCAGCGAGCTTGCGCCCCAGGAAGACCAAGGCTTCGTGCTGGCGCAGCCGACTTCCGCACCCGATGCTACCTTGCAGCGCAAACTGCTATACGGCAACCAAGCTTTCGACATCATCAAATCCCAGGAAGGGATCATGTCGTTATTTCAGATTGATGCCCCGGGCCAATCCTTTATCGGCGTGCCGTTGCTGCCGCGCAATCAGCGCAAGCTGGGATCGACCGCCATTCAGCAAGTGCTGCAGCAGAAACTCAATACCCTGCCGGCGCAGAAATTCGGTGTATTCCAACAACCTTCGCTGCCCGGCGCGTTCGGCCTGCCGGTGCAATTCGCCATTAAAACCACGGAACCCGCCTTGCGCTTGAACGAGGTGTCCGGCGCCTTTCTCGATACCGTCCAGAAAAGCGGCATGTTCATGTTCATCGACAGCGATTTGAAAATCGACGCACCGCAATCGGTGATCGAGATCGATCGCGATAAGGCGGCGCAGTTGGGCTTGACCATGAGCCAAGTGGGCGCGGCTCTCAGCACCTTGCTGGGCGGCGGCTACGTCAATTACTTCAGCATGCAAACTCGATCGTACAAGGTGATTCCGCAGGTCGACCGGATCTCGCGCCTGAATCCGAATCAGCTGCTGAATTACCCTATTGCCACGATCAATGGCGTGCCGGTTCCGCTTTCTACGATCGCGACGATTCGGCACGAAACGGTGCCCGAAACGCTGAATCACTTTCAGCAATTGAACGCTGCGACATTGTCGGGCGTGCCGAGCCCCGGCGTAACGCAATCGGATGCGCTCAAGTATCTGCAGGACCTCGCGGCACGAACGCTGCCGCAGGGCTATTCGGTCGATTACGGCGGCCAGCTGCGCCAATATTTGGCTGAATCCGGCGGTGTCATGGCGACATTCGGCTTCGCCATCGTCATTGTGTTTCTGGCGCTGGCCGCCTTGTTCGAAAGTTTCCGCGATCCGTTGGTGATTCTCATCTCCGTGCCGCTGTCGATCGCGGGGGCATTGATTTTCATCGCCCTAGGACTGGGCGGAGCCTCGCTGAATATCTACACCCAAGTCGGGCTGGTCACGCTCATCGGCTTGATCAGCAAACACGGCATCCTGATCGTGGAGGTTGCCAACGAAGAGCAGCACAGCGGCAAGAGCAAGGCTGCGGCCATTGTCGCGGCGGCGTCGGTCCGATTGCGGCCGATCTTGATGACGACCGCGGCAATGGTCTTGGGCGTGCTGCCGTTGGTATTTGCGAGCGGCGCCGGCGCAGCGTCCCGATTCGCCATCGGACTCGTGATCTCGACAGGACTTGCCATCGGCACCCTGTTCACCTTGTTCGTGGTTCCGGGCGTTTACATGCTCATCGGAGCCGATCACTCCGCTCACACCCGTGAGGAGCCCGCGGATCTTTCCACGATCTAGGTTCAACCGACATGAATTCAATGGGATAGCAGCGATACATTAGCAAGTTTCTAGACAAATCGGCGAAAGCGCGCCTCGACCACGATGTAGACGCATTTCAAATCTTTGAGAAAATCCGCGTTGCGTTTCTGCGATTGTCTTGTATATTCCAATCGCAGAGTCTTGATTTACCAAGACTCCCCGCAAGGCCGCAGCCTCGAAACCACTTTAGGTTTGCGTCATTGTCCACCGTGGGGCTTTATGATCAGCGCTTGGGAATGTTTGCATTTTGCCACGCTCGAGTTGGTGCGATCGACGCCGATCAAGCAGCGTTTGATCTCTGCCTACCGTAGATACTTCGCTGCTCTGCCCGCCGAGGAAGTCCCCAGCGAAGTCCGCGAGTCCTATGCCCACGTGATGAGTTGCCTGTGCGGCGTCCAACCCTTGCGCGGCGAGGATGCCGTGGCTGCTTCGGTACGCAAAATGTCGAATCAGGAAGCGGATGAGTGTGCGGCTCAGATCGTCGAGATATTCGGCCTCATGTGCAAGAGCCACCACGGTGCAGGACGCACCGCCACCGTGGTTCAATTGCATCCCGTCGAACGCACGGCGGAAGATTTCGCCGCGCCCGCCTTGATCGCCAGCAACTAAATCAATCGAGTTTGAAGTCGATCGTGTCCCAGCGCGTCGTTTCCTGATGCCGCGCCTGGCGGCGCAGAGCGTCGATCAGATTGCGCTCATTCCACGCGCTCACTTCATCCGCCAGATCCTTGATGGCCTTGGGCAGGGGCTCCGTGGAGCCGAAGTTTTCCATCGCCACGATCGGCCGATCGGCGGCCTTGGCGAAGTTCATCTGAAACAGCACCAGCTCCGGCGCAATGCGATACACCGCCGGCAGGACCACGACCACCTCGCAAGGCGCGATTTGCCGGCGCAGATCTTCGCGTTGCGATTCCTTGTCGAGCGGCTGTTTGGCCTGGGGCTGACTGGTGTTGTGATAGTAAAAAGTACCAGAGGCTTCGAGGTACTCGAACACGCGCGTGTAGTCGTCATTCTCCAGCCAGGCGTGGGTCACGAACAACCGGATGGGATTGGCCGACATGCGGCTAGTGTAGCCTGACGATGGGCATGCGCGAAGCATCGCCCGCCGGATACAATGCCTGGTGCGATTGTTGGTTTACAATATACGTTATGCCACCGGGACGGGCCCCGCCTTCCACCTTCCGGTGCCGGGGGCCGGCTATCTGCGCTCCAGCCGGCATGTGCTGTCCCGGATTACGGATTTCATCAAGGAACAGGATCCGGACGTGGTCGGGCTCATCGAGGTCGACACCGGCTCGATCCGCACCGGCATGATCAACCAGGCGGACTTCATCGCTCGTTCGCTCGGCCATTACTCGACTTACGAGTGCAAGTACGGCGTCACATCCGTCAACCAACTCGTACCCATCGTGCGCAAGCAGGCCAACGCCTTCCTGGCAGCGCCCAGGGTGCGGGGTGAGCGATTCCACTACTTCGACACGGGCATCAAACGGCTCATCATCGAACTGGAACTCGATGAGATCGCTATTTTTCTGGTGCATCTGTCGCTGAAGTTCAGACATCGGCAATATCAGTTGAGGTACCTCTATGATCTGGTGCGCAAGGCCGCCAAACCGGTCATCGTCGCCGGCGACTTCAACACCTACTGGGGCGATCATGAAATCTATCTGTTCACGCAAGCCGCGGGCCTGAGCAGCGCCAACACCCAAGGATTGTTTTCCTATCCGAGCCGCAGCCCCCGCAAGGAGCTGGATTTCATCCTGCACAGCGCGCAAATCCAGGTAAATCGCTTCGAGATTCCGGACGTGCAATTCTCCGATCATCTGCCATTGGTGTGCGATTTCACCATCCTCGCACCGGTCGAACGAGCCGCATGAGCAACTGGTCGCTGCAAATCGACGCCGATCGCATCGCCTGGCTCACCTGCGACATGGCGGGCGCATCCGCCAATGTGCTGTCGGCAGACATGGTGCGTGAGCTTGCGTCCACGCTTGCGGAAATCGCCGCACTAAGGCCGCACGGCCTGATCGTGCAGTCGGGCAAGGCAAGCGGCTTCATCGCCGGCGCCGATATCAAGGAATTCGTAGAAATCGGCACTCCCGCGCAGGGATACGAGCTGGTTCGCGCCGGCCAGGCCGTCATGCAGCAGCTCGAGGATTTGCCCTGCCCGAGCGTTGCGGCCATCCGCGGCTTCGCCTTGGGCGGCGGATTGGAGCTAGCCTTGGCCTGCACTTATCGAATAGGCGCCGATGAAACCGCATTATCCTTGGGACTGCCGGAAGTGCTGCTCGGCATTCACCCGGGATTCGGCGGCACGGTCAGAAGCGTGCGGCGCATCGGTGTGCGTGCGGCCCTTGAACTCATGCTCAAAGGCAGGCCGTTTCGCGGCGCGCGCGCCCTGAGCACGGGTCTGTTGGATGCCCTGGTGCCGCCTGCCGAACTCGCGGCCCGCGCTAAGTCCCTGCTGTTGCGCCGTCCCTCGGGCAGAGGTCCCCCGCTCCTCGACAGGCTCATGAATTTAAGTGCCGTGCGGCCCCTCATCGGCAAACGCACCGCGGCGGCGTTGCGGCACAGCGTGCGTGCCGAGCACTATCCGGCGCCTTACGCGATCGTCGATCTTTGGCGGCGCTACGGCGCGGCGGGCGCGGGCGCCTACGAAGCCGAGGCGCGTTCGATTAGCGAGCTTATGTGTTCCCGCTCATCGCGCAACCTGGTGCGCGTGTTTCTGCTGCAGGACCGGCTGAAAGGTCTGGGCGCGGCATCCTCCGCCGATTTCAAGCACGTGCATGTCATCGGCGCCGGCGTCATGGGCGGCGACATTGCCGCATGGTCGGCGTTTCGCGGCATGACGGTGACCTTGCAAGATCGCAGCGCAGAGTTGATTCAACCGGCGTTGGACCGCGCCAAGTCCTTCTTCGAGAAACGTCTTAAGGAACCGCCTGCCGCCGCCGCCGCGCTCTCGCGCTTGAAAATGGACGTCGACGGCGACGGTGTTGCAGATGCCGACGTCGTCATCGAAGCCATCTTCGAGAACATCGAGGCGAAGCGCTCGGTGTATGCGGCCCTGGAGCCGAAGCTCAAGGCATCTGCAATTCTCGCGACCAATACCTCGAGCATTAAAATCGAGACCTTGAGCGAAAAGCTGACGGAGCCCGGCCGCCTGGTCGGAATTCACTTCTTCAATCCCGTGGCGCAACTGCAGTTGGTGGAGGTCGTGCAAGGGGCGCAAACCCGGCCGCAGGTTCAAAACGATGCGCTGCGATTCACCCGCAAGCTCGACAAGCTGCCGCTGCCCTGCAAAAGCGCGCCGGGTTTCGCGGTGAACCGCATTCTCACGCCCTACGTGAATGAGGCGTTGTTCGCGCTCGAATCCGGCATACCGGCAGAGATCATCGACTTGGCCGCGGTGCAGTTCGGCATGCCGATGGGGCCGCTCGAGCTGACCGACGTCGTCGGCCTGGATATTTCGCTCCACGTCGGGCGAGTTTTGAGCGCGGCGTTCCATCGCGAGATACCGCAGATCTTGATCAAGCTGGTGGAGCAGAAAAAGCTTGGCCGAAAAAGCGGCCAAGGTTTTTATCGCTGGCAGGATGGCAGGGCGCAAAAGAACAAAATCGGGAACGCCGCCATACCCGCGGATCTGGAGGACCGCCTGATATTGTCCATGCTCAATGAAGCGGCTGCCTGCCTTCGCGAAGGTACCGTGCAGGATGCCGATTTACTGGACGCGGGCGCGGTATTTGCGACGGGTTTCGCGCCTTTTCGGGGCGGCCCGTTGCAATATGCCAAGGACCGGGGCGTGCAAAATGTTGTACAACGTCTGAACGAGCTTGCAGATCGCTACGGTGAACGCTTCCGTCCGGACCTAGGATGGGACCGGATTTCCATTTAGCAGCCGTCTGAGGTGATCCACTGCGTGGCCGGAGCTACCGCCGCCTATGGTAGGATTCGCAGGCAAAATCATAGGGTTGAAAGCCCAGGGGCAGAAGAATTCTTGATGGACGAGCGACCGGTCGACCTTGCTGTTTTGAAGACTTTCTCGCCGCTTGACGGCCTGAAGGCCGAAAATCTGCACGCGCTCGCCCGTAAAACCGTGGTGCGCGAACTGGATGCCGGGCGGCTGCTGTTCAAGGAAGGCGATACCGACAAGCGCACCTACTATCTTGTCAGCGGCCAGGTGGAACTGCGGGCCGAAGATCGCGTCATGGGCGTGATCAGATCGGGTACGCCGGAGGCACGCGCGGCTCTAGCCCCGGGATTGCCGCGCAAATTCACCGCACGCGCCGCAATGGATGTCGAATACATCATGATCGACAGCGATCTTTTGGACGTGCTGTTGACGTGGGACCAAACCGGCCAGTACGAGGTTGCCGAGCTTCGAGGCGACGGCTTGGACGTAACCGGCGATTGGATGACGACATTGCTGCAAACCAAAGCGTTTCATCGCATTCCGCCCGCCAACATTCAGGCCATCTTCATGCGCATGCAGCGCATCAACTACCGCGCCGGCGATATCGTCATCAAACAAGGCACGGAAGGCGATTTTTTCTACGTGGTGGTCGCCGGCAAATGCATCGTGACGCGCGAGACCCCGCTGAACAAGGAAGGCATCAAACTGGCGGAATTGGGACCCGGCGACAGCTTCGGCGAAGAGGCCCTGATCGCCGAGGCCAAGCGCAATGCCACCGTAACCATGTCCACCGACGGCACCCTGATGCGCCTCGGGAAAAACGATTTTCAAACCCTGCTCAATGAACCTTTGCTGCAGTGGGTCGATCAGCAACAGGCGCGCGAGATCGTGGCGAACGGCGGCAAGTGGCTCGATGTGCGTCTGCCGAGCGAATTTCAAAATTTCCGGATCGACGATGCGGTGAATATTCCTCTGTATTTCATCCGGCTGAAGATCAATGCCTTGGACAAGAACACCCAGTACGTCGTGTGCTGCGACACGGGTCGGCGCAGCTCCGCCGCGGCTTACATCTTGAGCGAGCGCGGCTTCGAAGCGTATGTATTGAAAGGCGGACTGGCTGCAAGCGAAGCCGCTCGCTCGCGCAGTGCATAATCGCACGCCCGATCCGCAGAGCGGCAGCGGACCCGGCAGCTTCGTACCCAAGCCGCGATTCGAATACAAGGCCCCATCGCTCCTTTGGGAACACCGGTATCTCGCGATTTTTTTCGCGGCCGCGATCGTCGCGGCTTCAGTCTATCTCTTCAGAGCTCCGCATCGCCCGCTCAAGATCGAGCCGCCGGCCTCGCCGGTGTATGTGGAACCGATTCCTGAGCGCCCTGCTTCCGGCGCCCGTTAGCTACATCGTGTGGGTGGGCTTATCGCCGCCGAGGGCGCCGGCCAGATAGTTCTCAATTTTCTTCTGCGTGTTGCCGCGGTCTTGATCGCTGAACTGAACTCCGATCCCGGCGGTCCGCTTGCCCTGCGCGCCTTTCGGAGTCATCCAGATGACGCGCCCCGCCACCGGCAATTTTTCTTCCTCGCCCATGAGATTCAGCAGCATGAAGACTTCATCGCCCAACCGATAGTTGCTGTTGGTCGGAATGAACAGGCCGCCGTTCTTGACGAACGGCATATAGGCGAGATACAGCGCGCTCTTGTCCTTGATGGTAAGCGTCAGCAGACCCGGTTTATTGCTTGGACTTCTCAATTCCTACGATTCCCGCTTTAACTCTCTTCGCAACGCCGTTCGGCCGCCGAGCAGCAACGCCTCGAGCGCCAACTGCTGATTCATGCCGGTCGATGCGAGACGCCGTAGGTCCCGGGCGGCATCCAGCAGCTCGAACAGGGCCCTTATCTTGGGCTTAAGTAAAGCGGCAGGCAAGCGGACCGGTTCCGCACTTTGACGCGAAGCCCCCGCTCCCAGGGACGCTTCTACTCGCCGTGTGATCCAGTTCTCAAGCCAAGCGACGCGCACGCCTGGATCGGAACGGATCCATCGATCCGCAAGCAGCGTGATATCGACGGAATCATCGGAAAGCTCCGTCATGGATTGGCGCATGTCGGCGTCGATCGCAGCCAACCCTGCGGCATCGAGCTGCAGCGCCGCCAGCGGCGCCCCGCCGGCCAGCGACAGCGCTGCGCTCCATTCGGTGATTTTCGAGCGCATGCGCAGCCAGTCGATCGCCATCTCAGGCTGAGGCGGCCGCAAGTTCAAGCGCAAGCACCGGCTCGCGATGGTTGCCGGCAAGCGGTGGTTCGGACGCGCGATCATGATGAGCACGGTGTCGGCGGAAGGCTCTTCGAGAGTTTTCAAAAAGGCGTTGGCGCCGTTCGTATTCAATGCCTCCGCATCCTCGATGATGCCGACCTTGTAGCCGCCCCGATAGCTTTTGGTTGCCAGCGAGTCGATGAGCTCGCGCACCTGGTCGACCTTGATCTGCAGCGCGTCCTCCCCGAGGCGCACCGCATGCACATCGGGATGGCTGTCCGCGCGCAGCAGCTTGCAAGAAGCGCAAGTATCGCAAGGCCGCCCGCCAAGGCGTTCGCACAATGCCAGCGCCGCAATCCAATTTGCGAGATGTTCGGCGCCCAACCCCGGGACGCTCAATACCAGCAGGGAATGCGGCAAGCGGCCCGCATCGAAGGCGGCGCGCAGCCGTTGCTGTACGCCATTGAGCCACGGCAGCGAATCGGCGCTCAAGAAATCCATGCGCGCGCCTTGAGATGTCCCAGAATCAGTGCACCGACTTCCTCGGCCGGCTGCGTGGCATCCACCACGACGATGCGATTCGGCTCGAGCACCGCACGTTCGCGATAAACGCTGCGAACGCGCTCGAAAAATTCGCTGCGTTCGTTTTCAAAGCGATCCTGAACTGCGCCCGCGTTTCGCGCAGCCGCGCGTGCCAGGGCGCGCTGCACGGGTGCATCGAGCAGGATCGTCAGATCAGGGCGCCGCGCTCCTTGCACCATCTGTTCCAAGCCGCGGATCGCCTCGGCGCTCAATTGCCGTCCGCCGCCTTGATACGCGTAGCTTGCGTCGGTGAAGCGGTCGCAAATCACCCAGCGGCCGGCTGCAAGGTTCGGTTCAATATGATTGCCCAGGTGCACTGCGCGCGCGGCGAACATCAACAGCAGTTCCGCCATCGGCGGCAGCGGCTCGTCACGCGCGCTCAGCACCACTTGACGGATGCTTTCGGCGAGCGGCGTTCCGCCCGGCTCGCGCGTCACGACATGTGCGACGCCGCGCAAATTCAAGGCCGCGGAGAGGCGCGCCACTTGAGTGGTCTTACCGACGCCTTCGATGCCTTCCATCGTCACAAAGCGTGCATTGGCCGTCATCGCGGCGGCTCCTGCGCCGCCTTGCGCTGGTGCGCGACGTAGGCGGCCACCGCGGCATTATGCTGCTCGAGCGTGGGCGAGAACACGTGGCTGCCATCGCCCTTGGTCGAAGCCACGAAATAGAGTGCATCCGTCTTTTCCGGACGCGACGTCGCACGAATCGCCGCCGCGCCGGCCAGGGCAATGGGCGTCGGCGGCAATCCGGCGCGGGTATAGGTGTTGTACGGCCCGTCGGTGCGCAAATCCACGCTGTGAATATCGCCTTCGTAGTGCTGTCCCAATCCGTAGATGACGGTGGGATCGGCCTGCAATCTCATGCCGATCGCGAGGCGATGCAGGTACAGTCCGGCGATCTTCGGCAGTTCCTGCGGCAAGCCGCTCTCTTTTTCGACGATGGACGCCATGATCAGCAGCTCGTTTTCCGTATGCAACGGCAGATCCGGATCGCGATCCCGCCAGGCCGCGTCCAGCTCGCGCAGCAGCGCGGCGTGCGCCTGGCGCAGCAATTCGATATCCGTCGTGCCGCCGATGAAGCGGTAGGTCTCGGGCAGAAACTGTCCCTCGGCATCCATGCCCGGGCTGCCGAGTTTGGACATGATATCGACGCCGTGAGCCGCGGGACTCGCCGGTTGCGGAAGCGTGGAAACGATTTCCGGATTGCGGCGCAATGCCTCGAGCAGATCTTGCACACGCCAGCCATCCACAATGGTAAGCGAATGCAGCAAGACCTGGCCGTTCACCATTTTGATCAACAATTCGCGCGGCGTCGTACCGGGTTGGATTTCGTATTCGCCCGCCTTGACGGCCGATGCCAATCCTTTCCAGCGCGCATACAGGATCCAAGCCTTGGGCTGCGCGACGGCACCCTGCGCCGCCAGTTGCGCGGCGACATGCGAAAAACTCGTTCCCGGCGGCACTTTGAAGCGTAGCGGCATCGACACCCGCAGCGGCAAATCCAGGCTGCGCATGCCGACCCAAACGGCCGTTGCCGCGATCGCGGCGAGCAGCAGCAATGAAACGGCGGCCGCAACGCGCAAGCTGCGGCTCACAGGGCATCCAACCGCGCGCGCAACCGGCGGGCAGCCTGCGTACTCATGATGCGCACGGTTGCCGCGGCAGGCCGCTCGATCGCGCTTATGGAGCGTATGCCAACCAGCGCATTGCTCATGAATATCTCCTCGGCCGACACCAGGTCTTTGCAGCGGATGCGGCGCTGCTCCACGTGCAAGCCGACGCCTGCGGCATTTTCCAATACCCAACGGCGCATGACGCCCGTCACGCCGCATCGATCCAGTAAGGGCGTCGCCAAGCGGGCGCCGTGCCTCAAGAACAGATTCGACATGGTACCGCAGACCCAATTGCCTTCCGGGTCGCTCATCAGTCCTTCCCAGAGCCGCGCATTCCGCCACTCGGCGCGCGCCAGGACCGAATCGAGCCGATTGAGCGTTTTGAGGCCCGCCAGGTGCGCATTCACGCTCATCGGCGTCGAACATAGCCGCACGCGAACTGCGGCTGCGCCGCCGATGATACTTGCGGGCAAGGCGTGCAGCGCCGTGATGCGCGTCGTGCGTTCGCGGCCGGATGCCAGGTAGCCACGCGGGCCGCTGCCGCGGGTGACGATCAGCTTGAGTACCGCATTGTTTCGGCCGGCGGCGATGCGCTCGAGTTCACGGCGTAATTTCGCCGCACCGGGGGTGTCGATCCGCAAGCGCTTGCAACCTTCGGACAGCCGCGCAAGATGATACTCCAGCAAGCGGATGCGCCCCTGCAGCACCCGCATGGTTTCGAATAGACCGTCGCCGTACTGCAGTCCGCGGTCGCGATAATCCAGCGTGGTCCGGGGTCGACCGTTCACCCAGACGCTCACGCTCGCCCCGCCAACGCGCGCAGCAAGCCTTCAGCCTTGGCACGGGTCTCGGCCAGTTCCTGCTCGGGAATGGAATCAGCCACAATGCCGGCGCCCGCGCGAAAGTTGAATGCCATACCCCGCGCGGTGAGGGTGCGTATCAGAATATTCAAGTCGCAACTGCCGTCTCGATTCAAGTAGCCGATCGAGCCGGTATAAGCACCCCGCGGGCAGCCTTCCAGCTCCGCAATGACCTGCATGGTGCGAATCTTCGGGCACCCGGTGATCGTGCCGCCGGGAAACAATGCTCTGATCACATCGACCGGCGAGACATCGGCGCGCAGCCGGCCGCTGACATTGGATACGATGTGATGCACATGCGCGTAGCTCTCCACGCTCATGTACTCGTCGACTTCGATGGATCCGCCGACACATACGCGGCCCAAGTCATTGCGCTCCAAATCGATGAGCATGACGTGCTCGGCGCGCTCCTTTTCATCGTCCAAGAGCGAACGCGCCAAGCCTTCATCCTCCGCGCCCGCGGCGCCGCGCGGCCGCGTGCCCGCAATCGGGCGCGTCGACACGCGGTTGCCTCGCACCTGCACCAGACGTTCGGGCGAAGAGCAGAGCACGGCAAAATCCCCATGCCGCAGCAGGGCGGCGAAGGGCCCCGGGTTCGCAGCGCGCAAGCGCTTGTAAATGGCAACCGCACTCACCGGGCGAGAGGCCTGCGCCCGCCATTGGCGCGACAAATTGGTTTGATACACATCCCCCGCCGCCGTGTACTCGAGCGCACGCCGAACCGCTGCGAGGAATTTTGCCGGATCTTCTTCCTCGATGTGAAAGTGCCCGTCCGCAAGCGGCGCCGAATCGCGCAACGCCGCAACGCGCCGCCTGAACTCATCCAGCAGGCCCTCGTGGCCGGCTTCTGCATAGAGCCAGGCCTCGCCTGATCGACGGTCCCGCATCCACGCAGCCGGCGCACGCAGCGCCAGGGCAACCACCGGATCGACACTGCGCGGCTGGCCCAGGCAGGGCTCGATTTCAGCCGCCAGCTCGTAGCCCAGGTACAAGAGCCATCCACCGCTGAAGGGCAAGTGCGGCGAGACCGCGCTCCGGATGGCGCCCGCCGCGGCGCTCGGCAGCAAGGCCTGCCACCAAGAATTCAGAGCGCCAAGAAAGCCGCTCTCGCCGGCATAGGGACCAAAGAGTCCTCGGTCGGCGTTAAGCCTAAGCTGCTCGCCGCTCACGATCGGCAAAATATCGAAGCGGGCGCCGCGACCCGGCGAATCCGCCGCGCAGCTCTCGAGAAGCCCCGGGTACGCATCCGGATACTGCTCGACGAGATCTAGCGGTTCAAAGCCGGCGAAAAACGAGCGAACCGTTGGTGCCACCGAAGCCGAACGAATTGGAGAGGGTGAATGTGAGCGACATCGGCCGCGCCGTGTTCGGCACGTAATCCAGGTCGCAGCCCTCGCCCGGCTGGTGGAGGTTGATGGTCGGCGGCGCCACCTGGTCGCGCAGCGCCAAGACCGAGAATATCGCCTCGACCGCCCCGGCGGCACCTAGCAAATGTCCTGTCATCGATTTTGTCGAGCTGACCGCGAGCTTGTCCGCGGCAGCGCCAAATGCGCGTCTGATGGCCAGAGTTTCTGCCCGATCGCCGAGCTCGGTCGAGGTGGCGTGAGCGTTGACGTATTGGACTTGCTCAGGATTGAGCTTTGCATCGCTGAGCGCATTCGACATCGCCTTGCGCGCGCCCTCGCCGTCTTCCGGCGGCGCGGTCACATGATAGGCGTCGCCGCTCATGCCGAACCCCACGACTTCGGCATATATTTTGGCGCCACGCGCCTTGGCCTGCTCGTACTCCTCGAGCATCATGGCGCCCGCGCCGTCGCCCATGACGAAGCCGTCGCGATCCTTATCCCATGGCCGGCTCGCGGCCTGCGGATCATCGTTTCGCTGCGATAGCGCTTTTGCCTGCGCAAAGCCGCTCATGCCGGTCGGACAGGTCGCCATCTCGGAGCCGCCCGCGAGCATCGCATCGACTTCGCCCCACTGGATCATGCGCATCGCCAACCCCAGCGCGTGCGTCGAGGTGGTGCATGCGGTGGCGACGGCCAGATTGGGACCGGTGATCTTGAAAATGATGGACAAGTGTCCGCCGACCAAATTGATGATGCTGGCAGGTATGAAGAACGGCGATACTTTCTTCGGGCCGTGCGTCTCCAGATATTTGTCGTAGGTCTGTTCGATGGACTCCAGCCCGCCCATGCCCGAACCCATCATGATCCCGACGCGTGGGCTATTCGCTTCCGTTATCTGCAGGCCGGAATCGCGCATCGCCTGCATTCCGGCGACCACCCCATATTGCATGAACGCGTCCATGCGGCGCGCGTCCTTGGGCGACATGTAGGATGCCAAATCCAGCTTTCTGATCTCGCCGCCGAAGTGGGTGGGGAAATTGGCGGTGTCGAACCGCTCGATCGGCGCGATGCCGCTGCGCCCCGCTAGGATGCTGGCCCACGCGGTCGCGACGTCATTGCCGACCGGCGAGACGATTCCGAGACCTGTAACGACGACGCGCCGTTTGCTCAATATCAACCCCTAGCTAGGTTTTGAACAAAGGACGATGTGCTTGCGATCGACCGGATCTCAGGCCTTGCCCTTGTGCGAGTTGATGTAGTCGATTGCCTGCTGCACCGTGGTGATCTTTTCGGCGTCCTCATCCGGAATTTCCGTCTCGAATTCTTCCTCGAGCGCCATCACCAGTTCCACCGTGTCCAGCGAGTCGGCCCCCAAATCGTCGACGAACGAGGCATCATTGGTGACTTCTTCTTCTTTCACGCCCAACTGTTCGGCCACGATCTTTTTCACCTGCTGCTCAACAGTACTCATCGTTATGGTTTCCTCTCGGAATTGCTATTCATGCGGTTTAAGAACCCCCGCGACCAGTGGCATCGACCGGGCGCGTATTTTATGTGAACGCGGCGGACTAGGCTACCTTGACCGCACACTTGATGGCCACCCTACGCCGTCCGCCTTGACAAAATAGCGCCATTAAGGGCCCAAAGCGTTCATGGCATGTACATCCCGCCGTTTACGTGCAGCGTCTCTCCGGTGATATATGCAGCGCCGGAGGAACATAGAAACGCCACCGCGGCGGCGATATCCGCCGGCTGTCCGAGTCTTCCCAAAGGGATTTGCGCGTTTAGCGCCGCATGCTGCGTCTCATTCAACGCACGGGTCATGTCCGTGTCGATGAATCCCGGGGCTATGGCGTTGGCCGTGATGCCGCGTGAGCCCACCTCCCGGGCCAACGATTTGGTGAATCCAACGATGCCCGCCTTGGCGGCGGCATAATTGGCTTGCCCAGGATTGCCGGTCAAGGCAACCACCGAAGTGATGCTGATAATGCGTCCCTTACGGGCCTTCATCATGCCGCGCAGTACTGCCTTGGATAGCCGGAACACGGAAGCCAAGTTGGTCTGGATCACGGCATCCCAGTCATCCTGCTTCATACGCAGCAGGAGCGTATCGCGCGTGATGCCGGCATTGTTGCAAAGAATGCCGATCGCGCCTTCCCGGCTCTCGATGTCGCTCATCAACGCCTCGATCGACTCCTGGCTGGTCACGTCCAGCACGGCGCCGCGGCCGCCGCGGCCGCTCAAGCTTTCGGTGATTCGGGCGGCCCCCGCAATCGTGGTGGCCGTGCCGATGACGCGCGCACCATCGGCGGCCAGGCGCTCGGCTATCGCGGCACCGATGCCGCGCGAGGCGCCGGTCACCAAAGCAATTTCTCCGTTCAGCATCCAGGCTCCCGGGTCATCGCAGCCAGCGCATCATCCAGCGCCTGTGGATCTTCCAACGCCAGCATCTTGAGATCCCGATTCTTATCCACCCGCCGATTCAGTGCAGTCAGCACTTTACCAGGGCCGCATTCGATAATTTGCGTCGCGCCCGCGGATACCATGGTGCGCACCGTAGCCGCCCAGTACACGGGCGTCGACAGCTGTCTCACCAATCCGTTGCGTATGTCATTCGCGCCGGTGTGAATTTTGCAATCAACACCATAAACCTTCACTTCAGATCGTTCCGCCACGGCGGTGTGCTCGAGACGAATGCGCAATTTTTCTGCCGCTGGGCGCATCAGAGAACTATGCGCGGGAACGCTCATGGCCAGTGCCATTGCTCTGCGCGCCCCCTTTGCCGTGGCGATCTCGATGGCGCGTGCCACCGCCGTGGCAAGGCCGGCAATCACAACCTGGCCGGGCGCATTGAAGTTGACCGCCTCGACGACCTCGCCTTGCGATGCCTCCTGGCACGCCGCTTCGACGTCCGTGTCCTCGAGGCCGAGAATGGCGGCGATGCCGCCCTGGCCGCTCGGCACGGCTGCTTGCATGAGTTCGCCACGGTACTTGACCAGGTCCACCGCCGCCTTGAAATCCAAGTAGTCGGCTGCGACCAGTGCGCTGAACTCGCCCAGGCTGTGACCCGCCATCATGCTCGGTAATGGGCCGCCGCGCTCGTGCCATAGCCGGTAGGTCGCAACAGCCGCGGTCAACATGGCCGGTTGCGTGCACTCGGTCGCATTCAGCAATTCAACCGGCCCTTCCTGGCAGCGTTGCCACAGATCGTAACCCAGCACGCCGCTCGCCTCGGCAAACGTGGCCGTGATGATCGGGGAAACGCGCGCCAGGGCGCTCATCATGCCGATGGACTGGGAAGCCTGGCCGGGGAACACAAACGCAAGCGACATGAATTTTCTATCCTCGAGCCCTTGAGCGGTGGCGAATTATAGCGGTCCGCCAGGACAGTGCCGCGCCGGCTGCAAATCCGCAAGCCGCACCGTACAAATGCGCATCGACCACGATCAGCGGGGCTGCGTGGCCCACCCGCTGCTCCCAGGCTAATTTAGCGCACAGACCCAAGAGCAGTATCCATCGATCCCAGGCGCGTGTTGCCAAGTGATTTGCCGTGCCCGCAGCCATGACGGTGTGCAGCACCCCTGAAGCGCCGACGTACCATGCGACCTGGGGACTCAGCCACCATAGGCCCGAACTGATCGCCAACGCACCGCTCAAGACGATCGCGCACCACTCGACTGGATCGTAATCCTGGGCGAACAGCGACCACATCAGCACCAGCCCCAATTCATTGAGGATCAGATGATGCAAGTCCAGGTGTACGATGTGGGCCGTAAGCAACCGCCACCAGCCACCGGCTGCGATAGCACTGCGGTCATAGCGCAGCACTGCACTGACACTGTCGCCAAGACCCAACACGGCGTCCAGCGACAGCAAAATCAGAAGCAACCAAATCCATCGGCCGCGATCCCACTGTAGTGCCGCGGCGATCGGCGCCAGGCGGTCAGCCGCCTCACGGGGCATCGAGGTTCTCTATTTTGCTATGATCCAAGGAATTTCCGAGGTCCCTATGCGTCATCGCCAAAGCGGTTTTACCCTAATTGAGATCATGGTCGTCGTGGTCATTCTGGCAGTGCTCGGTGCACTCGTGGTGCCAAATATCTTGGGCAAGGTCGATACGGCGCGCATCACCGCCGCCAAGACCGACATCCGTTCGATCGGGACGGCCTTGGACCTTTATCGGCTCGATAATTTCAAATATCCGACTACTGAGCAGGGATTGCAGGCCCTGGTGAAGCAACCCGCCGATCCGGCCATCACCAATTACCCGCCGAACGGCTACCTGAAAACCGTTCCGAAGGATCCCTGGGGCAATCCTTATTTGTATACCAGCCCGGGCGCCGACGGCCGCGAATACGACATCCTCTCGTACGGGCGCGACGGCAAACCCGGCGGCGAGGGACCCGACGCGGATATCAGCAGCTTTACGCTCGATCAGAAATAGACCTCGCCAGGCGATGGCCTGCCATGCGCAGCAAGGGCTTCACTCTCGTCGAAATTCTGGTCGTGATACTGATCATCACGGTGGTGGTCTCGCTCGCCGTCTTGAGCGTGAGCTCGACCGGCCGCGACAGCCAGCTCGATGAGGAAAGCCGGCGCATCGAGGGGCTGGTGGGGCTGTTGCACGAACGCGCCCTGCTCGAGGGCCGCGACTTCGGTCTGCGCATCGAGCCCGCAGCGTACGAATTCGTCGTTTACGATCCGCGCCGCGACCGCTGGATGATGTTGGATCAAGAACGCGAGTTCCGCCATCGCGAGCTGCCCAAGGGCATCATCTTTCAGCTGCAGCTCGACGCGCAGACCGTGGTGATCAAGCCGATCGATCGAAATCTCTCCAGCGCGGAACCGCCCCGTCCGCAAGTTGCGATTGCCGCCAGCGGCGAGGGCACGCCGTTTCGCCTCATCTTGCTGCGCGAGGCAACGGAGGCCAAAGCGGTGGTGGATGGAGACGCGCTCGGCAAAATTTCACGCGAGGCTTCGAACAAAGTGGAAAAGCGCAGTTGAATTGCATTCGGCACAGCCGCGGTTTCACGCTGGTCGAGGTGTTGGTCGCCCTGGTGGTCGTGGCGCTCGGCTTGACTGCGCTGATGGTGGCGGTGAACGGCACCGCGCGGACCAGCGGCTTTTTGCGCGACAAGAGTCTGGCGCAATGGATTGCCCTCAATCGATTGTCGGAAGTGCGCCTCAACGTCGCGAAATTCGGGCAAAACACCGACACCGGAGAGCTGCAGTTCGGCAGCCGCAAGTGGCATTACGATACACGCTACTTCAATACCAGCATCGGCAGCATGAAGCGGGTGGTGGTGCGGGTTTACTTGGGCGATGCCAAGGCCAAGGGAAATCCGCTGGCACAGGCAGTTGGATTCCTCGGCAGCTCGCTGGCGCCGCCGGGATCCACCAGTGTCGATTGGACCACCGGTGTGCTGACTGCCCCTTCGACCGGCACGCCCGGCTCACAGCCCCCGGGCGTACCGATCAATCCCGCGCCGGCGCCCTCGCCGATTCCGCCGGCGACCCGATGAGCGGGCGGCCCAAAAAATGGCGCGGACGGGCTGATGGCTTCACTCTGGTCGAAATCCTGGTGGCTTTGCTGATCTTGGGCATCATGGCGGCACTCGGCTATTCGACCTACCGGGCCGCCCGCATCTCCGCCGAACGCACCGAGGTTTCGCTGCAGCGTTCGAGGGAAATCGAATTCGGCATGCGCATCATCGTCGCGGATTTCGCGCAGCTCGCGCCTCGGCCGGTGCGCGATATCTTGGGACAAGGCAGACTGCCCGCGCTGCGCGGCACGCCGGGTGCCGGCAGCGTCACGGTAAATTCGGCCGCCTTGGGTTCGCATTTAAGCACCGGCGGCAATGCCAACTCCGGCATGACCTTTAACTCCGGCACCAATACCAATCCAGGAATGAGCTTTAATTCCGGCTCCGGCTTGGGCGCCACGACGGATCCCAGTGCGGTCTCCATGGTTGATCTGACGCGCACCGGCTGGTCCAACACCGCCGGCCAGCAGCGCAGTACCTTGCAGCGCGTCTCCTATGCGCTGGTGGGAGACGTTCTCAAGCGCAGCTATCAGGTGAATCTCGACACCGTGCAAGCTAATAAGCCCGTGGTGCAGGACCTGCTGACCGGCGTGCAAGGCGTGCAGCTGCGCTATCTTGACAGCAACCAAGCCTGGCAGAACCAATGGCCTGAACTCACCACCGTGCAAACTGAGTCGAGCGCCGATCTGCAATCGCGGCCCGTGGCGGTTGAGATCATCGTGCAATTCAAGGACTGGGGTGCGATACGCCGGGTGATCGAGGTGTCCGGATGAAGCCTTTCACCGGCGGCCGGCAGCGCGGCGTCGCGCTGATCATTGCCCTGGTCCTGGTGGCGCTCGCCACGGTACTGGCGACGAAACTGAGTTTCGACGGATTTCTTGAACTGCGGCGCACCACGGGCATGATGGCCGCGGAGCAGGCGCTGCATTTCGGCATGGGAGCCGAGGCGCTGGCGGCGGATGTGCTCATCCAAGATCTGCAGGCAAACGCCAATTTGACCACCTTGGCGGGACCCTGGGCGCAAGCTACGCAGCCTCTGCCCATCACGCCGGACAACGATCCGGAGGGCGAGCCCATCGGCACCATGCAGGGCCAGATCGAAGACATGCAAGGGCGATTCAATCTGAACACGCTCGCGCGTTTGGGATCCGACGGGGTGACGCAAGATCCATTGCCGCTGCAGCAATTTCAGCGCCTTCTGGCATCCGTCGGCGTGGAGCCGAAGTGGGCCGGATTGGCGCGAGATTGGCTCGACCAAGATGAAGTGGTCGGCAATCCCGATGGGGCGGAAGACTCGGTCTACACCTCTCAAACCCCGCCCTACCGCACAGGCAACTGGCCCATGTTGTCGCCCAGCGAACTCATGAATCTTCCTGGGTTCGGCGCGGATCGCTACCGCAAGATTGCGCCCTACGTCACGGCACTCCCCAGCGCCAACACTAAGATCAATATTTGTACCGCTCCCGCGCTCGTGCTCGAAAGCCTGGTGGAGGGCCTGAACGGCGAATGGTCGAATAGTCCAGCCGTGCTGACCAATGGCCGCAAGACCGGCTGCTTCCCCGATGTCCCGACCTTTACCAATGTGGCCACCAGTTTTGCGGGGCCGACCGCCATGGCGAAAATCGGCACCCCGATCGATACGAGGAGCAGCTACTTCGAGCTCACCACCCGGGTAACGCTTGGCACTACGGAGTTCACCTTGTACAGTCTTTTATTGCGCGGAGGTACGAAGGTCACGACCCTGCTGCGCTCATTTGGGACCCCTTGACACACATGCCGCAAACACTGCTACTACGACTGCCTGCGTCCGGCCAAGAAGAAACTGAATGGCTGACCTTGGATGAGGCCGGCGCTCCGACGCCGACCCGGCAGCGCGGCTCTTTGAGCCTGGCCGCAGCGGTGTGGCGCACCGGTAGAATCATCGCCCTCGCCCCCGCTTCTCAGATCCTGTTGGCGGAGCCGCAGCTGCCGCCGGGGCACGGAACCAAACTTGCGCGCGCCGTGCCCTTCGCGTTGGAGGAGCAACTGACTGAAGATGTCGATCAACTGAGCTTCGCGATAGGACATCGGCGCAGCAGCGGCGGCACGCCGGTTGCCGTGGTATCACGGCCCGTGCTGCAAGGCTGGATCGACGACTTGAAGGCCGCGGGACTCGATCCGCAGGCCATCTATCCCGACATCTCGCTCATGCCGGAGAATCCCAGTCAAACCATTCTTTGGCTCGAGCAGGAGCGGCTCGCCGTGCGCCGGCCCGGTGCACTGCCCTTCGCCGTTGAACTCTCGCCCGTGCGCGAAGCGCTGGTGGTTGCCGGCGTGGTTGCGGACCCGCTGCAACCGGAAGCTACGGAAGAGTCGAAACCGAAGGAAAGCGCCATTCTTTACGTCACACGCGATGATTGGGCCCGCGTTCAGGGCGAGTTCGAAGAACTGCTCGAGGAATTCGCGTCGCTCAAGGTGCAGCTGCTGGCAGATGGACCCCTGCCGTGGCTGGCCCGCGGCATGGCGGCCGCCGAGCCGGTCAATTTGCTGCAGGGCGAATTCTCCCGCACCACCGACTACGGCACGCGCTGGCGCCAGTGGCGTCTTGCTGCCTTGCTCGCGGCTGGATTGTTGGTGATTCACGTCGGCGCGCAAGCCTTGCAGATTCGCCAGGCCAAGCACGAATCGACGGCACTCGACGGCGAGATCGCGCAAGTTTTTTCTTCTGCCATGCCCGGCGATACCCTGTCCGATCCGCGCCGGCAGATGCAGACCAAGCTGGATCGAATCCGCAAATCAGGCTCCGGGCCGCAAGTTTTCCTGCGCACCTTGCAGACTTTGAGCGGCGCGCTGGCGGTGACGCCGAAGACGACGATCAGTGCACTGGCCTATCGCGAGGATGCGCTCGACATGACCGTGAGTGCGCCGAGTCTCGCCGCCCTGTCGCAATTGACGCAATTCGCAGGCAAGGAAGGGCTTTCAGCCGACATTCAATCCTCGAATCCGGTGGCTTCGGGCGTTGAGGCACATCTTCACATCCGCACGCAATCCTCGAAGGCGCGGCGATGAACAAACTCAAAGCCTGGTATGCAAGCCTGCAGGCGCGCGAGCAGCGCGTGGTGGCGATCGGTGCCGTGGCCTTGGGACTCATCGTCCTCATCGGCGGAATTGTCCTACCCCTGCAGTCGGCCGTATCGCGCGCGCGGCTGGCGGCCGGAACGCGCCGCGACGATCTGGCTTGGATGCGCGCCAATGCGCCGGAGATCCGTGCCCGGGGCGCCGAGATTCCCGCCGACACGGGCGAAGCCCCGGTGGTGCTGGTGGACAGGGTGGGACGCGAGGCGGGACTTGGCACCGCGCTGCGCGGCACCCAGCCCAACTCCACAGGCGGCGTGCGTGTGCAGCTGGAGAGCGCGCCGTTCGACACGCTGATCGGCTGGCTCGACACCTTGGACCGGCGCTATGGTCTCGCCATTGAATCGATCACCGTGGACCGCACTCCCTCGCCAGGTCTGGTAAATGCCAGTATCTCGTTCAGCCAGCCGCGACGCTAACCCGCGGCAGCCCAAGCGCTGGCCGCTGATTCTCCTCGGTCTGATCGCGCTGTCGGGAACCGTCGTGTATCTGCTGCCCGCTTCCCTTGTCTCTCGATTCCTGCCCGCGCCAATCCACGCAGAAGATTTTTCCGGCAGCTTGCTGCATGGCGCGGCGGGAAAGATCATTGTCAATGGCCGAGATGCGGGCGCCATCGAATGGCAGATCCATCCTCTCGCGCTGCTGCGTCTCGCCGTGGTCGCGGACGTCCATTGGGTCAAGGTTGGCCTTGTGATCGACGGCACCGCAGAAATCGGTACACGAGGCCTGACCGCCCATGACATCAAAGGCAGCGGTCCCATCGAAGATCTTCGCGATCTTGGACTGGCGGCCGGTTGGCGCGGCACCGCAAGGTTGCTGTTCACGTCGATCAAAAGCGATTTTCGCCGGCTTGAGTCGGCGGTGGGAAAGATCGAAGTGACGGATATTGCATCCACCGGCATCGCCGATGGCTCTTTATTGGGCAGCTATGTGTTGACGCTGGCGCCGGGAGGCATAGCTCCCGACGGCACCATCACCGCCAGCCTCAATGACGTGGGAGGGCCGGTGGAGGCTCAGGCGCAGATTCGATTCTCTCCTAACGCGCGTACCGGCATGCTGTCCGGAACGCTCAAAGAGCGCGCTGATGCCGCCCCGGCCCTTCGTGTTCAGCTCAATAACTTAGCTCAGCTCCGTCCCCGGGATTCATACGGACGGTTTCCGGTGGATCTCGAATTCATCTTCTAGCCGCCGACGAAGACATTGAGCTTGTTTCCATCCAGGTCCCGGAAATAACCGGCGTAGAAGTTCTCCGACCTTTTGCCGGGCGCGCCCTCGTCCTTGCCTCCCAATTGCAGCGCCTTGGCATGCACGGTTTTGACTTTCGCCTCGCTGTCGACGACCAGCGCCACCATGACGCCGTTGCCGACGGTGGCCGCCTGCTTATCGAACGGCTGGGTGAGCCCCAGCCCCGGCAGATCGGGCTTCACGGACCAAGCAATGAAACCATCGCCTTCCATCATGCGCTTGGCGCCGATCTCGGCCAAAAGCGCGTCGTAAAAGCCCGCCGCGCGCTTCAGATCGTTGGTGCCTAAGGTTACGTATCCAATCATGGCTGTCCCCTTCTTGTTAATTAGGGGACTGTTTATATATCCAGTATCGGGCTCTCGTCAATCCCTTTGAAGCCCCACTCGCGCCACGCACGCATCAGTGGAAAGTACAGCCCCAGACGGACCGGTTCCGGCCCCAAGCGCTGGGCCAATGCGGCGTAGCGCTCCAATTGACCGCGATAGCGCTCCACTTCGCGATCGAGAAATTGGGCAAGACCGCTGCCCAAATGCTGGCTGGTTTTGTAGTCGATCACCCAGCGCATTCCCGCCTCATCGATGAAGCTACGATCGAATACCGCGTGGGTCACCTCGCCCTGAAAGAGGCCGGAAAGTGCGTGCTCGCGCAGGTCGTCCTTGGGATGCGTTTTAAGGATCCACTGCCCGCGCTCATCGCTCAAAACGCCCTGAAGCGCGGCAGCCACCCGCGCCACCGCTTCCGTGAGGCGCGAGGGCGGCAGGCCCGCTGCGGCGAGCCAGCGGCGGTGATAGGCCTCGCGGCCGCGCAGCGCCGTAGAATCCAAAGCCTGAAAATCGAGCTGCTGAAGTTCCGCGTGCACCAAGCTTCCGACGCGCCGTGCCGTCTCTCCGGCCCAGTCGAATTCCACGCGCGTCAGTTCCAGCTCCGCGGCGCCGATCTCCGGCTGCGTAAATTCCGGCATCGCCCAGCCGGCCGGCACGCGCTTCAAGCTAGGCGGTGAAGGTTCCGCGGGCGACGTTTCCTTGCCCGTCGCGCCCTCGATTTCGAGGAAGGCCTCCTTGGCCACCGGCCAGAGCACACGCAACAGACTCCCCGCGCGCGGCGGGCGTATCTCGGACGCTGCATCTGCATCGGCTTTCGCCTCGCGTTCCAGCGTCGCGCTCAACCAGAGGCGGCGCTTGGCGCGTGTGCAGGCAACGTACAGCAGGCGCTCAGCTTCCAAGGCATTCGCATCCTGCACCTGGCGCTTGAGAAAGTTGAAGAGCGGATCTTCGATCGTGCCCACCGGCGGCTTGGCGGCCATCACCATGCCGTCGCGCGCGACCCGCGCAAAGGGATGGGCGAGCAACAACGGACTGCGCCCGGCGGGAGCGCTTTCAGCGAGCGCCGGCACCATCACCATGTCGAACTCCAAGCCCTTCGCCTTGTGGATGGTCATGATCTCGACCGACGCCGTGCCATCGGCGGTGGCGTAAAGATCATCGAACGCCGCATCCAGCTCGCTCACCTCCGGTAGACCGCGCACGCTCAAATCCCGCAGGCGTTCAAAGAACGGTGCCGCGAACTCGCGCTCCTCCGCGGCGATGGCGGCTCCGCCCAGGGCGAGCCAGGTGTTCTCGACCCAGCGCTCGAAGGGCATGGCCGACCGGCAGGCGAAGGCGCGCGTCAACACCTCGTGCAGCCTCGCCGCGCGCGGCCGGCCTGCGGCACTCAACGCGTCGAGAATCGCGGCGTCGCCGAGCGCGCCGAAAATCAGCGGCGCGCGCGCCACGTGCCATAGGTCCGCCAACGCAAGTCCGGTCCACGGTGCACGCAGCAGCGCGAGCCAGGCGATGCGGTCTCCCAAGTGGCTCAAGGCGCGCAGCAGCATCAAAAGATCGCGCACCACGGCGCGCTCCTTCAATGTCTCTATGTCCACCGCGCGGAACGCAACGCCCGCCGAGCGCAGCGCGCCCATCAAAGGATGGGCATGCGTGCGTGCACGCACCAGCACCGCGATGCGCCAGTCGGGATGCTCAGCCTGCTGGAAGGATACGGCGGCGGCGATGGCGCGCGCTTCCAGCTCCGCGCTTGCAAATGCCCGCACCTCGACGCCTCCGGGTTCGGTGCGCGCGGCGTGCGAGAAACGAAACGCAATGGCCCCGCGCTCGCGGTTGTCGGCGGACGGCATGATGCGTGAGAAGTGTTGGTTGACCCACTCCACGATGCCGCTCGCCGAGCGGAAATTGCTCGTCAGGCGTTGCATCTCGAAGCGCACCGCTCCGATGCCCTGATCGGCCAGTTCCAGGAACGCGCGCACCTCCGCCTGCCGGAATCCATAGATGGACTGCATGGGATCACCGACGCAGAAGACGCTGCGTCCATCATCCTGACTCCAGCCGGCAATGAGCTGCTTCAGCAGTTCGAGCTGCGCGCTCGAGGTGTCCTGGAATTCATCGACCAGCACATGCTCCAAGCGGTAGTCGAGACGCAGGGCCAGATCGCTCGGACCCACGGCATCCTGCAGAGCGCGCAGCGCCGCAAGCGAGATCGCGGTAAAATCGACCATCCCCTCCTCGCGAAACACTCCCTCGAGCTCTGCCGCCGCGAGCACCATCAGCTGTGCGACGTCGCGCGCCCGCTCCCACGATGAGTCGCTGTAGCGGGGCGGCGGAAGGTCCAAGATTTCGCGCAGCACCTCCGAGGTCCGCAGATCTTCCTTGAGCACGCCGATCAGCTCCTGCATCGTTTCTTTGTCGGGGGCGCCGGGCGGGAAACCCGCTCTCACGTCCAAGGATTTGCGCCACGCGCCGCTCCTGGTGAGCACGGTCTGCGCAAATGCGCGCCACCGGCCGATATCCTCGACCTGCAACGAGAGGCCCGCCCCGGCGACGCGCCACTCGAGCAGATCCGGGCTCGGCGCACCGACCCTGCGCGCCGCGCGGCGCATGAGATCAGCGATCAGCGCCAGGCGCTCTGCACCGAGCAGCGCACTTGCCCGGTGCAGGACGCGGCTCATGAGAAGCGCCAAATCCTCGTCGAAGTGCGCGCGCAGCAAACCAAGCTGCGCGTGGCTTATGGCTTCGCCGGCGCGCAGCCGGCCGGCGAGCAACGGCAGCCAGCGATCGCGGGTGGCGAGCATGTCGGCGAGCAGATCGAGCAGCGACAGCCAGCGCTGATCGTCGAGCTCCAGCACGCGCTCCACGGCGCGGCCGAAATCATCCTCAGCCTCGTAGGCGAGCGCACGGCGCGCCGCCTCCTGGTAGAGCCGTTTGGCTTGCGGCTGCACCGGCAGGCCGGCACCGCCCGCGCCGATCGGCAGCTGCGCGGCGAGCCACGCGTTGAAGGCGTCGATGGTTTCGATGCGCAGCCGCGCAGGTTCACGCTGAAGGTCGATCTTTTGCCGCTGCAACTGCGCGGCGGCGCTGCGCGCCAGCTGCCAGGTTTTTGCGGCAAGGCCCGGCGCAGACGCGCCGCGCGCCGCGCTCTCCAAGGCTGCCAAGATGCGCTCGCGCATCTCCTGCGCCGCACGGCGCGTGAAGGTGAGCGCCAGGATGCGTTCCGGCGCCTCCACGCGCGACAGCAGCCGCAGGTAGCGCTGCACCAGGAGCGTGGTCTTGCCGGAGCCGGCGGGTGCCTGCACCAACACGGAACCCACGCTGTCGACGGCACGATCGCGGGCCGCAACATCGATGCCGGCGGGCACCTCATTCATCGCTCGACCCGCCATCGGGGAACCACTGGATGCGGCACAGGCCCGGCAGCGGGCAGTTCTGGCACGCGGTTGCGGTCGGGGCCACGGCGGCATCGCCCGCCGCAAACCCCGACGCAATTGCCTCGATGCGGGTATGCCAGCGTTCGATCAGCGCCGCAAAGCTCGGCTCTCCCTCCATTGCGCCCTTGCGCGGCTGCTCTCTATCGGCGGCCTTGAAAATGTTGCCGCGCTCCGCTTCGAAGACAAATCGCGACTCCGCGGCGTTCACGCGTCCGTATGCCACGGCGACGAGCCGCTCGGGACGCAGCAACGCATAGACGGGCAACTGCGGATTGTCGGGACGTTCGCCGCGCCAGTCCGCGAGGGCCACGCCGGTCTTGTAGTCGATGAGCACGCGCGCGCCGTCTTCTAGCTCATCCTGCCGATCGATGCGCACCCGAAACGGCAGGCCGCCGAACGTGGCGGCCTCCCCGCCTTCCTCCAACTGCACCACGCGAAACGGGCTGCGCTCGCGTTCCACGTCGAGCCACTTGCCGAGAAGATGTTCCAAGCGCGGCTGTTCGCGCAGCCGCCAGCGCTTCCCGGGATTTCGGCGCCGGCACACCGTGGCAATCGCACGCCGCGCCGCCTCCTCGAGCAGCAGCTTCGCCGCGCCGGGCTCGAGCCGCATCAGCGTAGCGTGGTCCTTGAGCCGGCTCCAGACGTACTCGAGCGCCGCGTGCACGAGTTCACCGCGCTCGCGGCGATTGAATCCCGGCACCGGCAATTCCAGCCGCTGCGCATCAAGCCGTGATTCGGCAAAGCCGCGAAAGGCACAACTCGATTGGGCCTTGAGCGTTGCGATGCCGTGGGTTCGTTCCCGCACCGTGTCGAACGCCGGCGCTCGATGATCGGGAATTTCCTCCAAGGCCGGCGCCGGAAACCTTCTCCAGTGGGGCCTCAAGATCGGCATCGCAACGTCCGCGGCCGATTTCGCGAGCAGAGCACTCGCCTGTGCGCGCTGACCGTCGAGGGAGTCCGAGAAACTGAATACGCATAGCGGCGCGCGTTGCAGCCATGCCTGCTGCAGCGCTTCTGCGTTCGCGAGCTGTGTGACCGAGTCAGACCCCAAGACACCGTATGCGCGCTGCAGCCGCACCGGCAGAAGCGCCGCCGGTTGCGGCGGCGGCGGCCACTGCGCGCTGCTCATGCCGCACACGAAGAGGGCCGAATAATTCAGGAAAGGATCGAGCAGTTGACCGCTTACCCAGACGGGCGGCACGCCGGTCTGCGCCTGGAAGCTCACCTCGCCGACAGCGCGCTTCAGCAGCCGTCCCGCCGCGGCCCGCGATTGCGTGCCGAAGAATCCGTCGGCGCGGGCAAGTGCCGTGAGCAGCTCACGCAACCTCTCCGCGGCCTGAAACTCGACGCTCGACCAACGCCGGCGCAGCACCCAGGGACCTAGTTTGAACGCTTCCAACCAGAGCGGAATCCACTCGCTCATGCGCTTGGCCGAGGCGCTCGCGGCGAGTGTCGCGAGCGCGCCGGACAGATGAACGGCGGCTGTCACGGGCGGCAGCGGCCGGAAGCGCCGGAATTCTTCGCAAAGCTTGAGCCACTCGGAGAGCGTGGCCTGGTACGGACCGCGCTCACGCAGCTCCAGCTCCAGAAGCGCCGCGGCTTGCGCATCGCCCTCGGACTCCTGCAGCCATGGCGCACGCAGCAGCGCGCTGAATCCGGCGAAGCTCACGTCGCCGTTGGCCGCATCGAGAAAGTCGATCACCGCGCGCACCGACGCGTGCTGCCCCAAGGGACTTCCACCGGCCAGCGCATAAGCCGCGCGCGGCGCTGCGCTCGACAGCGCGAACCGGCCGGGCGCGAGTTCCGCATCGAAGACGACCGCGGCCGCTTCTCGCCGCCGCGCAAGGTCGGGTACGCAGACCCAGGCGCGAAACAAAGGGTCGGCCTGCAGGCGCTCGCGCACGGAGCGCGCCAGGTGCGCAAGTTCCGCTTCGCCGCAGTCAAAATGCAGCACCTCGCCGGCGCCCGCTATCTGAACATCGGGGGCGATGCGCTGCGCGCAGCGCGTGAGCCACTGCCGCACCACGGGACGCCATCCCGGGCTGTCGATCCAGGCTAGGATTTCGCCGGACTTGAGCGAAGGCGGCAGGAGCGCCGGCGGACTCAACGCCAATGAGCGGCAGCGCGCTTCGAACTCCCGATGCCAGGCATAAAACGCCTGCGCCTCATCGGTTGCCTCGTCCAGGACCTTGTTCCAGGGAATGGCGTACTCGAGCATCAGGCGCCGGGCGCGCCGTGCGGCGCGTGCGGCCACGCCTACCTCGAGCAGATTCTGCGAAAACAGCGAGCTCTCGATGACCTGGCGCCACAGCTCCCGCTCCTCGATGTCGCTTATCGGCTTCAGTACCTTGGCATCCTCGAGATGCGCCCGCTCCTGCTGCTCGCGCAGCCAGCTGCCGAAATCCCGAACCCGGGGTGTTGCCCAAAATTCAAGTCCCAAGGCGCGCTGCTCGCGCTCCGCGGCATCAAACAGCGCAGCGGCGAGTTCGGTGTTCGGCGTGAGCACCGTGCGGCCGGCCGCGAGCGCGGCGGAGAATTCCGAGGGAAGCCGCACCGGCCTAGGAGCCTGTCTGAGTATTCTGGAGATGCGGCCGCTTGCCCACGAGCGCCAACGCGGGCGCCGCCGCGGCGTTCGCATCGAGCAGTTCCTCGATGCGGTCGAACACCATGCCAAGCACGGACGGTTCCGGCAAATTCGTGATGCGGAAGGCATTGCGATAGCTCACGTTAAAGCTCACGCCCGGCGCGACCAGCACGTGCTTTTTCTCCAGTAGCTCGAGCGCAAATGCCTGATCGTCGAATTCCGGCAATACGTCGGCGCGCACCTCCACGAACGCATACAGCGCGCCCATCGGGCGCACCAAATTCAAATACTTGCTGCGGGCGACGCCGTCGAGAATCGCTTGCCGCGATTCATACAGGCGGCCGCCGGGATGCGTCAGTTCCACGATACTTTGGTAGCCTCCCAGCGCGGTCTGAACGGCCCATTGCGCCGGAACGTTGCTGCAGAGCCTGAGCGACGACAGCAATTCCAATCCGCTCAAGTACTCGCCCGCACTCTCGATGTCGCCGGAGAAGCATGCCCACCCGACGCGATACCCACAGGCACGGTAAACCTTGGAGAGCCCGCTCATCGTGCAGCACAGCGTATCGTGCACCAAAGTCGCCATCGGCACGAATTCGGCATCCTCGTAGAGGATGTGGTCGTAAATTTCATCGCACAACACCAGCAGGCGGTGCCTCTCGGCCAATCGAGCAATTGCCGCCAGGGTTTCGCGTGGATACACGGCACCCGTCGGATTGTTAGGATTGACGATCACGATCGCGCGTGTATGTTTGGTGATGAGCGATTCGATCTCCGCGGCGTCGGGAATGAACGAGCGCGCTGCATGACAGGGATAGTGCACGGCGCGGCCGGTATTCAAGTTGACGGCAGCGGTCCATAGCGGATAGTCCGGACTCGGTACCAGCACTTCATCGCCGGGATTCAGCAGCGCGCGCAGCGTCAGATCGATGAGTTCGCTCACGCCGTTGCCGATGAACACTTCTTCGGCCGTTACGCCGCGTACACCGCGTTCCTGCTGCTGCATCACGACCGCTTCGCGCGCAGGGAAAATGCCCTTTTGGTGCACATAACCTTCGCTGTTGCGCAGGTTTTCAATCATGGCCAAACGCATCGTCTCCGGCGTCCGAAAGCCGAAGGCGAAAGGATTGCCGATGTTCAACGAGACGATCTCGTAGCCCAGACGCTCGAGCGCCAATGCTCGGCCGGCAAGCTTGCCGCGGATCTCATAGCGCACATTGGCGAGGCCATCGCTGCGCCGAACTGGCTTTCGTTGCGTCATGTCAGGGGAACCTAGGATAACGGATAAAGCATCTCGTGCGAACGGTGGCAGGCGACCGCGTGGCCCGGCGCGATTTCTGCCAGCGGCGGCTCACTGCGCGCGCACAGCGGCAATGCGAAAGGGCATCGGTTGCGGAACGCGCATCCCGAGCCGTTCACCATGTCGGCGGTCTCGGTCGGTGCCCGGCTCAATTCCCCGCCGACCGCAGCGGGCAGCCGCGGTACGGCGGCCAGCAGTGCGCGGGTGTAGGGATGCCGCGGCGCGGCGAACAGCGCATCTCCCGAAGCGGTCTCGACCAGCCTTCCCAAATACATGACCATCACGCGATGACTCAAGTGCCGCACAATCGCCAGATTGTGGCTGATGAAGAGCATGGCCATGGCAAATTCACGCTGCAAATCGAGCAGCAAGTTGACGATTTGCCCTTGAATGGACACATCGAGCGAACTGACCGCCTCATCGCATATCAGAAGCTTCGGATTCAACACCATTGCCCGGGCGATGGCGATTCGCTGACACTGGCCGCCGCTGAATTCGTGCGGATAACGTGCCGCTATGCCGCCGCTCAAGCCCACACGATCCAGCATGGCGGCAACTTTTTCACGCCGCCTCGTAGCGCTCAATCCCGGCTCGAATATTTTCAAGGGCTCGGCGATTGCATCGCCGACGCTCATGCGCGGATTCAAGCTCGCCGGCGGATCCTGAAATACAATTTGCAGGTTGCGGCGCTGCGCGCGCAGCACCTCGGCGGGGCCGCCTAAATCAACGCCCATGAACTCCACGCGGCCGCGCGCCGGTTGCAGCAGTCTTAAGATGGCGCGCGCCAGGGTCGACTTGCCGGATCCCGATTCGCCCACGAGGCCCACCGTCTCGGCGCCGAACAGGTCGAAATTGACATCTCGCACGGCCGCCTGTGCGCCGAAGTTCACGCGCAGACCCCGAACCTGCAACAGCGGGACGGCAGCATCGCTCATGCGGACAGCGGAAAATGACAGGCGACCTGGGCCGCCGAAGATCCCTTGAGTTCCGGCCGCTCGCTGCGGCAGCGATCTGCCGCGCGCGGACAGCGCGGTGCAAAGGCACAGGCTTCGAGTTTCTCGCCGGGCCGCGGCGGCTGTCCGGCGAGCGTCGGCAGGCGCGCGAAACGCGGTCCGGATAGGCTCGGCAGACACTTGAGCAATTCGGCCGTGTACGGATGACGGGGCTTGCGGAACAGATCCCCGGCGGGGGCATCTTCGACAATTCTTCCTGCGTACATGACCAGAATTCTATCCGCCAGGCCGGCGACCACGGCCAGATCGTGACTGATGAGCGCGAGCGCCATGCCGAATTCGGCGCGCACGGCGCGCAGCAATTCGATGATCTGGGCCTGAATGGTCACATCGAGCGCCGTCGTGGGCTCATCCGCAACCACCAGCGAAGGTTCGCACAGCAAGGCCATTGCCAACATGACCCGCTGCCGCATCCCGCCGGACAGCTCATGCGGATATTGGCCGAGGCGCCGCCGCGGTTCCGGAACCCGTACCCGCTCGAGCATGCGGCCGGCCGAACTTCGCGCATCCCTCCACGGCATCCTCAAGTGCTGTACCAACACTTCCGCAAGCTGCGTGCCGATCGTCAGGTGCGGTGTCAGGCTGGTCAGCGGGTCTTGAAATATCATGGTGAATCTCGAGCCGCGGACGCGGTTGCGTGCCGCGCTGTCCGTCAATTCGTTCCCCTCGAAGCTGATGCGGCCTTTGACCTGGGCGTTCGCGGCCAACAGCCCCATGGCGGCCAGGAACAACTGGGTTTTGCCCGAGCCGGATTCGCCGACGATCCCAACGCACTCGGATGGCGCTATGCGCAGCGACACGCAACTTACCGCATCGATCGCACCGGCGCGATTCGCGAAGCTGACCCACAACTCGTCGATGCTCAGCGTGGCATCCAAGGTCAGGCCTCCTTGACGTCGAGTGCGTCGCGCAGACCGTCGCCGAAGATATTGAGACACAGCAGCAGCACCGCCAAAAAGCCGCCGGGCATCAACAGAATCCACGGCGCGGCTTCCATTTCGCCCACGCCCTCGGCGATCAGCGTGCCCAAGCTGGCGCCGGGCTCTTGAATTCCCAGTCCCAGAAAGCTGAGGAAACTTTCGAACAAGATGATTTGCGGCACCGTCAACGTCGCATACACGACAACCGGCCCGATGAGATTCGGAATCACGTGCCTGAAAATGATCCGGCCCGTGCTTGCGCCGGAGGCAATTGCCGCGGCGATGAATTCCTGCTGACGGATGCTCATTGTTTGGCCGCGCACGATTCGCGCCATGGTCAGCCAACCGACCGCACCGATCGAAATGAACAACAAGGTTTCGCTGCGCCCGAAAATGACGGTCAGGAAAATGACGAAGAAAATCAGCGGCAAGCCGCTCAAGATCTCGATGATGCGCATCATCAAGTGATCCGTACGGCCGCCCAGGTAGCCGGCGACGGCGCCGTAACCCACGCCGACGATGAGACTGATGGCGCTCGCCACCAAACCGATGGCGATGCTGACCCGCGTGCCTGCGAGCGTTCTGACGAACAGATCGCGGCCCAATCGATCGGTGCCGAACCAATGAGCCTTCGCGAGGCTCGGGCGCGCGGCAAGATGCAGCCAATCGAGTGCCTGTCCATTGTTGGGATTCAGCCAAGCTCCGAACACCGTCACGACGATGATGCCGGTCATGACGAACAGTGCGAGAACAGCCGCCGGATTTGCCCGGAGGCGACGCACGGCGTCATCGGCAAGCCGGCTCATTTGGCCGGTCTCACGCGCGGATCGAGCCAGGCATACAGCAAATCGACGGCAAGGCCCATGCCGATGAGCAGTGTCGAATAGATGATCACCATGCCGAGAACCAAGGTGTAGTCGCGGTTGATGGCTCCCTGCACCAAGTAACGCCCGATGCCGGGGATGCCGGCGATGGACTCGACCACCAACGAACCCGTCATGATCGACGCGACAGCCGGGACCAAGTAACTCGCCACGGGTGTCAGTGCGGGCCGAAGCGCATGGCGCAGAATTACCGTACGAAGCGGCAGCCCCTTGGCGAATGCGGTGCGGATGAAGTGGCTGCGCAGTATCTCGAGCATGCTGCCGCGCGTGAGCCGTGCAATATAGGCCAGCGGCGGCAGCGCCAGCGCGATCACGGGCAACGCAAGGTGGCGGATCGATCCGGGTTCCCAATCCGCGACCGGCAGCCAGTGCAGATAAACGCCGAACAAGAGCCCGAGAAAAGGCAGCACCACGAAGGTGGGAATCGCAATGCCCACCACGGCAACGGACATCGTTGCGGTGTCGGCGGCGGAATTGTGATGCAGCGCGGCGAACACGCCCAAAGGAATGCCGGCGAACAGCGCCAGCGCCAGCGCGATCGCTCCGAGCTCGAGCGTAACGGGAAATCCCAGGCGAATGAGTTCAGTAACCGTAAAGTCCTTGTATTTGAACGAGGGTCCGAAATCGCCGTGCAAGAGGGATTTTAGATAGCGTTCGTACTGGGTCCACATCGGTTGATCCAGGCCGTAAGCATTTTGCAAGTTCGCCATGATTTCCGGCGGCAGCGCTTGCTCCTCGTCGAAAGGACCGCCGGGCGCGGCGCGCATCAAAAAAAAAGTCAGCGTGACAATGATGAACAGTGTGGGAATGGCGCCGGCAAGCCGCGTGAAGAAATAGCGCATCATCTGCGCGCAGTCTATCGGCTGACCGCGAGGTGGACAAGCGAAGTGTGGCTCCTTAAACTATGCGGCTCACCAACGCTCGAGGCATCATGGATTCCACCCGCCCGATCCGCGCGCTGATGCGCGGACTTGATGCCCTCACCATTCTCAATTTGCGCGACGGTGCCACGGTTTCAGAGGTTGCTCATGAAATCCACCTGCCGCGCACCACGGTGTATCGAATCTTGGAAACCCTGTGCAACTCCGGTTTTGCCTACCGCGACAGCAGCGACGAGCGCTATCGGCTGACGATCCTGGTGCGGGGCCTAAGCGGTGGTTTCGATGATGAGGCCTGGGTCAACCAAATTGCGAATCCGCTGCTCCACGCGCTGTGCAGCGAGATTGTCTGGCCGGTGAGCATCGCCACCCTGTCCGGCACAAAGATGATGCTGCGCGAGGCAACCGATCACAGCACGCCCCTCGCGGTCGAGCGCTATTCGGCCGGATTCCAATTGCCGCTGCTGACAACTTCGACCGGCAGGGTGTACCTCGCGAATTGCGCGCCGCTGCAGCGCGACGCGCTCGTCGAGATCCTGGCACGCTCGAACAAGGAAGAGGACAAGGGGGCGCGCGATCGAAGCGAACTGCTGCGCGCGTTCGCGGAGGCCAAATCGCTCGGCTACGCGACCGGCACGCGGGCGCGGCGCTTCGGCGATGAATTTTCGATCAGTGTGCCGGTCCCTATGAATGACCGCACCTTGGCCGTGCTAACGGTGCGCTTCACTGCTTCCGCCGTGCCCTTGAGGACGGGACTTGAGCGGTTTTTGCCGAGACTCAAAGCCTGCGCGGCCAAAATCAGCGCCGTTTTTCTCGAACAACAGGCCGAGGCGCGCGCGCGAGCGGCACTTCGTGCAACGGCCTAAGGAGTTTTCGTGCAGAAGATCATGGTCTGTATCAAACGCGTCGTCGACTACAACGTGCGCATTCGCGTGAAGCCGGATGGCAGCGGCGTGATGCTCGACGGCGTTAAAATGAGCATAAACCCGTTTGACGAGATTGCGCTCGAAGAGGCGTTGCGCATCAAGGAGCGCGGCGCAAACATCGAAGTGCTCGCGGTGAGCATCGGCGCTGCCGACACCCAGCAGCAACTGCGGACCGCGCTTGCCATGGGTGCGGACCGCGCCGTTCTGGTGCAGACCGATGCCGTCATCGAGCCCTTGACTGCCGCGAGCGTGTTTCTGGCGCTGGCTAAAAAAGAAAATCCCGATCTGGTCTTTCTCGGCAAACAGGCGATCGACGACGACGCGAATCAGACAGGTCAGATGCTCGCTGCCCTGGCTGGCTTGCCGCAAGCCACCTTCGCCTCGAAGGTGACGGTAGCAGACGGCAGG
>DATAVX010000048.1:0-23529 GCA_036267535.1 Steroidobacteraceae bacterium
CAAGCCTCGCGCGCGCCAGGTCCAGCATGTCCTCGATCATCCGGGCCATGCGATTGCCGCTGGTGACGATGCGCGCCGCAGCCTCCAGCGCGGCCTTATCGTCGCTGCGGCGCTGCAGTAGGCGCGCCGAAGCCAAAATCGCCGTCAAGGGGCTGCGCAGATCATGCGCCAGCAAGGCGCTGAACATCTCATTGAGGCGCAGCGTCTCCGTTCGATCATTGAGTTCCACGGACAGCTGGCGGCGTTGCCGGTACAGCTCAAAGAATACGTCGGCCTTATTCTTGAGAATGTGCGGCTCAATGGGCTTGTGAATGAAATCAACGGCGCCGGTCTCGTAGCCTTTGAACAATCGATGCTTCTCGCGCGCTCCCGCGGTGACGAATATCAGGGGTATGTGGCGGGTGCGTTCGCTGCCTCGCATCAGTTCGGCCAGCTCGAAGCCGTCCATATCGGGCATTTGGACATCGAGGAAGGCAAGCGCCACGTCGTGCACGAGCAGCAGTTCCAGCGCCTCTGACCCGGAGCGCGCCTTCAGTACCTCGACGTCGTCGCGCACCAGGAGAGCCGACAACGCCAGAAGATTCTCTTCGAGGTCGTCGACCAGCAGACATTTGATTGCAGCTAGCGCAGGTGTATCCATGTTCAGTCGATCGGCACGGCAATGGCGGCAGTCTTCAAGGTACGCAGCATTCCGGCGATGCCATCCAGCGGCAACACGCAATCCGCCGGCCGCAGCTCGAGGGCGGACAGGACCATGTGCGGCACGCGCGCCGTCTGAGGACACTGTACAACGGTGACGCCGCCCGCATCGTGAATCGCGGCGAGGCCGGAAGCGCCGTCCTCGTTCGCACCGCTCAGGATGATTCCGAGCAGCCGGTCGCCGTAGACTTCGGCAGCCGATTCGAACAGCACGTCGATCGAGGGACGTGAATGATGCACCGGATCATCCGCGGAGAGGCAGATCTGCGGTCCCCGGTCCACCAGCAAGTGGTAGTCGGTCGGCGCGAAATAGACCGTTCCCGGCACCACTGTCTCCTTGTCTTCCGCCTCCCGCACTTGTACCGAGCATTTGCGCGCGAATATTTCAGCCAGCACGCTCGGTCTATCGCGCGGCAAATGCAGCACGATGAACACCGGCGGGCGCAAGCCCGCCGGGAGAGCGGGCAGCAGCGCCGTGAGCGCTTCGATGCCGCCGGCGGACGCGCCGATGACCACCGCGTCGATGCGCTCCGCGAGGTTCACAACTCAGCCCTCTTTTGAAATATTCTTTCGGCGGGAACGAAATCCGGGAACGCGCCGGCGTGCGAGGAAAAGCGCAAGGACTCCTTCGCGCCGATCCCGAGAAATCCCTGGCGGCACAAGGCCTCACGGAACAGGCCGATCGCCCGATCCTGCAGTGCGCGGTCGAAATAGATCAGCACGTTGCGGCAGGAAACCAATTGCACCTCCGCGAACACGCTGTCGGTTGCCAGGCTGTGATCAGAAAATACGATGTGATCCTTCAGCGACTTGTTGAAAACCGCCCGGCCATACGCGGCCGTATAGTAGTCCGAAAGCGACGTGCGGGCGCCGGATTTGTGGTGATTGGCCGTGAAGCCGGCGATGCGCTCTACGTCATAGATGCCCGCGCTCGCCCTTTGCAGCGTACCGGAATTGATGTCGGTGGCATAGATGATGCTCTTCGGCAACAGACCCTCCTCCTGCAGCAGAATGGCCAGTGAGTAGGCCTCCTCGCCGGCGCTGCAGCCGGCTACCCACACCCTGAGAGACGGATAGGTGCGAAGCAAGGGCACGACATGTTCACGCAGCGCCAGAAAGTAAGCGGGGTCGCGAAACATTTCGCTCACCTGCACGGTGAGAAAATCCAATAGCGCCGGGAATACGGCCGAATCGTGCACAACCTTGTCTTGCAGCTGCGACAGGGTGCGGCAATCGAGGCGGTTCATGGCGATCCGCAAGCGGCGCCGCAGCGATGCCGGAGCGTAGCCGCGAAAATCATAATGATACATGTGATAAATGGCATCGATCAGCAACCGCAACTCGATGTCAAATTCCCGCCCCGCGGCTTTCGCGGCGCTTACTTCGGCATCCATACGCGCACCAGCGACAGCAACCTCTCGACGTCGAGCGGCTTGGCGATATAGTCGTTTGCGCCGGCCGCCAAGCTCTTCTCATGATCATCGGCCATGGCCTTCGCCGTCAGTGCAATGATGGGAAGGTTTTTCCATTCGCCGCGCTTGCGGATTTCGCGCATGGCGGTCAGGCCGTCCATCTCGGGCATCATGATGTCCATTAGGACCAGATCGATGCGCGCCGGTTCCTGCGAGGAGCGCGTCAGGGCTTCGAGCGCTTCGCGGCCGTTGCGCGCGATGATCACCGTGATGCCCTTGGGTTCGAGGACGCTCGACAAGGCAAATACGTTGCGAACGTCGTCCTCGACGATCAGAACGCGCCGGCCGTCGAGCATGCTCTCCCGGTCGCGCGCCGATTGGAGCATCTGCTGATGCTCGGGCGGCAGCTTGGCCTCGACCTGGTGCAGAAACAGGGTGACTTCATCCAGCAAGCGCTCCGGAGAGCGTGCGTCCTTGATGATGATCGACTTGGAATAGCGGCGCAGACGCTGCTCTTCCTCGCGGCTCAAGACCCGGCCGGTATAGATGATGACCGGCGGGAAGGCGACCTCATCTTGCAACGACATCTTTTCCAATAAATCGTAGCCGCTGAAATCCGGAAGATTGAAGTCCACGACCATGCAGTCGAAAGTCGTGTCTTTCAGACGTGCGAGCGCTTCGCCCGCGCTAGCCACCGCCGTTATCTGCACATCGCCATTGCTCAATAGTTGACAGATGCTTTCCCGCTGACGAACGTCGTCTTCGACCACCAGCACGCGGCGCACGACTTGCGAGAACTTGGCCTCCAGGCGCCGCAGCGCCTCGACCAGCTCTTCACGCTTGGCCGGTTTCAACGCATAACCGATCGCGCCGAGTTCCAAAGCCTCTCGCTTGTAGTCGGACACCGAGAGCATGTGCACCGGGATATGGCGCGTGCGCGGATCATGCTTCAGGCGATCGAGCACGCCGAGCCCGGAGTGATCGGGCAGGTTGACGTCGAGCAGAATCGCACTCGGCAAGAACTGCGCGGCGGCGGTCAGTCCGTCATGGGCCGACGCGGCGGCGACGCACTGGAAGCCCATTTCGTGCACCAGGTCCCGCAATATCATCGCGAATGCCGGGTCATCTTCGACCAGCAGAATGACCCGTCCGCCCGGTGCAATCGCGTTGCGGTCGTCTTCGGTCGGTGCAGGCGAGTGCTTTTCGAGCGCGGCAATCATCGGCGGATTCACCGGCGGCGAAACTTTGGCTGTTACCGGCCGCGGCGCTACACTCGGGTTAAAGGCGGCGGGCAGGGTCAGGGTGAACACGCTGCCGGTTCCGAGTTCGCTCTGCACGCCGATCGAGCCGCCCAGCAGTAGCGCCAAATCCCGCGAAATCGACAGGCCAAGCCCGGTGCCGCCGAATTTTCGATGGATGCTGCCGTCAGCCTGACGAAATGCCTCGAAGATCACTTCTTGCTGATGCGGCGCGATGCCGACGCCGGTGTCGCGCACGGCAAACGCCACGCAACCTTGCTCCGCAGAGAACACCCTGAGCGCGACCTCGCCTTTTTCCGTGAACTTGAAGGCATTCGACAGCAGATTCTTGAGAATCTGTCCGAGGCGCAGCGGATCCGTCTCGATCTGCTCCGGCACGCCGGGTTCGATCGACCAGGAAAGACTCACACGGTTCTGATCGGCGGTGGGTTGAAAGCTCTTGACCAGCCCTTCGATCGTCGCCGCCATGGATATACGTTGCGGCGTCAGCTCGACTTTTCCGGCTTCAATTCTCGATAGATCCAGCACATCGTTGATCAAGGCCAGCAAATCGTTGCCCGCCGAGGTGATGGTTTCCGCGAACTTCACTTGCGCCGCGGTCAAGTTGCCGCCCTTGTTGTCGGCGAGCAATTTCGCCAGGATCAGGGTCGAGTTGAGCGGAGTGCGCAGCTCGTGGCTCATGTTTGCCAGAAATTCACTCTTGTATTCGTTCGCCCTTTGCAGCTCCTCCGATCGGGCGGTCAGCACCGCGTGCGCCTTCGACAGCTCGTCCTTCTGACGCTCGAGCAGCTGCGCCTGCTCCTCGAGCTGCGAATTGATCTGCTCGAGTTCCGCTTGCTGCGTCTCGAGATTGGCTTGCGATTCCCTGAGGGCGCGCCCTTGCTCTTCCAGTTCCTCATTGCTGACGCGCAACTCTTCCGCGCCGGCCTGCAACTCTTCCGCCTGCTGCTGAGTCTCTTGCAGCAGTTCCTCGAGACGTTGCCGATCCTTCGCGGCGCGCACGGCGATCGCGATCGATTCGGAGGCTCGCGACAACAGCTCGCGTTGATCGGCGTCGGTCGCACCGAAAAATCCCAGCTCCAAAACCGCCTGGACGACGCCGTCAACGCTCGCCGGCACCACAACCAGCTCCCGCGGCGTGCCCGCGCCTATGCCGGAAGAAATCGGCAGATACCCGGCCGGCACTTCGCGTACCCGAAGCGCGCGCCTATCCTTGGCAGCCTGGCCCACGAGTCCGTCTCCGGGACGCACGCTAGCCACGCTGCCGTCTGCGGGAAGGGCATAGGCGGCGAATCGACGGTAGCGGCCGCCCTCTGCAATGAAGACGGCGCCGACCTGCGCTTGGACGAAGGCCGCCAAAAATCCCAGCATGTTGTTGCCGAGTTTCTCGAGCGGCTGATCGCCTTGCATTTTCTCGCTCAAGCCCATCTGGCCGGTTCCAATCCAGGCCTGAGCTTGCCGAATCCGGAAATCGCGCGACGCGACCAGCGCGGCGCCGGCGATCAACAACAAAAGGAGTCCGGATCCGCCCCCGGTTACCGCCAGCGATATCGCCGCAGCTTTTTCCGAATCCAGGCCGTGTTTCGCGATCAGCTGCCGCTCGGCCACCTCCATCTCATCCGCGGCGCTGCGAATGCGGTCCATATAGATCTTGCCGCGTCCGGTGCGAACCATCGCGAGCGCGGTGTCAACCTTGCCGGCGCGGCGCGCGGCGACGGTGTTTTCCAATTCGGCCATTTTTAAATTTACCAGCGACTCGAGCGCGTCGAGCCGCCGCCTCTGCTCCGGCCGATTGACGAGCAGCGCCTGCAGGTTCTTCAGCTCATCGGGCAGCGCATCCTTTGCATCCGTGTAAGGAGCCAGATAGGTCTCCTCGCCGGTGAGCAAAAAACCGCGCTGTCCGGTTTCCGCATCTGTAATCGTGGACAGCAGCGCTTCGACGCGCCCGAGCACCTCGACGCTTTGAGTCAGGTCTGCCGCCGAGGACGTCGTTTGCTGCAGGGATCGATAGGACAACAACGCGATGGTGACCACCGCGACCACGGCCAGCACAAAACCGATCAGGGTCTTCGGAGGCAGCGGCAAGCCGCCGCGCAGCAGGCCAAACGAGCTTTTCGGGGGGTTGCTGAAATCCATGGGGTCTCGAATGGCAGTCGCGGAAATTCTACGTGAGAAGCCAAGTGCTGCCTGTAGGATTTAGCTGACACTCGTCGTTGGAGCGCTCACGCTGCGGCGCTGAAATGACAGCAACAAAAGAACCGCGGCAAGCGCAAAGTATGCGGCACAGAATTGGCCGGCAACGCTGCGCGCCGTGCCCTCCAACTGCGGCAACAGGTACGCGCTGCCATCGATGCGGACCGAGTGAATGATGCCGAAAAAGCACAGCACACCGCCTGCCGCCAAATAGACCGCCGCAGTTCGCAATCTGCGCTCCGCCATTTCGACCACAAATGCCGCCCAAATGGTCGCCGAAACGGGAACCAGCCGAAAATACGACGCCTGGCTGCCTCTAGTTGCCAAGGTTGAGCAGCGCCGCGTTGCCGCCCGTCGCCGTGGTATTGACGGTGAGCGTGCGCTCGTTGGCGAAGCGCGTCAGGTAGTGCGGACCGCCCGCCTTCGGGCCCGTGCCAGACAGTCCGTTGCCGCCGAAGGGTTGTACGCCCACCACCGCCCCGATCATGTTGCGATTGACGTAAGTGTTGCCGATCGAAGTTTCCGCGAACACTGCCCGCCAGAACGACTCCAAGCGCGTTTGCACGCCCAGGGTGAGGCCGTAGCGGCTCGCGCGAATCGCCTGCAGCACTTGCTGAATGTCGTTCGATCGATACCGCACGACGTGCAATATCGGGCCGAATTCCTCGCGGCGCAGCTGCTCCGCGCTGTCGAGTTCGATGAGATGCGGTGCAAAGAAGCTGCCGTGGGCATGCGCGTCGCCGAGCGCGCAAGCCTTGACGATCCGCGCTTCCTTGCTCATCCGCTCGACGTGCTGCATCAGACCGTCCCTGGCTGACGCATTGATCACCGGCCCCACATCGGTCTGAAGATCGGCAGGATCACCGATGAGCAGCTCATCCATGGCACCGGCTATCATGTCCAACACCGAATCGGCAATTTCCTCCTGCAGGAACAACAGCCGCAACGCCGAACAACGCTGGCCGGCACTCATGAAAGCCGAGCTCACCACATCGTCCACGACTTGTTCCGGCAATGCAGTGGAATCCACGATCATCGCGTTCAACCCGCCGGTCTCGGCGATCAACGGCACGATGATCCCGCCGCGCGCCGCCATCGCGCGATTGATCGTCAGCGCGGTTGCCGTCGAGCCGGTCATTGCCACGCCCGCGAGGGCTGGGTGTGCCAACGCCACTTCGCCGAATAGGCGCCCGGGCGTCGGTATCAGGTGCAGCGCCTGCGGCGGAACGCCCGCCGCGTGCAGCAAGCGAACAAACCGGGCAGCGATCAACGGCGTCGGTTCGGCCGGTTTGGCCACCACGGAGTTGCCCGCGGCGAGCGCCGCGGTCACCTGACCTGCAAAAATGGCGAGCGGGAAATTCCAGGGGCTGATGCAGGCAAATACTCCGCGCCCTTGCAGCGTCAGCTCATTGAGCTCGCCCGTCGGGCCCTCGAGACGCTCGGGATCGGCAAATTGCCGGCGCGCGCGCAGCGCATAGTAGCGGCAAAAGTCGACGGCTTCGCGCACTTCTGCAATGGCATCCGAGATGGTTTTGCCGGCTTCGCACACCAGCAGCTCGTGGAACTCGGCGCGGTCGGATGCCAGCAAATCGGCGGCCTTTTCCAGGCAACTCGCCCGCAGCTCGCCGCCGCTCAGGTTCCATGCCGGTTGTGCCGCCGCGCCGGCATCGAACGCCATTTTGATTTCATCCGGCGTGGCGTCGCGGGTCGTGCCGATCTGCTCGCGGCGATCGGACGGATTGGCAACCGGGCGGGCGGGTCCCGGCAATAGGCGGCCATTGACGATCGGCCCCGCAGCGGGTGCATCCGCGGGTTTTTTACCGCGATGCGCCGCAAGCTCGGCGCGCAGCGTCTGCAATTCCCGCGGATCGCCCAGATCGACTCCGCGCGAGTTGCGGCGATCTGAATACAAGGCGGCGGGCACCGCCAGACGCGGGTGTGCGTACGGCTCCGAGCGTTCGAGCTCCGAAATCGGATCGCGCGCAATTTCCGCCACCGGCACCTGCTCATCCATGAAACGATTCACGAACGACGTATTGGCGCCGTTCTCGAGCAACCTGCGCACCAGGTAAGCCAACAGATCCTTATGCTCGCCCACCGGGGCGTACACCCGCACCCGCGGAAAATTCGCGACCTGGCGCGCCGCTTCCGCATACAGCAGCCGGCCCATGCCATGCAGGCGTTGAAATTCATAATTCGCTTTTGGCGGCGCCAACTCCAGCACCGCGGCGATGCTGTGCGCGTTATGCGTGGCGAACTGCGGATGGATCAGACCCGAATGCTTGAACAAACGGCCGACGCAGGCCAGATAGGACACGTCGGTGGTGAGCTTGCGCGTGTAGACCGGATAACCGTCGAGACCGCGCTCTTGGGCACGCTTAATTTCAGAATCCCAGTAAGCGCCCTTCACCAAGCGCGCCGTCATTCGCCGCCGGCAATGCTCCGCAACCGCCGCCACCCAGTCGATCACGTCCAGCGCGCGTTTGCCGTACGCCTGCACCGCCAGCCCGAGCCCCGGCCAATCGCGGGTGACCGGATCCTTCGCGAGCGCCTCGATCACGTCCAATGAGAGATCGAGGCGGTCCGCCTCCTCGGCATCAATGGTTAGTTGAATTCCAAGGCGTGCGGCCTGCCGCGCAAGATCGAGCACCTGGGGGACCAGGCGCTGCATGACGCGGTCATGCTGCAGCAAGCCGTAGCGAGGCTCCAGCGCCGAGAGTTTGATGGAGATGCTCGAGACTTCGTGGACCGGACGCGCCGCGGCAGTCGCGCCGATCACATCGATGGCATGGCGGTACGACTGCAAATAGCGTTTCGCGTCGTGCAGCGTGCGCGCTCCTTCTCCCAACATATCGAACGAGCACAGCGCCAGCTCTGCTTCGCGGCTGCTGCGCGCCAGCGCTTCCTCGATACTACGCCCCACGACGAATTCGCCGCCGATGATCTTCATGGCCCGGCGCACGGCGAGACGCACCAAGGGCTCCCCTGCCTTGCGAGTCAGCTTGCGCATCCATCCGGCCGCATCGGTCTTGATGCTCGGATCCAAATCCAGGATGCCGCCCGTGAGCATCAAGCCCCAGGTCGAGGCGTTGACAAACAGGGATTCCGATTGACCCGCATGCGCGGACCAGTCGCCTGAGCTAAGCTTCTCGGCAATCAATCGATCCGCGGTCGCATCGTCGGGTATGCGCAGCAGTGCTTCGGCAATGCACATGAGCGCAATGCCTTCCTGATTCGACAATCCGAATTCCTGCAGGAAGGCATCGAGGAACGGTCTTTCGTCGCGCCGTGCCCGCGCGCCCTCGACCAGTCCCATTGCGACCTCCACGGTGCGATGGCGCGCGCCGCCGGTGAGCTCCAAATTGCGCAGCAGCCGGGTGACCGTCCGGTCCTCGGGCCACGCACCGTGTTCTCGGATGCTCTGACGCTGGGACTCCAGCATGTCGCCGGGCGGTGGTTGTGGAAGAGTGGCAGCCATGCTGTGGTTAATTTTACTGACTTATGGTCGCAATAAACACTGCGGTCGCGGCTGCTCTATGCGGCATGATTCTGTTAAGGCGCGCGCTGCTGTGCGACAGCAGGGCGAGATCCCACGGCTCGAGTCTGCGCGATACGCCTTGCCGGACATCGATTGAGAGCGGCTCCTCGATGCTGAAAATCATGGTTTGGCCGTGCGCGGCATGCACCGGCAAATTCCCTCCCAACCGTTCCAGGCGCGCGGCCGTTCGCAGCGACTTCGATACCATGAGATTCAAGTCCATGCACGGACCGTCCAGAAGATCGCAGTGAACCGGGGTACCGCCGTCGAATTGCAGCCAATCGCCGGTTTCCCGCAATACCCGGCGCTCGCCGTTGCCGAACTCGAGCGCGATTCCCCGCCCTTGCAGCAACACCATGTTGCGGTGATATCCCGTGTAGTCCGAGAAGGGTCCGGACGACTCGATTTGCGCCAGGCTGACGCGCCATAGGAATGGATCGCCCATCGGCGGCAGACGAACCGCCTCAAAAGCCGTGCCGCCGCCATTTTTCCAAGGCTGCGGCGCAAACGAGGCACGCGGCAAGATGGTGAGCCGGTCCACTATCTCAGGTATCCGCGAGTTCATGGCGCAGCAGGATGCGCGCTTTTTGCCGGTAGCGCTTGACGGTGCGTTCCGAAATGCATGGCGCCGCGGCAATTTCAGCGCGGCATTTACTTGCCGGGTCCGGTGGCGGCGGCATTCAGCGCATACCCGCAATCGGCGCATGGATGTCCAACTCCCTGACAGACCCGCTATGCTAACCGGAAACCAGCAGGCCGGCAGGCCCATGATTCAAGTCAAAGATCTCCGCAAAACCTTCCGTCGGAGGGACAGAAAATCCAAAAGTGCTGCCGTCGAGGCGGTGCGCGGCAGCGGCCTGATACGGTGAATGATACGCGCTTCGATTTGGTGATCTTCGATTGCGACGGCGTGCTGGTCGATAGCGAATTGATCACCAACAGGATATTCGTAAGGATGCTGAATGAATTGGGATTGGCGCTGTCTCTCGAGGATGTGTTCGAGCAGTTTGTCGGGCGTTCCATGCAGCAGTGCCTGGAGACGGTCACGGGGTTGCTGGGTGGGCCGGTCCCCGACGATTTTGTAGACGAGTTTCAGCGCCGCTCCGCCGCTGCGTTGAAATCGGAACTCAGAGCCATCGCCGATATCGAGAGCGTCTTGAGGGCACTTCACGTGCCCTTCTGCGTGGCGTCCAGCGGCACCCACGAAAAGATGCACACGACCTTGGGGGTCACCGGCTTGCTGCCGCAGTTTGCGGGAAAAATGTACAGCGTTACCGACGTTGCCCGCAGCAAACCCCACCCGGACGTCTTCTTGCACGCGGCAAGCCGGCAAGGCGTCGCGCCCTCAGCCTGTGCGGTCATTGAAGACACCCCGACGGGCGTGCGGGCCGGCGTTGCCGCCGGCATGACGGTCTTCGGCTACTGCGCGCTCACCCCGAGGCCGAGTCTGATCACGGCCGGCGCGCACCACACGTTTGCACGCATGCGCGAGCTTCCCGCGCTGCTTTCGATCAGCTGACCAGCCGAATCTGATAGGCGAGTACGGCGGCGCCCGCGGCAATCGCCGGCCACGCGTCCAGCGAGCGGCGCAGACCTCCAAAAAATCCGGGCGCGGAGTCTAGCCCTTCCAGAAAGTGACGAGCACGAAGACGATCGCAATGATGGTCAATCCCAAATGCCCCAAGGCAGCATGCGATTGCGCGAGCAGGTCATTGGGCTCGGGTTCACTGGGAATTAGACGTGCAAATGCAGCAAGAAACAGCATGCGCCAAGAATAATGGCGCGCGCGGATAAAAAAACGTGATTCGGATCACGACTCCGGTGAGACAGGGCCGATTTCAGGAAATCAGCCCGATTATTCGTCCTCATCGTCGCGCTCGAGCTCCTCCGGGGCCTCGGTTTTATCGCTGGTTTCGCGAATCGGTGCCTCATTTTCACCGGGCCGCTCATCGTTGGGATCATCATCGTCATCCACCGTGCCGGTGGTAGGCGGGTTCAGGACATTTGGCTCTTGCAGCGACATGAGCGCAAGCAGCTCAGGATCCTCTTCAGTCTTCATGCGGGCACCCCTATGTGTGTTCAGGCCTACCCTGCACCCATATGATATCCGCGGTCTGTCAGAGAACAGGGAGACTTGCCGGGTGAACACTCTTACACGGCGGCTGTCCCCGGAGGCGGGTGAAAAAGGCCTCGAACCATGACAGTCCGAGGCCATATTTTTTTAAGATCCTTCTTCTCGTTCTATTCGGCCGCTTCCGTGTCCCCCGCCGGTACCGTGTCGTCCGAATCGCCCATTCCGCCGCTGACGTCCATGAAGCTGCGGCGGCGGCTGTCGTCCGAAGCGCGTCGACGCCGCGCATGATACGCGAAGCCGGTTCCAGCGGGAATCAGGCGGCCGACGATGACGTTTTCCTTCAAGCCGCGCAGGTCGTCCTTCAGGCCCCGGACCGCCGCCTCGGTGAGGACGCGGGTGGTTTCCTGGAACGATGCCGCCGATATGAATGATTCCGTCGCCAGAGACGCCTTGGTTATACCTAGCAGGAGCGGTTCCCAAGTCGACTGGTGCTTGCCCTCGATTTTTTGCTTGGCAATGACGTCGAGCAGTCTGCCGCGATCCATCTGCTCGCCGCGCAGCAGCGCTGAATCGCCGGCATCCAGCACCTCGATCTTGCGCAGCATCTGCCGCACGATGACTTCGATGTGTTTGTCGTTGATTTTCACGCCCTGCAAGCGATACACATCCTGGATCTCGCGCACCAGATAATTCGCCAGTGCCTCGACCCCCTGCAGCCGCAGAATGTCATGCGGGTTCGGCTCGCCGTCGGCGATGACTTCGCCCTTCTCCACTTGTTCGCCTTCGAACACGTTGAGATGGCGCCACTTCGGAATCAGCTCTTCGTATTTGTCCGCGCCTTCGTTGGTGATGATCAGCCGCCGCTTGCCCTTGGTTTCCTTGCCGAAGCTCACCGTACCGGAACGCTCCGCGAGAATTGCGGAGTCCTTCGGCTTGCGGGCCTCGAACAAGTCCGCCACACGCGGCAGACCCCCGGTGATGTCGCGAGTCTTCGAGGACTCCTGCGGAATACGCGCAATGACATCGCCGACCGACACCTTCGAACCGTCTTCCAAGCTGACGATCGCGCCCGCGGGCAGCGCATACACGGCCGGGATGTCGGTATTGGCAAAAGTGACTTCCTTGCCTTTGGCGTTGGTCAGGCGCACCACCGGACGCAAGTCCTTGCCGCCGGAGCCGCGCTGTTTCGGATCCAGCACCACCGTGCTGGTGAGGCCGGTGACGTCGTCCACCTGGCTCGTGACGGTGATGCCGTCGACGAAGTCGGAGAACTTGATCATGCCCGCCACTTCCGTAACCACGGGGTGGGTGTGCGGATCCCAGTTGGCAACCGCCTGTCCCGCCGTGACGACATCCGCGTCGTTCACGGTGATGGTCGCGCCGTAGGGGATCTTGTAGCGTTCCCGCTCGCGGCCGAACTCATCCACCACGCCCAGTTCACCGGAGCGCGACACCGCGACCAGGTGACCCCTCTCGTGCCGAACGGTCTTGATGTTGTGCAGGCGAATCGTGCCCTTGCTCTTGACCTCGACGCCGTTGGCCGCTGCCGCTCGCGAGGCCGCGCCGCCGACGTGGAAAGTACGCATCGTCAGCTGCGTGCCCGGCTCGCCGATCGATTGCGCCGCAATGACGCCGACCGCTTCGCCGATGTTGATGCGATGCCCGCGGCCCAAATCGCGGCCGTAGCACTGCGCGCAGACGCCGTAGCGGGTTTCGCAGGTGATGGGTGAACGCACCATCACCTGATCGATGCCCGTCTTCTCGAGCAGCTTGACCAGCTTCTCGTCGATGAGCACGCCGGCCTTGACCAGCACTTCGCCGCTCGAGGCCACGGCCACGTCTTCGGACACCACGCGGCCCAGCACACGCTCGCCCAGGCCTTCTACCACGTCGCCGCCTTCGACGATCGGGGTGATGGACAGGCCGTTGACGGTGCCGCAATCGATTTCGGTGACCACCAAGTCCTGCGCCACGTCGACCAAGCGACGCGTCAGGTAGCCGGAGTTTGCCGTCTTCAACGCGGTGTCGGCCAAGCCCTTGCGCGCGCCGTGCGTCGAGATGAAGTACTGCAGTACGTTCAAGCCTTCGCGGAAGTTCGCCGTGATCGGCGTTTCGATGATGGAGCCGTCCGGCTTCGCCATCAGGCCGCGCATGCCCGCCAGCTGACGAATCTGTGCGGCGGAACCGCGAGCGCCCGAATCGGCCATCATGAAGATCGAATTGAATGACTTCTGACGGACCTTGTTGCCCTTGGAGTCGGCCACCTCATCGGTGCCCAACTTTTCCATCATGGCCTTGGCCACCTGGTCGTTGGTGCGCGACCAGATGTCGACCACCTTGTTGTAGCGCTCGCCATTCGTCACGAGGCCCGAGGAGTACTGCTCCTGAATCTCCTTCACTTCCTTTTCGGCCGTCGCCAGAATCTTGACCTTGGTCTGCGGCACCACCATGTCGTCGACGCCGATCGACACGCCCGCGCGCGTCGCGTACTGGAAACCGGTGTACATCAGCTGGTCGGCAAACACGACCGTTTCCTTCAAACCTACGGTGCGATAGCAGGCGTTGATCGTTCCGGAAATGATCTTCTTGGTCATATCCTGGTTGATGGTGTCGAACGACAGGCCCTTCGGCAGAATTTCGGACAGCAATGCCCGGCCGGCGGTGGTATCGACCACGCGCACGTTCTTCACCAGCTGGCCGCCGGCATCGCGAATGTGCTCGACCAGACGCACCTTGACCTTCGCTTGCAGATCAATATTGCGGCTTTCATAGGCACGATGCACCTCGGCCACGTCGCCGAAGGCCATGCCCTCGCCCTTCGCGCCGACGCGCTCGCGGGTCATGTAGTACAAGCCCAGCACCACGTCCTGCGACGGAACGATGATGGGGTCGCCGTTGGCGGGCGAGAGGATGTTGTTGGACGACATCATGAGCGCGCGCGCTTCGAGCTGTGCTTCGATGGACAGCGGCACGTGCACGGCCATCTGGTCGCCGTCGAAGTCGGCGTTGAACGCCCCGCACACCAGCGGATGCAGCTGGATGGCCTTGCCTTCGATCAGTACCGGTTCGAAAGCCTGAATGCCGAGGCGGTGCAAGGTCGGCGCGCGATTCAGGAGCACCGGATGTTCGCGGATCACCTCTTCCAGGATGTCCCACACCTCCGGGCCTTCGCGCTCCACCAGACGCTTCGCCGCCTTGATGGTCGAGGCTTCGCCGCGCAGCTGCAGCTTGGAAAAAATGAACGGCTTGAACAACTCCAATGCCATTTTCTTCGGCAATCCGCACTGATGCAGGCGCAAGGTCGGACCGACCACGATGACGGAACGGCCGGAATAGTCGACCCGCTTGCCCAGGAGGTTCTGGCGGAAGCGACCCTGCTTGCCTTTGATCATGTCGGCCAGGGACTTCAGGGGGCGCTTGTTGGTGCCGGTTATCGCACGACCGCGGCGGCCGTTGTCCAATAGGGCGTCCACCGCTTCCTGCAGCATGCGCTTTTCGTTGCGCACGATGATATCCGGCGCGTTGAGCTCCAGCAGCCGGCGCAGGCGATTGTTGCGGTTGATGACGCGGCGATACAGGTCATTCAAGTCGGAGGTCGCAAAGCGGCCGCCGTCCAGGGGAACCAGCGGACGCAGATCCGGCGGCAGCACCGGCAATACGGTGAGCACCATCCATTCCGGCTTGTTGCCTGATTCCATGAACGCTTCGATGAGCTTCAGGCGCTTCGACAGGCGCTTGATCTTGGTCTCCGAGTTCGTGTTCGCCATGTCCTCGCGAACCTTCACCACCTCGGAAGGCAGATCCATCGACTTCAGCAGCTCATGAACGGCCTCCGCGCCCATGCGCGCATCGAACTCATCGCCGTGCTCTTCGATGGATTCCAGATACATCTCATCGGTGAGCAATTGGCCGCGCTGCAGCGAGGTCATGCCCGGATCGACGACCACGAAGGCCTCGAAGTAGAGCACGCGCTCGATTTCGCGCAGGGTCATGTCGAGCATCAGGCCGATGCGCGACGGCAGCGACTTCAAGAACCAGATGTGCGCGGTGGGGCTCGCCAGCTCAATGTGTCCCATGCGCTCGCGGCGCACCTTCGACTGGGTTACTTCGACGCCGCACTTCTCGCAGACCACGCCGCGATGCTTCAGGCGCTTGTACTTGCCGCACAGACACTCGTAGTCCTTCACGGGCCCGAAGATCTTTGCGCAGAACAAACCGTCGCGTTCCGGCTTGAAGGTGCGGTAGTTGATGGTCTCGGGCTTTTTGACTTCGCCGTAAGACCAGGAGCGGATCATGTCCGGCGAGGCAAGACCGATCTTGATCGAATCGAAATTCTCGACCGGTACTTGCTGCTTGAACAATTTGAGTAAGTCTTTCATTGATTAGGCCTCGCTCTCTAGTTCGATGTTGATGGCCAAGGAACGGATCTCCTTGACCAAGACATTGAACGATTCCGGCATGCCGGCTTTCATTTCATGGTTGCCGTCGACAATCGCCTTGTACATCTGCGTGCGCCCGTTGACGTCATCCGACTTGACGGTGAGCATCTCCTGCAAGGTGTACGCGGCGCCATACGCCTCCAGCGCCCACACTTCCATTTCGCCGAACCGCTGGCCGCCGAATTGCGCCTTGCCGCCCAGCGGCTGCTGGGTGACCAGGCTGTACGGTCCCGTGGAACGCGCATGCATCTTGTCGTCGACCAAGTGATTGAGCTTCAGCATGTACATGTAGCCCACCGTGACCGGCCGCTCGAACTGCTCGCCGGTGCGGCCGTCGTGCAGCACGGTTTGACCGGAGGTCGGCAGATCGGCCAATGTGAGGAGATTCTTGATCTCGTCTTCGCTGGCGCCGTCGAACACCGGCGTCGCCATCGGCACGCCCTTCTTCAAGTTGCTGGCCAACTCGATGACTTCGGCATCGCTCATCGACTTGACGTCTTCCTTTTGGCCGCCGGTCTCGTTGTAGACCTGACCCAAGAATTTGCGCAACTCGAGGATCGCGTGCTGCGCTTCGAGCATCTTGCCGATCTTCGCGCCCAGACCCTTCGCGGCCCAGCCCAGGTGAGTCTCGAGAATCTGTCCGATGTTCATGCGCGAAGGAACGCCCAAGGGGTTCAACACGATGTCCACCGGGGTGCCATCGGCCATGTACGGCATATCCTCCACCGGAACGATGGAAGAGATCACGCCCTTGTTGCCGTGGCGGCCCGCCATTTTGTCGCCAGGCTGCACGCGGCGCTTCACCGCCAGGTACACCTTGACCATCTTGAGCACGCCCGGAGCCAGATCATCGCCCGCGGTGATCTTGGCCTTCTTTTCCTCGAAGCGCTTTTCAAACGCCTTGCGCTGGCCTTTCAGACGCTCGGACACCGTTTCCAGCTGGGTGTTGACCTCTTCCTCTTCGAAGCGGATCTCGAACCATTGCTCGCGCGGCAGGTCCGCCAGATACGCATCGTCAATCTGCGTGCCCGATTTGATCTTCTTCGGACCCGCCTCGGCGGCTTTGCCTTCAATCATGCCGCGCACGCGCTGGAACAAGTCGTCTTCCAGAATGCGCTGCTGATCGGCCAAGTCCTTGCGCACCCGCTCGAGCTCGGACTTCTCGATGGCGAGAGCGCGCGAATCCTTCTCCACGCCGTCGCGCGTGAACACGCGCACATCGATCACCGTGCCGTCCATGCCGGGAGGTACGCGCAAGCTTGTGTCCTTAACGTCCGAAGCCTTTTCGCCGAAGATCGCCCGCAGCAGCTTCTCTTCCGGGGTCAGCTGCGTCTCGCCCTTCGGCGTGACCTTGCCCACCAGAATGTCGCCGGCGCGTACTTCCGCGCCGATGAAGGCAATGCCCGCCTCGTCGAGTTTGGCCAGCGCGGAATCGCCCACATTGGGAATATCGGCGGTGATTTCCTCAGGACCCAACTTGGTGTCGCGCGCGACGCAGGTCAGTTCCTCGATGTGAATGGTCGTGAAGCGGTCTTCCTCGACCACACGCTCGGAAATCAGGATGGAGTCCTCGAAGTTGTAGCCGTTCCAGGGCATGAAGGCCACCAGCAGGTTTTGGCCGAGCGCGAGCTCGCCCAAATCCGTGGAGGGACCGTCCGCCAGCACGTCGCCGCGCTTGATCGAATCGCCGGCATTCACCAGCGGCCGCTGGTTGATGCAGGTGTTCTGGTTCGAGCGCGTGTACTTGGTCAAGGAGTAGATGTCGACGCCGGGTTCGCCGGCCGTCGTTTCATCGTCGTTCACCCGTACCACGATGCGCGAGGCATCGACCGAGTCCACGCTGCCGCCGCGCCGCGCCACCACGGTGACGCCTGAGTCGATTGCCACGGCGCGTTCCATGCCCGTTCCCACCAGCGGGGTTTCCGATCGCAGGGTCGGCACCGCCTGGCGCTGCATATTCGATCCCATGAGCGCGCGGTTCGCATCGTCATGTTCCAGGAACGGAATCAACGAGGCCGCCACCGATACGATCTGTTTCGGAGACACGTCCATGTAGTGAATCTTGTCCGGCGCAGACAAGGTGAACTCGTTCTGCGTACGGCAGGAGATCAGGTCATCGACGAATTCGCCCTTGTCGTTCAGGGTCGCGTTCGCCTGCGCGATGACGTACTGGCCCTCTTCGATGGCGGACAGATAGTCGATCTTGTCCGTCACCTTGCCGTTGGCGACGCGGCGATACGGAGTTTCCAGGAATCCATAGTCATTGGTGCGCGCATACACGGCGAGCGAATTGATCAGGCCGATGTTCGGACCTTCCGGCGTTTCGATCGGGCACACCCGGCCGTAGTGCGTGGGATGCACGTCGCGTACTTCGAATCCGGCGCGTTCCCGCGTCAGGCCGCCTGGGCCAAGGGCCGAGACGCGGCGCTTGTGCGTCACTTCCGAGAGCGGATTATTCTGGTCCATGAACTGCGACAGCTGCGAGGAGCCGAAGAATTCCTTCACCGCGGCCGCCACCGGCTTGGCGTTGATCATTTCCTGCGGCATGATCGGTTCGCTTTCGGCAATCGTCAGGCGCTCCTTGACGGCGCGCTCGACCCGCACCAAACCGATGCGGAAGGCATTTTCGGCCATTTCACCGACGCTGCGCACGCGGCGGTTGCCCAAGTGATCGATGTCGTCCACATGGCCGTTGCCGTTGCGGATGTCGATCAGGGTCTTCATGACCTCGATGATGTCTTCCTTGCTCAAGACGCCCGAGCCCGTGATCTCATCACGTCCCACGCGGCGGTTGAACTTCATGCGGCCCACCGGCGACAGGTCGTAGCGCTCGCCGTTGAAGAACAGGTTTTGGAACAGGTTCTCCGCCGCATCCTTGGTCGGCGGCTCGCCGGGACGCATCATGCGATAGATTTCCACCAATGCCTCGAGTCGGGTCTTGGTGGGATCGATGCGCAAAGTGTCGGAAATATAAGGACCGCGGTCCAAATCATTCACGTACAGCGTACGTATCTGGGTGATGCCGCTCTCAATGAGCTTGGCCACCGTGGGAACGGTGAGAATTTCGTTGGCCTTCGCCAAAATCTCGCCGGTCTCCGTGTTGACGATGTCGTGCGCCAGCACCTTGCCCTGCACGTATTCGGTGGGCACCGGCAGACGCTTGATGCCCGCCTCCTCGAGTTCCTTGACATGCCGCGCCGTGATGCGGCGGCCTTCTTCGACAATGACCTTCTTGCCGACGCGGATTTCGAACGCGGCGGTTTCGCCGCGCAGGCGCTGCGGGATGACTTCGAATTCGAGGTCTTTCTTCGACAAATGAAACACGTTCTTGTCGAAGAACAGGTCGAGGATCTGCTCTTCGGTGAGCCCGAGCGCGCGCAGGATGATGGTCACCGGCAATTTGCGGCGGCGATCGATACGGGCGAACACGCAATCCTTCGGGTCGAACTCAAAGTCCAGCCACGAACCGCGGTACGGAATGATGCGCGCAGAGAACAGCAGCTTGCCCGACGAGTGGGTCTTGCCGCGGTCGTGATCGAAGAACACGCCCGGGCTGCGGTGCAGCTGCGACACGATGACGCGCTCGGTGCCGTTGATGATGAAGGTGCCGTTCTCGGTCATGAGCGGCAACTCGCCCAAGTACACCTCTTGCTCGCGCACGTCCTTGACGGGCTTCTTGGCGCCGCTGGCCTCCTTATCGAGCACCACCAGGCGCACTTTCACGCGCAGCGGGGCCGCGTAGGTCAATCCACGCAATTGGCATTCCTTGACGTCGAATACCGGTTCGCCCAGGCGATAACTCACGTACTCGAGCGTCGCGTTCCCGGAATAACTGGAAATCGGAAACACGCTGTCGAAGGCGGCGTGCAAGCCGATCTCGTCGCGTTTGGACTCCGCTACGTCCGCCTGCAAGAATCGCCGGTACGAATCCAATTGGATCGCCAGCAGGTACGGCGTGCCGAGGATGCTCGGCCGCTTACCAAAGTTCTTACGAATGCGCTTCTTTTCGGTGAACGAATAGGCCATATCAGGTGCTCTCCAGGCGCTCGCGCCCTTTCCAGGCGCTCGCGCGCCACAATTAACGGGACCGCGACGGCCCCGCCCTTAAATCTCAAATCAAAGGCGCAGCCGGCGGCTGCCGAGTATTTCAGCGGCATCCGTCGAACTGCGCATATCGGCAATAATCACTACTTGATGGCAGCCTTGGCGCCCGCAGCCTCGAGCTTCGCCTTGATAGCGTCGGCATCCGCCTTCGGAATGCCTTCCTTGACGGTCGAAGGCGCACCTTCAACCAGGTCCTTCGCTTCCTTCAAGCCTAAGCCCGTGATCTCGCGGATGACCTTGATGACGCCGACCTTGTTGGCGCCGAACTCGGTCAAGGTCACCGTGAATTCGGTCTGCGCTTCCGCAGCCGGAGCCGCCGCACCGCCGCCGCCCGCCGCCGCCGCCGCAACCGGTGCCGCCGCGGTGACGTTGAACTTCTTCTCCATATCCGCAATCAGCTCGACCACTTCCATGACCGACATCTTGGAAATTGTGTCGAGGATTTCGTCTTTCGTAACAGCCATTATCGTCTCCAAAAAATATGGGTTTGATCAACCCGAATCAGGATTATTTCGCCGCCGCCTCAGCGCTCTTCTTGGCTTCAAGAACAGCAGCCAACGTCCGCACCAACTTCGAGTTGGGGGCAGCCAACGTACCAACGAACTTCGCAATCGGCGCTTTGAGCACACCCAGCATCTTCGACAACGCCTGCGCGCGCGTCGGCAACGAAGCCACGCGTTCGATTGAATCCGGCTTGAGCAATTGCCCACCCAGAGACACCAAGGTCGTCACCAGTTTGTCGTTGTCCTTGGCAAAGGCCTTGACGATGCGGGCGGCAGCGCCCGGATCGTCGTTGGAAAATGCCAGCACAATCGGTCCTTTCAACGCCGGAGAAATGCACTCGAAAGAAGTGCCGGCAACCGCCTTGCGCGCGAGCGTGTTCTTGACAATTCGCAGGTAGACCCCTTCCTTGCGTGCTTTGGCGCGAAGTTCGGTCATCTGCGTCACGGTCAAGCCACGGTTCTCGGCGCCGACCACGGACAGGGCTTTCGCCGCGACCGCGTTGACTTCTGCCACCACGACTTTCTTCTCTTCTAACTTGAGTGCCACTAAGGTTCCCCTTAAGAAGAAGCGTCACACAACGGATACAAACGCCGCCGTCCGTATCCACCCTCGAGTACTCGCGTACTCATTGATGCGACCTTCTCAGGCAAATCCTGATTCCGGTCCCACCATCTGCGCAGGCTGTCTTTAAGAGCCTCTCTTGAGCTTCATACGAAGCGCAAAAGCTCGCCTGCGGTCTTCGACGATGGGTGCGCTTAAGCCTTGCGGCTTCACGCAGCCCACTGTTCATGCACTTACGTGCAAATCTTCAACGCGGTCGAAGCGACCCCGTCCGGAAGAATTCAAATCTTTACCAAACCCAGACTCGACTGATCGACCGCGACTCCCGGGCCCATGGTCGAGGAGACGGTCAGCTTCTTCAGGTAAACGCCCTTGGATGTCGCGGGTTTGATCTTCTGCAGATCGTTCACCAGCGCCAGCAAGTTTTCCTTCAGCGCACTCGGCTCGAAATTCGCACGTCCGATCTGCGCATGCACGATGCCCGCCTTGTCGGTGCGGTAGCGCACCTGACCGGATTTCGCGTTTTTCACCGCTTCCGCCACATTCGGCGTGACCGTGCCCACTTTCGGGTTGGGCATGAGGCCGCGGGGACCCAGGATCTGTCCCAGCTGGCCGACGATGCGCATCGCATCGGGACTGGCAATCACCACGTCGAAATCGATCTGCCCGGCCTTGACCTTCTCAGCCAAGTCATCGAAACCCACGATATCGGCGCCGGCCGCCTTGGCGGCATCGGCATTCTTGCCCTGCGTGAACACCGCGACGCGCACCGTCTTGCCGGTGCCATGCGGCATCACCGTCGAACCGCGGACCTGCTGGTCCGACTTGGTGGCATCGACGCCCAAATTCACGGACACATCCACCGACTCGTTGAATTTTGCGGTCGCGAACTCCTTCACGAGCTTCAACGCGTCGTCGATCGGATAAGCCTTTCCCGGCGGCAGCTTTTCCTTCCAAATCTTGGTACGTTTGGCTAAAGCAGCCATGTCACATCCCCTCCACGTCAACGCCCATGCTGCGGGCGCTTCCGGCGATGGTGCGCACGGCCGCGTCCAAATCGGCTGCGGTCAAGTCAGGCATCTTCACCTTGGCGATGTCCTCGAGCTGCTTTCGGGTCACTTTCCCGACTTTCGCCGTGTTCGGCGTAGCGCTGCCCTTGGGGATGCCGAGCGCCTTGGCGATCAGCACGGACGCCGGCGGCGTCTTCATGATGAAGGTGAAGCTGCGGTCGCTGTATACAGTAATCACAACTGGGGTCGGTAATCCTTTTTCCAAGGCCTGGGTCTGCGCATTGAATGCTTTGCAGAACTCCATGATGTTCACGCCCTGTTGGCCCAATGCGGGCCCGACAGGCGGTGATGGGTTGGCTTGGCCTGCAGGGATCTGCAGCTTGATATAGCCGGTAACTTTCTTCGCCATCTTTCGACTCCTGTGGGTGCAAACGCTCACCCTTGCGGGCAGCTCCCCGGTTTTAAGACAATCAACCTTTCTCGACTTGCGAGAAATCCAATTCCACGGGCGTCGAACGCCCCAGGATCTGCACCGCCACCTGCAGCCGGTTCTTCTCGTAATTCACCGACTCGACCACGCCGTTGAAATCGTTGAATGGGCCATCGGTCACGCGCACCACTTCGCCGGGCTCGAACAGCACCTTCGGCTTCGGCTTGTCGACGCCTTCCTCGACGCGGCGCAATATCGACATCGCTTCCTTGTCGGTGATGGCCGCAGGCTTATCGCTGGTGCCGCCGATGAATCCCAATACCTTCGGCACTTCCTTTACGAGGTGCCAGGTGTCTTCGTCCATTTCCATCTGCACGAGCACATAGCCCGGGAAGAACTTGCGGTCGGATTTGCGCTTCTGGCCGTCGCGCATTTCCACCACTTCTTCGGTGGGCACGAGAATTTCGCCGAATTTCGCCTCGAGGCCGGCTCGCTTGACCCGCTCCTTCAGAGACTCCGAGACTTTGTGCTCGAAGTTTGAGTAAGCGTGAACCACATACCATCGCAAGGACATAAAAGCTCCGCGTCCGCTTATCCTGGTGTGCCGCCCAAAAAGCGGGTCATCCAGGTCAGAATCAAGTCGAGCAAGAAGAAAAACACACCCATCACAATCGCAAAACCAATCACCACATAGGTGGTCTGAAAGGTCTCAGTTCGGTTAGGCCATACCACCTTGCGTAGTTCAACGCGTGCGGCTTGCGCAAACTGGACGAACTCCCTGCCATAGGAGCTGAGCCACAGGAGGCCCGCGCCGGCGGCGAGTCCTAAGATCACCATGCCGACGCGCAGCGGCAAAGCCAGCTCGTCGTACCAATAAAACGCCGCAATCCCGCCTAAGATCGCGACGATGGACAGACCTAGGAGCGCGTTGTCTTTCGACGCCGAGACCGTGGGTGTTTGCACTTCAGCCATTTACTTACGCCATTCCTGACGGGCACGCATCAATGGCAGGGCAGGAGGGAATCGAACCCCCAACCTGCGGTTTTGGAGACCGCCGCTCTGCCAATTGAGCTACTGCCCTATTCATGCGCTTCGCGCGACTTGCCGGGCGCCTGCGCGCCAAAATTTCCCGGGGCCGATGCGGCCCCGACCTTTAAAGTTAAGAATTAGGCGATCACTTTCGCGACCACGCCCGCACCGACGGTTTTACCGCCCTCACGGATGGCGAAGCGCAGACCCTGCTCCATCGCGATCGGGGCGATCAGTTCCACCACGATCTTGATGTTATCTCCCGGCATCACCATCT